>NZ_CP047165.1:1200000-1800000 GCF_009833965.1 Pelistega ratti
TACGAAAATAATCTTACTGATTTAATATAAAAACTAAGAGGGAAAGCATAAAAATAGTGTGAAATTACTCAAACAGTTTTACTATATTTGCAAAACTCGCTTGATCCATCACTATTTTTTGTACTTTCCCCCACAATAGGTACGATTCACCTAAATATAGCAACAAAAACTTTAGTCTATCTTCTGACGTGTACCAAAAAGTCGATCCCCGGCATCACCTAAACCGGGAATAATATATCCCTGTTCATTAAGACCTTGGTCAATTGAGGCAGTATAAATATTCACATCAGGATGCGCTCGACTGACTTTAGCAATCCCCTCTGGAGCAGAAACCAATGTTAATGCTCTAATTTCTTTGCATCCAGAAGCTTTTAACATATCAATTGTAGCTACCATTGAACCACCTGTTGCCAACATAGGGTCAATAATTATTGCCATCCGTTTATCTAAATCTTCAACTAATTTTTTGAGATAAGTGTCTGCCTCAAGAGTTTCTTCATTCCGAGCAATACCAACAGCACTCACTTTAGCACCGGGAATAATATCAAGCACCCCATCTAGCATACCAATACCAGCACGCAAAATAGGTACTACCGTTACTTTTTTACCTGCAATTTTTTGTACAACAACACGACCACACCAACCATCAATCGAGGTATGCTCTAATTCAAAATCTTTTGTTGCTTCATATGTTAGCAATGCCGTAATTTCCTGTGCTAACTCACGAAAACTTTTAGTGCTTAAATCCGCTTTACGCATCAGTCCGATTTTATGTTTAATAAGGGGGTGTTGAATTTCATAAATTGCCATGGTAGCTCCAAAAATAAACGGTTCCCTATATTCTATCTATGTTAGACCTTTCCGTAAAGGGGATAGCACTTTATGCCTTAATAAAGCCATCGCTATCATCAGAAAATACGCTATAATAGACCGTTTATATTTTTTCGGGTTTTTCGACAATGATTAATCCTCAATTACAGCTTTCTGACTTCGATTATCACTTACCTCATGAATTGATTGCGCAACAACCAGCAAAAGAGCGTCATCAAAGTCGTTTATTACGTATTGATAATCAGAATATCGTGCATGATCATGTTTTTACAGACTTACTACAGTTTCTAAAACCACATGATTTACTGGTTTTTAATAATACCAAAGTGATGAAAGCACGGTTATACGGGACAAAGATCAGTGGCGGTAAGATTGAAGGACTTGTTGAAAGAATTATTACACCCCATAAAGCCTTAATGCACCTTAAAGCAAGTAAATCTCCTAAGGCTGGTACATCACTTATTTTTGCGGATCAAATTAATGCAACTGTAGAAGGTCGTCATGAGGACTTATTTGAGGTTACTTTTGAGCAAGAGGTTCTCACCGTCCTTGATCAATTTGGTAGCCTCCCCCTCCCTCCTTATATTGAACACAGTGCAGATAATGAAGACGATAAACGCTATCAAACCGTCTATGCCGACCCTATAGGGGCAGTGGCTGCACCAACAGCAGGGTTACATTTTGATCAAACCATGCTGGATAAATTACCTACTTTAGGTATTCAAACTGCCTTTGTAACACTACACGTTGGTGCAGGGACATTCCAGCCTGTACGAGTTGAGAAAATCAGTGATCATATTATGCACGCTGAATGGTATGAAGTATCACCCCATACGGTTGAAGCAATTAAACAATGTCGTGCTAATGATGGACACGTATTTGCAGTAGGGACAACCAGTGTCCGTGCTTTAGAATCTGCCGCTGCACAAGCTGGACTCATGGATAATCAACGAATTCCTCTTCCTCATCAAGGGGATACCCGTTTATTTATCACACCGGGTTATACCCCAAAAGTAGTAGATGGTTTACTAACTAATTTTCATCTACCTCAATCTACCCTATTAATGTTGGTATCTGCCTTTATTGGTATAGATACCATGCAAAAGGCTTATGCACATGCCATTAAAGAACGTTACCGTTTTTTTAGTTATGGTGATGCAATGCTGATTGAACCAAGAGCATAAAATGACAGGACTTACTTTTAATCTTTTAAAAACAGAAGGCAAAGCACGCCGTGCAAGCATGACCTTAAATCACGGCACAGTACAAACACCTATGTTTATGCCAGTTGGTACTTATGGTAGTGTCAAAGCAATGCTTCCCCATGAGTTACATGAAATTGGCTCTCAAGTAATTTTAGGTAATACTTTCCACCTATGGTTACGCCCAGGAACAGATGTCATTCAAAAACACCACGGTTTACATGACTTTATGCAATGGGATAAACCTATTCTTACCGATTCGGGTGGTTTTCAGGTATTTAGTTTAAGCGATTTACGCAGTAAAATTACAGAAGAAGGGGTTAAATTTTCTTCCCCTATCAATGGTGCAAAACTGTTCCTTACCCCTGAAGAATCCATGCGTATCCAACGTGCTTTAAACTCAGATATCGTCATGGTCTTTGATGAATGCACCCCTTATAAAATTGGTGATCGCCCTGCTACACACGAAGAAGCAGCCAAATCAATGCGTATGTCACTTCGTTGGGCAAAACGCTCTAAAGATACCTTTAATGCACTGGAAAATCCCAATGCACTATTCGGTATTGTTCAAGGAGGGATGTATGAAGATTTACGAGAAGAATCGCTTGCTGGCTTAAAAGCAATTGGTTTTCATGGCTATGCTATCGGCGGGCTTTCCGTAGGTGAACCCAAAGAAGATATGGAAAGGATTCTCACTCATCTTGCCCATCAACTTCCTGATAATGCTCCCCGCTATTTAATGGGAGTGGGTACACCAGAAGATCTTGTTTTTGGTGTATCACAAGGCGTGGATATGTTTGACTGTGTCATGCCCTCTCGTAATGCCCGTAATGGCTGGCTATTCACACGTTTTGGCGATATTAAGATTCGTAATGCACGTTATAAAGAAGATACTCGCCCACTTGACCCTACTTGTCAATGCCATACTTGTCGTCATTTCTCACGTGCATATTTGCATCATTTACAAAAGGCGAATGAAATCACTGGTGCAAGACTAAATACCCTACATAATCTTGCTTATTATCTCAATCTCATGAAAGAAATAAGAGAAGCTATTGAACAGGGTAATTTTGCACAGTGGAAAGAACAATTTCATCAAGACCGCTTAAAAGGCATTGATTAGCTCAGAAAAAGCTACAATATAGCATTCCATTTTTTATTTAACGGAGATTTATATGTCATTTACTGATTTAGTTTCAGTTACTCTTAATCAAGCAGCTGATGCAGGTGCTGCAGGTGGTTTAGCCAGCTTCCTTCCACTTATCCTTATGTTTGTGGTGCTTTATTTCTTGATGATTCGCCCACAAATGAAACGTCAAAAAGAACACCGTGCGATGGTTGAAGCCCTAGCAAAAGGTGATGAAGTGATTACCGCTGGTGGTTTATTAGGTAAAGTAACACGTGTAACAGACAACTATATTGCACTTGAAATTAACACACCAAACAGTGCTACTGTAGAAGTGCTTTGCCAACGTGTTGCAGTCAATACTGTTTTACCTAAAGGTACGATCAAAGATTTATAATCTTTTTCCACAGTACGGTTTGATAATTTACCAAGCCGTACTTTCTTTTTTATCCGTTTGGATTTAGTTTTTATTATTACGGCTAGGTATGAATCGCTATCCCTTTTGGAAATACTTAATCGTTATTGTTGCCCTAATTTTTGGGATTCTTTACACTGTTCCGAATATTTTTGGTCAAACACCTGCTGTTCAGGTTTCTAGTGCCAATGTTGCTCGTAAGATTGACGAAAAAATGTTAGAACGTGTAGAGCAAATTCTTAAACAAAACGATATTCCTTTTACAAGTTCACAACTACAAATTACTGGCACCGTGGGTACTATTCGTGTACGTGTTGCCACACCTAATATTCAATTACAGGCAAAATCTGTTTTAGAAAAAGCATTAAACACCAATATTGATGAGCCTGATTATGTCGTTGCTCTAAATCTTCTATCTGCTTCTCCTGATTGGTTAAGTAAAATTGGGGCACACCCTATGTTTCTAGGTTTAGACCTACGTGGTGGTGTTCACTTCTTACTTAAAGTAGATATGCAAGGCGCATTAGAAACACGTTATGAATCATTAGTCACTGAGCTACGCACCCTATTCCGTGATCAAAAAATTGCGGTAGAAAGTATTAACCGTGCTGGTAATACGATTATTTCTACCTTTAAATCCTCTGCGGATATGGCTAATGCACAGGAACAAATTCGTATTCGTATTCCTGAACTCACCTCAACAGCGGCTACAACAAATAATTCATTTACGCTTTCTAGCACCATTAATCCATCTGAGATCACACGTGTTGAAGAGACTGCCCTTAATCAAAATATTGTTACCTTACATAACCGTATCAATGAGTTAGGGGTATCAGAGCCAGTTATTCAAAAACAAGGCACAGACCGTATTGTGGTACAACTTCCGGGTGTACAAGACGTTGCCAAAGCAAAGGATATTTTAGGACGTACTGCCACACTACAACTCCGTATGGTAGATGACTCTCCAGCGGCAATGACTGCCTTAGCATCAGGTACAGTTCCTTTTGGATTGGAAATGTTTAAAGACACAGATGGCAATTCTCTTTTACTTCGCCGTCAAGTTTTATTAACAGGTGAAAATCTGGAAAATGCACAATCAGGCCGTAATCACCAGACACAGCAACCAACGGTTAATCTATCACTAGATAGTAAAGGGGCTCGTATTTTCCGTGATGTAACACGTGATAATATCAATAAACGCATGGCGATTGTCTTATTTGAGAATGGTAAAGGTCAAGTTATTACAGCTCCTGTGATTCGTACAGAAATTCCAAATGGTCAAGTAGAGATTTCTGGTTCAATGACCCCTACTCAAGCGGCAGATGTTGCCTTATTACTCCGCGCAGGGTCACTTGCTGCACCTATGTCTATTATTGAAGAGCGTACTATTGGTCCAAGCCTAGGTGAAGAGAATATCGAAAAAGGGTTTAAATCCACTCTGTACGGTTTCTTAATGGTAGCGGTCTTTATGATTATTTACTACCATTTAATGGGCTTTTTCTCTACCCTCGGACTTATCTTTAACGTACTGTTATTATTAGCTTGCTTATCACTATTACAAGCAACCCTAACACTTCCCGGTATCGCAGCGATTGCCCTCACACTAGGTATGGCAATTGATGCTAACGTACTGATTAATGAACGTATTCGTGAAGAACTTCGTGAGGGTTTATCACCACACCAAGCGATTAATATTGGTTTTGATAAAGCATGGGGAACTATTTTAGACTCTAACGTTACCTCTCTTATTGTGGGTCTTGCTCTTTTAGCCTTTAGTGGCCCTGGCCCTATCCGTGGTTTTGCGGTGGTACATTGCATTGGTATTCTTACCTCTATGTTTACATCAGTTGTTGGTGTACGTGCCATTGTTAATCTTTGGTATGGTCGCAAGAAAAAACTCAAATCCATTTCCATTGGTACAGTATGGAAACCCGATACGGATAAATAGAGAGATGATTTGTTCTCAAGAGCAAAATCATTGAGGAAAAAATATGGAATTATTTAAAATTCATCGAACAATACCGTTTATGAAATACGCACTGGTACTTAATCTTATCAGTGCTATTACCTTTGCTTTAGCGGTATTTTTTATTGTGACTCGCGGATTTAATCTCTCCATTGAATTTACAGGAGGGACATTGGTTGAAGCAAAATATGAACAACCTGCTAATCTTGAAAAAATCCGTGAATCTATTTCAAGCTTAAATTACTCAGACTTCCAAGTACAAAACTTCGGTACGGCAGAAGACGTTCTTATTCGCTTACCCATTATTGAAGGTAAAAGTACAGCAGAACAAAGTGAAGAAATTCTATCTGCCTTAAAAGCACAAGATGCTACTGTTACCTTAACACGGGTAGAATTTGTAGGGCCTCAAATTGGTAATGAGCTTTATCAAAATGGTTTAAACGCATTTATTTTTGTTATTATCGGAATCTGCTTATACCTTGCTTTCCGTTTTGAGTGGAAATTTGCGATCTCTGGGATTATTGCCAACCTACATGACGTTGTGATTATTCTAGGATTCTTTGCTTTCTTCCAATGGGAACTTTCATTAGCAGTATTGGCAGGGGTATTAGCCGTACTCGGTTATTCTGTGAATGAATCAGTTGTCGTGATGGATCGTATCCGTGAAAACTTCCGTAAACAACGTAAAACGAGTGTTGTCGAAGTGATTAATAGCTCTATTACACAAACCATTTCTCGTACCGTCATTACACATGGTTCAACACAAATGGTAGTGTTATCTATGCTCTTTTTTGGTGGTCCTACCCTACACTATTTTGCCATGGCACTAACTATTGGTATTTGGTTTGGGATTTATTCTTCTGTATTCGTTGCTGCTGCGATTGCTATGTGGTTGGGTGTCAAACGTGAAGATATGATTAAAACCCCTAAAAAAGAAAATCCTGCCGAGGAAATATTAGATTAAACCCATTATCATTCTCGTATCAAAAAAGCTCTCATAATACATGGGAGCTTTTTTATAAGATTAAATAAAAGAGGAAATAAAATCCTAGGGCAACACCTTAGAAAATCTAAACTAAACAGAGAACATAATTTTTATATAACTTAGGATTAAAGTATTTGTATACTACGCTAAACATTCATTTATTATTACAATTTTCTATCCATTTTTATACCAGTAGTTGATTTTCATCAAGTATCTTTCCTCTTTTATACGGTATGATTACGTTTAGTTTATTTGTAAAAAATCGTAATTATTTAAACTCAAATGAAACAAAATATCTCTCAGAAAAAACAAAGTAGCCTACACTACTTCAGTATTTGGCGTTGGCATTTTTATGCTGGCATACTCGTTACCCCCGGACTCATATTACTCGCCGCAACAGGTCTTGCCATGATTATATTTGCCCAAACGGTAGGTAGATTGGGTGAGCAAATTACAATCCCTGTACAGACCACCACAAAAACACTACAAGAGCAAGCCTTAGCAGCACAAATGGCTGTTGATTCAACTAATGGAAAAGTTGTACAGTATATTGCCCCTACCGCGGATAATATGGTTGCTATGTTTCGTGTCAATATGGGTAATGGCGATGCAATGATGGCTGCTGTTAATCCTTATACGGCAGAAGTTGTTGATATATCACCGCATTTTCAAGGTTGGTATCAATTTGCAGAAAATCTGCACTCTGACTTGATGATAGGCACATTTGGAGATTTCTTACTAGAAGCCTCTGCTTCTTTAACCATTATATTAATCCTAACAGGGTTTTATTTATGGTGGAATAAGCAAAAAAGTATTCCTAAAATGCTCTTTCCCCAATGGAAAAAACAAACTTTCTGGCGAAGTTTACACGCTATGCTAGGCTCATGGGTATCACTACTTTTATTAACCTTTTGCTTATCTGGTTTAGCATGGTCAGGTATTTGGGGTGAAAAAATGGTACAAGCATGGTCTCAATTTCCTGCTGGCAAGTGGGGAAATCCTCCTATTCCCGTTTCAACACTCCCTGTACACGGTGATTTAAACGCTAGCCCCACCAGTAAAGAAGTTCCATGGGTATTAGAAAAAACACCTATGCCTGTATCTGGGACATCATGGGGTGAAAAAGGGATTGATCTTACCGAAGGGGAACATATTACACTAGATAAAATTGACATCTTTGCTCGTAAAATTGGCTTTGAAGGACGCTATCAAGTCAATTTCCCCAAAGGTGAGACCGGCGTATGGACACTCAGTCAAGATTCAATGAGTTATGATAGTCCAAGCCCTACTGCTGACCGTACCGTACATATTGATCAATATTCAGGGCATTTACTGGCTGATATTCGCTACGATGACTACAATTGGTTTGGCAAATTTATGGCAGTCAGTATTGCTTTACATATGGGAACAATGGGCTGTTGGAGTATTATCATGAATATACTCTTTTGCTTAGCTATTATCATAATGTGTATCAGTGGTTGGGTGATTTGGTGGAAACGCCGTCCTACAAATGCTGTCGGGCTTGTACCCCCAGCACAAAAAAATGACCTACCAATATGGTATGCTGCAGCTATACCATTATTACTCATTGCTCTTATCTTTCCTGCGGCTATTTTAGTTATTGCCCCAATATGGCTTTTGGACAAACTACTGATTTCGCATAGTCAAACCTTACAAAAATGGTTTAAGTAGTCCTAAAATAAATTGATAGAGTGATTATAAAGTTATCATGAGGTGGGTTTACTAACCTACCTCATTACTATATAAAGTATTTATAGATAAGTAAAAATATTCTCTCTTTAATACAAGCCTAGATTATCAAACACATCATATAATTACGGTTAAAATAAGCGCATCTCATGTATTAAAAAATATTTTAGCGTTAAACGTTAATTATAGAAAAACAATCCAAAAAAAATACAGCAATAGCATTTACTATTACCCATAAAATAAATACTCCAAAAATCTTTAGATAAAAAACTCCTGATTATATTTTTTCTGTTCCTTATAAAAGAGGCATTTTAAAAGACAATATCTAAAAATATCTGGCTTAATTTGACCACTTAAAAATATAAAAATAGTTAATTTAACTGAAATTGACAAAATGTAAAATAAGAATTATTATCAGTATCATTTACTATTTATTAACTTTTATTAACGATACCTCTTTGAGGAAATGAATATGAAAAACAATAGGCAACAGGGAACAAGCTATAACTTATTACCCATAGTTATTATTCTGTTAAACATGGCAAATATAGCGACAGCAGAAGAAACTTTAGATGAGATTCAAGTCCAAGATGAGCTTAACTCAATTCGCCAAACACAATCTTCCGTCATTCATAAAAATGCTGAAACGATTCAAAAAGAGTTAATTCGAGATACTCGAGATTTAGTTCGTTATACTTCCGATGTTGGTATCAGTGATAATGGTCGTTTTTTAAAAGGTTTTTCTATTCGAGGGGTTGAGGGAAATCGGGTTGGTATCAGTATTGATGGCGTTAATTTACCCGATAGCGAAGAAAACTCTCTCTATGCTCGTTATGGCAATTTTAATAGTTCTCGCTTATCTATTGATTCTGAGTTAGTACGAGAGATTGATATTGTAAGAGGATCAGACTCCTTTAATTCAGGAAGTGGCGCTTTAGGTGGTGTTGTCAATTATCGTACACTAGAGGCAATTGATATTGTTAAACCAGGTAATAAATTTGGGGCATTATTACGTGGTGGGTATGCTAGTAAAAATAGTGAATGGGTTCGTACCATTGGTTTAGGCTATGTGGGTGATCAATTTGATGCCTTATTCATGTATTCTCAACGTACTGGTCATGAAATGAAAAGTAATGGTGAGGGGGATTTGTATAGCGGTAGTCAAAGCCAACACCCTGATCCATCCACGCATCGTTACCATAGTTATTTAGCAAAATTAGGCTATCAAATTAATCCCCATCACCGAATGGGTATTTTGGTAAACGGTCAAAGAGGGAATCGCTATACAGATGAGCGTAGCTATGTCCTTTATGGTGGTGCTTGGCGTGAGGCAGATGATCAAAATAAACGCTATAACCTTAATTTCAATTATACCTATGCCCCTGAATCAAAGTGGCTTTCTTATGCAAGACTAGATTTGGACTATCAAAAAACAGACCTTGCTACTATTAGTTACAAAGGAGGTACGCACTGGTCAACAAAAGCCAAAGAACTGAATGAGATTTTGGATAGAAGAATGAAAACAACCTTTAAGCGAGCTAGTATAGAAGCTGAAAGCGTACCATTTGATTTATGGGGAGAACATACCTTAGCATTCAGAAGTTATATTAGTGATCGTGAATTTAAAAATATTAATCACGATACGATTGGTATTGGATCATATTATCAAAAAGATTATCGATATACTATTCAACGTCCAGTGAAAACTAAAATGTATGGCTTTTCTCTCAAAGATCATATTGTATGGAATAACGTTTTCTCTTCTGATATAGGTATTCGCTATGATTATGCCAAATTAACACCAAAAGCACTGAATGCCGAATGTTCTAAAGCCTGCTTAGAAGGTGATACACCAAATAAAAGTAGTTTTGCAAACTGGAGTGGTTTTGTAGGAATTAATGCTCAAGTATCCAATGCATGGAAATTGGGTTATCAGCTCTCAACGGGTTATCGTATTCCAACAGCATCCGAAATGTATTTCACCTTTACAAATCCTTATGGCTCTTGGCGAGCAAACCCTGATTTAAAATCAGAACGCAGTATTAGCCATACGCTTTTTGCTCAAGCACATAGCGATGTCGGTTTGTTTGATATTAACCTTTATCAATCTCGCTATCGCCATTTTCTATTTGAACAAGAAAGCGTTATTACTTCTTATAGTTACGGAAGAAAGTACCAAGGTTTAGAACAACAAATGGTCAATATTGATAAGGCAAAAGTAAGTGGTATTGAAATAAAAACCTATTTAAATCTAAATCAAATAGCCTCCTTTATTCCAAAAGGTTTTAATTTTTATGGTTCATTAGGTTACAGCAAAGGCAAACTCTCTAACGGCACAAGTTTACTATCCATTCAACCATTAAAAATGGTATTTGGTTTGGACTTTGAAGATCCTGATGGGAAATGGGGGATTTTTAGTCGATTTACTTACCTAGGAGCTAAAAAACCCAAAGATGCCAAAACCATTCAAAATAATCGATATTGTGTCCGAGAGGAATTTGATTATTGGTATGGTAATTTTCAATGTATCGAACATGACTTCAAACAAGAAATTGTGAGTTATAAACATCTCAACAAATCAGCATTGATTACCGATATTTTTGGTTATTATCACCCTACCGACAGTATTACTTTACGTGCAGGTGTGTACAACTTATTTAATCAAAAATATCATACTTGGGACGCTTTACGCGGTATCAATGCACATAGCACTACCAATACCGTTGATAAAAAAGGGTATGGTCTTCAACGTTTCTATGCACCAGGTAGAAACTTTGCCGCATCAGTAGAGATTCGTTTCTAAGTGTTTAGTCCAAAGGATACGTAAGCCAATCTTATACTAAGATAAGCACCTTATGCCGAAAAGTACGTTCCCCAATACGTACTTTTCTTATAAAATACATCAAAATCCCTTTTCTTCATTTAAAAATGTATCTTTATATTTGAAATCGTTATCTACACTAGAATCAATTTTTCTCTTTCACTATTATCAGTTACAATAAAACCCTTTTAAATTTAATGGTTTTTCAAGATATGAAAAAGTTTCTGACTTCCATATTTTCGCTGTTTATTTTATTTATTATCGCAGCGATTATATTCCTTAAATGGCCACTTCATAAGACCAGTATTCCTCCAGCAGAGAATGAAGAAGCCGTAGATGTTGTCATGGTAGGCGGTGGTATCATGAGTATGACACTCGCTACCTATTTACAAGAATTAGCCCCTGATTGGCAAATCCATGTCTTTGAACGTCTTGATCAGGTTGCCCTAGAAAGCTCAAACGGCTGGAACAATGCTGGGACAGGACACTCCGCCTTTGCTGAACTAAACTATACTCCTATGGTGAATGGTGAAGTTCCTACAACTCGCGCCGTTAATATTGCCGAGCAATTTGAAGTATCTCGCCAATTCTGGGCATATCAAGTACAACAAGGTGTGCTAGGTAACCCCCGTGATTTTATTAATCCTACGCCTCATATGAGTTTAGTTTGGGGGGATGAAAATATTGCATTCCTTAAAAAACGTTATGATGCCTTGATTAAAAATCCCCTCTTCTACGGAATGGAATTTTCTACAGATCAAGAGAAAATTAAAGAATGGGCTCCTTTAACAATGGAAGGTCGTGATCCTAACCAAAAAGTAGCCGCTACCTATATGCCACTCGGAAATGATGTTAATTTTGGCGTTATCACGACCCAATTAGCAGCAAACCTTCAGAAAAAAGACTCTTTCCATCTTCACCTTAAACATGAAGTCCGTGGTTTAGAGCAAAATGAAGATAAAACATGGAATGTCGCTGTTTATGATTTAAACACAAACACACAAAAAACCATTAAAGCAAAATTTGTCTTTATTGGTGCAGGTGGTGCGGCATTAAAAATGCTTCAACTTTCTGGTATTCCTGAAGCTAAAAACTACGCAGGCTTTCCTGTAGGTGGTCAGTTCCTCTATTTTGAAGAGCCTGAAATTGCTAATCGCCACCACGCTAAAGTCTATGGTCAGGCAGAAACAGGCGCTCCGCCTATGTCAGTACCACACTTAGATAGTCGCTACCTTGATGGAAAACGTGCCATTTTATTTGGGCCTTTTGCCTTATACAGCACCAAATTCCTTAAATCTGGCTCATGGTTCGACCTATTCTCATCCATGAATACCGATAATATCCTTGGTATGCTAACAGTAGGGGTGCATAATCTTGATCTTGTTAAATACCTTGTCGAACAAAATACCTTATCGATGGATGACCGACAAGCTGAACTTATCCGCTACTATCCTAATGCTAAACAAGCGGATTGGAAATTAATCACTGCTGGTCAGCGTGTTCAGATTATTAAAAAGCGTGAAGATGGCTCTTCTGTTCTACAATTTGGTACAGAAGTTGTCGTTGATCAAGATCGTACATTAGCTGCCTTATTGGGGGCTTCTCCTGGCGCATCAACCTCTCCTCCTATTATGCTAAAACTGATGGAACAAGTATTCCCTGTTCAAATGAAGCAAGACTGGGCGGAAAAAATTAAAACAATCATTCCTTCATACGGACAAAAAATTAATTCTAGTGCAGAATTAACCAATCAAATTCGTCGTATGACAAGTGATATACTACAACTACCTTATATTGATGTCCCTACACATCTAGGGCAAGAACCAGTAGTAGAACCTACACCAACAAGTGCTGCACCCTCTCGAAATTTAAACAATGAGATGCAAGCACCTTAAAGGGTAAGCATCAATTTTAGTAATGTTATCTTAAATAAAAACCTCTTATTTATCACAAATGAGAGGTTTTTTATTATTGAAGTGTACGCTGATAGATATTAAATCACCCGATACTCTTTATGTAAGGCTTTTTGCACAGCAGGTCTTGCTTCTATTTGTTTTGCCCAACGTAATAGATGAGTATATTGTTGAACATTTAAGAACTCTGCAGCCTCATACAAAGCCCCCAATACTAATCGTCCGTACCAAGGCCAAATAGCTATATCAGCAATACTATACTCATCACCACAAATAAAGGATTTATCCGCTAGGTGTTTATCCAATAAATCTAATTGACGTTTGGTTTCCATTGTAAATCGGTTAATTGGATACTCCAATTTTTCAGGAGCATACGCATAAAAGTGTCCAAAGCCACCACCTACGTAAGGCGCACTACCCATTTGCCAAAATAACCATGACAGGCAAGTTGTACGACCTGCTAACGTTGTAGGAATAAACACATTAAATTTATCCGCTAAATACAATAAGATCGCACCAGACTCAAAGACAGGCTGAGCTGGTTCTACAGAATAATCTTTTAAGGCAGGAATTTTTGAATTCGGATTAATAGCAACAAAATTACTTCCAAACTGATCCCCTTGAGAGATATTAATTTTATAAAGGTCATATTCAGCACCCGTAATCCCCTTTGCTAAAAGTTCCTCTAATAGCATAACCACTTTAATCCCATTAGGCGTACCCAAGGAATAAAGTTGAAGAGGCGCATTTCCTTTTGGTAGCGTTTGCTCAAAAGTAGCTCCTGCCGTAGGTCTATTGGTACTGGCAAACTGCCCACCATTTGGACTATCCCATTTCCATACTTTTGGCGGTGTATAGGCTTGTGTTGTCATCATCACTCCTTAATAATTAAAAATAATCGACTAACATCTGCTAGTCCTTAACAATATTGATACATCAACCTATATTAAACATACCATATAAAAAGTCCTATCTATCAAAGAATTCCCCCTTCATTACGCTCTCTTATTTATTGAATAGTTTTGATACAGTCATTTTGAAATCATATTGACCTATTTTCTATGCGATGACGATACGAACTATTATCTTCTTTTATTTATTAAAAAGAGATATACCTTCCTCTATTTTGTTGCTTGCTATTCTTAGAAAAGCATGAAAAAATACTATTTTCTGTTGATTCTGATTGATTATGCAGCATACACTCACGGCGGATAATTTACTTTCTACCTATAAAGCAATTACCAACATATTTTCATCTCAAACGATTTTCCCATCACACTATCAGCAGCATCAACATCTAGGCGATATTGCACATCTGTATAAGGCATTCTTTTTTGATGCCTTTGGTGTACTTAATATAGGGGAAAAAGCAATCCCTTTAGCTGTAGAACGTATTCAAGATTTAAGACAAAAGGGCAAAAAGCTTTTTATTGTTAGTAATGCCGCTAGTGTGACAAAAGATCAACTATATAAAAAATATACAACATTAGGATTTGATTTTACGCCTGAAGAAATTATCAGCAGTAGAGATGCACTTGCTGTCTATCTCCGTCAACACCCCGTTGAATATTTTGGTGTTATTGCCCCTCAACAGACTAATCTATCTGATTTACAAGGTTCATTTATTAATCTTCAAGAAAATACTGACTCTATCGATCAATTAAACGGTTTTTTACTCTTATCAAGCCAAGACTGGACAGCAACCCAACAACAGCAACTTATCCAAAGTTTACAAAAAAAGAAACGCCCTATTCTCTTGGCAAATCCTGACTTAGTTGCTCCACGAGAACATAACTTTTCTATAGAACCGGGATTGCTCGCCTACGATATTTGGAAAAAAACAGGGATTAAAGCACTCCCTTTTGGAAAACCCTATGCCAATATTTTTGACATTGCCAAAGCAAAGCTCCCTAAAGACATTCATCTCCAGCAGGTCTTAATGGTAGGTGATACTTTATTTACAGATGTCCTTGGTGGCTGTATGGCAGGTGTCAATACTGCTATGGTTACTGACAATGGGTTTGCCAGTATGATTGATTGGAAAAGTACAATTCAAGAAACAAAAATCTGTCCCAACCATATTATTCATTTTATTTAAGTTTCAAAATAAATATTAAGCACTTCATAAGGTGAATTTATGATTATTTACTCTACACTCACCTTATGAATATTATTAAAATCTAAGTATATCGATTAACTATTTACCCCAGAACCAGGCATACGCAAACGTTCACCTGTTCTAATAGATCGTTCTCCTAGATTATTTAATGCACGAATATCATCTACTGTTGTACCATAACGTTTAGCAAGCGAATACAAGGTTTCTCCTGCCAATACCGTGTGTACCATCGGTGAAGGGCTACGTTGTGCATACATCGCTGTACTAGCAGGTCTAACCATACCCGCTGATTGACGTGTTGAATAATCTGCTGTTATTGCCGTTGCTCTATCAACAGCATTAGTTGCTACTGTTCTAGCACCAGCCGCATTAGGCATATTGACTGATGAGCGAGCTACTAAACTACCAATCAAATCTTCTTGATCTGATGATGCTGTGCTCGCTCGCAAAGAAGGGGTTGGCACACTAGGTGTATTAGCAACTATCATACGATTTGCAGAAGTAGAAGGGTTTCCTAAACGAATAGCCGTATTGTTTTGACGTAGAGCAGGTGCTTCAGGCATATTGACTTGATTACTTGCTAACATCGTACCACTTGCTGCGATAGGATTTTGTATATCTCTAGTATCAATACCAGAAGGGGAAGCCGTTGGAGAAACCCCCGTACCTTTTGGCACAATCATTGTTTGATAGGCCACCGCATTTTGTTGTTTACGACCATAGCCATTTAATGACTTTAACTTATCTACTGAAATACCATGACGTTGTGCAATGCTTGCTAAAGACTCATTAGAAGATGGGGTATATCCTTGCCAAGAAGAAAGCTCCCCTTTATGTTTACTCAAGTTTTTCTTATATTGTTCTGCATTTTTCTTAGGTAAGAGAATACGAGGCTGATGTTGTGCAAGCATCACGGGGCGTTTATTTGATGAATTTAATAAACGAAACTCTTCTTCTGAAATCCCTGCAAGGCGAACGATCATACTCACATCAATATCTTTACTTTTGGGGACTTCCACAAAATACGGGGTATCTGGAATATTAGGTAAACTGATACCATATTTAGCAGGATTAGCAATAATCCGCTTAATCGCCATCAACTTAGGCACATAATTACGGGTTTCATCTGGCATACGTAAAGACAAATAGTCTGTCTGTAATCCTTGTGAAGCATTACGATCTCTTGCTCGGCGAACAGCCCCCTCACCCCAGTTATAAGAAGCTAAGGCTAAGTGCCAATCCCCCCCTTGAAATTCATAGAGGTATGATAAATAATCCAGTGCCGCTCGTGTCGAATGGACGGGATCTCGGCGTTCATCTTTCCACCAGTTTTGCGCTAATTTATAGTGCGTACCAGTACTCGGAATAAATTGCCATAATCCAGCGGCTTTAGAGCGTGATAGTGCCGTAATATTATAAGCACTCTCTACAAATGGTAAAAGTGCTAGCTCAGATGGCATACCGCGTTTTTCTAGTTCTTTAGCAATATAGTAAATATATGGACGTGAACGTTGTGCCATTAATTGAACAGATTGTGGGCGAGCAGCATAGTAATTAACCCAATAATCCACTTTAGGATCTTTTTTCAATTCAGGCATATCAAAGCCCTTACGTATGCGTTCCCATACATTGGCTTGTTGTCTATTCAATTCCGCATTCGCATGAGCAGAACGGTGGGATTTATGCGTTGATGCACAGCCCGTCATCACTACCGTTGCGACAATAACCGCATAACGTAAGATTTTCATCATATTCTCTAAAAACTATTTTTCCATTCACGCAAAGCTGCTAGCACCGCTTCAGGAGAAGATAAGGGATGCCCCTTATAGTGTTCAGCTGCACGCTTAATTTCACGCTGTTCAACCCTTAAAAAAGGATTAACATTTAACTCTCGAGCCAATGTTGTCGGAAGGGTTGGTAAACCTTGATTACGCAAAGCCTCTGCCTCTTGCTTCCACTGTTGTAAGACCTGATTATCAGGATCGACAACTTGTGCCCATTTAATATTTGATAATGTATATTCATGTGCACAAAACAACAAGCTATTTTCACTCATTTTTTTAAATTTATCAAGGCTTTGGAGCATTTGTCTAGAATTTCCTTCAAATAATCTTCCTGAACCACAAGAAAATAGCGTATCCCCACAAAAAATCATTGTTGGATAGTTCTCTGCCATCGCAATATAAGCCACATGATCAAGGGTATGACCAGGGACATTTAGGACATGAAAAGCAATCGGTATAAAGGGAGGGTTGATAATATCTCCCTCTTGCACATAATGATGAATTCCTTTAATACCAGATCCTTTAGGACCATATACCTTAGCACCCGTTTCATCTACTAAAGCAAGAACACCGCCTGTATGATCAGCATGGTGGTGTGTAATCAATATTTGTTGTAAATTTAGCTTATTTTCTTGTAAAAATAAGAGAACTGGCTCTTTTTGTCCAGGGTCAATCACACAAGCATTGTTGTTATAAATAATTATCCATATATAATTATCATTAAAAGCAGAAATAGGTTTAATTTGAATTCTCATATCAATAAGGCATCATTAATGGATAAAGCGTTAGCCCAGCAATTGTATCAATGGTTTAATACCGAATTAGGTAAATCTATTCTTCAGTACGAACAAGAAAAATTAAATGAAAAAATCAATAATTTATTTGGTTATCTTGCTGTACAACTCGGTATGCCATCTGTTGATTTTTTAGCAGAAAACCGTATCCGTCACAAATGGATTGTAGCAAGTTTTGATAATTCTTGTGCAACTTACCCTGCTCCTTATGTACAAGGGATAAGCGGTCGTATTCCCCTAGAAGACCACTCTACAGACCTTATTTTACTCCCTCATACACTTGAACTACATAAAAACCCGACTAAATTACTTGAAGATGTTCATCGTGTTTTAGTTCATAATGGCCATGCTGTTATCATTGGTTTTAATCCAAATCATCTATGGGGTTTGCGTCGTTTATACAAATCTGCAGCAACCAGCCCTATTCCATACCATCGCTTAATTTCCCAATATCGTATTAAAAACTGGTTTAAACTACTGGATTTTGAGATAGTGGATAATACCCAAAAAACAGATAAGAAACCATTAAAGTTAAACTATTGGCAATTTATTGCTAATAATCCGTGGCTGGCTAAGGAAGGGGCTTTTTATATTTTAGTTGCTAAAAAAAGAACCCTTGGTCTTCATCTGATTGGACCCGCACTCAAAAAAAATCAACATAAGAACATTATTGTCGTTACTCAACAGGTACATAAAAAATGAGTACAGAATTTATTGATATTTGGACTGATGGTGCTTGTAAAGGCAACCCGGGTCCTGGCGGATGGGGGGCTGTTTTACAATATGGCCCCCATACAAAAGAAATTTATGGCGGAGAAAAAGAGACCACCAATAACCGTATGGAAATGACAGCAGTTATTGAGGCATTAAAACTGCTTAAACGTCCTTGTAAAATCCGACTACATATTGATTCCCAATATGTTAAAAAGGGTATAACCGAATGGATAGAAAACTGGAAGAAAAAAGGTTGGAAAACCGCAGATAAAAAACCCGTCAAAAATCAAGAACTGTGGCAAGCACTTGATACACTACGCCAGCAACACGACATCACTTGGATTTGGGTAAAAGGACACGCTGGTGATGTAGGTAATGAAAGAGCAGATGCCTTGGCAAACCAAGGCATTGCTGAGCTAGCTTGATGATTTATTCAATACACCCTGCACGGCGAGCATGGACACGATAAGCATCTGCCGTGGTGTTTTCTTGATATTGCGCCAGAAAGTTTTCGCCTGGATTACGTTTAACCGTAGGACTTTTAATAATATGTCCCATAATTTGAGCACATTCTGCTGTTTTTGTCTCATCAACAGGAGCATGAGTACACGCTGCTAATAAAACAATAAGGGGAAATATAATTTTTTTCATTTATGCCTCTTTATACAAAAGATTTATCTATTTTACACGATTGTTTTTTGTAGTTGAGTAATTTTTATAGAATAGGGTTATCCTGTTTCAGAACAATCTATACCAAACTATATGACAAGAAATCATATCCTATTTCTACCTTCTATTTTTATCAATAAATAAAACTTATTATTACGTTAGCGTAACAATAAGGATTTAGCCCCCTTTGCTATTTCTTCTCCTATCCACTACAATACTCTTTTTTACTAAAAGATTAAACTCACCATGACAAAAGTAACGATTTACCATAATCCCAAGTGTAGCACTTCTCGTAATACCTTAGCCTTAGTTAGAGAAGCAGGGATTGAACCAACTATTATTGAATACCTCAAAAATCCTCTTGATAAAGCAGGTATCGTACAAATTCTTAAAGATTCTGGTCTTAGTGCCAAAGCCCTTATTCGTACAAAAGAAACGTTATATCAAACACTTAATTTAGATAACGCTACCGAAGAGCAACTTATTCAAGCTATGGTAGAGCATCCTGTCTTAATGAATCGTCCTATTGTTGTGACAGAAAAAGGAACACGCCTTGCTCGCCCAATTGAACTTGTCAAAGAGATTTTATAAACATAGCGGTATAAAATTTCTATTTTTAGAATAAAAGTATATTACCGCTCTTATACTTTGCTTAAGAAAACGAATACCTCTCTAAAGTATTCGTTTAACAAACAGTAGGATCTTTAAAGTACCATCGTTGAGCAATCTTAATAAAAGTAGAAACCTCATAATGTACTTTTAGCTCGCCCTCCTCTTGATAATAGGCTTCAAACGTTACTTTCGCCTGATGTGTCCCTTGTAAGTGTTTTGTTTGTATTACCTTTAATCCTTGCCAATCAGTTTGTATACTCCATTGTCGAATTGCCTCATAATCAAGCTGTTTTTGTTGAATCGGTAATGTAGTTTGAATAATATAATCAATCTGGTGTAATACATAAGCACTATAACGAGAACGCATAAGTTGCTCTGCTGCTTTAGGGAATTGCTGCCACAAATGAAACGGCTCACAACAGACAGTATATGGTTGATATGAACCACAAGGACATTGTTTAGACACGTTTTTTTCCTATTATTAAGACACGATACCTTATATTAAACCGATATATTTCAAAAGTGATATACCTAGATGCTACCTTAGTACCAATAGTCATCGTCTCTAATGACTTACCGTTTTTGAAAAAACATTGATAATAATAACACCTGCTAAGATAAAACCTAAACCAATGATAGCAGGTATATCTAATGTTTGTTTATATAAGAAATATCCGATAATAGCGAGTAGGACTATCCCTGCACCAGACCAAATAGCATAAGCAATACCAAGTGGAATTTGTCGTAAAGCAAGTGATAACATATAAAAACAAATAATATAGCTCATCACTGTTATTACACTTGCTCCTAATTTAGTAAATCCATTAGAAGCTTGTAAGGCAGAAGTAGCAATAATTTCAAAACAAATAGCTATCGCTAAATATACCCATGACATAAAATTCTCCAAAGAATAACCAAGCTCGTATTATAACCATTTTGCCCCTATTAATAATTTTTAGAAATGATATAGTTGCAAGGCACAAAAACTATCTCATCCTCATACTAAAAAAGGTAAACCTTCATAAAAGATTTACCTTTTAAGCAAATGATTCATTTATTGTTTTATATACTTCTACAATAAGGACGCATTTAATAAGTATATTATACACCAAATACTTTAAAACGTTCTTCGTCATTTAAGTATTCTTTTTGACCAGCTGCTGCTTCAATACTACCAAATGGCATTTGAGCACGTAGTTTCCAAGAGCTTGGGATACCCCATTGTTGAGCAACTACCTCATCAATTAGAGGATTGTAGTGTTGAATACTGGCACCAATACCTTTTTCAGCTAAAGCTACCCAAACTGCATATTGAGCAATACCACTTGCCTGTTCTGACCAAATAGGGAAATTCTCAGCATAAGGGGGAAATTGATTTTGGAGATTTTTAATGGTCTCTTGCTCTTCAAAGAAAAGAACAGTACCAAACCCAGCTTTGAATGCACCATTAATTTTTTGTTCAGTATTAGCAAAAGCATCTGCTGGTACAACATTACGAAGAATATCTAATGTAGTGTTCCAAAGTTTTTCATGTGCTTCACCAAATAACACAACAACACGCGAAGTTTGCGAATTAAATGCAGAAGGGGCTTCTTTTACCGTATTTTTAATCAGTTCAACAATTGCTGTTTTCTCTAATTGAACATTTTTCCCTAAAGCATAAATAGAACGGCGTTGTTTTTGTAAATCATAAAATGTTTGGCTCATCTTAGTTCCTTTTTAATAATCTATTTAAAAATTATCTCTGTTAAATAAACAGAAGTATTTTGCATGAATAGATAAATGAAATCAATAGTCTTATAAGGAACATATCATTAACTATTAGTTAATGATTAAACAATTTTATACGATTTAACTATCTACTTTTAGGGAAAAATTGTATAAACTTAGGTGTTAAATACACTAAATCATCCACTTTAAACGTGCTTGATACATCAGTTTGTACCTCAATAAAACGATAGGTACTCGGTTCTAAAATAGTTAAACGTAAAAAAGCACCGACATCATGAATATGTTTAATCACACCTTGTAGCATAGCCTCTTGCTTATCTTGAGAAATAGTCCATTGATACGGACGGATATAAGCCGTAACAGCTGTTCCTACTGGGGTATCAGATAATAAATGTTCTTTATCTAGCTTATAGCGATATTGTTTATAGCACCAAGTGTTATCCGCTATTATCTCCCCTTCAAAAGCATTTACCTCCCCAATAAACTCTGTAACAAATGCGGTTTTAGGCGAATGTTGTAATGTACTTGCATCACCAATTTGCTCAATATTACCATGGTTCATTACCACAATTTGATCTGATATTTCTAATGCTTCTTCTTGATCATGTGTCACCAATAAACTCGTAATATGTAGCTCTTGATGAATATCTCGTAACCATTGACGTAACTCTTTGCGTACCTTAGCATCTAAAGCACCAAAGGGTTCATCTAAAAGTAAGATTTTAGGTTCTACAGCAAGTGAACGAGCCAAGGCAACACGTTGCCGTTGTCCTCCCGATAACTGATGGGGTAAGGCATGAGCAACATGAGGTAGTTGAATAAGTTTGAGTAAATGATGTACTTTTTCACGAATTTCATCCTTAGAAGGACGTAATTTTCTCGGTAAAACATTTAAACCAAAAGCAATATTTTCAAAAACTGACATATGCCGAAATAAAGCATAGTTTTGAAACATAAACCCAATATGCCTATCTTGTACTTTTTGATGCGTTACATCTTGTTCATGTAGAAAAATTTGACCGCTATCCGCTGTTTCCAAACCGGCAATAATCCGTAAAAGCGTTGTTTTTCCACAGCCAGATGGCCCAAGCAAAGAGACCAAAGAGCCTGTTTTCACTTGTAAATCAATGTTCTTTAAGGCATGAAAATCACCAAAAAACTTATTAATCTGTTTAACTTCAATACTCATAATCTTTATTTTATTTGTTTAAATGGATAGTATCTTTTCGATGTTGAAGGTATGTGAGCAAATGCTGCAAAAGCAATGTCAGTAATGCTAAAAAGGCTAATAAACTGGCACAAGCAAATGCCCCAACAAAGTTATATTCGTTATAAAGGATCTCTACTTGCAAAGGTATTGTATTCGTTAAACCACGGATATGCCCTGATACTACACTAACAGCACCAAACTCACCCATTGCTCGTGCATTAGTAAGAATTAAGCCATACAAAAGTGCCCATTTTATATTTGGTAAGGTAACTTTCCAAAAAATTTTCCAAGCAGAAGCACCTAAAATTAATGCTGCCTGCTCTTCTTGATCACCTTGACTTTGCATAAGAGGGATAATCTCTCTTGCCACAAAAGGAAACGTAACAAACAAAGTCGCTAGTACAATACCGGGAACAGCAAAAATAACCTGAATACCATATGATTCTAACCATCCTCCAACATAACTATTTACGCCAAATAGCAACACAAACATAAGACCAGCTACGACAGGAGAGACGGCAAAGGGTAAATCTAATAAAGTGGTAAAAAACTGTTTTCCTCTAAAATCATAGCGTGTTAATAACCATGCTATCGCAATACCAATTACTGCATTTAAGGGGACAACAATCGCTGCTGTTAATAACGTTAGCTTAATAGCTGCTAAGGCATCAGGATCATTCAAAGCCGCCCAATATAAATCTAATCCTTTATTTAATGCCTCCGTAAAAATAGAAATAAGCGGAATAATCAACATCACTAAAAGGAATAGACAAACAACACCTATTAAACTATATTGCACCCATTTTGGCTCAGTTGCTTTATGGGACTGGGATACCGTTCTCATACTCTTGCCCCTAAACGTTTACTTAGTAACCATTGTGCTTTATTAAATATAAATAAAATCACAAAAGAAATTACCAACATAAAGAGAGCAATAGCTGAAGCCCCCTGTGTATCAAACATCTCTAATTTACTCGTAATAATGACAGGTAAAATTTCAGAACTAAAAGGAATATTCCCTGCAATAAAAATCACTGAACCATATTCACCGGTTGCTCGTGCA
Organism: Pelistega ratti; assembly: GCF_009833965.1. Taxonomy (NCBI): domain Bacteria; kingdom Pseudomonadati; phylum Pseudomonadota; class Betaproteobacteria; order Burkholderiales; family Alcaligenaceae; genus Pelistega; species Pelistega ratti. The sequence goes on from NZ_CP047165.1 coordinate 1,223,666, forward strand.
AATGCCATACCCGATCCCATCACCAAAGCAGGTAATAACTCAGGTAAAATCACTCTTCTAAAAATAGTTAAAGAACCGGCCCCCAATGTTTGAGCGGCTTCCTCAAACTCAACAGATAAATCTTCTAGCACTGGCTGAACTGCCCGAACAATAAAGGGTAAACTCACTACTACCAATGCTAACCAAATACCTATCGGCGTAAAGGCTATTTTAAAGTTAAACCATTTACCTAACCATCCATTAGGTGCATATAACGTTGCTAAGGCAATCCCTGTTACAGCTGTCGGTAAAGCAAAGGGTAAATCTACCAAGGCATTAATGAGTCCTTTTCCAAAAAATTGATACCGCACAATTACCCATGCAATTAATGTACCAAAAATTACATTCGTTAATACGGCTAAAAATGATATTTTCAATGTTAAATAAATAGCCGATAAAACTTGCGGATGAGTAATGGTTGAATAAAAAGTCTTCCATCCCATCCCCCAAGTGCTATACGCCAGCATAGCAAAGGGGATAACGACCATTAAAGAAAGGCTAAAGAGACTAATCCCAAAACTTAGACCAAATCCCGGTAATATGGCACGCGATTTTAAAAACATAAATATCAATCTGCGCTATTAAGGTTGCTGAATCTGGTCAAAAACACCACCATCAGCAAAATAGGTTTTCATAATCTCAGGCCATGAGCCAAAAACATCATTGGCACGGAAAGTTTCCATAGCAGGGAAGCGTTCTTTATATTTTGCTAAGATATCAGGATTACTCGGACGTAAATAAAGGCTAGCCGCTAACTCTTGTGCGGGTTCACTCCATAAATAATCAAGATATGCTTTTGCAATGTCGGCAGAACCCTTTTGTGCAACTACCGTATCCACAACAGCAACTGGATTTTCCGCTTTAATAGAGTATGTTGGATACACTAACTCAAATTCGTTTTCGCCAAATTCCTTAGCCGCCATATTCGCTTCATTTTCAAATGTTAATAATGCATCACCTATATTACGTTTTACAAATGTTGTTGTCGCAGCACGTCCGCCATTATCAAGCACAGGTACATTTTTAAATAAAGCTTTTACATATGCTTTTGCTTTATCATGATCATCATTATTTGCTTTAAGTGCAGCACTATATGCGGCTAAGAACGAATAGCGACCATTGCCTGATGTTTTGGGGTTAGCAATAATAACCTGTACCCCTTCTTTTGTCAGATCAGTCCAGTCTTGAATATTTTTAGGATTGCCTTTACGCACTAAAAAAACGGTTGCACTCGTAAAGGGTACCGCATGATTAGGAAATTCTTTATCCCAACCAGCGTGGATTAGTCCTTTACTTTCTAATAACTCAACATCAGAGCTTTGATTCATCGTGACAACATCTGCCTGTAAACCATTTGCCACACTTAATGCCTGCTTGCTTGATCCACCATGAGACTGTTGAATATTAAGCGTAGCCCCATTATGTTTAGCAGCATATTCTTTGAGAAAAAGAGGGTTATATTCTTTATAAAAATCACGCATCACATCGTAAGATACGTTTAAAAAATTTTTTTGAGCAGACTGTGCCACTACTGAGCCAACTAAGCTAGCACCAATCACTAATACAGAAAGCTTTTTTAGTAATGTCATTTATATATGTCCTAATAAAAGTTATTTTGAATAAAGAGACTATACAAAATTTCGAGCCTATTTGCTCAATTGATTTATTCTAATCTTATAATTTGCAGTTATATAAAATATTTTCTATTTTCTTATTTTAATATAAAATTAAGTGATATAGCGGAAAATAATACGTACAATTTTTCCTCTTATATCCTTAACCATGTCCTATTAATAAGGTTTTATATCACACTATTTTCATATACCCTATGACAGACTAATTACTAAAACTGATAAAAATCATTGTGTTTTATGAATAAAGTGATCTAAACTTTACAAGCAACTTATAACGATTTACCCTATTTTTATAGATACACTTAAATTTATCCTCTCAATAGAAAACCCACCTATTTCTAAGTGGGTTTTGGCAGCTAATCCGCTATAAAATCATCAAGAGATTATACAAACAACTTCCCAAAAGATTCATAAAGCGTTTTAATACTAAGTATTCCCATAGCAATTACCACTATCCAACCACTTAGTGTCATCCATACAGGGTGTTTATAGTTTCCAACAATATGATGATTACTTGCTGCTAATAAGATTAAACCTAGTGCAATCGGTAGAATAAAACCATTTAATGTTCCTACCAGTATTAAAACTTTTTCTGGTTTACCAATCGCTACCAATACAATTGTTGAAATCACAATAAAAGCAATAATCCATTGATTACGGTATTTTGCAACAACTGAACTAAAACCAGAGATAAAAGACACAGAAGTATAGGCAGCCCCAATGACTGAAGTAATAGATGCCGCCCAAATCACAATACCAAAAATGATTTTTCCTGCACTACCAGCTACATAAGCAAAAGGGGTTTCTGCAGGATTTCCTGCGTTTAATGCAATCCCCTTACTAACGACACCCAATACAGCTAAAAAGAGAATAACACGCATGATAGAAGCAATCAAAATTGCCGTAACCGAACTGCGGCTGACTTCAGGTAATGCTCTTTCTCCTTGAATACCTGCATCTAATAAACGATGGGCTCCTGCAAAAGTAATATAGCCCCCTACCGTTCCGCCTACCAAGGTAACAATAGTGATGGGATTAATTTGTTCAGGGATAAAGGTACGATGAAGTGCATCTGCTACAGGTGGATCTGTTTTAAACATCACATAAAGCGTTAAGGCAATCATCACAAAACCCATTAATTGCGCAAAACGATCCATTACAATACCCGCTTCTTTTCGTAAGAAAACTAGGATTGCCACAATACCACTAATCACTGCCCCCAATTCAGGAGAGAGTCCAAAAATAGAATTTAATCCTAATCCTGCTCCACCCACATTACCAATATTAAAGGCTAAACCACCCATGACAACTAAAGCAGAAAGAAAATAACCAGCACCGGGAAACACCGTATTTGCAATTTCTTGTGCACGCTTACCCGATACAACAATAATTCGCCAAATATTTAGCTGAGCCCCAATATCTAATAAAATAGAGATTAAAATTACAAAACCAAAACTAGCTAATAACTCATTCGTAAAAGTAGCCGTTTGTGTTAAAAACCCTGGGCCAATTGCTGATGTCGCCATCAGAAAAGCAGCACCTAGCACCGCATTACGGCGTTGAGAGCCTGATGACATAAAAATACCTCCGTAAATTAAATAAATCCTATCGTTTCACTACGCTGTAATAACAATATGATGTTTTTGTAATTCCGCTACGATTCGTTGTGCAAAAAGTAAGGAATGCTCATTATCGCCATGTAGGCAAATACTATCTGCCTTAACAGGAACAAAACTTCCATCTATCGCTCGAACCTTTTCTTCCATCACCATCTGTAGCACTTGTGTAATAGCCTCTTCATCTGATTCAACCATTGCATTAGGTTGATTGCGTGGCACTAATGAACCATCTGGCATATAGTGACGATCAGCAAATACTTCTGAAATAGTGGCTAAGCCCTCTTCTTCTGCAACACGCAACATCAGACTCCCCGCCAATCCCATCAGTTTTAATTGAGGGTTAAATTGTTGAATTGTTCTGACAATTAATTGTGATAATGCGGTATCTTTTGCTGCTTGGTTATACAATGCACCATGTGGTTTAACATAGCTAATCGCTATTCCTTGTGCATCCGCAATCGCTTTTAAAGCTCCTAACTGATACCTCAAATACGCCATTAATGCTTGAGGTGCTAGTTGCATCGCCGTACGCCCAAAATTTTCCCGATCAGGAAAACTTGGATGCGCACCTATACGAACATTATTTTCTTTAGCAAATTTCACTGCTTTGTGCATTTCTACTGCATTTCCAGCATGAAGACCACAGGCAATATTGGCAGATGACAATAATTTTAATAATGCCTCATCATAGGGAAACCCTTCTGCAATATCTGCATTTAAATCAATACGTTTCATCAACAATACTCCTTATCTGATCAAGATAAACATCATTTTTACGACGTAATTTTGCGGCTTGTGCTAAATCAACTGCCTCAAACTGAATAGCAGTGCCTAGTCGTACTTGAGCAAGTGCACCAAGGTCTGCATCAATCACATGAGCAATTTTGGGGTAACCACCTGTTGTTTGTGCATCTGCCATTAGAATAATAGGCTGCCCATTAGGAGGAACCTGAACACTCCCAAACTGAATAGCATGAGACAACATTTCAAGCGGTTTTTCAAGATTTAATACTGCCCCCTGAAAACGATACCCCATTCGATCACTATTACTTTGTAGTGTCCATTTTGTTTGCCACCAATTATATTGTGACTTACGCGTAAACGCTTGATATTCCGAAGAAGGTAAAGCATAAATCGTATTTTTTAATGGAATAGGTGCAATACCTACTTTTTGCAATAAAAGACCATCATTTTTTGTGAGAAGCTGATCGCCAACAGCTAAAATCCGTCCATTGATTCCCCCTAATTTGGCACGAACATCGGTACTACAAGAATTCAACTCTTTGGGAATATCAAATCCACCACGGACACATAGGTAGCCATACATCCCAATTTTGGCATGATGTAACTTGAGCACTTGCCCTGCTTTTGCCTGATAACGCCAATAAGTAAAAATAGGTTCATCATCAAGGGTCATCTCATAAAAAGCACCCGTTACACAGAAACTGATTGCTTCATGAAACTTTAAGCTAATACCACCAAGAGGCACTTCAATCGCAGGCGTATTTTCTTCATTACCTAATAATAAATTACCGGCTTTAAGTGCCAATTTATCCATTGCACCACATTGGCTAATACCAAACTCTCGTAAGCCAAACCGTCCAATATCCTGAATAGTTGCACGAGAAGATACTGCTAATACTTCCATCATAATTCAATACGCTCCACAACAAATTTTACCGTATCACCTGCTTGTAATAATGTTGGTTTTTCTCGAGTTTTATCAAAGAGAGCTTGTTCAGTATGCCCAATTAATTGCCATCCCCCTGGTGAGGCAAAAGGATAAATACCCGTTTGAGCCCCTCCTATTCCCACAGAGCCAGCAGGCACTTCTGTACGAGGATTGGCACGTCTTGGCGTATGTAATGACTCAGGTAAACCACCTAAATAAGGAAACCCAGGTTGAAAACCAATCATATAAACTGTATAAGTAGGTGCTGTATGTCGATCAATAATTTCTTGTGGTGAGCAATGATGATACTCAGCAACCTCTATAAGATCCTGACCGACTTCACCCCCATAAATAACAGGGATTTCGATATGATTTCCTTGAAAAGTATTAACCGTTAATGTTTGCCATGATTGTTCTAAACGTTGAATCAGTGGTGTGAAATCTGTCATAAAATCCATAAAAACGGTGAGATTATTCATACCCACAACAACTTCAACGATATCTTCTTCCTGTTGTAGCTGATGTGCAAACGCCCATAAACGGCGTTGTTGATCTAGCGTAGCCGGTGGGGGTAAAACACAGACAACCGCTGATTCACTAATAGGAGTAATATGCATACAATTTTCCTCATATTGTTATTTTTTGTCATACATTCTCTTTGAAGACCAGTATTGTTGTCAATAATTTTGCATAAACCTAAGGAAAACCCTAATACTAAACACAAATTGAATAACACGACAAAAAATACCTATTATCGGCATGATAATAGGTACTTATAGAAAGTTTTTGATGTTTTAAACAAAAACTACTTATTTAACATATGCTTTAGTTTCTTATCTGTTTCATATTGGTTTAGTGCATAAACCGACCATAATGCAGCTGGAATCCAACCAATTAATGTCAATTGAAGAATTAAACATAAAATACCCGAAAAAGGTCTGCCAATAGTAAAAAATTGCAACCACGGCAAAAATATCGCTAGAATTAAACGCATATCAATACTCCTAAAAATATAGTAGAGATTTTCATTCAAAAAAAGTAATTTTTAATTAAGCTATTCACTCAATACACGATGGACGGCTTTTTTCCATAAAGAAAGTCTATTCATTCGCTCATCTTCACTCATCACAGGTTCAAAGCAACGATCTAATTGCCACATAGAAGACAAATCACTTTCTGTAAAAAAACCACAGCTTAAACCTGCTAGTTTAACCGCACCAAAAGCGGTTGTTTCTGTTAAAGTGGGGCGTAGCACTGGAACGCCCAAAATATCCGCTTGGAATTGCATTAATAAATTATTCGCACTTGCTCCCCCATCAACCCTTAATTCTGTTAAAGGGGTTGGTGCATCTTGTTGCATCGCATGAAGTACATCTGCCACCTGAAAAGCAATGGCTTCAAGTGCAGCACGAGCAATATGGGCTTTTTGCGTTCCCCTGCTTAATCCACTAATACTTGCTAAAGCATCTGCTCGCCAGTACGGCGCACCTAATCCTGTGAAAGCAGGAACAAGCACAACTCCATCCGTATGATCAACCTGAGCAGCAAGACTTTCCACCTCTGCACTTTCCTTAATAAAACCTAAATTATCTCGTAGCCATTGCACAATAGCACCAGCCATAAATACACTACCTTCCAATGCATATTGTGTAGGCTTACCTTTCTGTTTCCAAGCAACCGTACTCAATAACTGATGACGACTTTTAATCACTTGATCGCCTGTATTTAACAGCATAAAGCAACCCGTACCATAGGTATTTTTAGCTAATCCTGCTTGATGACAATCATGACCAAATAAAGAAGCCTGTTGATCCCCTACCGCAGCAAAAATAGGAATACGAGTACCAAACAATGCTGTATCAGTATAAGCAATTTCTTGCCCTGACGGTACAATTGACGGCAAGAGTGAAATAGGAATTTTAAAGAGCGAGAGAAGTGGTAAAGACCATTCTTGTTGATGAATATCCATCAGCATTGTTCGAGAGGCGTTGGAAACATCTGTCACATGAATACCTCCTTGAGTAAGATTCCAGATAAGCCAACTATCTATCGTACCAAATGCTAATTCACCTTTTTCAGCCAACTCTCTTGCTTGGGGAATCGCATCTAAGATCCACATGAGTTTGCTTGCACTAAAATAAGGATCTATCATCAATCCAGTAATATGCTGAATATGGGCAGAATGTCCTTTATCATGCAGTTGCTGACAAACTACAGACGTTCGGCGATCTTGCCATACAATCGCAGGGGCAATAGGTTTGCCTGTTTTCCTATGCCATACTACCGTTGTTTCTCGTTGATTAGCAATACCAATTGCTTTTATATCTGAAACGGTAATATCTCCCTTTTTCAATACATCACGAATGGTTTGTAATTGAGATAACCATAACTCTTCTGCATCTTGTTCTACCCATCCTGCGTAAGGTGTTGTAATATGGATAGGGTATTGTGCACTCGCCACTACCTTACCCTCTTGGTCAAAAAGAATACTACGGCTAGATGTTGTGCCTTGATCAAGTGCTAATAAATAAGACATTTTATGATGACTACTCACTAAAAATTACTATTCCCTGAGTTTAACCCAGATTATGCATGAGAAAAGTTTATTCTTACTGAATCCATCATCTATTATCATTAAAACCGTAGTACATAATAAACGACATAGGCACTTTCTAATAGCAGCATTTTATATGAGATAAATATAAAGCATACTTTTTTATTCTATTTGCAAAGGTTTAGTTTACACATCAAGTAAACTTACTTTCATAAAATCAACCATACCTATCCACTCAACTAGTAACGTAGTAAAGAGACTTTTTATAAAATACTTTTCATTAAAGCCTACCTTTTTAATGATAATGCTAGAATAGTACTCCTATTTAATGATATATTCACTCACTATTTTACTTTTTATATGGGGATACAACGATGTTATTTAAAAAATTTATTCGTTCTGTAGCAGTACTCACACTCATGACAAGTAGTGTTGCTGTTCATGCTCAAGAACAACGCCTTATCCGTTTTGGAAATGATGCAACATACCCTCCTTTTGAATATACAGCACCCAATGGTGAGATCATTGGTTTTGATATTGATATTGCTAAAGCCATGTGTGAAAGACTAAATGCTAAATGTACTTTCCAAAATCAAGCATGGGACGGTATTATTCCTGCATTAAGAGCTAAAAAATTTGATGTTATCGCCTCCTCTATGAGTATCACTGAAGAGCGCAAAAGAGCCGTTGCCTTTACACAAAAAATTTGGAATACACCTAATCCACTAATTGGTCGTGAAGATATTAAAGCAGAACCCACTAAAGAAGGCACAAAAGATTTAGACCTGGGTGTACAACAAGGTACGATTCAAGATAAGTATGCAACAAAATACTTTACTGATGCGCATATTAAACGTTATAAAACTTTTGAAGATGCCATTAAAGATTTAGTTACTGGTCGCCTACATGTTGTTTTTGGTGATAGTGGTGCGGCAGGTGAATTCTTAAACGGTCCAAGCGGAAAGGGATTTGCCATTATTGGTACACCTATCGCGTCTTCTTCTGATGTCTCTATCTTTGGAGAAGGCACTGGCTTTGCTGTTCGTAAAGAAGATAAACAATTACTAGAAGATTTAAACCGTGCATTTGATGAAATCCGTGCAGATGGAACATATGACAAAATTGCTAAAAAATACTTTGATTATGATGTTTATAATTAAATCTATTTTTTGATAATAAATAGTTTAGCTATTTGTCATTAAGTTATTAAAATCCTCGTTAGCCTATAAAAATCACTAACGAGGATTTTATTTATTCACTAACTTTTTGAGGTTCTGCTGTAGGTATGATTTCATCTGCATGATCCTCTTCTGTACGAAGCACTTCTTCTGTTTCTATTGTTGATAATTCTTCCGCTTCTGCTATCTCTGCTGTCGTAGGCTCATTTAACAATGTCGCTATCGTAGCAGGCTGTTCCAATACAACAGGTGGTTGGTTCAAGGCAAATAAAATTGTTTTAATATCATCAATCAAAGGACCAGCTGATAAATACACCAAAATAGATGCCATCATACAGGTAAACATAAACCCCCATGTTTTAAACCCATAAGCCCCCACTAAACCACCAATAAAAAATAGAATAAGTACTTTAACCAATAATTTAAATTTCTTATAATCAGACTGTACAGGTTGAATGGTAGGATCTTTTTTACTCGCCCGATTCCAATAAAACATCTTACCCAACTCCATACCAATATCCGTTACCGTACCAGTAACATGAGTAGAGCGTAATTTATATTGCGAAATATCTGTTGTAATGGCATTTTGTAATCCCATGATATAGCATAAGGTCGCCACCGTTAACGATGTCCATAACCAGCTATAATCCCACTGAATCCCATCTAAAAGCCCAAAGAAAATTAAGGCACACGCCTCTATAAAAATAGGTAGTGCATATTCACTTTGTAAATAACAATGTCGTGCAAAATTGATAATAATAGCGGTTGTCGCTGAACCAGCCATAAAAGCCATTACCGCCCCTAAGCACCACAACACCATACTAAACTCACCTAAAATGGCCATATCTGACATTTGGGAAACAATACCTGACATATGGGAAGTATATTGATTGATTGCTAAAAAACCACCTGCATTAATCGCACCAGCCACAAAGGATAAAAAATAGGCTAACTCGGCATTGGCTGAAGCACTTCTTACTTTTCCTGATAATCGTCTAGAATAGGCTAAAAACATAAGACCCCTTAGGATTTATTTAGCATTAATAACAATAAAAAACAGCAATTCCCTCTAATTTCGTACAAATAAACCTTTAAAGCAAGAAAAATTAAAATTGCAAAATAACAAATGCCTTATTAAGATGTCTTATTTAAAAACAGAGAAGGATAACTGAGATTATGGACGCTATTGCTGTCTCTCGCAAAACAAGCACTCGTTGGACACCCAAACAAGTTTTATCACTTTTTGAGCTTCCCTTTATGGATTTATTATACCAAGCCCAAGAAGTACATCGCACTCATCATGACCCACATCAAATACAACTATCTAGTCTTTTATCCATTAAAACAGGTGGTTGCCCTGAAGACTGTAAATACTGTCCACAGTCTGCACAAAATAATACCGATGTAGAAAGAGAACGTCTATTAGCTTTACAAGAAGTTCAAAAAGCCGCTCAAAACGCAAAAGACAGTGGTGCGACACGCTTCTGTATGGGAGCTGCTTGGCGAGGGCCAAAAGATCATCACTTAGAAGATGTGATTGAGATGGTCAAAATGGTTAAATCAATGGGGCTAGAAGCCTGTGTTACCTTGGGTATGCTAAAAGAAGGACAAGCTGAAAAACTCAAAGAAGCAGGGCTAGATTATTATAATCACAATTTAGATACCTCACCAGAATTTTATGGGCAAATTATCACAACACGCACCTATCAAGATCGTTTAGATACCCTAGAACGTGTACGTCATGCAGGGATAAAAGTTTGTTGTGGCGGAATTGTTGGTTTAGGCGAATCACGCGCTCAACGTGCTGGGTTACTTAGTCAGCTCGCCAATCTTAACCCACCTCCTGAATCCGTACCTATAAATCAATTGGTAAAAGTAGCAGGCACACCATTGGCTGAAGTCGAAGATATTGATGAATTTGAATTTATTCGCACCATTGCCGTTGCTCGTATTATTATGCCTACCTCTCATGTTCGACTTTCAGCAGGTCGAGAATCCATGTCAGATGGGACACAAGCATTATGTTTCTTAGCTGGTGCTAACTCTATTTTTTATGGTGAAGAATTACTCACCACAGCTAATCCCAAGGTAGAAGCGGATAAACACTTATTAAATCGTTTAAATTTGATTCCTCGTACTTAACAATAGAGCCTTAAAAATATGGAATATTTAGTTTTTAGTATTTTGTGTAGCGTTACTGTTTCGGTACTCTTAAAAATAGCAAGGCAATATCAAGTCGATATTCGTCAAGCGATTGCGTTTAATTATCTTATGGCAATTAGCTTAACTTATTTTATACTGAAACCAAATTTCTCTAATACGGTACATCTATCCGAACAGCAACCTTGGTTAATCTTTATTAGTTTAGGTATTTTATTACCAACAATCTTTTTAGTGATGTTTCGAGCAGTAGAAACCGCAGGGATTATTCGCTCTGATGCGGCACAACGACTATCACTCTTTATTCCTATTATTGCCTCTTTTACTATTTTTGCTGAAAGTATATCATCTTCTCGTTTAGTCAGTCTTGGGGTCGCCTTTTTAGCCCTTTTTTGTTTACTCTATAAACCAGCTTCCCATACTCAGCATAAACAACAATATGCCGCCCTCTTTCTTATAGGCACATGGCTAGGGTATGGGACAATTGATATATTATTCAAGCAACTCTCTAAGGCAGAGATAGCCTTTCCTATCGGTTTAATTATTAGCTTTGGACTTGCTGCTATTCTGATATTTAGTTATTTATTCTTTAAGCGAATCACCTTTAATCTACGCTCTGTTATCGCCGGTCTTATACTAGGGTTATTTAATTTTGGGAATATTCTTTTCTATATCCGTGCCCATCAGGTCTTTAAAGATAACCCCACACTTGTCTTTACCACCATGAATATCGGTGTTATTAGTATTGGTACAATTGTGGGGGCATTGGTATTTAAAGAAAAAATCTCTACTATTAATGCACTTGGTATTATACTAGCCATTACTGCTGTTTGCTTATTGTATTTTTGGGCTATGAAGATATAGTAGAAAGAAGTACATTAAAATAATAATTCAAGGGGGAGACATGACTATACTAAAGAAAAAAATATCACTTCTAAGTGGTGTTGCTATTGCTGTTTCTATGGTGGTAGGTTCTGGTTTATTTGGCTTGCCGGGACTGGCTATCCAACAAACAGATGCATTAACCGCCTTGCTTGCTTGGTTAGGTGTTATCGCACTGATGCCTGCCTTAATTTATGTTTTCTCTTGGTTAGGTTGCCGTTATCCCTCTGCCGAAGGAATTTCCCTTTATGCCAGTAAAGGTCTTGGGCATTGGAGTAGAGCAGGGATTATGATGATTACTTGTGGAACATTAGCGGTAGGAATGCCTGCATTTTTTCTTGTCGGTGGTAGCTATATTGCGGTATTACTTGGGTTAAATGATACGCAATGGACTATCCCTTGTGCATTACTTCTTGCTGTAGCGACAACAATAATTAATTTATACGGGGTAGAAAAATTAGGATTTATTAATAAAGTTATTGTTATTTTAGTATTAGCAGTCGTTATTTATCTTTCTATCCGCCTTTTACCGGCTATCACTATCATTTCTCCAACTATAACATCAGAAGCAATTTTTTCAATACCTATCTCTCAGTTATGGTTAGCTATGTCAATAGTATTCTGGGCTTTTCAGGGTTGGGAAAATATGACTTTTGGTTTTGAAGAAATCAAAAACCCTAAAGTTAATATTCCATTAATATACTGGCTAAGTTTTATGATTGTCTCAATCGTTTACGCTATATTTGCTCTTGCTGTATTCATTGGTGCAGCGCAAGGGGTAAATGTGAGTGGATTAAATGGTATTGTCGGATTATTACCTGAAGGATTAGTAGGACGATTGATATTAATTATTATGGTGTTTATTCTTATTGCCAACGCTAATGCTTGGGTTTTTGGTAGTTCACGAGCGTTTTTTTCTGCAGCAACAATGCATTTACTTCCTAGCCAACTTCGCTATGTCAATCATAATGGAATACCTATCACAATGCTTTATACACTACTTACCCTGTACTGTACGGTTATCTTAATCATCTATATTGGGGGAATAGACATACACTATGCTTTTTTTTTACTCACTACTCAAGGATTTATTATTTTATACGGTGGTGCTGTTATTGCTTTTATGAAAGAAGTATCATTTTGGTGGCAAAAAGTAATTGGGATAATTGCTGGAATAAGCTGGATATTCTTAATGCAAGGATTTGGTTGGTTAGTACTTTATCCTTTATGTCTTATGCTAATAGGCACATTATTATATCGCTACCACTTGATTTCTGACTAAATATACCCTTAACATTTTCTTTATATTTTTTCATTTGTCAAATTAAGCTAGACATTTTTAGACATTGCTTTTTTAAGAGCCTCTTTTAAATAGATCAGAAAAACATGGTAAGGGGTTTTATAACCGAGAGATTTTCTAGGTATCATGTTTATTTTATTAGCAATACTGGACAAATATGATTGAGTCATTCCTATAAAATCAGTCTGTTTTGGTAGTCCATGTCGGCGTAATAATCCATTAGAATGTTCATTAAGTCCTCTCTGACTTGGACAGCCTGGATCGGCAAAGAAAATATCAATATCATGTGCATTGGCAATCGTTTTCCAGTCAGAGAACTCTTTGCCTCTATCAAAGGTGATGGATTTAAATAAATGAGGTAGAGTTGAAAAAGAAGACATCCAGCGACTGATTGCCTTTTGTATATCCTGTGCTTTTCGTCCATCTGTTTGTAAGGTAATAATAGCTTTAGACTTTCTCTCAACCAGTGTTATCACCGCACTTTGATGATTTTTCCCTACGATAGTATCACCTTCTAAATGCCCAAATTCTTCCTTAAACGCTGGATAATATTTGGCTCGTTCATGAATATCCCTTACAAAAGCTTGTTTACCCCGTGTTTCTTTTCGTCCATTGGCTCTACGCTTACCTTTCCAAGGTAAATCCTCTTTCTTAAAAACACCTCGTTCCACTAAGCGATACAGTGTTCTCATCGAGCAAGAAATTTTCTTGTGATAGACCCCTTTAATCACATCAAAGTTCCACCCCTTATCCAAATGGGCTTGTATTAACGCTCTCTCTTTTTTGGATAATTGGGTTTTACCCCGCCCACAATAGCGCTTATTCTTTTTATACTGTTCATAATACTCATAGGCAGAGTAACCCTTTTTTAACATCGCTATTACCCTATAGATCGTTTGCCTTGATCGATTTAATGCCTTAGCTATATCTATTACTTTTTTACCAATTTGGTAATATGCCTCTATCATAACCAATTCATTTGTGCTAAGATGAGTGTAAGTCATTTATGTTAGTTCCTTTTCAGTAAATGTGGTGTTTATCTGAATCTAATGTAAATGGCTTTTTTTGTCCAGTTTTTTGTCTAGCTTAATTTTACAAATTGGGTTTTATTTATGAAACAATATTAAAAACTATTTAATACTTAAATAGTTCTTATATCACTATACCTTATTAGTAAGTATTATTACTTTTACATTAAACTAACTTAAAGATTTATTCTGGTTATCTATTTCAATATTTTCTTCTGTCTTATCCTCTACCGCCTTATAAGTAGTTTCCTCTGCTACAGAACGCTTTTCTTCAACACTAGGGATATCACCCTCTTCTACTACCACGCCCCCTACAGGTACTTCAGTATTTAATACTAAATCTTTTACCTGTTCCATCATTTCTTCATCATGCGAAATATCTTGACTGATATCCACACGAGGATCTAGCTCATGCACCACAGGGGCAGGTGTAATATCCACTGCCATCGGTACATATTGGGCATTCTCAATATTAGGACGATAATTTGCTCGCATTTTACTCACAAAAAGTCCCATAATCAACGCACAAGAGGCCACATACACCATATACATAGAAGAACCCCCACCATCCATCAGCATTCCTGCGATAGATGGACCAATTGTTGCTCCTACACTAAATGCCAACAGCAACGCACCACTTAATCCAACTCGCATCGCTGGTGATACATGCTCATTTGCTAATGCTACCGATAAAGGATAAAAAGTAAACTGTAAGCACCCCATACAGGCAATAACAATCAATAATAGGTGATAACTCGGATTATGGATTAAAACAAGTGGAAGTGTAAATAAGACCAAACCAAATGCACTCACTCTCAGTATTCTCAAACGATTAAACCGATCACTCAAGTAACCCATTGGATATTGTGCCAATAACCCTGCTAAAACACAGACAGAAAGAAAAATAGAAACTTGGTCATTACTCAAGCCTGCCTTATTAGCATACACTGCCGCCAAACTATAAAAAGAGCTCGTAATTGCCCCACCAAGGAATAAAACAACCATAGGAACAGGTACAATCTTAAAATATACTCTAAGATTTAAAGGGGCTTGTGAGGCTAAAACAGGGTGAGCTCGGCGTGTTAAAGCAATCGGAATTAAACATAAACTCATTGACATTGCAACGGCATTTAACACCGTCATATTTAATTCAGGAAAAGCACCAATTGACATTTGTCCAAGCACAATGCCTAAGCTACTCATCATCATATAGACAGAAAAAATAACCCCTCTATTATGTCCTTCTGACTGATCATTCAACCAACTCTCTAGTACCATATACTGTGTAACCATCGCAATCCCGACAATCACACGGAATAATAACCAAATTTCCATCGTAGGGATTAAGGTTTGAGCTAATACCATCACAGAAACAATGGCAGCACTCGCCACATAGGCTCGGATATGTCCAAAAGCACTGATTAGTTTATGCCCTATACGAACCCCTAATACCAAACCCAAATAATAGGCTGAAATTAAAAGCCCTACCCAAGATTGAGAAATGCCATCTTGTGTTAATCGTAAAGACATAAAAGTGTTATATAACCCCGTCCCTACAGATAACAACAAAATGGCAAAATAAAGTGAAGCAAAAGAAAAAATAATACGAATCATTGGTACATAACGATAAAACCAATCAAGTTATGTACCCATAACCCGATTAAACGAGATTAATTTCCTTGACCACCTGCACGGTAAACAAAGACTGAGCTAGAAGCTAAAGAAATCACTTTAGTTGTCACACTACCTAATAGAAAACGTGATAATCCACTACGCCCATGTGTTGCAATAAAGATTAAATCACAACCTTGTTTTTTAGCAGTTTCTACAATACCTTCCGCAACATTATGGTTTGATACGATAACAGAACTAGCTTTCACATCCGCCGCATCTGCACGTTCTAACACTGGTTTAAGAAAGGCTTCTGCCTCTTGTTTGGCAGCATCTTCATAATTACTCTCAGAAATCGCTGCTGCCATACCATCAAAGCCAAGTAATGCTGAAACAGGTTGTGTAACATAGATAGCAACAATTTCTGCACCGACTTGACGAGCAAAAGTAACACCCGCATTAGCCGCTAATGAAGAAATCTCTGATCCATCAACAGGAAGAAGTATTTTTTTGTACATAACAGTGCTCCTTTAAAAAAATAAAATGGGTTGTTATCATTATTATCGTCAATCATACCATACTATTCCTATTAGGTAAGCAATCTCTTACCAATTACTATTTATACAGTCTTAATATGACAATATTAGGTCTCTATCCTTATTTTTATAGGCTTTATAAATCAATAATAAGAAACACTACTTACGATAATATTTATTTTAATAACTAGTCATGCTGTGAAGGTGTCCACAGTGTTGTACCACCAGAGGCTTTTTCTAGTGCCTCTACATAGGCTTGGTGTGCGGATAACTCTTCTTCATTCGCATAAATAATAGGCAAAGCATTAACAGTTGCTGCATCTAATTGTCGCACTATATCTGCCTTTTTCTCATTATTTTCATGCATTTCTAAACTCAAACCAAACTGTTGGCGTGTCATGGCAATATAAACATCAGCCAATAACTCTGAGTCTAGTAAAGCCCCATGAAGCTCACGATGACTATTATCAATTTCAAAACGTGCACATAACGCATCTAAACTAAGACGCTTAACGCCAGGAATTAATTCCTTAGCGAGCACTAATGTATCCAGAAACTTGGGGACATATTGATGGATAGAAGGATACCCTGCAAGTGCAAATTCATGATTTAAAAAACCAATATCAAATGGGGCATTATGTGCAATCATTTCTGCCCCTTTAATATATTCAATAATCTGCTGAATCTGCTGATCAAAAGTAGGATATTGAGATAAAAAATCCGTTGTTAAACCATGCACTTTAAGTGCATCTGGCTCACTATCCCGTTGAGGATTAAAATAGAGGTGTAGATTATTGCCCGTCAATCGACGATCAATAAGCTCTACACACCCTAATTCAATAATACGATTACCGTCTTCTGTTTTAAGACCTGTTGTTTCCGTATCAAAGACAATCTGTCTCATCATAAACTACACAATACCTGATACAACGGTAGAGAAACCATTATCGACATAGATAATTTCACCCGTAATACCTGAGGCTAAATCAGACAATAAGAATGCCGCAGCATTACCAACATCTTCAATCGTAACATTGCGGCGTAATGGTGTATTCGCCTCTACTGTTTCTAGAATTTTTGAGAACCCTTTAATACCAGAAGCGGCTAATGTTTTAATAGGCCCTGCTGAAATACCATTAGCACGGATCCCTTTAGGCCCAACACTGCTTGCAACATAGCGTACACTAGACTCAAGTGATGCTTTGGCTAAACCCATGGTATTGTAGTTAGCAATCGCTCTTTCTGCCCCTAAGTAAGTAAGGGTTAATAACGAACCTTTATTTTTTTCAAGTAACGGAAGTGCAGCTTTCGCTAAGGCAGGAAAACTATAGGCAGAAATATCATGGGCAATATGGAAAGACTCTCGTGAAAACCCTTCTAAAAAATCACCTGAAATCGCTTCACGTGGTGCAAAACCAATAGAATGAACCAAACCATCTAAACCATCCCAATGTTCAGATAACATGGCAATGGCATGAGCAATACTCTCATCAGAGCTGACATCACAGGGAATAACAATATCACTACCAAAAGACTTGGCATATTCAGTTACTCTATCTTTAAAGCGATCACTAACATATGTAAAGGCTAAAGAAGCGCCTTGATCATGACATGCTTTAGCAATACCATATGCAATTGAATAGTCAGAAATAAGACCAGTAATGACGATTTTTTTATTAGCTAAAAAACCCATTTCTCTATCCTACGATAAAAATATACTGTTTAAAGAAAAACAATATAGTAAACACAGTATCTGGATATACTAAAATCCGTATAACCATCAACTATTAAATATGATGAAAACCAAATTTTAACATAACGTTAGAGGGCTATACGGATAAAAACTTCATTATTACCTAATAGAAGTATATTTAGTGATGCAAAGAAGGTAATGTGTACCATCCTTTATCGTACATCATAGATGGCCATATTGCATGAGCACGGGCTAATGTAATAAGTGTTTCATCCATTGATTGTACAGGGGTATATGTTTCAGGAGCGGTATAGATAACTTGTTGTGCAGGTAATAAGGGCTGCAATACCGTCAGAATATCCCCTTTAAGATACCCATAATTATCATTGTATTGCATCATCGCTCTACCGCCAGACATAGCTAACGTTAAATCTTGACCAATCATAGGGTGTTCTGCTTGAATACCCGCTAATGATAATAGCGTAACAGGCAAATCTAACTGACTCATAATACGATCATCTTGCTTAACAGGAACTCCTCCTCCAAGGATAAGTGCCGGAATATGAAAATGTTTTAAAGGCACTAGCGATTGTCCCCAAACACGAGAGTCGTGGTCAGCCACAACTAAAAATAATGTATCTTTCCAATACGGCGATTGTTTTGCTTTTTCAAAAAATTCACCAATACACCAATCCACATAACGGACAGAGTTTTCTACACTTGCCTCTTCACCAATAGGTGTAATACGTCCTTTCGGATACTCCCATGGAGTATGATTTGTAACAGTAAAAGCAAGGCTTAACTTAGGGGTTTCCAGATCATCCATTAAAACTTCATGTAATTTGGCAAACATATCTTCATCTGATACCCCCCATGTTCCCTCAAAAACAGGTTGGCTAAAACTCGCACGATCATAAATCTCTTTAAACCCATTCCCTAGGAAGAAAGAACGCATATTGTCAAAATGCGACTCACCTCCATAGATAAAACTTGAACGATACCCTAATGGATTTAATAATTGAGCCAAGGTAAAAAAACGAGATTGTGATTTATTTAACCGTAATACAGCATCTGATAAAGTAGGCGGAAAACCACTACTCACCGCCTCTAAACCTCGAACAGAACGAGTTCCTGTCGCATAGCACCGCTTAAATGCCCAACCTTCCTGCATTAAACGATCAAAACAAGGGGATAAATTTTGCCCTCCTAAACTACCAATATATTGCGCACCTAAACTTTCTTGAACAATCAATACAATATTCTTATAGCGTTGTGTTGCTTTTTGCTCTGATAAACTATTTTCCACTGAAGTAGGTACTTGTAAATGCAAGGAAGGAATATGTAAATTATTAGCAATAGGTGTTATTGACGCCGCTTGATTAACAAGTTTAATCACCTCCTCATCATTCATATTCACATACGCATCACGAGCAGAACGTTCATTTTTAATACTATAAATCGCATAATACACACTATAGAGAGAATTCAGTGGTAATGTATTGACCATACTATCACCACAATAAGCAACCGTAGATGGATTAATTGGGCGATGTTGTAATGTTCCTCTAATCATGAGTGTAATGATTGCCGCACTGACTAAGAACTCAACGACTTGCCATATAAAAGTAGTGCTTCCCCAACTGGGCGATGGTGATTTAAAAAGCTGATATGCCCCATACATAAGTAAAGCAACACTTATTGTTCCCACTATTAGTACAGCTTTAAATCCTTTCCATAACATACCTAGCACTTCTTGCGGGTGCTTTAAATAATCCACAAAAAGTCGGTTAGGTCGAGTATCATACTCCATAATAAACTGAGCAGAAGCAACCTCCGTAATTAAAACGAGTAAGCTCACCAAACAAAACCAAAAAGTTGTTAAAGATTGTGCAATAGCATTACCATCTAACCAAGGTGCAAACAAAGCAACCGGAGCAATTAAAATACCGAGTGTTGATAAATCAATCCGTAAACCACCGATAAAAAGAGGCGATAAAGCATATTGTCGTACACGATGCCATTGCCAGATAACTAAACCCATTCGCGACAAAGTCAGTATCAGTATCAGAGCTATTGAAAAAGTTAAAATTTGCGCATACATAGTGGTCACTAGATAAAAATAAAAAGAGTATTTATTATAAAAGAAACTGTTTATCTATTTTTACTTCTATTACAAATACCATCATATCCCCCTATTGACTTTTATACAAAACTTTATTAGAATGGATAACACTGCTTAGTTTATTAACCCAACAAACTATATTAAAAATATCCTTATTTAAGCAGTCCATTTTCAGGTAAAGTTAGCACGCTATTTATTATTATCCTCTCACTAAGTCGTGCATAAAACAATCCCATTTACACATAGATTATTACTTTTAAGATGTCTGTTTTATTCATACGCCTGAAATATATTTACGTTAATCTACATCTTATTGATATGTGATTAGCTTCTCCAATAATTATTTTTACAAAGGAACTTTTTATGAAATTATTAACTCGTTTACGTGATGAATTTTCTTCACAAATTATCGCTCATACAACTGGTTCAACCATCAGTAAAGTACAGCGAAATGCTAAAGTCGCTTCTGCATTATTATCAAAAGCGACCAAAGTAAGTGCTAGTACCAAAAATTAATTTAGGCTAATTGGTGTAAACCCATTTCCCAAAAAGCCACTTCCATTCGAGTGGCAGTTTTAAATATATCAATCAGCTTATCTTGTTGTGCAGGTGTCAATCCAGACACCATGCACTCAAATTGTTGCTTAGCAATCTCAACAGCTTCTGTGTATTCTTTACTACTATACATCGCTATCCAAGGATAATAAGGATTATTTTCCTCAATGGTAAAAGGCTGTGCCAACAACCATTCTACTGTTTCAGCGTAACCAACTAAGCAAGGCATCAATGCCGTATATAACTCTGGCAAAGAACCACTCAAACCACAATCTAACACATACCGTGTATAAGCTACGCAAGCACTGGATTCTGGTTCTTGCAAAAGCTGCTCCTCTGTAATGCCCCATTCTTTACAATAATCAATATGTAGCCCAATTTCCGTATCTAATAGTGCATTAATACCTGTTTGGGCATAACGCATTTGAGCAAAAGAATGACTTTTATAAATCGCTAATCCCCACGCTCGAGTAAAGTGCAATAAAAATAAATAATCTTGTTTTAAATAATGCTGAAAGCTTTCTTTTTCTAGCGTACCTTTTGCTAGCAAACGAACAAACTCATGTTGTGTATAGGCTTGCCACTCTTGTTTAGCAGCTAATTTTAATTGTTCAAAAAACATCATACTCTCCTGATCATTATCTCATTCGGTGTAATGCATATTTTTACCACAACATGGAAGGATAAGACAATTTTTTACTTATTCTATGTTGAAAATTATTCAATACGGATAATGAAATACTATTCCACCTTTACTTGGCTAGAAGTCACCTCACTTCACAAGCAAAAACAAAATATCTCTAGTCCCTAAATACGCTTTATCGCTTATTTTCATTATAATATGCCATTAGTTGATTGTTAAAAGTAAATATAGGTTATGGCAACGAAATCTGATAAAAAAACCATTTGTCTCAATATGATTGTCAAAAATGAATCAGCCATTATTGAACGCTGCTTAGATTCATTGATTAACCAAATTGATTATTGGGTCATTATCGATACAGGCTCCACAGATAATACACAACAAATTATCAAAGATTATATGCAGAAACATAATATTCTGGGGGAATTGGTGGAGCGCCCTTGGGTTAATTTCTCCCATAATCGTAGTGAAGCATTGGAATTAGCTGAAGATAAAGCGGATTATATTTTATTGTGCGATGCCGATATGGTTTTAGAAGTTATTGATCCTAAGTGGAAATCAGAATTAAAAGGCGATCCTTCTTATTTAGTTGTGCAAAAAAATAATACATTAAGATACCATAATATTAGATTAGTAAATGGTCGATTAAAAGGAAGAGAGCGTTTTCGCTATTGGGGCGCTACGCACGAATATTGTGATTCTATTGATGGGAATAATTCTTCTGCCTTTATAAGGGGAATTGAATTTGCAGATTATCAAGATGGTGGGGCAAAAAATGATAAATTTGTGCGTGATATAAGATTACTTACCGAAGAAATTAATCGACTCAAAGCATTGGAAAATGCGACTGAAGAAGAAAAAAATAATGCAATGGAAGTTGGGTTATGGCACCGCAGAGAAGGGTTAATTCAGCGTTGTACATTTTATTTGGCTCAAACTTGGCGTGATTTAGAAGAAAACCAACAGGCATTAGAAACATATAAACAGCGTGTAGCACTTGGTGGTTGGGTGGAAGAAATTTATTATTCATTACTACAAATAGCACTGCTAAAAATTAAATTAAATAATTCTTTAGATGATATTCATCAGGCATTTTTAGAGGCTTATGAATATCGTCCCCAACGAGCAGAAAGTCTCTATTTTTTAGCTCGTCATTTACGTTTAAATAATCGTATTAAATTAGCTTATATTTATGCTTTGACAGCAGTGAACATACCCAAAAATGAAGATCGATTGTTTATTAATTATGAGGCTTATGGTTGGCAAGCAAAAGATGAATTAGCAGTTGCTGCCTATTGGGTGGAAAATTATCAGCTTTGTTATGATTTATGTCTTGAATTACTTGATAATCCTTCTATTCCTGAAAGAGATAAGCAACGTTTTAAAGAAAATCTTAAGTTTGCAGAAGAAAAATTAGCTCTAAAACAGTAATTAACTAATATGAATAAAAAATTGGTCGGTTTAAATATGATCCGTAATGAAAGCAATATTATTGAATCCATTAAAATTTTTCATCAATAGACAATAAGAACAGAAAGTTTAGCACTTAAATATCTTCATTTAGTTGAAGATTCACCCTTACCTACGGCAGCAAGATTGATTCTTGAACTGGCTAATAAGTTACGTCAATAATAAGGGCGATAGTAATATATCACCCTTTTATTTATCCTACCTATTAAGGTGCTATTGCATAGCTCTCAACAGGCAGTACTTTTTTAATCAATGATTGTTGATGCATAAACTCTGCAAAATCAGCATAACGCTTTTCTACTAATTTAGCAGGCTCTTTGGTTAAATACGGTAAAGTATCTTTCCATGCACGGCGATTAAGCTCAGTATCTAATACTGCGGGTTTATAGCTAATAAAATCATGCCATGCCTGCTCTGTATCTTGGTGAATATATTGTACAGCTTGCGTTAATGCCTGATTAAAACGCTTCCATTTATCCGTTTGGTTTCTATCTTTATTATTTACAACCAAAATTAATTCCTCATACACAGGAACACCATGTTCTTCTACAAAAAATGCTCGTCCCGGATGCTGCTCTATATCCATTTGATTCAATTCAAAATTACGAAAAGCACCGATTACCGCATCTGTTTTTTGAGTAATTAAAGAAGGGGATAAAGACCAATTCACATTAATTAACTCAACATCTTTTAATGATAAACCATGATAGTTCAACATAGCACCAAGAAGCACTTCTTCAAAACCACCTACAGAAAAACCAACTTTTTTTCCTTTTAAATCCTTAATAGACTGGATATCACTCTTATCCAATACCACTACAGAATTCAATGGATTATCTACTAATGTTGCTACACGCGTTAAAGGCAATCCCTCATCAATTTGCATATGTAATTGTGGTTGATAAGTTACCGCCATATCAGCTTTACCTGCAGCCACTAATTTAGGTGGCATAGAGGGATCAGCAGGCTCAACCATTTCAACCGCAAGTCCTTGTTCTTTAAAAAAACCCTTTTGTTGTGCAATCACTAAAGGGGCATGGTCAGGATTAACAAACCAATCCAATAAAACAGTTACTTTCTCACTCGCTTGTGCATGAAGAGAAAATACCGCTAAACTACTGGCTAATACAACTTTTTTTAAAATTTTCATATAGTTCCTTTGATGAAATAAATACCCTAAATATATAGCCTATTTTCCTGCCCATGGGATACTTTTACGCAAAATATAATCCATACTAAAATAGACAAGTAATGCCATGACGGCTAAAACAAAAAGGCAAGCAAACATCACATCTACTTGCATTCTTGCATTGGCTTGCAACATTAAATAACCAAGTCCTGAACTAGAACCTACCCACTCCCCTACAATCGCCCCAATAGGTGCAATAGAAGCAGCCACACGCAAACCTGATGCTAATGAAGGTAAAGAGGCTGGTAACCGAATATAACGTAATTGTTGCCATGCACTCGCTTGCATAGTCTGTGCAAGGTACAACCATGTACGAGGTGTTTGCCGTAAACCATCATAACATGCCGCCGTTACGGGGAAAAAGATTATCAAACTCGCCATAATGACCTTGGAAACCATGCCATACCCAAACCATAGCATCAATATAGGCGCTAAAGCAAAAACAGGAATAGCTTGGCTGATAACTAAAACAGGCATTAACCACGGACGGATCGCTCGCACCGCCTGTAATAATAAAGCACTCAAAAAACCAGCTGTACTACCTAATAAAAGCCCAAGGATAATTTCGATTGCAGTTGTTAAAGTATGTTCAGCAATAAGCGCATAACGCTCTGTTAAAACCATATAGACATCAAAAGGGCTTGGTAGAATAAATCGAGGGACATGAGTAATCCATATAATCCCTTGCCAGAAAACTAATAACCCAGTCGCAATAATTAACAAACGAATAAAACGGTGCATTAGCATAATAATGTCTCACTCTCCATCAAGGTTAAGAGCTGATTCTGCCAAAATAACACCTTATGATCATCAAGTTGCCTTGGGGTTGTTGAATCTAACTGTACAATCGAAGAAAGAAATGGCGACTTATGTTGCATTAGCCAGACCTCTTGACTTAATCGTAAGGCTTCTAATGGATCATGCGTTATTAATAATACTGTCTTATCTCTTAATAACTGTACAAATAGTTGTTGTAATTGTAGTCGTGTTACCGCATCTAAAGCCGAAAAGGGTTCATCCATTAGCACAATAGGCTTTTCTTCCATTAAGGTACGAGCAAGTGCCACTCGCTGTCGTTGCCCCCCTGACAATTGATAAGGCATTCGTTGTGCAAAAGCAGCCAAACCCACTTTCGCTAATAGATCTAAGGCTTTAGCTTTTATAAAATCAGACTTCTCTTGTCGTAAGTGATAGCCTAAATAAACATTTTCAATAACTGTTAGCCAAGGTAAAAGCAAATCATCTTGCGCCATCCAAGCAATACGATGATGCAAATCATTACCATCATCTGCTTGGATAGTTCCTATTAATTGTTCTTTTTCTAATAAACCAGCTATCGCTTTTAGTAAGCTACTCTTTCCTATGCCTGAAGCACCCAGAATACTATGCCATTTTCCTGCCGAAAAATGAGCCGATACCCCATTAAAAAGAACTGTCTGTTCATATTGCAAACCTACTTCCTGTAATAAGATACCGGTTACTTTCATTTGCTCCCTCTTCCCATCCTATATTTATATCAAATAGCATATTCAAAAAATTATGCCATATTTTTACTTTATTTTCCTAAGATATAATATTAGTTTAACAGTATAGAACGGATAGATTTTTATAAAAATAATGTTTAAAAATGGAATAAGAAAAAATATACCCTATATCTAAACTAATTTTGATAAAAAGAATAACATTATTATTCTAAAAATACAGAAAAATAATAGATATAGAGTACATGATTGAACACAACAAAAAGGGAAGAAGTTTCCTTCTTCCCTCTCGTTGCATTCACAATAAAAACGACATCAACACAACTATAAGATTCCCAACCATTTCCAGTAAGTACCTGCAAATACCAGCATTAGAAGATACCCAACAAGAGTAATCGCTATCCCCACCTTAGCAAATTGCTTCGCATTAAATGTTTCTGTCCCTAAACAAACCATATTTTGTGGAGCATTAATAGGAAGAATAAACCCATAACTAATCACAAAGCCTAATACCATTGTCATGCCAATACGATTAATATCACCGGGAAGTTTTTCTATTAAAGAAATCATTATAGGAATCATCGAAGAAGAAAGCGCCGTGGCACTTGCAAAACCAAGGTGAATAACAATCAAAAATGCTGCCAATATTGCAAAAACTACTAAAGGCCCAAAAGCATCTAATCCTGTTTTACTAATAATTTGAGACCCTAGCCAATCCCCCGCTTGTGTTTGAAGAATCGTTGTTCCTAAGCTAATACCCACACCAAACACAATGACTGTTCCCCAAGGTACTCGACTTTGAATATCTTTCCAGCTAATAACACCAATTTTAGGTAAAAGTAAAATCGCCAAAGCCACCGTTGTCGTTGCCGTTGTACTGTAATTATGTAATTTACCTTCTGTTGCCCAAACACAAATCAGAGCTAGTGTAACAAGCAATAAACGTTTTTGTGCAGAAGTCATTGCACCTAATTCTGCAATTTGTTTTCTGACCGTTTCCTGACCACCTTGAAGCCCTTTCACTTCTGGAGGAAAGAATTTCATTGTGATAATGACAAGTACAACTGACATGATAATAGACCATGGCACACCGGCGATAAACCAATTTACCCATGCGACACGTTCGCCAAGCTTACTCTCCATAAAACCTACTGTTAATAAGTTTTGTGCTGCCGCTGTCTGGATACCCACATTCCATATACTGATACTCTGTGCTACCACAATCATTAAGCCTGCAGCCAAATTAGAACGTTTATCCACACCAAAAGCAGCAATAATACCCAAAATCACCGGTATCATGGCAGCACTACGGGCAGTCGCACTTGGGACAACAAGACTCAATATAATTGTTACCAATACCGTACCAATAAAAATAGATTTTGTACTTGTACCGACCAGATTCATGGTTGTTAATGCAATTCTTCTATCTAAACCAGTATAAGTCATGCAAGCAGCTAAAAATAATGCCGCCGCCACCAATGCTAAAGCGGCATTACTAAAACCACCTAAGGCTAACGATAAAGATTCTTTTGTTCCCCATAAAGTACCTACCGCTGCGTTAGGATTAATACTAGGCGATAAGCCAACTAGAAAGATAATTAAACCTAATATAATAATGGAACTAGCTTCATACGAAATCGCTTCGGTAATCCACACTACTACCGCAAAAATCAAAATTGCCAACGCTCGATGACCCGCAATAGTTAAGCCGTCAGGGGTAGGGAGTAAAAGAATAACGATTAATGCAATAAACCCAGCTAACAAACCAAAGGGAAACTTCCCCGGTGCAAAGAATGGTTCTTTTGGTGTATTCATCGAAAACCTCTTTAATAAAGTATCATCAAAATATATTGACCATATCTATGGTAAATATACACAGCAATTGAGTCATTTGTATTTCACTTCTTTCATACTATATAAACATCTTGTTAAGAGTAATATATGGTACCTACAACCTACTCAATACTCTTAGTTAAGTGAATACCTAACTAAGCCAAATTATACTCTGCCCCCCTATTACTTATCCTAGTATTTTTACCTTCTTTACAAAACGCAACGGTACATTTCTAATCAATAATATTTTAAATCTAAAATATAAAAATCCTTAAAAAACAAAAAGTTACAAATCCATAAAAATAGAGCGACAGGATTCACACTGTCGCTCTGCACATATCAATAAACTAGACAACAGTATTATTTTTTTAAGGCTTCTTCAATCATTGATGCATTGACAAAACCATTAAAACGTTCACCATTACCTAATAAAATCATTGGTGTTCCTCGCATTTGGAATTTTCTCGATACTGCTAATGCATCAGGAATGGGTGCATCACACTCTTTTGCCGATTCTGGTGTTTCACCTTTATGCATCCAGTTTGCCCAAGTTACATTTGGATCAGAAGAGCACCAAATATTATTTGCCTTTTTCACAGAGTCTCTACCTAAAATTGGCACAATAAACGTATAGATTGAGGCATTATCAATTTTATCGAGTTCTCCATATAAACGTTTACAATAGTGACAATTAGGATCTTCAAAGGTAATAATTTTTCGCTCACCGTTACCATTAACACGCTTAATCGCTTTATTCAAAGGCAATGCCTCTATATCCTTTAGACTTAACTGTTTTATTTTGGTTTCAGTTAAATCTACTTTACTCTGAGTATCAATCAAATTACCTGCCAAAATATATGTCCCTGCTTTATCGGTATAAAGGATAGTTTCATCCGTTACTACCTCATAAATATTAGGATACTTAGTCGGTTCTACACTCTCAATATTGATATCAAAAGCTTTCTCTAAATTTTTCTTGATGGTATCTGTTTCTGCTGCCATCACTGCAGAACCTAAAAAAAGACTGAATAGGGTTAATTTTTTGATTAATTTCATTATTTCTCCTAGTTGAGTATCTCACTATAGCGGCTTATTGTACCTTAACACTACACAAAACAATACTATCTCACCGCCCTAAAAAATAAAAACACATTATTTTATAATGTAACTATCTCATAAAAACTTATCTAGCACTAGGCGATCCTGCTTCTCTTGGCCATAAAATCCACATTTTACCTTGTTGCTTCATACGACCTGCCATTTGCCCTGCCTGATCACCACTTCCCCAGAAAAAGTCTGCTCGAGCAGCCCCTTTAATAGCAGCCCCCGTATCTTGTGCAAATACCACACGTTGTAGCGGCTCATTACTATTAGGCTGAGTTGTCGCTAAAAATACAGGACTACCTAATGGGACATAGGTTGGATCAACGGCAATAGCGTGCTGAGCAATCAATGGAATACCATAAGCCCCTTTAGGTCCAGCAATTTGATCACGAATACGCTCTTCCCTAAAAAATACCATTGCCTGATTACTATTTAACATCTCAGGAACACGATCAGGATTCTGTTGCGCCCATTTTTTAATATTCTGCATAGAGGCTTGTTGCACAGGAAGCTCACCTTTATCGGCTAACCATTTCCCAATTGAGGAATACTGTCTGCCATTATGATCGGCATAAGCAAGACGGAAAGAAGAACCATCTGTCAGCTGTACTCGACCAGATCCTTGTACTTGTAAGAAAAACGCTTCAACAGGATCATCTAACCAAGCAATGACAGGTGGTTTATCTGTACGTTGTTCAATTTCTGCACGCGTATCATAAGGAACAACCTTATTATCAACAACTTTTCCTCGGATACGCTTACCTGCTAATTCAGGGTAAACCTTACCTAAATCAATCGTTAATAAATCAGAAGGAGGGGCATACATTGGCCATTGATAGACACCATCTCTTGAACGAGAGCCATTAACAATAGGCTCATAATAACCCGTCACCAAACCCTGAGAGCCCTGACTACCTATTACTGCCCAAGGCTGTAAGTATTGTTGTAAAAAGTTTTTCGCTTCTTGTCCATCAACATTTACCCCCTTTTGAGCCACCGCTTGGCAAACAGGGTACCATACTTGAGGGGTAGCTCTTGCAGGAATTGTCAAAGAACCTGATATCGGTCGCATTAACCCTCGGCAATTATTCACCAATGCTAACCAAATATTTTCACCATCTTCTTGAGACCATCCCGGTAAATCTCCCCAATTTACCGCCTGATACTGTGCATTAAGTGTTCGAGAAGGCGTAGTTTTAAACACATCACTAGCAGGGATATTAAGTGGGGCATAAATATCTATACTCTCATCGGCTACCCCTTGATAATCCGCATAATCTGAACGTGTTGAACACGCAGCCAACAACACAGCACTACATAGCAATAATTTTTTCATACCTATATTCTCAATATCCTTATGGCTAAGAAAATATCTAGCCCATCGTAAATAAAACCATAATCTAAACAGTAGTAATATAATACTTTATTCCCAATTCTTTCACGATTTCCTTATTTCTATACTTACAAATTATGACAGTTAATCACGATATTCGTATTGCACCTAGTATTCTTTCTGCCGATTTTGCTCGCTTAGGGCAAGAAGTACAAGATGTTATTGCGGCAGGAGCAGATTGGATTCACTTTGATGTGATGGATAATCATTATGTTCCTAATCTCACTATTGGCCCTATGGTCTGTCAAGCAATACGCCCCTACACCCAAGCACCGATTGATGTCCATCTAATGGTAGAACCTGTTGATAGCCTAATTCCCATGTTTGCAAAAGCAGGTGCTAATATCATTACATTTCACCCAGAAGCCTCAAAACATATTGATCGTAGCCTTGCCCTTATTCGTGATCATGGTTGTCAAGCAGGACTTGTTTTTAACCCTGCCACCTCTTTACATTATTTAGACTATGTCATGGATAAAATCGATATTATTTTATTAATGTCTGTTAATCCCGGATTTGGTGGACAATCCTTTATTCCTGCGACATTAGATAAAATCCGAGCCACTCGCCAACGTATCCAAGACCATCAAGCAAAAGGGGGACAACCCATTCGCCTTGAAGTAGATGGAGGAATTAAAGTGGATAATATTGCCGAGGTTTATGCCGCTGGTGCAGATACCTTTGTGGCTGGCTCTGCTATTTTTGGTCAAAAAGATTATGCAGATGTTATTGCAAAAATGCGTGCTGAAATTGCTAAGGTTGCTTAAATAGTATGCTATAGGAAAGTATTATGAATACCTTATCCTCACGCTATCGTGCGGTTTTATTTGATTTAGATGGTACGCTAGTTGATAGTATCCCCGATTTAGCGAGTGCAACCAATGCAATGCTCAACGACCTTGGTATGGCGACACTCCCTTTAGCACAACTAAGCCAGTTTGTTGGTAAAGGGTCGGATATGCTTATAAAGCGAGCATTAGCCAATAAACTCATACCTGATGAGCCTGAAGAAACCCTATTTTCTCGTGCTAGACAACTCTTTAAAAAACATTACCATCACGATAATGGCACACAAAGTCAGCTTTATCCTTATGTGGTAGAAGGTCTTCATACATTACAAAAAGCAGGACTTCTCCTCGCTGTTGTCACCAATAAACCAGAAGAGTTTACTCACCCTCTACTTGATAAAATGGGCATTACCCATTTCTTTGATTGTATTGTTAGTGGCGATACTTGTTCTCGCAAAAAACCCTTTCCCGATCCTCTATTTTATGCGTGTAAAAAACTAAATATATCCCCTCAAGAAGCCTTATTTATCGGCGATTCTATTAATGATGCCCAAGCTGCACAAGCCGCACAAATGGATGTTTTACTCCTTCCTTATGGTTACAATGAGGGAATTTCTGTGCAAACTTTAAAAGTTAATGCTATAGTAGAGGACATACGTTTTGTTGCAGAATGGATTTCTGCACAAAATAACTAGTTTTTAACCTTGATTCTTTTATGATGCATAATATTCTGACTTTCAACACTTTTTCTTATACCTATTATGGGTATTGGTGGTGTTCGTCTGTCGGGTTTATGGTGTCTCAAACAAAAGCGGTGTCACGCTAATGTTTAAAGGCTCAAATCGTTAAAAACAGCTTATTAATAAACCCGGCAACCTTAATGGAAAGACCGGGTTTTTTTATAGCAACTCGGTTAAACCATCAATTACTTTAGAAGACAAATATGATGACTGAAATTGAATTTAATGCATTAGCAGCTCAAGGCTACAACCGCATTCCCTTAATTAAAGAGACCTATGCTGACCTAGATACTACCTTGGGTATTTATTTAAAACTCGCCCATTCTGGAAAAGAGTCAGGCAAAATGAGTTGCTTACTAGAGTCTGTTGTAGGTGGTGAACGGTTTGGACGCTACTCTTTTATTGGCTTACCCGCCAAAACAGTGATTAAATCACAAGGACAACATACTGAGGTATTACATCAAGGTAAAGTTGTTGAAACCCATGAGGGCGATCCATTAGCCTTTATTCAAGCCTACCAAAAACGATTTAAAGTGGCTCTTCGCCCCGGTATTCCTCGCTTTGCAGGTGGTCTAGCAGGATATTTTGCTTACGATACTGTTCGCCATATTGAGACCAAACTAGGGCCAACCGTTAAACCTTTCCCCGAAGGATTGGATAACGTTCCTGATATTCTACTGATGCAAGTAGATGAAATGGTTATTGTGGATAATGTGATTGGTCGTACTTATCTTATTGTCTACGCCGATCCTACACAGGAAGAGGCTTACTCACAAGCACAAAAACGCTTACTTGAACTACGTATCCTTTTGCGTAAACCCGTAGAAATTCCTTATAGCTTACCAAGTCTTGTTACCGAAGAAATTCGTAGCTTTAAGAAAAAAGATTTTATTGCTGCTGTTGAAAAAGCCAAAGAACATATTGCTGCTGGCGATTTAATGCAAGTACAAATCGGACAAGTAATTGCAAAACCTTTCCGTGATTCCCCTCTCTCACTCTACCGCTCTCTTCGTAGCCTTAATCCTTCTCCTTATATGTATTACTGGAATTTTGGGGATTTCCATGTGGTAGGGGCATCACCTGAAATTCTTGTTCGTCAAGAACAGTTTATTGATGAACATCAGGCAACACAATCTAAGATTACTATTCGTCCATTAGCAGGTACTCGTAAACGTGGCGATAGCCCAGCAGAAGATATAGCACTTGCTCAAGAACTTAAAAATGATCCTAAAGAGATTGCTGAACACTTAATGTTAATTGATTTAGCACGTAATGATATTGGACGAGTTGCAAAAGTAGGCTCTGTTAAAGTAACGGATCAAATGACCATTGAACGCTATTCTCACGTGATGCACCTTGTTTCTAATGTAGAAGGCACACTCAATAACAATATGGATGCTATTGATGTATTACGGGCTACTTTCCCAGCAGGTACGCTAACAGGCGCACCCAAAGTGAAAGCGATGGAAATTATTGATGAACTTGAGCCTGTTCGCCGTGGTATCTATGGTGGTGCAGCAGGGTATCTCAGCTATAACGGGGCAATGGATATTGCCATTGCTATTCGTACAGGATTAATTAAAGATGGTATGCTTTATGTCCAAGCTGCCGCTGGTATTGTTGCCGATTCTGATCCTGAAAAAGAATGGTTAGAAACCGAACATAAAGCGCGTGCCGTATTACGTGCCGCCGAACAAGTGCAATATGGTTTAGATCAACCTATCTAAAAGGATTTACTATGTTATTAATGCTAGATAATTACGACTCATTCACCTATAACCTTGTTCAATATTTTGGTGAATTAGGGCAAGAGGTTAAGGTACTTCGCAACGATCAAACGACTATAGAAGAAATTGAAGCTCTTAATCCTGATTATATTTGTATTTCTCCCGGGCCATGCGACCCTAAACAAGCGGGGATTTCAATGGATGTGATTCGTCACTTTGCAGGCAAAAAACCCATCCTAGGCGTTTGTTTAGGTCATCAAGCCATAGGTGAAGTTTTTGGTGGCAATATTGTTCGTGCTAAAACGATTATGCATGGCAAAGCTAGCAAAATTACGCATACCAATACCGATATTTTTAGCCAGATTCCCTCTCCTTATTCAATTATTCGTTACCATTCACTCGCTATTGATCGTGACACCCTACCCGATTGTCTTCGTATTACTGCCGAAACAGAAGATGGCGAAATCATGGGAATTGCTCATAAAACCCTTCCTATCTATGGCGTACAATTTCACCCTGAGTCTATCCTCAGCGAGCATGGACATCAACTTCTCCAAAATTTCTTAAACGTAGAGGTTTAGCATGAGTATTTCCTATCAAGAAGCGCTTACCCGTTGTATTGAGCATAGAGAAATCTTTCAAGAAGAGATGACCGAATTAATGCGTGCCTTAATGCGTGGAGAAATGCCTGAACCCATTGCTGCTGCATTACTCATGGGATTACGCGTCAAAAAAGAAACAGTTGGTGAAATTTCTGCAGCCGCCCGTGTCATGCGTGAATTTGCAACACCAGTACAAATTGATAATGCCGATCAAGCCTTAGACATGTGTGGAACAGGTGGTGATGGTAGCCATACCTTTAATATCTCAACCACAGCAATGTTTGTTGCTGCTGCAGCAGGTGTACCTATTGCTAAACATGGCAATCGTAGTGCCTCCTCTTCTAGCGGTAGTGCAGACGTACTCGAAGCCTTAGGAGCAAACATTGATATTAAAGATCCTCAAAAAATCCGCGAATGTATGCAAGCAACCAATATTGCCTTTATGTTTGCACCCTACCATCATAGCAGCATGAAAAACATCGCACCCGTACGTAAATTGCTAGGGGTAAGAACAATGTTCAATATTCTTGGGCCTCTTACTAACCCTGCTGGTGCTAAGAACCAGTTAATGGGTGTTTTTCACCCCGATCTTGTAGGTATTCAAGTAAGGGTACTCAAAGAACTAGGGTCTAAACACGTTCTTATTCTTCATGGAATGGACGGTTTGGATGAAGCCTCATTAGGTGCAAAAACACGTATTGGGGAACTAAAAGACGGCCATATTAGAGAATATGATATTCACCCAGAAGACTTTGGTTTATCTATGCACTCCACTAAAAATATGCGTGTTAAAGATACACTAGAATCACGCGATGTTATTCGAGGGGTACTCAATAATAATCCCGGACCTAGCCGTGATATTGTCGTACTCAATGCTGGACTAGCTATCTATACAGGAAATAAGGCAACGAGTATTGAACAAGGTATTCAACTCGCCAATGAACTTATCAGTAACGGAGCAGCACTCGCTAAAATGCACCAATTCTGTGAGTACACAAGGAAGTTAGCATCATGAATGATATTCTTGAGAAAATTCTTACGGTCAAACGCGAAGAGGTCGCTGTCTTACGACAAATGCGTAGTGAGACAGATTTACTTGCTGAAGCAACAGCACGTCAGGATATTAGGGGCTTTGCTAACCATCTAAGAGAACAAATTTCTGCCAACCAAAATGCAGTGATTGCAGAAATTAAAAAAGCCTCCCCTTCAAAAGGGGTTATCCGTGAAAACTTTAACCCCACCGAGATAGCAACCAGTTATGCAGCACATGGTGCAACTTGCTTATCTGTATTAACCGATCAACAATTTTTCCAAGGTTCACCTGATTATCTTCGACAAGCCCGTGCTGCTTGTGCATTACCTATTTTGCGTAAAGACTTTATGATTGACCCTTACCAAGTTATTCATGCTAGGGCATTAGGTGCAGATTGTATCTTGTTGATTGTTGCCGCATTGTCCGATACACAGTTACAGGAACTTGAAGATACCAGTATAGAACTGGGTATGGATGTCTTAATCGAAGTACATAATCGTGAAGAGTTAGAACGTGCTTTACAGCTTAAAAGCCCACTTATCGGTATTAATAACCGTAATTTACGCACTTTTGAGGTTAGCCTAGATAATACCGTAAACTTACTTAATGATATTCCTACCGATAGAATGGTCATTACTGAAAGTGGTATTCATACACGAGAAGATGTACAGACTATGAATAAGCATCAAGTCTATGGTTTTCTTGTGGGTGAAGCCTTTATGCGAGCAGATAATCCCGGCGAAGCACTCGCTAAATTATTTGATATATAAAGTATTTGTCGTATATAGGAAATAATAGGGTGGATAAATAAATCTACCCTATTTATATCAAAGAAAATACAATCTTTAGAGAAAATTTTATGTCAGATCATTGTATCTTATGCCAAACAGTCGGCGGAAAGCTTATTTATCAAAATGATTTTATCCGTATCATTAATGCACAAGAACCACATTACCCTGCTTTTACACGCGTTATCTTACAGCAGCATCAAGTAGAAATGACTGACTTACCTCATCAAGATAGACAACGCTTAATGGACTATGTTTATCTTGTTGAACAAGTACAACGAGATATTTTGCAACCATATAAAATTAATCTAGCCCAATTTGGTACGATGGTACCTCATATACATTGGCA
Source organism: Pelistega ratti (assembly GCF_009833965.1). Lineage (NCBI taxonomy): Bacteria > Pseudomonadati > Pseudomonadota > Betaproteobacteria > Burkholderiales > Alcaligenaceae > Pelistega > Pelistega ratti. The sequence goes on from NZ_CP047165.1 coordinate 1,259,389, forward strand.
TATTATCCCCCGTTACCAAGAAGATTTACATTATCCTGCTAGTATTTGGAGTCAAAGTGATAAAGATATGAACGCATCTGACTATCTTACCTTTTTAGAAAAACAGCATACCTTTCTTGAGACTTATCACCAAACACTACAAGAACGATTACATCAATTCGACAGTAAAACAACTAAATAATTGATTTTTCTATATTTTTCTTTACATCTTTTACTAATTAAGGTATGCTTTTTCTCTTTCATATTGATTCATCGCACCTACCTTCTTGATCCTACTATATGTATTGGATTGTTCTGGTCGGCTCGATGACCGACTTTACAGGAACAATTCCCTATGTCATTTGACACCTTGGGCTTAGCCCCCGTTTTGCTTAACGCGATTAAAAAAGCAGGATTTACACAACCTACCCCCGTCCAATCAGCCGCTATTCCTATGGCACTCAATGGGCATGATCTTATCGTTACCGCACAAACAGGCAGCGGTAAAACAGCTGCATTTATGCTACCTGCCCTACAGAAAATAGCCACCCAAACACCAAGTAAAGATAAAAAAGCCAGTGTACAAATGCTTGTTCTCACACCTACGCGTGAATTAGCATTACAAGTGGCAGAAGCAGCTAAGATCTATAGTTCTGGGATAAAAGATTTACGCATAGCAACCGTTGTAGGGGGTATGCCTTATGGAGCACAGATTAAAGCACTTTCTCGCCGAGTAGATATTTTAGTCGCCACACCGGGACGACTAATTGATCATCTACAAGCCAAACGCGTGAATTTATCTAAAATTCATAGCCTTGTACTGGATGAAGCTGACCGTATGCTCGATATGGGTTTTATTGATGATATTGATCGTATCGTGGCGCAGACTCCCAAAAACCGACAAACGCTTATGTTCTCTGCAACCTTTGAGGGAAGTATTGTACGTTTAGCCCAAGAAATACTTAATGATCCGCAAAGAATTTCGATTGCCGATCAAAAAGATAAACATACCAATATTAAACAATGTCTCTTATATGCAGACGATCTTGGACATAAATTCCGATTATTAGATTATTTATTACGTGATGCACGTTTAGAGCAAGCAATTGTCTTTACCGCAACAAAACGTGGTGCAGATGATTTAGCCGAACGCCTAGAAGATGCTGGGTTTGCTGCTGCTGCTTTACATGGTGATATGAATCAACGACAACGTACCCGTACTTTAAATTTCCTACAAAAAGGACGTATTCAAGTGCTTGTCGCAACCGATGTTGCTGCCCGTGGGATAGATATTCAAGGTATTACACACTCTATTAACTATGATTTACCCATGCAAGCCGAAGATTATGTACACCGTATCGGTCGTACAGGACGTGCCGGACGTGATGGATTAGCATTCACGCTTGCTACACATAGTGAGCGTTTTAAAGTACGCCGTATTGAAAAATTTATTGGTCAAACCATTGAAACAGATACCATCCCAGGTTTAGAGCCAACACCAAAACCTATCAAAACCAAAGAGAGCAAATCACGTCATAAAGCAGATTCGCGTAAAAACAAATCTTCACAAGAAAAAGAATTGGCACGTGATGGTTTTGCTCATCGTAAAGGGTTAAAAACAGAAAAAAATAGTGAGAAAATCAGTAAATCCACTCGTACCAAAGCGATTACTACTCATCAAGAAAACTTTTTTGAAGATAGCAATCCTTTTCAAGCATCACGTCCAACCACTACATCTCGTACTAAACGTATAAAAGAAGAACGCACACCACACCACACACTAGAGGGCGATTTTGAAATATTAAGTGCTTCTGAAGCCAGACAACTGAAAAAACAACTGGGGAAAGCACCTAAATTTGCAGATTATGAACGTGGCGCTCGTAGTAGTAAAGCAAAATACAATCGAGAAACAAAACGTACTCGCACCAGCCGAGATGATCCTAAACGTGGTAAACGTACGACAGCAGAAGCAAATCGCGCAGAGACACGCAAGAAAGTGAGTCGAAGCCATAAACGCAAAGCACGTTAATACGGGTAAATATTGATTAAGGGGCTATTAGCATAGCGATAGTAACAATAATATATAAGGTTATCAATTAAGGTAGTTTTATGTTAAAAGGCATTTGTTTTTCATTATTTTCTTCTTGCCTATTTAGCTATTTATATTATTTTTCAACACTATTATTACCGCTAAGTGGTACAGATGTTTTTGGTTATCGTGTTCTTTTAACCGCCCCTTTTGTCGCACTAGCTATTATTCTATTTAAACAACAAGGTAAATTTATCCATCATTTGAAACGGATACAAAAACACCCTCTACTTATCCTTATTTTTATGATAAATGGTGGTATTATTGGCTTTCAAATGTGGCTATTCCTATGGGCACCAAATAATGGTAGTGCAATAAGTGTTTCTATCGGCTATTTATTACTTCCTATCGTCATGGTAGCCGCAGCACGTTTTATTTTTAAGGAACATATTTCACCCTTAAAATTTACAGCCGTTATGGTCGCTATGATAGGTGTTATCATCACTATTTTGACTAAAGGCGAACTATCTTGGGAAGCCTCTGCTATTTGTATTGGTTACACCACTTATTTTAGTTTACGAAAAAAACTTAAAATGATGGATATTACCGCCTTTTTTATTGAAATACTACTATTACTTCCCCTCTGCTTATACTTTATCTGGCAGACCGATATACAAAGTGTTCAGCTCCAAAACCCCTCTATTTTCTATCTTTTACCTATTTTAGGCTTAATCAGCGGAACAGCTTTAATTTCTTACATACTAGCCAGTAATTATTTACCTATTAATCTATTAGGATTATTAGGTTATATCGAGCCTATTATTATGTTCTGGATAGCCATTCTAATTGGTGAAACAATGGATAGCGATACCTATCCATTATTTGTATGTCTTATTATGGCGATGGTTTTGATTGTTATAGATGGAATAAGATATGCTAGGCAAGCAAAGTATAAATAAGGATATTTACGTCCAATATTATTTATATTTAAAATAACCAAAAAGTGGGCTTGCCTTGCCCACCAATTATTACTGCTCTATCTAGCCCCATCAAAAACAGATTTAAAATCATCTATTTTTATAATATCATTTTCCTTAACCACCTTAATATCCGTAATTCCTTTCCAGCCCATATCAAGATACTCAACACGATACCATTGACTATTATCTTTAGGGGTAATATTAATGATTTTACTTTTAGCATTCTCTTCTAACTCATCTTGCGCACCTGTACGTAAAGCCTCAGTGGCATAGCAAGTATCTTCACAATCATACTCATAAAGGTCTTGTAGTTTTTGTAAAAAATGGGCTGTCCCTACTTTTTTATTTTTAGCTAAATCCTTTATTCCAAAAACATATTGTGTATAAAAATTTGAAATAGCAGATTGAGCATCATTAACACTAATAGCAAAAACTTGAGTTGAAACCAATAAAGCTAATAAAGCTATTGTCATTTTTTTCATTTTTCACCTATTATATAAATAATTAAAACAAAATATTTCTATCCATAATAACAAGACTCCCCCTTTTCTACAAGTTCCTCCTTACTCTATAATAGTATGCTAAGTTAAACCATACTTATACTATAAAATCTCTTTTACATATAGCTTAGATTTAGGTTCGAGCGATTAAACGGTATAATGAGGCATCTTAATTTAGTTTTTTAAAACTTACCTCAAAGAATTTTTATATATCAATATAATGAGTAAACCACTACCCACCCCTCACCCTGAAGCTATCCATCATAGCCAAGCCTGCTTTGAAGCCATCAAAACTAAATATGCACCTGCAACACAGATTCCTTTTGAAGCATGGATGGATACCGCCTTATATCTACCTTATTGGGGATATTACACCGGGGGGCTACCTAAGCTTAGTGGAGAAAATACCGCTCAATCGGCTTTACAAGGCGACTTTACCACAGCACCAGAATTAAGCCCTTGGTATGGTCGTGCATTAGCAATACAAGTACAACAAGTGCTTGATGCTTCACAGAGCCATACTATTCTTGAGTTTGGTGCGGGTAGTGGAAAACTTGCCCTATCTATACTAGAACAACTTAATAACCCCAGCATTCATTATTTTATTCTTGAACTATCAGCAGATTTGCGTGAACGTCAAAAGGCAACACTTCATCACTATACCCATCAAATCACTTGGTTAGACCAGCTACCTAGCTCCTTTGAGGGCTGTATTATTGCTAATGAAGTATTAGATGCTATGCCTGTCAAATTAGTACAATGGAATCAGCACCATCAGCTTGAAGAGGTTTATGTATCATGGGAAAATGGTTTGCCAAGTTATAAAAACTTACCTGCTTCTACTGAGCTTTCGCAAATAATGTCAGCCCGTATGCCAGCACTCCCCCATTATCAAACTGAAATTAATCTTCGTGGTGAAGCATGGGTAAAGGCAATGGGGAGTTACCTTAAAAAAGGAGGGGCACTCTTAATTGATTACGGTTTTCCTCGTCATGAATACTATCACCCTCAGCGACATCAGGGAACATTAATGTGCCATTTCCAGCATCATGCACATGATAACCCACTTATTTATGTAGGCTTACAAGATATTACCGCTCACGTTGATTTTACGGCTATAGCTGATGCTGCACTTGAGGGAGGATTAGAGGTATTAGGTTATACTAGCCAAGCACGTTTTTTAATGAATTGTGGTTTATTAAACTTACTTAGTCAGCTTGATCCTCAAAATGTACAACACTATGCACAACAAATAGGGCCTGTACAAAAATTACTATCCGAAGCTGAAATGGGCGAACTATTTAAGGTGATGTTATTAGGGAAAGAGTTAGATATAGATCCCATTGGATTTATGAATGGAGATAGAAGGTATATGCTTTAGTATTATAAGAAATAGTTTAAATATAAATTATTTCTTATAATTCATTTACTTAATAACAAAAATCACCCCAACAATACCCCTTCTCTCGCCTCTCTTACCGCTATTTTAATCTGTTCTACTTGCCCTTTATATTGTTGGGCAATTTGCCCTGCTTCTACTGATTTTACCTTTTGAAGTACCGTTTTCCAGAAATCCAAATAGGCAATACTTTGCACCACAGACATTTGATGAATAATCGTACATACTTCAATCAACTGCCATAGTCTTTCTGGTTTACGAATACCATCTACTTGTTCAATAAAACTAACTATTTGATGGGCTTGGTCTGATGTCATTGGCAGCTGTTGAATCCCTTGTAATTCAGAAAATCCCTTATACACAATCGGTAGATAATGCGCATAGTCTGCCTGTTCTTTTGCTACCCGTAATTGTTGAGACAATCGTTTTACTTGTTCACTTTTCCATACCAATAAAGCATAGCGTTGTGAAAGCGTTAGTCTTCTTTTCGCACTTTCTACTAAGTATTCTCCTATTGAAGTATCCCAATGTAATAAGGGAATCACAACAGACAATGCCCCTATATCGGCTAAAAAGGTAAAACAGCGTTGTGGTTCTTTTTCCATCAAGGCACGAGAAATTTCTTTCCATACTCGCTCTGCTACTAGAGCATTCACCTCACCATTACACACCATTTGCCGACATAGTAAGATAGTTTCAGAAGCCACAGAAAATGTACTCAATCGACTTAAAAATCGCCCTAATCGTAAAATCCGTACAGGGTCTTCAACAAAGGCTTCACTCACATGGCGAAATAATTTTATATTTAAATCATTAACCCCCTGATAAGGGTCATAAATATTTCCCTGTTGATCTGTTGCTATCGCATTAATCGTAAAGTCTCTACGCTTTAAGTCTTCCGCCAGACTAACATCTTTCCCTGTATAAAAAGTAAACCCCTGATACCCTCGTCCTGATTTTCTTTCTGTACGAGCAAGGGCATATTCTTCCTTTGTAATAGGGTGTAGAAAAACAGGAAAATCACCGCCAACAGGGATAAATTGCCGAGCCACCATCTCTTCTGGTGTACTGCCTACCACTACCCAATCTTTATCACCTGATGGTAAATGTAGCAAAGCATCTCTTACCGCACCACCGACACAAAAAATAGATAATCCTTCTGTGTATTGATCAGATTCAAAGGCTAGGTTAGAAAGCGTTATTGTCACGGTGATATCCTTATTTTTACTGAAAATCTTTATGGATGAGCGAGAATACCTACACTCCCTATTACCAATCATAGTATGGGTTTTCTAGCCCTCTATATAATACTTTACTAATTTCATAAAATATATAAATACAAAAAAAGCACAAAATAGTGATTAACCAAGCGAAAGAGCAAAACCCCTAACCCTTATGGCAATATTCACCAATAAGGGTAGTATTTATATACCCAATATTTTATTAAGGTGCAATTGTCCCCAAGCGATTTTTCAGTGATTTCACTTTTCCTTTATTAAACAAAGCGTCATACCATACCGCATTTGCCAAAACATTCTTCACATAAATCCGTGTTTCTGTAAAAGGAATGGTTTCTGCAAAAATAGCGCCCTCTACAGGATGTGTTAATGCTGATCGCCAACGTTTCGCCCGATTAGGTCCTGCATTATAGCCAGCCGTAGCCAAGACCTCTTTCCCATCTAAGTCAGCTTGTATCATGCTTAGATAATTTGTACCTAAAATAGTATTCACTTCAAAATCATTCACGCGACTAGGTGAAAAATCACTCATTCCTATTTTATTAGCTACTAGCTTTGCCGTTCCCGGCATTAATTGCATCAAACCTGATGCCCCCACCGTTGATCGGGCAACCGATACAAAACGAGACTCTTGACGAATTAAGCCATATACCCAAGAGGGAGCAATACCCACACTTCTCGCTTGCTGTCCTACTCGACCTTCAAATGGTGCTAAAAAGCGTTGATGAAAATTCACTTCTCGCTTAGTGAGCATAGAGGTATTAATCGCTCTATCATAAATATGTTCATTCTCTGCCCATTGTGCAGCCGCTAATAAGTCTCTATCCCCTAATCCCACAATGGCATAGTTCCACTCGGCTACCGCTTCATTACGCCAACCTAGTGAAAATAAAGCAACTGCTTTTTGTAAACCTGTATTTTGCTTAATATGATTTAGTTCAGCGGTACTAACAGGCGCTGCTTGTGTAGGAAAAGTAATATGACCATGTAATGCTTCTTGCCCTAATAAACCATAAAAATCATATTGCCCCTCTAATTGTGCAAATAAAGCATTGGCTTGTGCTGTATGCCCTCTTTCTTTTAAGGCACGAGCTTTCCAGTACGTCCATACAGTTTCTTTTTGCTGCGTAGAATCCATTAAATTAATCGCTTTTTCTACCCATGCCCAATCAATTTTAGGTTGACGTAATGCGGCTCTTACTCGCCATGCCGCATTATATGGACTGAGCTGAATATCTTTGCCTAACCGGTACCATTGATCTGCCCGATCCTCCAGATTTAAGACAGATACCAAGGCAAACTGTGTATAAGCCCATTGCTGGTCTTTAGCACTTAATAAAGCCGCACCCTGTGTTTTTAAAAAATGAATACCATTCTCTCGATCTTGTCTTGCTAAACGACTAAATGCCAATGTTCTTAACTCTGCCTGCTCTATATTCTTTGCAGGACCAAATTGAGTATCTAACCATTGTTTAGGATTATTTATTATTGCATTAAACTGCTGAAAACCCTCTGTAGTAAAGGCTACTCGAGCATAACGCTGAGCCATTGCTTTATTATCATACTCTACCGCTTCTCTCAAAGGTTCTCTTAGTTTATGTAAATCAACTAAACCTTTTGATTTTAAAGTATTTAACATTGCACCACAGGCATCATTATTCTTAGCACTTGCCAAGGCTTCCGATATGGATACTGACTGACCCAATGCTGCTTTTGCCTGATAATAGGCACAAATACCAGAAGCATGGTTAATTGTCGGTTTACCTAACTGTACTGCCGTTCTAAAATCCCCTTGCTTTGCCGCAGCTACTACCCAATCAGCTTTTAAGCGTGCAGAGACATAGGTATTAGGATACTGCTTAAAAAAAGATTGTAATAGGGTCACAGGTATATTAGTTTGACTTAATTGTTGGCGTAAGTACCAATACATAGGATATGCCCCTAGTTCATGATCATTTTGTGCTGCTATGGCATAATTTGGTAACAAATCCCATTGGCGATTTTTCATGGCTTGATAGGCTTGAATCACACTTTGCCGAGCAGCCATATCCACAGATTGAATAGGCTTATATTCAATAGGGTGCTTAGCATTAATAGGGCTTGCTTGATGTGTTGTTCCCAGCTCTGTACTGGCATGAACAGTTGATTTATTGGATGAAGAACAACCAAGTAACAAGCCAAATATCGATAAATATAAACCTTTTACAAGCTTTTTTTGCATATAATAAATCCTTTAGATGCTCGCTTTAGTTAGACAAAATGATATGTTCCACTGATTATACTGTTTTACGCCAACAACTTTTAGCAAAACGCAAGAATCTCAGCGTATCACAACGTATCCAATGTAGCCAAATATTAAACAATACCTTATTACCTTTTATTGAACAGCATTTTCCTAAGGGCTCTTTAATTACCGCCTTTTGGCCCTTTGGTGATGAAATTGACATTAAAGAAACGTTATACCAATTGGATAAGAAAGGCTATATACTCGCCCTCCCGCGTGTGGTTGAGCGGGATGCCCCCCTACGCTTTTATTATTGGACAAGTCAAACACCTATGAAAATCGGGCATTTTAATATCCCAGAACCTCAAATGACCGAGGAGATACAGCATATTCCCGATCTAGTGCTCACGCCCTTACTTGGCTTCACACACCATAAAGATAGGCTAGGCTATGGTAAAGGATATTATGATCGTACATTAAGCAAATGGTTACAACAAAAAGAAAATCTTGCTACTATTGGCATTAGCTGGGATGAAGGGCTTATTGATGATCCTTCTTATCAACCTGCACCCCATGATGTACCTTTACAACGAATTTTGACACCATCTGGGTGGGTAGCATAAAAATTAACTCATCTCTCTATGTTTCATCAACCATTCTGTTGGTGTTAAACCAAATTCTCGCTGAAAAATACGTGTTAAGACAGAGTTATGACTATACCCCACTTTCTCTGCCACAATAGAAACAGGTAGCCCTTTTAATAAGAGCATTTGAGCAACAGCAATCCGCCAATTGGCAAGGTAACTCATTGGAGGGATACCCATTACCGCTTTAAAATAGGAAGAAAAAGAAGAGCGTGACATCAATGCTTTTTCTGCCATCATTTCTACTTGCCAGTTTTTTTCGGGATATTGGTGAATCTCCAATAAAAGCCCACTCAAATACTTATCTGTTAATCCTTGTAGTAGACCTATTTGAAGTAATTTTTTTGCTAAACAGCAACGTACTACTTGTATCGTAAAAAAAGCACATAAATGATGTACTGCTGCTTGGTAACCACAGGTTTGTTTTGTATTTTCCTCAAAAATCTGGTTGGCGATTACTTGTAACTCTGGACTATCCTCTAATGCTAAAACAACTATATTATTTAAGGTTTGTGTAATGGGATTCCGTACACCACTCCCAAAATCAAAGCTAATACAAAAAATATCTAAACCTGTATTATCCAATGGTTGAATATGATGCAATACCTGAGAAGGAGAAAAAATAATACTTGGTTTATGAATATATTGACTTTTCCCATTATATAGTTGTAATTGACAAGCCCCCTGACGAATAAAATGTAAATACCCCTTATTTGGCTCATCAAAACTTCCTCTTCGGCATAGATTACCAATAAAGAACAAATCAGTACGAAATGGAAAATAGGTAAAAAGGTGGGTTAATGCATCCATTTTTACTCCTTTTGGTGTGATGGTCGAATTTTTTGGATAATCAGTCAAAACAAAAGAAAATGAACATTCTACAATACACTCTCACACTAAATTAGCACAAATTGTTGCTTTATTTAACTGTTATCTACCCTAAAAAGGAATGCAAAATGTCTGAAAAAATTAATGAAAATCGACGTCAAGCCTTAACTAAAGGTACTAATATTGCTATGGCAGCAACTGTTTTAGGTGCAATGGGTGTAACGAGTACAGCCACTGCAATGGAACAAAAAGCAAATGATAAATATGCTGAACCAAAAGAATACGATTTGAAACGTTTTCCTATGACCATTGATAAACAACGTGTTGCCTTAGTGGTTGTTGATCCTCAAAATGATTTCCTTAGCCCTAATGGCATTATGTGGGGAGTTTTAAAAGAAACTATCCAGAAAAACAATACTATTGAAAATATTGAAATGCTCTTTAAAACTGCTAAAGAAGTCAATATGCCTGTATTTGTTTCACCCCACCACTACTATCCAACCGATGATTTTCATTTTGGTAGTCCCGGTGAACACTTTATGCACGACAGTGGTATGTTTGCTCGCAAAGGTCCTTATACAATGGAAGGTTTTGAAGGCTCAGGGGCAGATTTTGTTGAACGATACAAACCCTATATCTTTGATGGTAAAACAGTGATTGCTTCACCCCATAAAGTATTTGGTCCTGAAACAAATGATTTAGTGTTTCAATTACGCAAACGTAAAATTGATCAAGTTATTCTAGCTGGTATGGCAGCCAACTTGTGTATTGACTCACATATGCGCGAATTAGTAGAGCAAGGATTTGAAGTAACCGTTATTAAAGATGCGACTGCTGGTCCTACTATTCCAGAGGGAGATGGCTATCTTGCAGCATTAGTTAATTACCGTATTATTGCTAATGATCTTTGGACAACAAAAGAAGCCGTCGAAAAGATGAAAAAAGCATAATTCATCACTTATCCCCTTTTCTCTATAAAATAACTCACTCCTAAGTAAACTGTACGCTGAAAGTTGAATAATCAACCCAAAGCGTACAGTTTTTAGTGATTCTTTATGAATCATTTGTAGAATAAACTAGCGTTGTTTACATTATTTTAAGATAATAGTACGATGAATATACACAAAAACACTCGCTTATTACCTCGCCAAAGAGAAGAGATTTGGCTAGCCTATACTCAAAACAAACAAAATGTCACTTCTTTAGCGAAAGAATACAAGGTTTCTCGCCCCACTATCTATAAGATACTCAAACTCGCTCGTGGTCGATTATTAAAACCTCAGACCAGTATCAATAATCGGTTTAGACAGGCTAAATTTGGGATTAAGCGCTTAGCTAAAGTAGAAAAGTCCATCCAAGAACGATTAAAGAAACAAGCTAAACGCTATAATAAATCCTATCCTGGCGAAATGGTTCATGTCGATACAAAACGCTTGCCTTTACTGAAAGGACAACACACGCAAAGTCAAAGGGAATATCTGTTTGTGGCTATCGATGATTACTCGCGTGAATTATATGCGGCTATTATGCCAGATAAAACCGCCTTTAGCGCAGCTACGTTCTTAACCCAACATCTGATAGACCCTTGTCCTTATACCATAGAGGTTATTTACTCAGATAATGGAACAGAATATAAAGGAACAAAAGAACATGAGTTTGGTAAAGCTTGTTATCAACATCATATCAATCAAAAATTTACTAAAGTCGCCAATCCTAAAACCAATGGAAAAGCAGAACGGGTAATTAGAACCTTGATGCAAATGTGGCATGATAAACATGAATTTACCGATAGCCAGCATAGAAAACAGGAGCTTACCCGATTTATTAATTTCTACAACACCGTAAAACCACATAGTGCTCTTGTTTACCAAGATCAACTTGGTCATAAACGGACACTGACACCTTACGAATATTTAGAAATTTATTTTGCAAATAGTGTAAACAACGCTTGAGTTTTTAACAAATCATTTATTCCACTTAGCAATAACTGAAATATTTTTTAAAATAAATGACACATAGGTTATATAAAATACAAATACATATAGAAAATATTGAGACTATACTGCATTATTAAATAATATTTATTGTAGGTTATTCCCATCACTAAGACAGGCTTTAGATCCACTCATCAAATTCATACCAATAATCATTTCTTTGTTATATTCTCTATTATCCATAACCGATCTATTACGAATACCATTAGAAAATTTAATAAAGTCATAACTTTTTCTAAACTAATTAATAAACCAGTATTTCTTGTTTAATCATCTCTGTAAGACTTTAACTACAGCATCCACTCTTCTAAATTAAGCCCTAGAAAAATAACTCCTTGATGAAATACATCATCTAGGAGTTATTAGAGAGTAGAATTGACAAGAATAGCTTTATATTTTTAAATTCTGCCAAATCGCTAAGGTTGCCTTAGACTGATTTAACGTATAGAAATGAATTCCTGGCACTCCATTATCAATAAGCTTCTGACAAAGCTGTGTTACGACATCTATACCAAAGGCTCGAATAGAGGCTTGATCATCACCAAACTCTGCTAATCGTAAGCGTATCCACCGTGGGATCTCTGCCCCACACATTTGTGAGAAACGACTTAGCTGTGAATAATTGGTAATCGGCATAATCCCTGCATAGACGGGAATAGTCACTCCTTTTGCCGTTAATCGATTCACAAATTCATCATAAGCATCTGGATTATAGAAGTACTGTGTAATCGCACTATCTGCACCAGCATTTACCTTAGTGATAAAGTGATCTAAATCCTCACTGGGTGAAGTCGCTTGTGGATGCATTTCTGGATAAGCCGCTACTTTGATATTGAAATAATCACCATAGTGCTGACGAATAAATGCCACCAAATCACTCGCATGACGTAATTCAGAACTGGCTAAACCCATACCTGAAGGTAGATCCCCTCTAAGCGCAACAAGTTGTGTGACACCAATCTGCTTAAATTGCTCTAAATACGCCAAAATTTGCTCTGGCGTATTTCCCACGCACGATAAATGAGGCACTGCTTCTAAACCACGGTTTTTAAGCATTCTCACCGTTTCTATTGTGCCTACCTGCGTTGAACCACCAGCTCCAAAAGTTACACTCATATAGCTAGGACGAATAACCTGCAATTCTTGAGTGGTTTTTTGAAGCCGTTCTGCCGCTGCTACATCACGAGGCGGGAAAAACTCTACACTAAAAAAATTATCTCTTGCCATTTTAGTAACGATAGTGTTCTGGTTTATAAGGCCCTTCTACAGGTACTCCGATATAATCCGCTTGTTTTTGCGTTAGGGTAGATAGCTGTACACCTAATTTTTTGAGATGTAAGCGTGCTACTTTTTCATCTAAATGTTTTGGTAAAATATATACCTTACCTGCTTCATAATGCTCTCCACGAGTGAAAAGCTCAATTTGTGCAATCGTTTGATTAGTGAAAGAAGCCGACATCACAAAAGAAGGATGCCCAGTAGCACAACCCAAATTAACCAAACGACCTTTTGCCAATAAGATAATACGTTTACCATCAGGGAAAATCACATGATCCACTTGAGGTTTAATTTCTTCCCACTGTAAATCCTCTAATGCAGATACTTCAATTTCATTATCAAAGTGTCCAATATTGCACACAATCGCTTCATTTTTCATTTTTTCCATATGTGCACGTGTAATAACATTGTAATTACCTGTCGCTGTTACAAAAATATCTGCCTTATCGGCGGCATCTTCCATCGTAACAACTTTAAATCCTTCCATAGAGGCTTGTAAGGCACAAATAGGATCAACCTCACATACCCATACTTGAGCACGTAAAGCAGCAAGTGCTTGAGCACAACCTTTACCCACATCACCAAAACCAACAACCACGGCAACTTTACCTGCAACCATCACATCAGTCGCTCGTTTAATACCATCAACTAAAGATTCACGGCAACCGTATAAATTATCAAACTTAGACTTTGTGACAGAATCATTCACATTAATCGCCGGGATTTGTAGCTCACCTTTTTGAGCCATTTGGTATAAACGATGTACTCCTGTCGTTGTTTCTTCTGTTACCCCTTTAATTTGTGCTAAACGGGTAGAATACCATGTGGCATCTTGTGCTAACTTAGCTTTAATAGCAGCAAACAGTACACGCTCTTCTTCACTTTGTGGGTTATCTAGTACAGAAATATCTTTCTCTGCTTTTGCCCCCAAGTGTAATAAAGTTGTTGCATCACCACCGTCATCTAAGATCATATTGGCTTGTTCGCCCGGCCATTCAAAAATCTGATGAGTATATTGCCAATAATCTTCTAGACTTTCCCCTTTAACCGCAAAAACAGGAATACCACGAGCAGCAATCGCAGCGGCAGCATGGTCTTGCGTAGAGAAAATATTGCATGATGCCCAACGCACTTCTGCCCCTAATGCCACTAGTGTTTCAATCAATACACCTGTTTGGATAGTCATATGTAAACTACCTGCAATACGAGCCCCTTTTAATGGTTGTGAGGCAGCAAACTCTTCACGTGTTGCCATAAGACCTGGCATTTCTGTTTCAGCAATAGATAATTCTTTACGCCCCCAATCTGCTAAAGAAATATCGGCAATTTTATAATCAACTGTACTCATATTTATCCTTTACATATAAATGATTAAACGTTTTCATTCTACCGTACTTACTCTCTATTTCTGTACAAATAGTCGGTATTCCACAAAACTTATACAACAAAAAAGCACTCACCTTATACTGACTTTTTTGCAGATAAGATGAGCGCCGTTATATTGATAATCATCTGTTTGAGCCTAGCAGAAAAATCTGTTGCAACGCCCCTCAAACAGTGAAAAAAGAATAGGCTACAAACCAACTGCCGCTCTTAAAGTAGCCGCTTTATCAGTCGCCTCCCACGAGAATTCAGGTTCTGAACGACCAAAATGTCCGTATGCTGCTGATTTACTATAGATAGGACGTAATAAATCTAGCATCTGTACAATTCCTCTTGGACGTAAATCAAAATGCTCGCGTACAAGTTTTTCTAATTCAGTATCAGGAATAACACTTGTACCTTCTGTATAAACCGTAATATTAATAGGTTCAGCTACACCAATTGCATAACTCACTTGAATTTGACATTGGCGCGCTAAACCAGCAGCTACAATATTTTTAGCAACATAGCGTGCTGCATACGCTGCCGAACGATCTACTTTTGAAGGGTCTTTACCTGAGAATGCACCACCCCCATGAGGGCAAGCACCACCATAGGTATCCACAATAATCTTACGACCTGTTAAACCACAATCCCCTTGAGGTCCCCCAATCACAAAAACACCCGTAGGATTTACAAAGAATTTTGTATTGGGTGTGATTAAACCCTCAGGGAAACTTGGTTTAATAATTTCTTCAATAACCGCTTCTCGAATATCCGCTTGCTTGATTTCTGGGTGATGTTGTGTAGAAAGCACCACGGTATCCACTTCTACAGGTTTACCATCTACATAACGGAAAGTAACTTGAGATTTGGCATCAGGACGTAACCATGATAGCGTACCATTTTTACGCAATTCACTTTGACGCTGTACTAAACGATGTGCATACCAAATTGGCGCTGGCATTAAGTCAGGTGTTTCATCGCAAGCATAACCAAACATCAGCCCCTGATCCCCTGCTCCTTGATTAAGAATTTCTTCTTGAGAACGATCAACCCCTTGAGCAATATCAGGAGATTGTTTATCATAAGCGACCAACACCGCACAACCTTTATAGTCAATACCATAATCGGTATTATCATAACCAATACGTTTAATGGTCTGACGGGCAATATCAATATAATCAATATTAGCGGTAGTGGTAATTTCTCCTGCCAATACCACTAAACCTGTATTACACAGTGTTTCTGCCGCAACACGTCCATTGGGATCTTGTTCTAAAATGGCGTCTAAAATCGCATCAGAGATTTGATCTGCTACTTTGTCGGGATGCCCCTCCGAAACAGATTCTGACGTAAATAAGAAATCATTAGACATAAAAAAAGCGTCCTTAAAATGAAAAAACGAAAAGAGAACGCGAAGCAACTTGGAAGAAAGTGCGACGCTTTAGCGGTTTTTATGATTCGCCCCGCAAGTTGTCTGTTTAACTCAGCGAATAATATTTGCATTTATCAAAAATACAGTCTGCCTATTGTACTCTAATTTAGATTCAACGTGGTTATTTCACTCTTTTTCTAAGATAATCATTACTCCCTATCCTCTTTATCATCATGATTGAATAGATAGTTATAGCCTATTTATCATAAACAACCCATACCTGTCTTTAGTTTATTTTTATACTTTTTATACCGTAGATTTCTCTTGATATGCTGATATAACACCTTATTTATTAACCTTTTTCAGCACTTCAACAGGATAACAAGGTATCCTATCCAATATTCTTTTAAAATAATAAAATTACGGATTCCTCCTTATCAAATATATGGAAAAGACTTTTAAATATCGTGTGCTTGAATTTATTTTTAAAAGCATTAGCCGTCTCTCTCATAAAAACAGACTACGTTTAGGGGCAACAATATCGTGGTTTTTTCCTAAAGTGGCCAAACGTCGTGCACGAATTGTTTATACAAATTTACGTTTAGCATTTCCTGAAGCATCAGAAGCACAAATTCATACTTGGGCAAAGCAGAACTTCCGTCTCACCACACAGTCTTTTATCGACAGGGCGGTATTATGGTATGCCCCAAAAGCAAAAATAGATGAAATTTGTCAGCTATACGCCTGCCCTGAATTTGAGTCTATTCGACAAGGGAAAGAGCCTCTATTATTACTAGCCCCTCATTTTATCGGGTTAGATGCAGCTGCTTCCTATCTTTCTGCTATGTTCCCTGAAAGCTGTTCAATGTATAAATCACAACATGACCCTGCATTTGATGCCATTATTGCCAAGGGAAGAGCAAGATTTAACAAAGTTCACCTACTTAGCCGACAAGATGGTTTTAGAGGTTTAGTACGTTACCTCAAAAATGGTTTTCCGCTGTATTATTTACCCGATATGGATTTTGGGAGAAAAGAATCTATTTTTGTTCCTTTCTTTAATATCCCTAGTGCCACATTACCCAGTACAGCACAAATTGCACAATTATTTAAACCTAATGTTTGCCCTATTGTAACGGCATTAGATATAAAAACAGGAATTTACCATATCAAGTTTCTATCCCCTCTTAAAGACTTTCCAGGGGAAGATTCTATTGAAGAAGCAACCGCTCGTATTAATCGCTTACTAGAAGAGTGGATTCGAGAAGACCCTGCTCAGTATTACTGGGTACATCGCCGCTTTAAAACCCGCCCTGAGGGAGAAAAAAGCTTTTATGACTAAATGATTTTATAGTTGTATTATTTAAAATATTACGCTTCTATCGTTAGTTAAAATATCTTTTTATATCATCGGTAGCTATTAAAATAACAAGTACCTGTACTCATTTTTCATAAAGAGTAATAAACTTTCGTACTAAAGCCTATAAAAATCTTTATAAATAAAATTTTTAAATTGAAAAAATAAAACAATAATTTTACAAAGATTTCACAGGCTTTTATTATTTATAATACCGCTACTGCAGCATCATAATTAGGTTCATTCTTAATTTCTGAAACCAATTCGCTATGTAATACCTGATTATTTTCATCTAATACAATCACGGAACGAGCGGTTAAACTAGCAATTGGTCCTGTTACCATATTAACACCTAATTGATCATGTACTTCTTTATGACGGAAAGTAGAAAGCATTTGTACATTTTCGATACCTTCTGCCCCACAAAACCGTGCTTGAGCAAAAGGTAAATCCGCTGAGATACATAATACAACCGTATTATTTAAGTTAGCTGCACGTTGGTTAAACTCTCGTACAGACATGGCGCAAACACCCGTATCAACACTAGGGAAGATATTGAGCACTTTGCGTTTACCAGCAAAACTTTCTAAGTTAATATCGGCTAAATCTTTATTGGTAAGGGTAATACCCTCTACTTTTTCACCCTTTTGAGGAAAATGTCCTTTAATCTCAATAGGATTACCCATCATTGTAACGGTTGTCATAAAAACTCCTGTTTGATTTCAATATAAAATATAAATACTTTATCACTATTGAATAAGCATTATCAAAGTGCCTATCAAAAAGAATAAATTTATTCAAATATATAAGCTATACCCCATACTTATCACGATAGGCTTGTACACTATCTTTATAAGAGGCAAATGTATTATCTTGTATTAATAATTGCATAATATCATTTAAAGAAGCAATACTAACAACTGGAATACCATATTTTTGCTCTACTTCTTGCACCGCAGAATGGGGCGATAAAGCATCATCTGCCCCAGCTCGTTCCATACGGTCAAGAGCAATCAATACAGCCGCTGGTGTTGCGCCTGCTTGGCGGATAATTTCAACAGATTCTCTCACCGATGTACCTGCCGTAATCACATCATCAATAATTACCACTTTACCTTGTAGTGGTGCACCGACTAATACACCACCTTCACCATGATCTTTTGCCTCTTTACGGTTAAAAGCAAAAGGGACATCTTTTTCTTGCTTAGGGTGATTTCCCAAGGCAACCGCTGTTGTTGCCGCTAAGGAAATACCTTTATAAGCGGGTCCAAATAGCATATCAAAAACCACACCAGAATCTACTAAAGCATTCGCATAAAATGTAGCTAATTGTCCTATTGATCGCCCAGTATTAAATAAACCTGCATTAAAAAAGTAAGGACTTAACCGCCCTGATTTTACTTTGAATTCTCCAAATTTTAAAACACCTTGTTCCAAGGCAAAACGTACAAAATCAAGACGATTACTCATATATTTTTCCCAAAAGTAAAGTGAAAGGGTAACAAGTACCTCTAATAATATATTTTCCTATTTTCATAAAATATTTATAAAAATACTTTATAAACCTCTATTTTAATCTTATTACACCTTGAATATCATTATTTTTAAACGAAACAGCATATTAGAAATATATTCCCTCTTTAAGCAATAGCGCTATTTTTCCTAAAACTGCAGAATAATCCTATTATTCAACCCTAATCAAATTCCTTTAAATTCTCTATTTAAAATACTTATTTTAAAAATACGGCAAACTACATTGGTTTGATTTAGACATAAACTAATTTTTATTTTATACAGCTGAATACACCAACAAATATCACAAATACTTTTCTCTTACTTTAAAACCTTTTATCAATATCATCTAAATATGCTATAACTATCTCTTATACTTTTTATAAAATACCCCTAAAGAAAAAGGAAGCGTCAATTGCCACACCATACAAAAGGTTTAATCTTCGCCCATATCGCCGCTGTATTATTTGGTATGACAGGTATTCTGGGGGCATTGATCAGTACAGATGCCAACTTTATTACCTTTGGGCGAGCAAGCTTTGCTTTTATAGCGCTTGCACTTGTTGGCTATACATTAAAAGTACCTTTAAATCCTATGATGAGTCGTCCACTTCGCCGTTCTCTTTTCTTATCAGGTACATTATTAGCAATACATTGGATCACTTTCTTTTATGCCATCAAAGTAGGGGGCGTTGCTATGGCAACCTTAGGTTTTGCGAGTTTTCCTGCTTTTATTACACTTATTGAACGCTTTATACTTAAAGATACTATTAGCAAAAGTGCTTGGGTACTAGTTGCCATTGTTATTATTGGCTTATTGCTTGTCTCTCCCGAAATGGATACAAAAAATATCAATACAACAGGGCTTCTTTGGGGCATTTTATCGGGGTTTAGTTTTGCTAGCCTTGCGGTGATTAATCGCACGATTGGTCATGCACTTAACCCCCTTGCTATTGCTTTCTGGCAAAATCTTATTGTTGCTCTTGTTACCATACCACTTGTTCTTTGGAGTCCCCCTCTCTTAACCTCTTCTGATATACTGTGGCTCTTTATTTTGGGAGTGATATGCACCGCTCTTTCTCATTACTTATTTGTAAGCAGTGTACAATATATCAGCGCACGCACAACAGGGTTAATTATTGCTTTAGAACCTGTTTATGCAATTGTCGTCGCATGGTTATTGTTTGGTGAAGAACCAACACTCAAAATGATAATTGGTGGATTACTGATTATCGGTGCGGCTATTTATCCTAAAACAACATAGGACTTATTGTGTTAAGAATTACCTCTATCAATGTCAATGGTATTCGCTCTGCCACTAAAAAAGGGCTAATGGAATGGTTAGCAAAACACCAAGCCGATATTGTTTGCTTACAAGAAATCAAAATTAGTGATGCAGATCTCACCGATGATTTACGCCATCCTCTGCACTATCAAGGACAATTTAATCATGCCGTCAAAAAGGGTTATAGTGGAGTAGGTATTTATACGCACTTACCCGTTAAAACCTATACTTTAGGCATGGAGAGTGAAGAGTTTGATACCGAAGGTCGTCTTATTTGTGCTGATTTTGGCACATTTACAGTGGTAAGTGCCTATTTACCCTCTGGTTCTAGTAGTCCAGAACGTCAAGAAGCTAAGTTTCGTTTTCTAGATCAATTTGGACCGTGGATTGATAAAATGATGCAGCACTATAAAGAAACAGGGCATGACTATATTATCTGTGGCGATTGGAATATTGCGCATAAAGAAATAGACCTTAAAAACTGGAAAGGCAATCTTAAAAACTCTGGTTTTACCCCTGAAGAGCGTGCTTGGATGAGTGATTTGTTTGATCGCCGTGGTTTTGTAGATGTTTTCCGTACGCTTAACCCCTCTGCAGATCAATATACGTGGTGGAGTAATCGTGGTCAAGCATGGGCAAAAAATGTTGGTTGGCGGATTGATTACCATGTAGCAACCCCCGGTATTGCTGCCAAAGCAAAAGCAGCCTCTATCTATAAAGATGAACGCTTTTCAGATCATGCACCATTGACAATTGATTATGATGTTTAAGCAAATAAAAAGATTGAATACTTTTTATTTAAATTATTTTATAAAATATCGCTCAAAACAGTTGGTGATAGTTCAGTAAAATAACTCTCTCAAATTGGTTAGAGAGTTGCTAAAACAACTCTCCTCTTCTTAGTCACTAAATATCATTAATTTATCCATTTATCTTAAATCATTAACTACCTATCCCCTCTCTTTATAGTTTTTCTTTTCTCCAACAAAAAAAGACGAACATCCATAGGATATTCGTCCTTTATTTTACCTAACTACTTAGAAATAATTCACTTCAATAAAATTATTTCATTGAGCCTGTTTTAAGGTATTTATCATGCCAGCTAAGTGCTTCTGAAAGAATATGAGGTGTATGTTGTGCGCCTGATTCTTGGGCACGGTTAAAGTAATCCCATAATTTTTCTTTGTAATCAGGGTGAGCACAATTCTCAATAATTGCCTTAGCACGTTGGCGAGGCGCTAAACCACGCAAATCAGCAAGACCTTGTTCAGTCACGATAATTTGTACATCATGCTCGGTTTGATCAACATGAGAAACCATTGGCACAATACCCGAAATATCACCATCTTTAGCAACAGATGGGCGAACAAAGAATGATAGGAAGCTATTACGGGCAAAATCACCAGAACCACCGATACCATTCATCATTGAACTACCCATAACGTGTGTAGAGTTCACATTACCATAGATATCAGCTTCTAGCATACCATTGATAGCAATTGTACCTAAACGGCGAATCACTTCTGGATGATTACTGATTTCTTGAGGGCGAAGAATAATACGCTCACGGTAGAAATCAATATTTTCATTTAGATCATCGACTGCTTCTGGGCTTAGTGATAAGGCAGTAGCAGATACTTTGGTTAATTTACCTGATTTAATTAAACCTAACATACCATCTTGAATCACCTCAGTATAGGCAGTTAAGTTTTCAAACTCACCATGTTCCAAGCCTGAAATAACAGCATTAGATACATCACCGACACCTGATTGTAACGGAAGTAAGTTTGGAGGTAAAATACCTTTTTCTACTTCTTTCTCCAAGAAGTTAAGAATATGACTAGCGATTTTTTTCGCTACTTCATCAGGCTCACTAAAGCTATTCACACGGTCTCTATCATTGGTTTCAACAATACCAATAATCTTATCCGCAGGGCAATGATAATAAGGATCACCGATACGATCATCTGTTTTATGAATTAAGATAGGTTCACGATGAGGTGGCAATGGTGTACCTGCAATATCATGCATCCCTTCTAATTTTTCGCTAAGCGCATAATTGACTTCGATCAGCACTTTATCCGCTTGCTCAATCCATGTTTTATTGTTACCCACAGAAGCAGACGGGATAAGTGAACCATCTTCACGGATGCCAACTACCTCAATAACAGCAATATCTAACTTGCCATAGTAACCTGCTTGCACTTGTTGAGTAACGTGTGATAGGTGAATATCAATATAATTAATATCACCCGCATTAATTTTTTTACGACAAACGGGATCACCTTGGAAAGGCATACGCAACTCGATACCATCCACTTCGGCTAATACACCGTCTAATTCTGGTGCAGTTGATGCACCCGTTAATAATTTAATTTTAAATGCTTCTCCTTTTGCATGAGCGGCACGAATACGCTCTGCTAAAGCACCAGGGATTCTTTTAGGATAACCTGATCCCGTAAAACCACTCATACCAAGTGTTGCACCAGGGGGAATAAGCGCTGCCGCTGCCTCTGGTGTCATTAATTTACTGTGTAATTCTTTACATTTAATTCGAGATAATGATTGAAAGTTGTCTGCCATAATAAGTCTCTTTTTAAAATTAAAAATAATAAAGTATGAGCTTTCATTATAGCAAAGCATTTTTTTGTGGCAACTCTTTTCTTATTATTTAGAAATAAAATTAAACGCTCCTTTACTGTATATTCGCTAATTTATGCGTTTGCAAGCTCAATTGCCAGTGTGGTTTTATGGTTTCTTTGGCGTGCTTTTCTTCTTCATTTCGTGCATTTAATTGCCCTATTAATGCCAATGTTTGCAAAATATTCATCTGCCCCCCTTCTTCCAAAGGCGATAAAAAATAATGTTTTGCCTGAATTTTATTCGTAATATGCTGACACCATGCGATAAACCGTGCTTGAGCAAGTTGAATTTGTTCTGGTGCTAGAGGTGGTTCATATTGTGATGATTCCTTTGTCTCTGTCGTAACAGGTTGCCCTATTTTAAAAATATCTACGACAATTCTTACCTCATCTGCTTGAGCAATACAGTCTTTTTCATAACGTTCTTCATAGCAATATTTAGGGCTGACAGCAATATAATCAATAAGCGGTGAAATAGTATGTAAGGCATTACTTTCAATACATAAAAAATACCCTTTTGCTTTCAGTGCAGACAGCAACACCTCTAAATGAGGATGAATACTAGGCTCTCCTCCAGTAATAATGATATTTTTTGCTGTATAAGTCGCTATTGCTTGAAAAATATCATCTATACTCATATGCTGATATCGTAAATAATCCGTATCGCACCATGAACAGGCTAGACTACATCGCCCTAAACGAATAAAAATGGCAGGCATTCCTGTGTTATGCCCTTCTCCCTGTAAACTCTCAAAAATCTCAACAATACGAAAAGAAGGGGAAGAAGTCATCACAGGTTTAAGCATGATAGGAGACTTAACCATCATTTTCATCATACTCACTATAAGAGTTTGGTGTTTCCCATAACCGTACGCGTGTAACAGGTAGTTGATGGGATTGAAGTACCTTAAAAATATGGCGGCTCATCACCTCAGCGGTTGTTCTTTGTGTTAGTGCATAGGTCTTTAATTGCCATTCTTCTAGCATTTTGGCGATAGTGGCTTCTCTTTCATTATATTGGTTATATAGAAAGGCATGATCCATTTTATCGACAATATGTGTTTTGACTACGGCTTTTAAATCACTAAAGTCAATCACCATACCCTCTTTAGGCCCACTATCATGGAGCTTACCACTAACCTCTACTTCCAATTTATAGGTATGTCCATGCAAGTTCTTACACTTCCCATCATGCCCGTCTAGTAGATGTGAACTATCAAATGTAAATACTTTAACAACTTTCATCTTTACTCTTTTGTCGCTAAATACGTCATTAATCCTTGGTTACGAAGTTGGCAACTAGGGCATTCACCACACCCCCCTACAACACCAAGGTAACAAGTATGTGTATGCTCTCTGATATAGTCTAAATAACCCAAACTATCTGCCAATGCCCATGTTTGTGCTTTTGTTAAATACATTAAAGGCGTATGCAACTGAAAAGCATAATCCATCGCCAGATTAAGGGTAACATTCATGGATTTGATAAAAACATCTCGACAATCAGGATAACCACTAAAATCCGTTTCACAGACCCCAACAATAATATGTTTAATTGCTTGGGATTTCGCATAAATTGCTGCATATAAGATAAATAAAGCGTTACGTCCATCTACAAAGGTATTTGGCATACCTTTTGTATCTGATTGAATGGTCGCTGTATTATTCATCAACGCATTATCCGTAATCTGCTGAATAAGCGATAAATCAAGAATAGTTTGGGGAACACCTAAATCTTGAGCGATCCACTTTGCTTTTTCTAATTCAATGGCATGGCGTTGACCATAGGCGAAACTAATGGTTTGAACATTTTCTTTGCCATAAGTGGCAATTGCCTGTAATAAACAGGTTGTTGAATCCTGACCACCTGAAAAGATGACCAAGGCTTTTTCTTGAGACATGATAAGTTCCTTAGTTTTGATTTCGTTATCGTGATAAAACACATAACGGCATGGGAGGATTGCGAACCATGCATAAATAAACAAGTATTATAACGAATAGTTATCGTGTATTCTATCTTTTAGCACGTACTTACCTTATACGCTTACTATTCATTAACGATACAGCAGAAAATGATACCTATTTACCCTTTTCCTGTAGCGGTAAGTTAGGCAAACGACTATCTGCATTCACCATTTACCTAATAACGATACATTACCGCTCTGTTATATCTATTACACTTGCCTTATTCGCTGAGATTTTATCCTCTTGCACTTTCACCTGTTGCTCAATTTCTTGTGCATATTTATTCAACTTAGGTTTTATCCAAAGATTCCATATTAGCCAATGAAATACAAGTGTTGCAAGCACTAGACCAACGCCCAACATAAGGTATAACCACATTTACTCTCTCCCATTAATACGCATTGTAAAGATGCAGATATTTTTGTAAAGCCTGCTCAACCTGCTGACGATTGCCTTGCGTTGCCCATAGAATAGCACTCAGTAATAAGCGAGTCTTACGAGGGCATAAAAAGCCAGCCATTATTACACCAAGTTGCTGCAAATCAACTTCTGCACCCTTATAACCATACACCGCATTGGTGGTGCTACCTGAGCCTGTCCGAGAGGTCATAATAACAGGCATTTTCTGGATGATAGGCGGTAAAGTATCTCGCACTTTTTCAGAAACATGACCACTACCTACCCCTGCAATAACTAAACCTTGATAATTAAGTGACGGTAAAGCAGAATATAGCTCTGTCGCTTCATCCAGTACTGTTTCAATCAGCAATACCTTATCACTGGTTTGGCTAGGTACAGGTAAAATTGCTCTTTCACTAGGCGCACGAAATATTCGAACACCCCCCTCTTGTATATAACCTAAAGGTCCAAATACAGGAGAAGTAAATGTTGCTAATGATACAGTATGGGCTTTTTTCACAAATCGTGCTTGGTGAATTTCATCATTCATTACAACCACAACACCATGATTTCGTACCTTTGGACTCATTGCGACTTGAATCGCTGCTAATAGATTAGCAGGACCATCTGCACCTGCTTTATTTGGAGAACGCATTGCTCCTGTTAAAACAAGCGGGGCAGCATAGGGCCAATATAAATCAAGAAAGAAAGCTGACTCTTCTAAAGTATCCGTTCCTTGTACCAGTACCACACCAGACGCACCACTATCAATTTGTTGTTTTGCCCATGTTAAAGCAGCAAATAAGTGTTCAAATTGAATAGAGCCACTCGCCAAATTTGCCAAAGTATGAAGGCGAAGATCAACAGAAAGTGCCGAAAGTCCCGGTACACTAGCGACAAGTTGTTCCGCACCCAATGTAGAGCTAACACCTTTCTCATTATCCTTAGCCGTCATTGTAATAGTACCACCCAGTGTACCGACTGCCACCATACGCTTTGTCATCTCTCTGTCCTATTGTATGTGTTGTGCAAATGCTTCTCGCATATCATAGCCCGTTGGATTCTGATAAATACGTAAGTCAAATTCACTCACTACTGCAAAAATATGATCAAAAATATCCGATTGAATATCCTCATAGTTTACCCAAGCCACATCATTACTAAAACAATATATTTCTAGTGGAATACCCTCTGAGGTTGGTGCTAATTGTCTCACCATAACCGTTAAATCTTGACGAATCTTAGGATGGTTTTTGAGATAACGCACTAAATAGGCACGGAAAGTACCAATATTGGTTAATCGTCTGCCATTTAATCGTAACGATAAGTCAGCCGTTTTATTCGCCTCTTCAAGCTCGCCCGATTTAGTAATAATATATTCAGCTAATAAAGGGCTCTTCGTTAAACGAGAGACATCTTCTTCTGAAATAAAATGCACTGAACTAGCATCAATCATAATCGCTCGTTTAATACGACGGCCACCAGACTCTGTCATTCCGCGCCAATTTTTGAAAGAGTCAGAAATCAAGGCATAGGTCGGAATGGTTGTAATAGTATTATCCCAATTTTGTACCTTAACTGTTGTCAGCCCAATATCAATCACTGAACCATCAGCATTGTATTTACTCATTTCTAACCAATCACCTAAATTCAGCATATTATTAGCCGATAACTGAATCCCTGCAACAAGTCCCAAAATAGGGTCTTTAAATACGAGCATTAAGACAGCCGTCATAGCTCCCATACCAGAGAGAATAATCAATGGCGATTGTCCAATAAGGATAGAGATAATACTGATACCAATACCAATTGAAATGAGTATTTTAAGCGTCTGCACCAACCCTCTTACGGGGAAGTGTGTCGCAAATCCACGATCAAAACACCACTTGGTTAAAGTATCTAAGAGTGCAAAACTGATAAATAAAACAATCAGTAATGTCCAACTCTCTGTTGAAACTTCAGCAATACTACGTACTACACCAGGTTCAAACCATATTTGTGCTAATTTATTAATCACTAAAGAGACCAATAAATAATTAATATAGACAAATAGCTTGGTCTCTCCTAAACGTCTTAAAAAGATAAAACGTGAATTGACACATACTTTTTGCAATAAGCGCCGTGTCAATAGATAGGCAACGTAATAAATAACAAAAGCAGCAATAATCAATCCTAAAGCAACCAAACCAACTGAGAGATGATCGGTATAAAAGGTAATATTATTTGCCAATAACCATTCTTTAATTTGAACTTGCATTATTTCTCCACAGGGGTACGCATCGTAACAAACTCTTCTGCTGCGGTTGGGTGAATTCCAATGGTACTATCAAAAATCGCTTTTGTTGCACCTGCTTTGAGGGCAACCGCAAACCCTTGAATAATTTCACCAGCCTCATCACCTACCATATGAACACCAACAACCTTATCACTGGCTTTATCAACAATTAATTTCATTAAGGTACGCTCATTTTTACCTGTCATGGTATGTTTAAGTGCTTTAAAATCAGAGCGGAAAATCAGAATATCACCATATTTTTCACGGGCTTGTGCTTCACTCAATCCAACCGTAGCCACATTCGGTGTCGTAAAAATAGCCGTTGGAATATTATCATAGCTCATCTGACGTGTACCATCACCAAATAGGGTATCAACTACTACCATACCTTCAGCCAAAGCAACTGGTGTTAAGTCTAAATGACCGACTACATCACCTACCGCATAAATAGATGGAATATTGGTTCTAAAATGTTCATCAACCAGTATTTCACCTCGTTTACCTGTTTGGATACCAAGTGCCTCTAGATTTAATCCTTTGGTATTAGGACGGCGACCTGTTGCAAAAAAGACTTGATCCACTTCTTCCGTACGACCATCTTTAAACGTTGCCAAAATACCCGTAGCGGTTTTTTCTAATGAGGCAATATCGCTATTCACACGTAAATCCACCCCGTGTTTTATCATTTCTTGCATCACAAAATCTTGTAAATCTTCATCAAAAGAGCGAAGGATTTTTTCAGATCGATATACTTGGATGACTTTAGCACCTAATCCATTAAAAATAGAGGCAAATTCACTGGCAATATAACCACCCCCAACAATTAATAAACGCTTAGGAAATACAGGCAAATCAAATACTTCATTAGACGTAATCGCTAATTCTTTACCAGGAATATCAGGAACAACAGGCCAACCACCCGTGGCAATAAGAATATGTTTAGCCGTATAAGTCTTTTCCCCTACTTTTACGGTATTAGCATCAACTAATGCACCATGTCCTTTTAGTAATTGCACACCAGAGTTTTTAAGTAAATTACCATATACCTCATTAAGACGAGCAATTTCAGCCGCGCGATTATGTTTAAGTTTTTCCCAATCTAATGTAGAGGATACTTGACTCCAGCCAAATCCTTCCGCTGAACTAAACGCACCAGGAAAACTAGAGGCATAGCTATATAGTTTTTTAGGGATACATCCTACATTGACACATGTACCTCCTAAAAAGGTACTTTCTACAACCGCTACTTTTACACCTTTGGCAGCTGCCATACGAGAAGCTCTAACACCACCACTTCCAGCACCAATCACTAATAAATCAAAATCCATCTTCATAACTCCACAATAAAACCAATGTTCTTTTGTAACCCTGTATTTTACTCAATTTTTATAAACTCTGCGATATATTGATAAAGGGAAACAGATAGAGATGCCAAGCATTTTTTATATTTAAAATACCAGTAATTTTGGCTAAATATAAACTATCTGTCAGAAAACACACCCTATTTTTGCTATAGTCCCTCAATCCTCATTCGGGGAAATTTCAAATATTAAAGAATATTATCACTCCATATATACCAGCAAAAAACGCCTTACAAAAGGCGTTTTTTATACTATAACGGTAAAATTACTTTGATTTAGACACGTCAGTATCAGCCGTCTCATACATCGCATTAGAACGACCAACAATGAGTGAATCTATCTTACCAATCTTGTCAATATTCTTATTCTTATAGGTAAAACGATGCAATACAAAACGTAAAGCATTTAATCGTGCACGTTTTTTACAATTGGATTTAATCACCGTCCACGGCGCATCACTAGTGTCCGTATGGAAGAACATCGCTTCTTTTGCCTTCGTATAATCATCCCACTTATCTAAAGATGCCATATCAATAGGGGATAATTTCCATTGTTTTAAAGGATGTGATTTACGCTCACGGAAGCGACGGCGCTGTTCATCTCTTGTTACAGAGAACCAAAACTTAATTAAAGAGATACCACTACGCACAAGATTACGCTCAAACTCTGGCACTTCACGCATAAACTCCTGATATTCTTCATCAGTACAGAATCCCATAACACGCTCTACACCTGCACGGTTATACCAAGAACGGTCAAAGAGTACAATCTCCCCTTTTGTAGGTAAGTGCTGCACATAACGTTGGAAATACCATTGCCCTGCCTCGGTTTCAGTTGGTTTTTGAAGAGCAACAACACGTGCTGTACGGGGGTTCAAATGCTCCATAAAGCGTTTAATCGTTCCCCCTTTACCTGCGGCATCTCGTCCTTCAAACAAAATAACAATTCGGGATCCTGTTTCTTTCACCCATTGTTGAAGTTTTAATAATTCAACTTGTAAATTATATTTTTGAAACTCATAATTACGGCGAGACATTAAATAGCGATAAGGATAAACACCCATTTCTTGCCAGTTCTCAACTAACTCATTATCAGGATTATCTGATTTTTCACTTTCTAATTTACGCTTTTCTTCTTGTAAGAGTTTAAATAGTGCTCTTTTATCATCTAAAGATAACCCACCCAAAAGGTTCTTCACATTGGTTGAGTTTGTCTCCTGATCCAGTACACCAACAACTGCTGCACTTTCTTTATCAATTCTGGCACGAACACGATTTTTAACAACATTACGGCGAGTTTGTGCTTTCGTATTTCCTGTCGCAATATCTCCCTCAGAAGCATGACGACTAGTAACTTTTTTTGTTGCCATAGATTTTCCTTATGCTTGTTGAAATAAAAATAATCCCACATCTCTTTTAAGAGTGTTTTAAACGCATTTTACTCCTATTTGTTTATAAAATTGATGAAAAAGTATGTAAAATGATAAAACTTTCTTAACAAACCTCTTTTATAAAAGGGTTTTTAACACTTTCTACTTTCTCGTGATTATTTACGTTAAAATAAGTATAGGTATATTCTCCCTTAGCATAAAGATAAGATAAGCAAAAAACAGTAAAAATCGATTGCTTAATAAGATACTTCTTTATGCCAAACAATACTTTACAAAGAGGTAGGTATGATTAAAAATACATTAACCATTGCTGGGGTTGATCCTTCTGGTGGAGCAGGAACACTTGCTGATGTCAAAACGATGTCTGCTCTTGGCACTTTTGCTTGTGCAGTTATTGCCGCACTCACCGCACAAAATACGCAGAATGTAACAGGCATTCAGCCTATCCCTCCTGATTTTATCCGTTTACAGATAGATACCTTATTTCATGATGTCCGTATTGACGGGGTAAAAATTGGTATGTTAGGACAGACCCCCGTTATTCATACCGTAGCAGATAGTCTTGAAAAATATCAACCTCCTTTTGTTGTACTCGATCCCGTTATGGTCGCTAAAAGTGGTGATTTATTACTTGAAGAAAAAGCCGTTGCCTCTCTTATAGAGGTATTAATACCACAAGCCCATATGATTACGCCTAATTTACCCGAAGCAGGTGTCATTCTCAAAAGTAGCACACCAGAAAGTATTAAGGAAATGTATCATTTTGCGGAAAAACTCCATAAACGAATGGCTAGCTCTGATGAACGATGGGTACTCCTTAAAGGAGGGCATCTTCCTAGCCAAGATACAGTAGATTTACTGTTTAATGGCGATAAAATGATAGAGATTCAACACTCCAAGATTCAAACTAAAAATACACATGGAACAGGTTGTTCCCTCTCTTCTGCCATTTGTGCGTTACAGGCTCGATTACAAAATATTCCTCTCGCAACACAGCAAGCAGTTGATTTTATTTATCAATCTATTCAACATGCTGATGAATTAAGCGTTGGTCATGGTCACGGCCCTATACATCATTTTCATGCTTTATGGTCTCAATAGGTAAAATCATGCTTTAACCCTAAATAGCTTGGTGTTATCAGCCCAAATAAAGCACCGATAGATCATAATTCTCTTTAAGCCTAATATTACAAAACCTTAGTGATGTATTTTTGTTAGAATGGGTGATAAGATTTTAAGAAAGGCTTGTTTGATAGCGTTAATGACACATGGTTTTATCGCCTATTTCTTGATACACAAGCCTATTTTCTCTGTTTAACTTTTATTTTTAAAGCGTTTGTTATGAGTACTCTATCTCCTTTATTAGAAAAAAGTCGTTTCAATATGATTGCACAACAAATCCGCCCTGCTGGTATTTTAGATGAAAAAGTATTAGAAACCTTATCTACTTTATCTCGGGACGCTTTTGTCGATGAACAATACCAAAATATCGCCTATACCGATACAGAGATTCCTATTGTTGTAGAAGGCATCAAAACCAATGAAACAATGCTAACACCTATTTTAGAGGCACGTTTAGCAGAGGCACTTCAGTTAGCTCCCTCAGATACTGTACTTGAAATTGGTACAGGTAGTGGCTTTCAAGCAGCATTACTTGCTCAACTCTGTAAACATGTTACCAGTGTTGAGGTTGATCCTAAGATTGCCCAATTTGCTATTGCTAATCTACAAAAAAACCATATCACCAATGTTAAGGTAGAAATCGGTGATGGTCAAAATGGCTGGGGAACAACAGAGTTTGATGCGATTGTGGTAACTGGCTCATTACCAGAAATATCAAATACCTTAAAATATAAACTCGCGGAAGGCGGACGTTTAGTTGCCGTCATTGGTACTGGTCCTTCTATGTCTTTAGTGAGGGTTACTCGCCAAAGTGCCACTGATTTTACGGAAGAGCATTTATTAGAGACCTATATTAAACCTCTAAATGGCCCCCATATTTCACATTTTAAATTTTAAGTAAGCTATACTGCTACTTTTTCTAAATATGCGTACTAGTATTTCTTCAAATTAAACGAAGTAGCAGAAACTAATAGAGAAGCTACCTAAAACTTAAATTTTCAAAGGTAAAACCTATAGAGTAAAAAACACCCCAAGGTAAATACTCAAAGGGACGATTCTACAGAAAATAGGATAAAAGGGAATGGTTATTCTATTCCCTTTTGTGCATGATATTTCTATCTTTTTAAAAAGAGATACCTTTTAAATTCGTAACTGATTTATCCCTAGTAAATTAAAGGCAAATCCCTTTCTTAATAAGCC
This sequence comes from Pelistega ratti, assembly GCF_009833965.1. Taxonomy (NCBI): domain Bacteria; kingdom Pseudomonadati; phylum Pseudomonadota; class Betaproteobacteria; order Burkholderiales; family Alcaligenaceae; genus Pelistega; species Pelistega ratti. Next base: position 1,291,730 of record NZ_CP047165.1, read on the forward strand.
ATTCTTTTGTATGATTACTATTAGAAAGAGGAAGATTTATCCTCTCTTTTCTATTGTAAAATAACATTTCCTGTCCCCTATAACTTAATATTTAATATGGATACAACAACCTCCACATCAATAAATGCCACTATACAACGGCAAAAAGCGGCAAGCAAATCGACATGGGTAAGTGTTATTGTTAATATTTTCTTATGCGTTGTACAAATTATCACAGGGTATCTTACGGCATCCAGTGCGTTAGTAGCTGATGCTATTCATTCACTATCTGATTTAATCTCTGATGCGGCCGTACTCATTGCAAATCGTTTTGCTAACATCCCTCCTGATGAAAACCACCCCCACGGCCATTATCGTTATGAAAATATAGCCAGTTTCTTTATTGGTTTATTATTACTGAGCGTTGGTCTGGGGATGATTTGGAATAGTGTTCATCAGCTCTTATTAAGTGAGAAAACACCAACTGATATACACTATGCAGCCCTCTTTATTGCTCTTTTTGTACTCATTGCCAAAGAGGGTTTATTTCGTTATTTATTAGCGATTGGCAAAAAAGTCGGTTCTACTATGCTGATAGTGAATGCATGGCACGCTCGCTCAGATGCTTTATCTTCACTCATTGTTTTTATTGCTATTATTGCCTCTATCATGGGGGTTTTATGGGCAGACAGTGTTGCTGCCTTATTAGTTGGTGCAATGATTGCTCATATGGGGCTTCAATTTACATGGAATGCTTTACAAACCCTAAGCGATCTTGCCGTTAGCCCAGAGGAACAGCAAGAAATAGCTAAAATCATTCAACAGACCGAAGGGGTTATTCAATTTCATCAGCTCAAAACACGAAAATCTGGTGATTTTATCCATGTTGAGGTACATTTAGAGTTTCCTGAAGAAACCACTATTAAAACAGCACATGATATAGGATTAGCTGTTAGCCATCGCTTAAAAGCAAAAGGTAATATTATTGATGTGACAACACATTTTGATCCTATTTCTACAGATCATCATTCTTTAGATTAAAGAATTTCTTATCAATTGGGCTTATTAAAACCCTATTACAATAAACCTCAGAAAACTTCTAACACTTTTATATAAACCAAGGTATCTTAATCCTTCTAAGCATCATTAAGATACCTCTTTTCTTGATTAAAAATATGATACGATTAGATGAATAAATAAAGAAAAAACTAAGTAAAAATTAATTCTCTATCGCTTATTTAGATAAAATTTACAATATTAATATCTAAACCATTTTCCAACATTTCTTCTAGTTTAGGCGCATTCTGTTGAAAAAATAAAGAGTTCAGATGAGCATCTAACTCCACTTGACTTGTCCAGCGTTCAATAAAACAATAATGTCTTTCTTTTCCTGAAACAACACCACAATCATAGCTTTGGCAACCTACATGAGTTCGACTTTCAGAAATAAACTGTTTTACCAAATTTTCAAATTTTGCTTCAAAGCCTTGCTTTACTTGGCAAATTGCGTAAACACCAATCATTATTTACTCCTTTTTAATCATAAAGAATTAGTTAATTCTATCACTATTTTTACGCATTAAAAATGGCTCTACTACCGTCCAAACTACTTGAAACAATATAATACTGATATTGTCATTCAAGCTATCATAACATCACCTAATAATCCTGATAATATAGTGTATCCTCTAAGCAAAATGGCATACACTAATTTGTACACCTCCTAATTATTTGGCTTGTAACCTTATCAATCAAGTAGATGATTTGCCAAATGCACTTGCTGATACCGACCATCACGCAATCGAATAATCCATCCATCTAATTCCATTTGTAACAAACGAGCCGCTATCTCATCTAACGCAAGAGAAGAAGCTTGTTGTAACGCCATTAATTCCGTTGGATCAAATCCCATTAAATCCAATAATTGTTGATTGATAGGGTCTATTTCTTTATTCGATTGTTTTGCATCAGGTTCTGGTGCTTTATGATGAATAGGGTAGCCTAACTCTTCTAAAATATCTTGCCCTGTTTCAACTAATTTTGCCCCCTGCCGTATTAAACGATGACAACCACGAGACAAAGGAGAATGAATTGAACCAGGAATGGCAAAAACATCTTTCCCCATTTCACTTGCCAATTGAGCCGTAATTAAAGAACCACTTTTTTGAGCTGCCTCTACCACAACAACACCTTTGGATAGCCCTGCTACAATACGATTACGCATCGGAAAATGAAATGCTTGTGAGCGTGTATCCAAGGGAAACTCTGTGACTAAAGTCCCTTGTTCCCGAATACGCAAAGCTAAGTTTTTGTGTTCTGCTGGATATAAACGGTTAATTCCTGTTCCCATAATGGCAATCGTTGCCCCTTCTTGACCTGAAGCAAGTGCCCCCTCATGAGCTGCTGCATCAATACCTAAGGCTAAACCACTAATAATACTCCATCCTTGTTGAGCAAGATATTTTGCAAAAGCATGTGCATTTTGTACTCCTCCCAGAGTAGCATTTCGTGAACCCACTATCGCTAAAGCTGGTTTCTGAAAAGCCGCTAATTGACCATCAACATAAAGCACGACTGGGGGATCATGTGTATCCAATAAAGATTGAGGGTAATGCTTATCAGCTAATGTTAAGAGATAATGATCTTTTTTTTGCAACCATTCCTTAGTTTGTTCAATCTTTGCTAGTATTTCAGATGAGCATGGTGCACTTAGCTGACGGGCTAACTGTTCACCCACAACGGTTATTAACGCCATATATTTTGCTTCAAAAATGGCTTGCGGCAGACCAAACCGAAGTAATAAATTCTTAGCTGTCACCGAACCAACTCCTGGCTCTAGGGTTAAACGTAACCAAGCATTTAGCTCCTCATCTGATAAGACTGCTGTATTTTGCATAAACAAATCCCTTGAAATTTAGGAAAATATACTTATTATAAAATTGATTTATCCTTTTTAATATGGTGATGAATCAACTTATCCATTCGTATTTCTACTATAATCTCTTTTTTATTGATACGATTATTATTCATTATGGCATTACTTCCTATCTTACATTATCCTGATGCACGCCTACATACTGTTGCAAAACCCGTTGAAAAGGTTGATGACCGCATTCGTCAAGTTGTCAAAGATATGACAGAGACAATGTATGAGTCTTCTGGTGTAGGTTTAGCTGCCACACAAGTAGATATACATGAGCGTATTGTCGTTATTGACGTATCAGAAGAAGGTAATGATTTACGCGTACTGATTAATCCTGAAATTACATGGAAAAGTGAAGATACCATTATCTATGAAGAAGGGTGTTTATCTGTCCCTGGGATTTACGATAAAGTAACTCGCTCTGCTAAAGTAAAAGTAAAAGCGCTCAATGAAAAAGGTGAAGAATACGAATTCCATGCAGAAGGATTACTAGCTGTATGCGTTCAACATGAATTAGATCACCTAATGGGTAAAGTATTTATTGAACGATTATCTGCTTTAAAACAAAGTCGTATCAAGACAAAAATTAAAAAACAAGCTAAACAACAAGCATAATCAAAAGGTTAATCTCTGAAAGCTATTTATTATCTGTTTTCAGAGATTTTTTTGCTAAACAAGAAAACCATATTAATAGTATTAAAAAATTTTAGCGTCAAGCAAAGTAAGTACTTTGAACATATAATATATCAGCGGTAGTTCTGTACTACTTTAGTGTTTTATACTATCATCTGAATCAATAATTTTTCTTTCATGTAAAATATCTTTTATAAATTAAAAAATTATTTATTATTTTGAATTTCAAATAATCTTTGATATAAAAAGAGGTATTTATGTTCCAACATGTTGCTTACTATGCAGGGGATCCCATTTTAGGTTTAGTTGATAAGTTTAATGCTGATCCTCGCCCCCATAAAGTTAATCTCAGCATTGGTATTTATTTTGATGAAAAAGGTAAACTACCCGTTTTATCATGTGTACGTACCGCAGAAATTGAGCGTGCAAGAGAAGCACAACCGCGTAGCTATCTACCCATGGAAGGTTTAGCAAGCTACCGACAAGCTATTCAACATTTTGTTTTTGGAAAAAACAACCCTGCTTTACTTAACAACCGTATTGCCACTATTCAAACTATCGGTGGATCAGGCGCACTCAAAATAGGCGCTGATTTTCTCCATCAATGGTTTCCTCATGCTAAAGTCTATGTAAGCGATCCTACATGGGATAACCATAAGAGTATTTTTGAAGGAGCGGGATTTAGTGTTAGCACATATCCTTACTATGATGCTCAAACCATTAGTGTTAAATTTGAAGAAATGGTTAGCTTCTTCAAAACACTACCAGCAGATAGTATCCTTATCCTACACCCTTGCTGTCATAACCCAACAGGCGTAGATCTCAATCCTCAACAATGGGATGAGGTACTCCAGATTATCCAAACCAATAAACTGATTCCTTTTATGGATATTGCTTATCAAGGCTTTGGTGATAGTTTTGAAAAAGATGCCTATGCTATTCATAAAGCGATTGAGATGGGCTTATCATTTTTTGTTAGTAACTCTTTTTCTAAAAATCTATCACTATATGGTGAACGTGTTGGTGGTCTTAGTGTTGTTTGCCCCTCAACAGAAGAAGCGCAATTAGTCTTTGGTCAGCTTAAAGCAGGTGTTCGCCGTATTTACTCTAGCCCCCCTTCTCATGGTGCTTATATTACGGCTCAAGTCATCAATACTCCAGCACTTTTCCAAGAGTGGGAACAAGAAGTTGCGCAAATGCGAGAACGGATTAAAACTATGCGTCAACAACTATACCAAACACTTAAAACAAAACTACCTCATCGTTCATTTGAGTATTTTATCCAACAACGTGGTATGTTTAGTTATACAGGTTTAACACCCGAACAAGTTCAACGCTTACAAGATGAATTTGCCATTTACCTAGTCGGCTCTGGACGTATGTGTATAGCAGGGTTAAATACAAGCAATATTGAGTATGTAGCAAATGCCATTGCAGAGGTACTTGCTTAAAACCTATCTCTATCTAAAAAAGAGAAATAGTCTATTTAACTATTTCTCTTTTTTGTTATATACAAAGTATTGCTTATCTATTCTATTTCTTCTACAGCAGTGAATATATTGACTAAATAAATAGATATTTTATAGGTTTAATAGACTTAAACATAGAAGCATAACATTCTAATAAGTTTAAGATAAAGATATACACTACCATACTTTGCTTATCATTTTCCATCTATCTATAACAAGATAATAAAGCCCATTTAAGAATAATATTCTTATTATTTATGCTAGGGATAGCCACACTATTTAACTATTTTAGGAATATAAAATAAGTCATGTACACACGTTTTAGCCATTTCTTGTGCACGTTGTAGTTATACGCACACGTTTTAGCCGTTTCTTGTGCACGTTGTAGTTATACACACACGTTTTAGCCGTTTCTTGTGTAGATAAGTTTTATAAACTGGGTGTTAAAAACACAGTACAAAAAAGGTCGGAATAGATACTATTCCAACCTTTTAATTTATTATTAATGAGTATGTATATAACTAACCTTTTATTGGTAAGCTATATACATCACTAGATTACCACTGATAACCAATACCAGCGGATGCTCCTACATCTCCTCGAGTATTTGCATTACCTTGCGCTTTAATGATAATCTTACCGTTATCACTAATTCGCGAGAAACCTACTGCTACAGCACCTTCATTTTTGTAAGTCCCTGCTGAAGCAGCCAACATAGACTTACCAGGAAGGAAGGCTTGTGGTAAGCCTACTGCCGCATTGGCTCCTGCAATACCAGCACGAAGGTCTTTATTATTACGGTCAATTCGGTTATAAATATCACCAGTTCTTTGGTTCAATTGATTAACATTCACCGCATCAGTACCATTCACACCTGGTGCAACATTGGTAATACGCTGACCACCTCCACTAATACCGCTTGAGGTAATACTTGGACCATTATTAATCGTTAAACCACCTTGATTCAAGGTTGTACCGCCAATATTGACACTACCATTACTATCCAATGTTACGTTATTGGCCAATTGGGTTTTTAAGCCTCCTTTACCATCATTAACAACACGGATATTATCCTTGGTAGTAGCATCTTTAGCACCACCCGTAATATTTAAGTTAGAACCCAGTGTACGATTCACCGTAATACCATCATCGCCCGTAAATTTAAGACCATCATCCATTGTGGCAACTTCACGGGTAGTATTATTCCCATCAGTATATTTAATACGGTCAATTTCTTTACCCGCATCTTTTTCAGCAACAGTTGTTGATCCTTTTTCTGGTTTAAGGGTAACACTTGATCCAGCCTTACCATCTGCACCACGAGGACCTGTTAGACCAATAGATCCATCTTTACCGTTGATAACTACTGATGAACCATCTTTACCATTTACTCCGATAGTACCATCAACACCGTCTTTGCCAGCTTTTCCTACAGTAACAGAATTAGCTTTCAAATCTTTGTCTAAGGCAACAACTACCTTACCATTTTTGGTAATAGTTTTAACGTTCTCAGCACTATAGTTAGTATCGGCTTTTGTACCCTCACCCACAATCTCAAGTTTTTCACCTAAATTTTTGTGGATAACTGAACCAGACTGCGTACCAAAGTCTAAACCTTTATTAACAAGCTCTTGCTTAGTATTATGCAACTGTGAACCATTGATAGCATCTTTAGATGTTGAACTAATCTCACCATCAGCAACATTAACAACTTTATTACCACCGTTATCTAAACCTTTATTAGTTAAGGTCACGTTGTTTTTACTACTATCCGATGCTTTGATAGTAATACCACTATCATTCATGGTTGTATTGCCTGTGGTTACAGTCGTGAAATCAACATTATCTTTTGTTTTCACAGTATATGTCGTGCTACCATCAGCATTTTTAGTTGGTGTCACTTCCATATTTTTACCTGCTTCAACTTTTGCTGTCGCTTGTGTCAGACCATCTTTTAACTGTTTAACATTAACTGCATCAGTATCAGCTTCACCAGCTTTCACGTTAGTGATCTTGTTACCATCAACACTTAAGTTACCGCCAGAGATGGTTGTTCCGCCCTCTTTAAACTCAAGTTTTTGACCATCTTTATTTGAGATAGAATCAATATTTTTCAAGTCTTTTGCAAGTTGAGCTTCTAAAGTGCCGTTTCCATCAGCTTTTACATTAATATTACCGCTTGCTGATTTAAAGTTTTCAGAATCCTCTTTACTAACCCCCTCACCTTTAATAGTAACGAGAGAGTTAAGTGTATGGTTATTGACTACGCCATTATTGCCAGTAAATTTCAAGCCATCATTAAGTGTTGCCACTTCTTCTCTTGTAATATTACCCGCATTATCTTTAGTTTCATAAACCATACGCGTTTTAGTGTCACCATCTTTACCATCAACACCAGCCTTACCCTGTGCCATAGTAATAGATCCACTAGAACCATCTTTACCATTGATGCCGATAGTACCGTCTTTACCATTCAAGGCTATGCCATCTTTACCATCAGCACCTTTCAAGCCAATAGAGCTATCTTTACCACTGATAGTAACACCATCTTTACCATTTTCACCTTTAACAGTAATAGTCCCTGGTTCATTATTATTACCGATAGTGACATCTTTATCTAAACCAATTTGTAATTTAGATTTGCCATCTTCAGTAACAACTTTAGTGGTTACACTGCCATCACCTTTTACAGTGACGGTTTCACCAAGTTTGGCTTTAACATCCTGACCTTTTTCATCGGTTAGACCAAAGCCACCACCTTTTGAAGGGTCAGTAATACTATTAACAGATTCTTTTAAGTCACCCACATTGACCGCATTATTTAATGTATCACCTGTAGCATTTGCTAAAGATACTTTATTACCACTAGCGTCTTTCAATCCACTATCAACATTAACAATTTGGTTACCACCATTGTTTAGACCTTTGTCGGTTACACTAACTGTCTTATTAGCAGGCGCATCTTTTGATGTAATCACTAAACCATTACCATCAATCACAGATTTACCGCCCATATTATTGATAAATGTTGCACTCGTTAAATCTTGTAGCTGTTTAGCCATTTTAAGAATTAATCGACCGTTTTCATTATCAACTCGTAAGTTTTTATCTGTTACATCAGCATTTTTACCAAGGCGACCTAAGATTTCTAGCTCTTCATTCAGTTTCTTAGCGATAGATTCACCCGTATCGCCTTTGAAACGTAAACCATCATTAAGGGTTGCCACTTCTTCGGTAATGGTTTTGTTCGGGTCTTTCGGATCTTTGGTTTCGTAAACAATACGTGTTTTGCTTTCACCGTCTTTTCCGTCAACACCTGCTTTTCCATCAGCACCTTTAATGGTTAAACCATTTGCTCCATCCTTACCATTTAAGCCGATTGAGCCGTCTTTACCATTAATAACTACTGATGAACCATCTTTACCGTTCACACCGATAGTACCATCAACACCATCTTTACCGTCAGCACCTTTTTCACCAACAGTCACTTTATTGGCGGTTAAGTCTTTTGCTAGGGCAACAACAACTTTACCGTTTTCAGTGATAGTTTTGATGTTAGTTGCATCATATTCGGTATCTGCTTTTTCTCCCTTACCCACAATCTCAAGTTTTTCACCTAAGTTTTTATGGATAACAGCATCACTACCTGTTGATTGCGTACCAAAATCCAAACCTTTATTGATTGTATTGGTTACATTATAAAGCTGTGAACCATTAACAGCATCTGTAGAGTTCGCGCTTACATCACCCGCTTGAACATGCGTGATTTTATTACCATCAACACTTACATCACCGCCTTTAATGGTTGTACCACCATTTTGATTGAATACGATACTTGATTTACCATTGGTAATAGATTCAATACCGTTAAGGTTTTTAGCTAAACGGGCAGTCAAGTTATTAGAACCATCAGAAATAACACCAATGTTATTTTCTTCCGACAGTTTATTTCTATCGGTAATACCACCGACAACATTGACTTGTTCATTTAAACGTTTTTTGATAACACTTGTATTTGCAATGGCATCACCATAGTATTTCATACCATCATCATGCGTCGCTACTTCATGTTCTTTACCATCTTTATCTTGGTAAACGATACGGGTGATACCATCTTCGCCGTCAACACCAGCTTTACCTTTTTTAACAGAAATATCAGCCGTTGCATTTTGTCCGTCTTTACCAGCAGGACCTGTTAAGCCAATATGACCAACACCATCTTTACCAGAAATAGATACGGCATCTTTACCGTCTTTACCACTGATTCCGACTTTACCATCTTCACCATTTTGACCGTTAGGGCCAGTAATAGTCACACCATCTTTACCATTTTGACCATCTTTGCCATTCACAACGATTTTGTCTAAATTCGTTAATTCTGAATCTAGGCTATAGGTGTATTGTTGGTTTTCACCATTGATAGTCTGTTTAACAGATAAATTCTTACCTGCGGCAAAGGCAACTTCATTTCCTGGTTTTACAACAGTAGAAGTAGCAGTATCAATTAATTTACCACCATCTGCTTTTGCAGTAGCTTTCCAACCACTACTATTAATTGCTTTGGAAATGTCCTCTGTGGTGGCAATACCATTTTTACCATCAGTACCATCGGCACCTTTAGTACCATCAGCCCCAGCTTTACCATCTTGACCAACAGCAATTTTACCAATAGTCACTGCATAGTTCACAACGCCATTATCAGCAACACTTGCCGTTAGGTAATCACCCGTAGCTTGGAAATCTAAACCTTTTTGTAAAGTCGTTTGTTTCGCCGATGTTGCATCTCCATTAGCTTTATATGTTAATTCGGCGGTTTGTTCCACTTTATCCTTAGAAACGCTTACTTCATAAGTAGCATTTGGATCACCAAATTTTTGACCATTTTGAGGCGTTACCGTTGCTAAGTTATTGGCATCATCTGCCGCTTTCACTTTTTCTGTTGAAACCGAAGCATTGACAACTTTATTTAGTTGATTAACATTAACGGCATCCGTACCATCTGTCCCTTCAGCAACATTAGTAATCTTATTACCACCGTTATTGAGACCATTATCTGTTAACGAAACCGTTTTGGTCGGATTATTCGAATTAATGGTAATACCACTACCATTGACGATCGTTGTTTTATCGCCGTCTTTAAACTCAGCACTGGTTAGATCTTTAAGCGTTTTGGCTAATTTCACCGTTAAAGAACCATTGGCATCACCGATTACACCAATATTGTTATCCGCCAGTTTAGTTGCGTCAGTCTCCCCACCAACAATACTTAATGTCTCACCAAGTTGACGATTAACATTAACATTCGCATTATCACCTTTAAAATTCAGCCCTTTTGCAATATCATCTGTATTTTTGGTGATATTTTGCGTATTGTTCGTCACATTTTGGTTGGTAGCATACAGTTGTGAGCCATTGACGGCATCTTTACTATTTGCATCAACCGTTCCGTTCGCCACATCGGTAATCTTATGATTATCGACACTAACATCTCCGCCAGAGATTATCGTTTTACCATCCTTACCTAACTCAATTTTATGCGTACCGTTAGCGATAGAATTAATATCGGTTAGGTCTTTCTCTAATGCGTAGGTATAAGTATGATCACCGTTTGTCGCTACGTCTTGTTTAATATTTAAGTTTTGACCAGCCGCATAATTCACGGTGGTACCCGGTTTAACAATGGTAGCCGCAGCCGTTGAACCTGATGCCACGTTACCTGTTGCATTACCTAACCAACCTGAGTTGTTAATGATATCTACCACTGTTTTGACGGTTGCAATACCATCTTTACCATTAACACCCGGTTGACCCGGTACACCCGGCTTACCATCATTAATTGTTGGCGCTTCACCTAGTACCACGTCATATTTAACCACCCCATTTTTATCAACCGAGGCAGTTGTGTAGTTACCATTGACAAAATCTAAACCGTCTGACACTTTAACGCTTTGTTTCGTACTCGCATCACCATTCGATTTATACGATAACAAGGCATCGCCTAAGTTTTGAGCAATCGCATTAACGGTATATGTTTTCTGTCCTGTCGTTGCATCAGATGTTTCGTCAACTGTCACATTATCGCCGGCTTTCACCACTGTGCCTAAACCTGTAATCACTTTTTTACCTTCATTGGTAATATTAGTAAGGTTATTATCCGCGGCATTATCGATTTTATCCTTAGTTTCCTTCGTTAAATCGACAGCAACTTGGCTACCAGATGCTTTAGTTTCAACATATTTTTGGTTATCTCCTCCTACCACATCAAACTGCAAGCCACCTGCTTTATTAAGTTGCTGAGTTTCTGTTGCAGTATTTTTATCAGCACCTAGCTTAATCGTATTATTACCTAATTTATTTAGCTGATTAACATTAACGGCATCCGTACCATCTGTCCCTTCAGCAATATTAGTAATCTTATTACCGCCGTTATTGAGACCATTATCTGTTAATGAAACCGTTTTGGTCGGATTATTCGAATTAATGGTAATACCACTACCATTGACGATCGTTGTTTTATCGCCGTCTTTAAACTCAGCACTGGTTAGATCTTTAAGCGTTTTGGCTAATTTCACCGCTAAAGAACCATTGGCATCACCGATTACGCCGATATTATTATCCGCTAATTTAGTTGCATCAGTCTCGCCACCAACAATACTTAAGGTCTCACCAAGTTGACGATTAACATTAACATTCGCATTATCACCTTTAAAATTCAGCCCTTTTGCAATATCATCTGTATTTTTAGTGATATTTTGCGTATTGTTCGTCACATTTTGGTTGGTAGCATACAGTTGTGAGCCATTGACGGCATCTTTACTATTGGCATCAACCGTTCCGTTCGCCACATCGGTAATCTTATGATTATCAACACTAACATCACCGCCAGAGATAATCGTTTTACCATCCTTACCTAACTCAATTTTATTGGTACCATTAGAGATAGAATTAATATCGGTTAGGTCTTTCTCTAATGCATAGGTATAAGTATGATCACCATTTGTCGCTACATCTTGTTTAATATTTAAGTTTTGACCAGCGGCATAATTCACGGTGGTACCCGGTTTAACAATAGTAGCCGTAGCTGTTGAACCTGACGCTACATTACCTGTTGCATTACCTAACCAACCTGAGTTGTTAATAATATCTACCACTGTTTTGACGGTTGCAATACCATCTTTACCATTAACACCCGGTTGACCCGGTACACCTGCTTTACCATTACTAATTGTGGGCGCCTCACCTAGTACCACGTCATATTTAACCACCCCATTTTTATCAACCGAGGCAGTTGTGTAGTTACCATTAACAAAATCTAAACCGTCTGACACTTTAACGCTTTGTTTCGTATTCACATCGCCATTTGATTTATACGATAACGAGGCATCGCCTAAGTTTTGAGCAATCGCATTAACGGTATATGTTTTCTGTCCTGTCGTTGCATCAGATGTTTCGTCAACCGTCACATTATCGCCGGCTTTCACCACTGTGCCTAAACCTGTAATCACTTTCTTACCTTCATTGGTAATATTAGTAAGGTTATTATTGGCGGCATTATCGATTTTATCTTTCGTATCTTGAGTTAAATCAACGGTTACATCTGTACCACTGGCAGTTGTAGCCACATATTGAGCATTGTCACCACCTTTAACATTAAACTGTAAACCACCTTGTTTTGATAATGCTTGGTTATCCGTTGTTCCTGTATTACCACCTAATCTGATATTATTGTCACCAATCTTACTATCACCAACAAGTTTTAATTGCTCTTCAGTTGCTGCACGACCTGATTTGGCAAAGTCAGCACCATCAATAGTTTTATTGGTTAAACCAGTAATATCACCTCGGTTTCCATTCAGACTGATTGGGTTATTTCCAGCAATATTCACCACACCATTATCGGCAAACTCAACCTTACCACTACCCGTTTTGTTAGTGATAGATGTCACATCTGCTAAATCACCTTGTACATTAACTGCATATGTATCGGTCTCACCATCTGCACCCTTAGTGACAGTAGTGTTCTTACCATCAACCACTTTAATGGCTTTTTTCGCTTCATTACGGATAATAGTTTTACCACCTTCCGTAATATTCGTTAGGTTGTTATTAGCAGCATTATCGATTTTATCTTTTGTTTCCTTCGTTAAATCGACAGCAACTTGACTACCAGATGCTTTCGTTTCAACATATTTTTGCTTGTCTCCTCCTACCACATCAAACTGCAAGCCACCTGCTTTATTAAGTTGCTGAGTTTCTGTTGCAGTATTTTTATCTCCTCCTAATTTAATCGTATTATTACCCAATTTATTCAATTGACTAACATTGACGGCATCACTATCATTTGTACCATTTGCGACATTGGTAATCGTTTTATTACCCGCATTAATACCAGTATTAGTAACACTAGGACCATTTTTAATGGTTAAACCGTTATTATCTAAAGAAGTATTACCTGTCGTTACATTGGTAAAAGACACATTTTCTTTGGTAGCAACAGTTAAGTTTTTACCATCTTGAGTTACTTTAATATTATTACCCGCAATGACTTTAACCGTATCGCCCATTTTAACGGTTTGAGTTGTATTGCCTGTAACTTCACCTGTACCTGTTTGACCACTGGTAATATTCCAACCCTGCTCAACACGAGAAGCTACTGCATACAATTGTGATCCATTAATAGCGTCTGTAGAATTTGCATCAATATGGCCTGCGGCCACATTTTTAATTTGACGTTCTGAACCTCTACCACCGACACTGACAAATTTTCCAGCATCTGCAACTGCACCAACAAATCCCGTATAGATATATCCTCCAACTTCGGCTTGAGTAACTGTCTCAGTTGTATGAGAACCTTCTGTTTTTGAGTTATCCCCAAGCACGACTGACCCATTAGTCGCTGCCGTAATATTGTTACCTAAAACAACGGTATTTTCACCACTGACGGTATTATTTGCACCAATAGCAGTAGAACGACTTCCTGATACCTTGTTCCCAAGCCCAAGTGCTATACTTGCATTAGCCGAAACATTTGCCTCACGACCTAGCGCAATGGCATTTTCTGCTGTCGCTTTTGCTTGTGTCCCTTGAGCAATTGTATTATCAGCTGTTGCTTGACTACTACGACCAATAGAAATTGATTGATTACCCGTTACAACAGCACTACTACCTAGACCAACAGAGTTAGCTACACTGACTGCTTTCTCTCCATTGACATAGTTACCAATCAGTACGTTTCGATCATTATTAAGTGCATTACTACCTGTTTGAGGTCCCATAATGATGGAACGATCGTTTGTTGCGTTTGATCCTGCTAGGTGTCCCATTAAGATATTATTATCACCCTTAGAATTACGACCAGCTAGATTACCTATGGCAACGGTACCATCACCCGATAAGTTTTCACCAGCAGCCGCACCTATTAGCGTATTAGCGCCAGCACCAAATCCTTCAAAATTATTATTCTGACCATTATCTGATTTCACTCCCTTACCAGCACCATTACCAATCGCAATGTTCTGTACAGAACGACTATCCGCTATATTTTGTCCCGCTTCTCGACCAATCGCAATAGTCCCATAGGAAATCGTATCCTTACCCGCTTCCTTACCAATTAAAACACTTGGTGAACGATCACCATCTTTTGTCACGGAATTATTTTGTAAAGTTTGGTTCGCCTCGGTTAATGCACCAGCTTGATAACCGATAGCAACACTATAGTCTTTCTTAGAGCGTTGACCAGCTTCAGAACCAATATTTACATTATGAATATTCCAATTATCTTTTGTACCAACACCTGCATTTTCACCAATTGAAATATTACGACCGCCTTTAGTAGCTGCACCATCACCTATTGCAATATTGGCACGCTTACCTACTACGGCACGGTAAATAGGATTATTATTATTTTGATTAGCGTTAAAATAACTTCTTAACTCTTGCTCACTCGCAAATTTCTGATTCGTTGTTGGGTTAGTCAAATTTGCCCAATTACTAAAGTCATTATCAGAACCAGCCGCTGCATTTTTACCAATAGCAATAGAGCCATCATTAACATTTGAAATATTTGCACCTAATGCAATGGCATCTCTACCGGCAATTTTCGTACCTAAACCAATCGCTACTGAATTCTCTGCTGTAGTTGTCGTGCCAGCAAACTCACCCAATGCAATAGATCCCCTTGCTTTAGCACCTAAATTATCATAATTACTATTTACATCGGTTTGTCTATTCTTATCTGCATTCACACTGACATAGTTGGTTTGAGCAAGCTCAACCGCCTCTTTTACAGTGTTAAGCACTTTATTTTTAATGTAAAAGTCAGGCGCTTTATAGGTATAACGACCATTACCATCAATGCTATAACCCGTATAGTTATTACCAGCAATCGTACGGGCAAGGTTATCATTCACTTCTGATAATTGTTTAACATTCACCGCATCAGTATCTTCACGACCCGCTGCTAAATTAATTAAACGGCGCTCTGATCCTTTATTAGCAATAGCAACAACACCACGCTCAACATCAAAACCATCATTCGTATATTTTGCATTTCTGTTTTTAATGTCTTCTTGATTGATAATTGTACCGCTACCCAAAGCTAAAGAGTTATTCGCGTTAGATTGAGCCCCTTCCCCAATAGTCATCGCTCCTTTTCTAGTTGCTTTAGAGTCTTTACCGATGGTAATGACATTTTCATGTGATGCTTGGGCATTTGTACCAAAGGCAATAGAACTTGTGTTATTTGTACTTGCATTTGTACCGAAAGCAATTGAATCAGTCTCACGTGACATTGCTCCAACACCAAATGCAATAGAGTTTTCTTTGGCACCATAAGAATTAGAACCAAAAGCTACTGATGCCTTACCCATAGCAACCGCTTTTGAACCAAAGGCAATAGCTTTCTCCGCTACGTTATACCCTGGACGATATACATCTTCTTGTAAATACCCATCTCTTTCTTTAGAAAATCCTCCTGTTCTCGCCTCCGAACCAAACGCAAAAGAATCATCACCATTCGTTCTAGCACCCGTACCAAATGCAACCGAACGAGCACCATTTGATTGAGTATTATTTAATCCATCATATTTCGTTCTTTTCGCTTCCCCTCCTCCTGAGATACCGTCAAGCGTTCGAGGTGATGCATTACCAATCGCAATAGATTGATCCCCATTAGCAGTAGCCGAAGCACCAAAAGCAAAACTTGCAGTTCCTTTAGCATAAGCAACCGTACCAATTGCTGCAGAGTAATCACCAATTGCAGCTGATTGACGCATTATTGCCAAAGAGTTAAATCCTGCTGCACGAGCCGCGGTACCAATAGCGGTTGATCCTGTACTCTGTGCATTAGAGAATGAGCCAATAGCAGTAGCTAGTCCACCAGTAGCCCGAGAATAGTCACCTATTGCAACACCATTTGATGAGCCATCTCTTTGAACAGCACTACTCCTATTACCAATTGCAACGCCAAACGCATATTTTCCATCAGTCGCATATCCATCAGATTTATTACTTTGCTGATTAGCATCATCATAAGATTTATTACCAGGATTGTTATAATCGTATGGCCAAGTATTAGAACCACCAGCACCAGGTCTAGCATTAGCACTAGGGGTAGATTGCCCTTGACTTGCTGTACCCCCTATCTCAACATAAGCATTAGCTACAACAGGCGCTAATGCCAAAGGTACCACCGCTATAATTGTTTTTAATTTAAATGAGGGTGCGTTAAGTGAGGAACGAATTGACTCTTCTGAAGAGACTTTCTTCACAGCAGATACAGAAGAGACAGGTTTTGACTTAGACAATTCAGAAACAACCATCCATATTTGACGTACTTTACACCAAATGACCTTGAAAATTTTGTTCATAGTTATAATCCCATAAAAACAAAAACGCGATAATAAAATTAACTCTTTAAATCTCTTGGTATAGGTCTATCTTTTTTGTATTTTTAGAATAATAGGAGTCTATAAACTAAACTCTTCTATAACAAGCCTGTCTCATTTTTATATGTAGCTATCAGATAAGCATTCTAAATAACTCCTTGTTATATGGCGAATTCTATAGAGTTATTTATTTTTCATAAAGTAATAAGGAATAAATTCACAAATTTTTACATGAAACTCATCTTTTTGTTGTATTTTATGCATATAAAATACAATTTAAAAATAAAGTAATATTTTGATAATTATAGAAAAAATATAAATATTTTTAAATTTTATTTAATATATTAAAAATTTAAAATATTATCAAATGAAATATAAAGAAGTTTATATATTAACTTCTTATGTTATATTCGCCTGATATTAGGCTAACTTAAACCAGAAACTACGCCTCTTATTTAATATACAATTCAATATTTTTATAATTTAAGATTCAAATAAATATAGGGACTATCCTTATGTTATTACCTACCTTATCAGTAAAAACAACAACAGTCCCTATAATTTTCTAATATACCTAATTAGCAGCCATTATTTTTAATATTATTTTCCTACTGCATCCCCTACTCTATTCAAAACCGTGGTATTTTTTGCCTAGGGCAATATTTGCTCTAAAGAACCCTTCCTTACTACCACAATCATAACGAACACCCTCATAGTTGTAGGCAAATATTTTACGCGTTGCCAACATAGCAGCAATACCATCTGTTAGTTGAATTTCACCACCAACACCTCGCTCAATATGGCGTAAATGCTCAAAAATTTCAGGCTCTAAAATATAACGCCCTACGACGGCTTGACGAGAAGGGGCTGTTGCAATATCAGGCTTTTCAACAATACGCTCTACACGCATCGTACGATCCGCACAGTCTTTCCCTGCAATAATCCCGTATTTATAGGTTTCCTCTAACGGTACTTCTTGTGTTCCTAATACACCCCCATTTTGTGCATGTGCTACCTCAATTAATTGCTGAGTAACGGAAATATCCGAATCAATCAAATCATCAGCCAGCAATACCGCAAAAGGCTCATTCCCCACAACAGGTTCTGCACATAAGATAGCATGCCCTAACCCTAAGGGGACAGGCTGACGAATATAAATACAATTCACATTATCTGGTAAAACCCCTTGGATAATAGACAGCAACTCTGTCTTACCTTTTTGCGCCAACTCTGCCTCTAACTCTGGCATGCGGTCAAAATGATCTTCGATAGAACGCTTATGACGACCTGTAATAAAAATCAAATCCGTAATACCTGCCTTTACTGCCTCCTCAACAGCATACTGGATTAAGGGCTTATCCACCACAGGCAACATCTCTTTAGGCATCGCTTTTGTGGCAGGTAAGAAACGTGTACCAAGCCCAGCCACAGGAAAAACAGCTTTACGAATAGGATTCATACTAAAAACCTTTAAAATTAACAAGTACCATCGCTATATTATAATCATATATTTATCTTCACGTTATAAGACAGACAATTAAAAAGAAAGCAAGCCTAGCACATGATTTTTCTGAAAATATCAGAAACACTTCTTATTATTATCTTATAAAAATAGTTAATACAAAGTATTTACACACTCTATTTCACACCGTACAATAACCATTGTAGTAGTACAAAAAATAAATAATCTTATTTTCGCAATTATTCTATGACAACGCATTACTCTACCCCATTACACCAATTACCTGAATGGCAAGCCTATAGCGATGCTATTCGTACTTCCTGTATTAATACCAATCACCTACGTCTTTTAAAGGTAGCAGGACTTACGCTTGATTTAAGTGCACAACGATATTCATCTGAGATAGAGAAGGCAATAGAACAATTATTAACCGCTCGCCAACTGACTACCCATCGTGAGTTACTTTTAAATGGGGGCATAGCTAATCCTATTGAAAATCGCCCTGCTTGGCATACCATGTTACGCCAACCTCATCCACTACCTGAAGTCGCCGAAGAACGTAATCGGGTTCTTGAGTTTGTCCGCCGTACCGATAGTAATCGCCGTTGGCGAAATATTGTTCATATTGGTATTGGTGGTAGCGACTGGGGAGTACGACTGGCAACAGCAGCTTTTGGTTATGCAGGAACATGGCGTCATATTCGTTATGTTGCTAATATTGATGGACACGCGATAGAAGCTGGGTTAGCAGGACTGGATCCCCACGACACCTTAATTGTTGTCGCGACCAAATCCTTTACAACAGCAGAAACATTAGCTAATGCAGATCGTGCACTTGAATGGCTAAAAGCCGCCAAAGTACCTAATCCCTATAACAATATTATTGCTATTACCGCTAAACCTGAGGTTGCCTTAGCTTGGGGTGTGCCTAAGCATAATATTTTTAAATTCTGGAGCTGGGTTGGTGGTCGGTTCTCTTTATGGTCTGCAGTGGGTGTAGCAGCAGGGCTTACCGTAGGATCTAATGTATTGGCAGGCTTACAAAGTGGGGCTCATGCCATGGATCAACACTTTTTAAACGCTCCTATTGCTGAGAATGCACCAATCCAACTTGCCATGGCAGATATTGCCAACCGAAGTATTTTAGGTTATGGTTCTCGTAATTTAGCCGTTTATGATTCACGCTTAGCCAATCTTATCCCTTATTTACAACAGCTTGAGATGGAATCACTTGGTAAATCAGTCGATTTAGACGGTAATCCTATTGAAGTTCCCACAGGGTCTGTTGTCTGGGGAATGCCGGGGACTGATGCTCAGCATACTTTCTTCCAATGGTTACACCAAGGCACAGATGGTGCTCCTGTTGATTTTATTGTCTGCCAGAAAGCAGATCACCGCTATACTGAACACCATCGTCAATTACTGGCACACTGTCTTGCACAGCGAGAAGCCTTATTAAACGGAAAAACAGAAGAAGAAGCCTACCAAGAAAACCTTAACGCAGGAATGGAAGAAGAACGCGCTCGCCTTATTGCTAAACATCGTAAATTAGCTGGTGGCAAACCTTCTAGTCTTATTGTATTACCACAACTCACACCATTTGCTCTTGGTGCATTATTGGCTTTATATGAACATAAAGTTTTTGTCGAAGGGCTAGTCTGGGGCTTAAATCCCTTTGACCAATGGGGGGTTGAGTTAGGTAAAGTATTGGCTAAAGATATTGAAAAAGCCTTAGCCAGTGGACAAACTGATCCACAGACCCATAATCCATCGACAAGTTATTGGATTGAACAATTTGGAGAAGAGTAATACATCTCATTTACTTGGGTAGTATTAAACCATCGGAAGAATTAAGCCTAAAAGGATATTTTTATATAATAACCATAGAGCATATATAGAGATATTGTTTTTTCATTCTTTTAAGTATTTTTAGATTTACCCCACTTATGACAAAACAAACGAATACGTCCACTTACCAAGAAGAAATTGATTTAGTAGAGCTGATTAAAGTGCTTTGGACTAAAAAGATACCCATTTTACTCATTACCTGCCTTTTTGTATTATTGGCAGGTATATATGCTTTTACCGCAAAAGAACAATGGACATCTAAAGCCGAAGTGATTGAACCACAACTTAATGACCTAAATAGTTACCTCACGGTACAACAAGAATATGCTCGGATTTTGCATACCGATTTTAAGGCACAAGAGCTAAGTACACAATTATTTTCTCATTTTACGCGTCTTGCCGCCTCCTCTGATGAGCGCCGTCAGTTCTTTGAACAATCTCCACTCTATCAATCATTAATTGCTGAGAAAAATGAAGAGGTATCTCGCGAAATACTAGAAACATTAGTAGCAACAAATGTCTCTATTGTAAAACCAGATCCCAAAAAAGAACCTAATGCGATTGGTCAACGTTTATCCTTATCGGCACAAACTGCAAAAGAGGCACAAGAAACACTAAACAGTTTCGTACAATTTATTAATGAAAAGGCTTTTTCACTTGATAAACAAAACTTTTTAATCATGTTTGAAAGAAAACTAAACGATTTACGATACGAACAAAAACAAATTAACCAAACCCTTATTGCGCAGAAACAAGTTTCTCTCAATAATTTGGATAATGCCTATACGATTGCTAAAACGGCAGGTATCTCTAATTTTAGTCAAGCCTTTAATGAAAGTGTGACTATCCCTACTTTGGCATTAAGTGATGCAAAAATTCCTCTTTCTGATTCTAAACTATCAGATGGATCATACTTATTTATGTTAGGGACAAAATATCTAAAAGCTCAAATTGATACGATTGCAGAGGCGGATATTATCTACCCACCTCGTTATTATGAAATTACCAATCAGCTTCAAGATTTAGAACCGCTTTATGAAAAAGCGAAAGCTACACGAGCGAATACGTTTAAATATCAAGCTTCTCCTAGTTATCCAATCAAGAAAGATTGGCCCAAGCGCACTATCCTATTATTAATTGGTGCTGTACTCGGTGGAATTATTGGTTCTATTTGGGTTTTACTCCGACATTTTTTAGGACGTAACTAATGGCTAAAAATATTAAAATTATTATCGCTACACATAAACCACACTTTATGCCATCTGACCCGATGTATCTTCCTTTACATGTGGGTAAAGAAGGTAAAGAGGATATTGGTTATCAAGGCGATAATGTTGGAGAAAACATTTCATTAAAAAACCCTTATTTTTGTGAATTAACTGGCTTATATTGGGCTTGGAAGAACCTAACAGCAGATTATATTGGTTT
Source organism: Pelistega ratti (assembly GCF_009833965.1). Classification (NCBI taxonomy): domain Bacteria; kingdom Pseudomonadati; phylum Pseudomonadota; class Betaproteobacteria; order Burkholderiales; family Alcaligenaceae; genus Pelistega; species Pelistega ratti. The sequence goes on from NZ_CP047165.1 coordinate 1,313,357, forward strand.
AATCCATTATCGTCGTTTCTTTAGTGTAAAAAGTTATTCTGCACGGAAAAATAGCCCTTTAGAAACATTGTATCTAAGCAGTAAAGAAGCCGATAATCTACTAAGTCAATATGATGTTATCGTCCCAAGTAAGCGTCATTATTATATTGAAACCCTATATTCTCACTATGCAAATACACTATATGCAGAGCATTTAGACGTTACCAGAGAGATTATTGTAGAAATTTGTAATGAGTTTTTAGGAAGTTTTGATACTGTTATGAAACAACGTAGTGGATATATGTTTAATATGTTCATTATGTCCAAAGCATTAGTTGATAACTACTGTGCGTGGTTATTCCCCATTCTCTTTGAATTAGAAAAGCGTATCCCAGCCGAACAATACTCTGCCTTTCATGCCAGATTTTATGGTCGAGTGAGTGAATTATTATTCAATGTTTGGTTAAAACACTATACCGAAAAAACACCATTAAAAATTAAAGCAATTCCTTTTGTATATGGTGAAAAAATTAACTGGTTAAAAAAAGGAACAGCCTTTTTAATGGCAAAGTTTTTTGGTAAAAAATATGAGAAGAGTTTTTAATTTATGAGTATAAATACCATATATAAAACATTACACCATAATAGCCTTATCCTCATTGATGAAGAAAAAAGGGATTTAATAAAAAAAGAATTACTTATTATGATGAATGATCTTAATGAGTTTTTCAAACTTCATAATATTCAGTATTCATTAGGTGGAGGGAGTATGCTTGGTGCAATTAGACATCAAGGTTTTATTCCTTGGGATGATGATATGGATATTAATATGAAAAGATCTGATTTTTCAAAGTTTTATCAACTTTTCCAATCTTCTGAGCTAAGTAAAAAGTATGAACTAGTCATTCCTGGTGATAAAAATTACTATTATCATTTTCCTCGACTAATGAAAAGAAATTCTAAATATCGAACTGTACAAGATTTGCCACTAGATAAAGTTGGATTACCTATAGATATTTTTATCTTAGAGAATATATCAGATAATAAATTTAAGCGTTTTATTCATGGAACAATATCTACTCTACTACTTTATGTAGCCTCCGCAATAAGAACTCATAGAGCAAAAAAACAACTTTATGAACTAGGGTTAGATAAGAAATATTTTAAAAAAATCTGGATTAGAACTTTCTTGACTCCAATATTTTCTTTAGTTAATTATAGATATTGGTTTAGATTAATGGATAGGACTTTTTCCTTAAATAAAACACAAGGAGAAGATATTGTCATTCCCACAGGAAGAAAACATTTCTGGGGAGAAATCTATTCTCGAGAAAAAATGGAAAATATAACTAATCGTCAATTTGAATCATTCCAATTTTCTACTTATAAAGATGAAAGCTATTATCTCCATCTACTTTATGGTGATTATATGAAAATTCCTGAAGACTCTAAGAAAGAAAAACACTCTCTGCTAGAGCTAGTTCTATAAAAATATAATTTATATCAATTCAAGAGAAATACTATGTCTAAAGTTTTAACAATTGCTATTCCTTCCTATAATGTCGAAAATTATATCAATCAGACATTAGACTCAATGGTTACTATAGATAACTTGAACCTACTCGAAATTATTATTGTTAATGATGGTTCAAAAGATAATACTATTAATATTGCTACACAATACGAAAGGACTTATCCTAATAGTATTAAAGTTATTGATAAGGAAAATGGAGGGCACGGTTCAACCATAAATGCTGGACTACAAGTAGCAACTGGAAAATATTTTAAAATTGTTGATGGTGACGATTGGGTAGATTCTAAAGGTTTAGAAAATTTAATTAATTTTCTAAAGGATATAGATGTTGACTTAGTTTTAAATCCTTGTATAAAAGTATATGAAAGTGGAGAAAAAGAAGAGCAAGAACCATTTAAGCCTGGTGCACCTTACAATACTGTACTTCCCTACCAAGATATTTTTAAGTATCTTGGTAAACTCCAAGAAATGCATATGACCACATATAAAACAAATCTACTAAAAGAAAATAATATAAAAATAACAGAAAGAATTTTTTATGTTGATAATGAATATATCCTTTATCCACTGTTATATGTTAATACCGCTTGCTTATTGCAAGAGGAACTCTATCAGTACCGATTAGGAAGAGTAGGACAAAGTGTATCTATCGAATCTCTCGTAAAAAATCGTTTTATGCTAGAAACAGTTATAAAAAATAGCTTAGAGTTTTATTATAGTCAAAGTAAAATACAAAATTTATCACCTATTCGCTCTAAAATATATTTAGATAAAGTTGAACGATTAACTTATGTAAGAACTAGAATTTCTTTATTATATGAAGCCCCTCAAATAGCACAGTCAGAGCTTCAAAATTTTTACAAAGAAATAAAATATAATTACCCTATCTTTTATAATCACTTAAGCTCTAAATTAATAAAATTATTAATTTATACTAAATTTAGATATATAGGTATTATAAAAAATATTTATAGAGTATTGAAAAAATAATATTTAATTACTTAGGTGTTCAATTGAGTGATAAATATTCAAATAAAACTGTTATATATTTAATTGGTTTGGTATGTTATATTACTAATATGTTCTTGAACTATTCAATGTTCAAGTATACTTCTGGTATTCTGCTTGCTAAATTTACTCTTTTCCCTATTATAATTTTATGTTTATTTTATAAAATTTTATTTATAGATAAAGTTTCTCTAAAAGAACTTATTTTCTATTTATTATTCGTTGGAATAGCTGTTATTGTTAGTATTAAATCAGGCAATAGACAAATTTTAACACTATCGTTACTTATAATATCATCAAAAAATATTAATTTTAGGTATATTTTACTTACTTTTCTAATAATAGTACCTTTGCTATTATTTATTACTTTCTTATTTTCGCAAGCAAATATTATTCCAAATTTACAATACTTTAGGGTAAGGGAGGGGGAACTAAAAATAAGAAATTCCTACGGAATGATTTACCCTACTATATTCGCAGCCTACTTACAATATATCGTTATAGGATATTCTTATTTTATGAGAAAAAATAGTTTATCTCATATAACTTTTATTATATTATCCATTTTATGTTTTTTCATTTGTTTATATATGGCAGATGCTAGAATGTCTGCCTATAGCATAGTACTTTACCTATTTATTTTTTATTTTTGTTCATTATTTTTCAGAAATATTGGGCAATATAAAATATTATCTACTTTAACAGTTTTTATATTTCCTTTATTCTTTTGTGCTATTTATTTCTTATCCGCTAAATATGACCCCTCATCATCTATACTAGAAACAATAAATAGTGCATTAAGTGGTCGTTTAAGGTTAGCACATTCAGCACTAGAGACATATGATATACCATTACTTGGACAAGAAATAAAATTTGTAGGATTAGGTGGAGCTGTACAAGATATGGGGGAAGATTATAACTATGTTGACTCCTCTTTTCTACAATTTTTACTTAGTTATGGAACAATTTTTTCTATTTTTTCAACTCTTTTAATGATGGTGATTACTTGGAAAAGAATTAAATTATCAGACTATAGATTTCTAGCTATTATCATAATATTATCGTTTAATAGTATGATAGAGGATAGATTATTGGATATTTCTGTTAATATTTACTGGTTACTAGCATTAGCATATTACAATAATACTAGAATAAAACATGATTAAATTATTATCATTTAAAATTATATTTTTCCTGGGATTAGTAAGCATAATTACTTACTATGCCTGTCCTTTATTATCTTATAATTTATTTACCAATCTTTCTATTATCTCTATTATTTTTTATATTTTATATATTCAACATAACTCTACTAAAAGAGTAACTCATTTACTATATATTTAAACTTTTCAAGAAAAATTATCCTAGGAGTATTCCTATGAATTATGCCGTTATTTTCGCAGGTGGCACAGGTTCTCGTATGAACTCAAAAGTATTACCTAAACAATTTTTAAAAATTTATGGTAAACCCGTTATTATTCACACCCTAGAAGTTTTTCAAAACTGTGATGAAGTTGATGAAATTATTGTCGTCATTTTAGAAGGTTGGGAAGAATACCTTCAATCACTTATTAAACAATATCGTCTTAGTAAAGTTAAGAAAATTGTCTGTGGCGGAGAAACAGGTCAGCAATCCATTTATAATGGATTAAAAGAAATCAAGGAAGACGGTATTGTTCTGATTCACGATGGTGTGAGACCATTTATAACCCAAGAACTTATTAAAGAAAATATTAATGTAGCTCAAAGAGCAAAAATAGCCATTACTTGTGTAAAAGCAAAAGAAACCCTCATATCTGTTGAAAATAACACAATTCAAGATATTTTAAAAAGAGAAGTTTCCTATATGGCAAGAGCTCCACAGACATTTGATATAGCATTATTAAAATCTGCCCACCAAAAAGCGATTACTGACAATAATTTTTCTTTTGTTGACTCCTGTGCTATTGTAAAATACTATTTCCCTAATGCTGATTTTAATATCGTGGAATGCGGCTCTGAAAATATTAAGATTACAACTCAAGAAGACTTTTATTTAGCTAAAGCAATGTTTTCTCTGGAAGAGGATGAACAACTCTACGGATTTAAAAGAGGAGATGAAAAAAAATGATTGATAACCCTATTCTACAAGAGGATTTAGAATTTATAGCAAATAAAATTCTAAATAATGGGTATTTTTCTAATTCAACTATTTTAATAACTGGAGCAACTGGGTTACTAGGTTCTCTTATTGTGAAGAGTTGCCTTTATGCCAATAAAATATTTAATACAAATATCACTGTTTTAGCAACTATTAGAAATAGAGAGAAGGCAGATCAAGTATTCCAAGGCTTTACGAGTAATCCTAAATTAAAGTTAATAACAAATAATTTATTAGAACCAATAACTATTAATGAATCTATTGATTTTATTGTACATACTGCTAGCATTACTGCATCAAAAGAAATGGTAGAGAATCCTACTAGCGTTTTATTAACTGCTTTTGAAAGTACAAAGAATCTTTTAGAATACTTAAAAAAACATTCTAATACTAAAATGGTTTATGTTTCCTCTATGGAATATTATGGTCAGATTTCAGATAACTATGAAAATGTTACTGAAGAGCAATTAGGCTATATAGATTTAAGTAAACCAAGGAGTAGTTATCCTGAGAGCAAAAGAGTCTGTGAGGCATTGTGTAATGCTTATACCGCACAATATAATCTAGAAGTATGTAGCGCAAGATTAGCACAAACTTTTGGAGCTGGAGTTCCTTTATCTGACAGTAGAGTTTTTGCTCAATTTGCCAAAAGTGCTGTAAACAAAACAGATATTATCTTACATACATCAGGACAATCTGAAGGTAATTATTGTTATACAGCAGATGCAATTTATGGGTTATTTTTATTACTGCAAAAAGGACAACAAGGACAAAGCTATAATATTGCCCATAATCATAGTTCTATTCTCAATATGGCAAAGATGGTTGCAGAAAAAATAGGACATAATCAAATTAAAGTTAAAGTTCAAATTCCAGAAAATATTAATAGCCTAGGTTACGCACCAGACGTTAAGTTAAAACTAAATTCAGATAAACTTAAAAATTTGGGATGGCAACCAGAAGTTGACCTTGAAAATATGTTTAAGCGTATGATTAAAAGTTGGGAGTTTTAGTTCATATAGAAACTATCTAGTATAGTAGAATATCTAAGGCTCAAAAGTATACAAACATTAAAAAATATGAAATCACTCAATACAAATTATTTTTCTCGAGTAGATCATCTTCGTTTTTTTGCTGCAATGATTGTTATTTTCACCATTTTAGAGGAAAAATAACACTAGACAATACTACAAACGCTCTAAATTACTTTGCAACAACATGGTTAGTCAATGGTTCTACTGGTGTCAGCCTATTTTTATTTCTTACTGGTTTTCTATTCTGTATCATTAGTGGGTATGGTGGAAAAAAGATCCAATATAAGGGATTTATTTATAACAGAATATTACGTATATTCCCTTTAATGATATTAATGGTTTTTATCGTGATTACCATTAATAGAGTAAACTCTACTCCAATGGATATATTCCGAATATTAACATTACAACTAAACACAGGGCATTCTTACACAGGATAGGGACATAATATTTATCCTATAGGTCCAATATAGACAATTGCTGTTGAATTTCAATTTTATTTACTCTTCCCTTTTCTTGCACACTATTTTTAGCTAAATATGGTTTACGCTATTTAATTGCACTTGTCATATTATTAATTGCATTAAGGTTTAATATAACACTCTTAACCGATAAGCCGATGTATTATAATTTTTATCAATTATTAGCTAAGAAATAATAGTATTTACTTGAAAATAAGTGATAATTTCTTATAAATGCACCCTCTAACAAGCCTATTTTTAACTGATGATAGGGAGTTTCTATAAATTGAGGGCATACTCTAGATTAGTAGTAATGTTAGTCTATAAAAATAAAGATGAGTCCTTATAGATTAAAGATATTTCTACAAAAGTATTTACTAGATTTATTGTGCTAGAAGTAACCTCTTAATTAGTAGCAAATATACTTAGATTAATCCTATAACAAACGTACTCTTTTCTCACAAGACAAGAGGTTATTAACCATTATTTAGCTCTCAAAGCAGCTAAATTTAAAAAGAGAGGAGATAATAAAACCTAATGGGGTTAATTTTACAAATTGGAGAACAAAATAACGTAGACCCAGTAATCGTATTTGGGATATTAAAAAGACAAGTTTTTTACCCTATTATGATATAGAACATCATAAAAATTAAAATGTTATAATATATCAAAAATAAATTTCTTTATCTCCTTTTGTTTATCTTTTAGATTTATTGATAGCCAATTTTATAGCTCTAGGTACACCCTACGAACATCACTTGTATACTCCTAGTTAACAAGCAATTTAAATGTGTAAAGATATACTTACCAATCACTCAGAAACTTAGTATCTTTTTTATATAAGATATGCATAATGTTTCACAAATCTTTAATATTTAGAGTTGATAATTAAGGAGGACACTTGTATATCGTACATCATCGACTCATTATTTAATTTTGTTATATGTCTATTTTGAACTTAAGTGAGAAAACTAACTGTTTAAAGAAAAGAACAGCCTTTTTAGTGGCAAAATTTTTTGGAAAAAATACGAAGCAAACTTTTAACTACGGGAATAAATAATGAAACGTATACTTGTATATGGTATGACCGATAATTTAGGTGGAATGGAAACCTATATTCACAATATATACCAACACCTAGATAGAGATAAAATTCAATTTGATTTTGTATGCGATTTCCCTACAATGACTTTTAGCGATTTTTATCTTAAGAATGGTTGTCAAATCCATTACATTCCACCTAAAAACAAAGGTCTTTTTCGTAGTTTATGGGAAATGCATAAAGTCATTAAGAAGAGACATTATGATACCATTTATTTTAATATTATGAACGCAGGATATGTACTCAATATGCTTCCTGCTTTCTTATTAAGAAAAAAAATTATAGCCCATTCACATAATGCAGACACAACAAAGAAAAAATTACATTACTCATTAAGATGGTTCCTCAATAAATTAAGTGATATAAAACTGGCTTGTTCTGAAAAAGCTGGAGTATTTATGTATGGTAAAAATGAAAAGTACCAAGTAATTAAAAATGGGATTTCTCTTAATAACTATTTCTATTCCAAGGATAGATATAAAAATATTAGAAATACTCTGGGATGGGGTACTAAACCCATAATCTTATATGTTGCCAGAATGAACCATCAAAAAAATCCTTTTTTTGCTCTAGAAATAATGCGAGCTTTAAATAAATCAATACCTGATGCTTCTATGGCTTATGTAGGTGATGGAGAGTTAAAGGAGGATATCGAAAAATATATTTTAAATAAAAATATTAAGAATATCTCTTTTATGGGAATTCGTAATGATGTCAATCAGCTTATGATTGCATCAGATATTCTTATTTTACCTTCTTTATTTGAAGGATTACCCATTGTTGTAATTGAAGCACAAGCATCAGGTTTACCAACACTATTATCAAATAATATTTCAGAAGAAGCAAAATTAATATCTTCAACAGAATTTTTACCAATAGATGATGTAAAAAACTGGGTAAATAAAATTATATCAATCTTAGAAAATAAGAGTCTAAATAGAATAAGTGATAGTACCACCTTAGAAAAAAATGGATATAACATTATTCAAGTTTCTAAGACTATACAAGAAATTTTATTAAGTTAATATTATGAAAATTAGTCTAATTCTTGCATGCTATAACGTATCTAATTATATAGATAAGCTATACCACCTATTAATCTCTCAACCATACAAAAATGTTGAATTTATTTTTGTAGAGGATTGCTCTACAGATAATACAAGAAATGAACTACTTGCCTTAAATGATCCAAGAATACATATTATTTTAAATGAAAAAAATATCGGTGCCGCTAATAGCAGAAATAGAGGTATTGAACAAGCAACAGGAGATTATATTTGGTTTCCTGATCCTGATGATTTATTTGATACTGAATTACTCGTAAAAGTAAGTAAAATTATTGCAGAATTTAGCCCTGACGTAGTTAGTGTTGGAATGCAAGAAAGACATGAAATTAACGGTAAATTATTATACGAGAAAGATATTTTAAGTAAATTTAATGGGCTGATTAAAGAGGATTTCAATCTAGTATTAGTTAATTTAGAAGAAACACTCTTATTTGGATATACCAATAATAAATTTTATAAAAAAGAAATTATTGATAAATATCAAATTAGAAACAAACACCAAGCACTAAAGGAAGACTTTGAATTTAATGTTAAGGTCTTTAATGTGATATCTAACTTCTATATTCTTAATGAGCCCCTATACTTTTATATGAAAAGAAATAATAGCAGCTTAACCACTAAATTTGTACCTGATTATTTTACTATCCATATGAAAACACTTTCCTCCTTTATTTCTCTTTTACAAACGAGAGGAGAATTGAGCCAAACAGCAATAAAATTATTAGTAAATCGATTTATTCGATATGCTTTATCTGCTATTGAGAGAAACACTTCTCCTCATGCAAAACTAACCTTTAAAGCGCAAAGAAAGTGGATTATTAATCATATTTTTAATCAAGACCATTTTAGATTAATGGAAAATAATCCTCACTTAATTACCAAGAAACAAAAACCTATATATTTCTTATTAAAATATAAAATGGCATCACTTTTAGTGGTACTAGGTAATTTTGTAAAAGTAGTCAAAACTAAGCTACCTATTTTCTTTACAAAATTGAAAGGTTAAATAATACAAGGCTATAAAATGAAAAAATACCAGATTATTGAGTTAAGTGCAGAACAGCATCATGCAGGCAGTAAGGCAGTACAAGATATTTTTGAAGTTGCTAAAAGCTTAGGCTATGAATCTCAAATTATTAGAACAGCAACAAATACAGATTCTTTATGGGGAAAAATTAGGCGACAAATACTATTTTTTATTGATTGGCTAACTCTCTACTTTTCTATTACACCCAATTCTTTAGCACTGATTCAACATCCGTATCACCATAGGCAGCTTATTCGCCACTGGGTTCTTAATCAACTAAAAAAAAATAAAAAAGTAAAATTTATCTCCTTTGTTCATGATGTAGAAGAACTAAGAAAGAGTTTATATAACACCTATTATGAAAAAGAATTTAATTTTATGTTATCCATCGCTGACTCTATTATTGTGCATAACAATATAATGAAATCATTCTTTATTAAAAAGGGTATTCCAGAATCTAAATTAATTAGTCTTAAAATTTTTGACTATTTGATAGATAAGCAAAGTTCTGTATCTAAGGCTGTATTTGAACGATCTATTTCAATAGCAGGTAATTTGGATATAAAAAAATCGGCTTATATTGCACAGCTTGGTACTTTAGACATTACTATTCACTTATATGGCCCTAATTTTTCTCATTCCTTAGAAAAATATAAAACTATTCAATATCACGGTTCATTTCCAGCATCCGATATTCCCAATCAGCTTAATTCAGGTTTTGGCTTAGTTTGGGATGGAAATAGTATAGACACCTGTAGTGGCGATTTTGGAGAGTATCTACAATACAACAACCCTCATAAACTTTCACTATATTTAGCTTCAGGGATTCCAGTGATTATTTGGGATAAAGCTGCAGAAGCAGGTTTTGTGAAAGAAAATCATATCGGAGTTTGTGTTTCATCATTAAGTGAATTAAAAAATAAATTAGAGCAAGTATCTGAATATCATTATCAAGAAATGATAAAGAACGTTGCTCATATTTCTGGATTACTACATCAAGGCGAATATACAAAAAGAGCCATAAAATTAGCTGAAAATTTATTTTAAGGTTATATCATGTTTCTGTATCCAGAAATATCTCAAGCATTCATTTTTGGAGAGCAAATGTTTAGAGTGTTATATGGATATATCGCCAAGCATTCAGGAAATGAGTCATTAATTTTTGATACGATAGATAAGTTTACCTTTAGCAATAATGGTATTGAGATTGGTAATGTTTACACTACGTTTTATTCCTTTATTTATGACTTTAATTATATTGGATTTATTCCACTAATTATTATCATTTCACTATATTATGTATTGACTTATCAAAAGATAAAGAGTACAAATATTTCCTGTTTTAGTTTTGCATTATTTATTTATGCTTATTTATTTAACGATCTCATTATGTTAGCTTTTTCTAATAGATTCTACACTACTATATTAGATGCTGGATTTATAAAGATAATAATATTTTCTTTAATATTTAAAACCCTATTTTTAAAAACAAGAGAGAAATAGTATTCTATGAGTACAACCATTAAGAGCATAAAATTCAACTTTATCATGAATTTTATACTGACCGTATCTAATTTTCTTTTCCCTCTTATTACATTTCCTTATGTCTCAAGAATCCTACTTCCTGAGGGAACAGGAAAAGTTGCTTTTGCTATTTCTATTGTAAGTTACTTTGCTATTTTTGCTTCTTTTGGTGTCACAACTTATGGTATAAGAGCTATAGCACAGGTTAGAGATGATAAAGAACGCTTATCTAAAACGGTACATGAACTATTATGTATTAATATTGTATCAATGATAATCGTTTATTTAGCATTAACATTAGCTATATTGACTGTTCCTAAATTCTCTGTAGAAAAAGAGCTCTTTTGGGTAGCTTCACTTTTTATTCTATTTACAATTTTAGGTGTTGAATGGCTATATAAAGGGTTAGAAAAATATCAATATATTACAGTTAGAACAATAATTTTTAAGCTCATTTCATTATTTTTAGTATTTATTTTTGTTAGAAAACAAGAAGACTATATTATTTTTGCTTTTATTTCTATCTTTGCTATTGTTGGATCTGGTATTCTAAATTTCATCAATTCCCGAAAACTTATTAATTATAAAATTTACCATCACTATGAATTTAAGAAACATTTAAAACCTATGTTTTTTTTATTCTTAACTTCACTTGCTATTGCAATCTATACAAGTTTAGATGAGGGTTTATTGGGTTTACTAAGTTCACCAGAACAAGTAGGTTACTACAATGCAGCCGTCAGAGTAAAAGGGGTTTTATTTACATTAATTACCTCTCTAGGTGTTGTTCTATTACCTAGATTATCCTACTATGTTGAAAATAATATGGAAGCTGAATTTCATGAAGCTTTATCAAAATCCACAAACTTTATTATCGTTATTGCCGTCGCTATTGTTATATTTTTTACATTATTTGCCAAAGAAACTATTTTTATTCTTGCCGGAGATAACTATATAGCTTCTATTGTGCCATTACAAATTATAGTATGGGCATTAATACTAAGTGCTATAACAAATATTTTGGGTATCCAAATCCTATTACCCCTCAAAAAAGATAAGCAATTATTATTTTCTGTTTTGTGTGCAGCAACTGTAGATGTTATAGCAAATTTTATTTTAGTACCTAGATTTGCTGCTGTTGGAACAGCTTTAGCTGTTATTGCTGCAGAATTTTCTGTCTTACTCATACAAGTCATTATTTTGCGTAAATATATGAAAATTCTCTTTTCTGGATTACAGTTACATAAGATTATTATTGCGCTATTTATTGCAATATCCTGCGCGCTAGGGGTTACAGAGCTTATTGAGTTTCGTTCAATTTTAACTACCTTTTTATTAGCAGGTTCAATTTTCTTCCTTACTTATTTCACTATTCTTCTTATATTAAAAGAGAAATTTATGATGTATGTCTATAATGCAATCTTTATTCTAAAAGTAAGGGGAACAAAAGTATCGAATAATAGATAAAGAACAGTACCATATATCTTTTATCACCAATTAGTTATTTGAAATATTGTGCTTTGGGGGTAGAATTTTTATCACATTAATTTAACATAATGAGATTAACTCAATTGAAACGCTAATTAGTAATTACTGTTGTACACCCTTTTGTATAAATAAGATAAAATTAGTACATCTACTTTTGATTAATTTAAGAAAACCCTTTTCAAAATCTCTCAAATACTTTTTAATACCAATTTATAAAATATCGTCATCCCAATAATTATTCCAAATAAATCAACAAGATCAATCTACATTAAATTAAAGGTACAATAAAGATAAATTATCTAGACTAAAAATAGATTTTGTATAAAGGTAATGGGAATATGTTAGCCACCAACTTCAAAACTGAAAATAATACCCTCAGAAAACTTATCGGTAATGGTTTGATCTATAAAATTCCTCGTTTTCAACGAGACTATAGCTGGGAGACAGAGCAATGGGAAGATCTATGGGCTGATATTATGAGTATCATAGAAGACACTGATCATCCTGCTCACTATATGGGGTATCTTGTGCTCCAATCAACAGATGATAAATCTTTTGAAGTCATTGATGGACAGCAACGTTTAACCACAACAACTATTATCATTTTAGCCATTTTAAAAAATCTTCAAGATTTAATTGATGCAGGTAATGATATACAAGCGAATACCCAACGATTGAATCAAATTCGTCAGACTTATATTGGCTATTTAGATCCTGTTACCTTAATTTCTCGTCCTAAACTTACCTTAAATCGTAATAATAACGACTATTTCCAAAATTATCTTGTTCCTCTTGGACATTTACCACAACGTGGGTTACGAGCATCTGAACATTTATTGCGTAAAGCTTTTGAATGGTTTTATCAGAAAGTTAATCAATACTTAGAAAAAGAGAGAGGAAATGAAGGTCCTCGATTAGCACAGCTTGTTGAATATATTAGTGATAATCTGTTTTTTACTGTTATTACAGTATCAAATGAATTAAATGCTTATAAGGTATTTGAAACACTTAATTCTCGTGGTGTTCGACTTTCTTCAACAGACTTATTAAAAAACTATCTCTTTTCTATTCTTGATAAAAACCAAGATAATACACATGAGTTACAAAATTTAGAGACACGTTGGGAAAATATAGTAAATCGATTACAGTCAGAGAAATTCCCTGATTTTTTGCGTATTTATTGGAACAGTCGATATAAATTCACACGACACACTGAATTATTTAAAGTTATTCGACATCATATCAAAGATAGAGAAGCCGTCTTTAACCTAATACGAGGAATAGAAGAAGACTTAGATACTTATTTAGCCTTATCTTCTCCTGAAGGATCAAATTGGTCTCTTAATGATAAACGCTTAATTCATACATTAAAACTTTTTCGAGTACGACAACCTTTCTCTCTACTATTGAGTGCCAAGCGTTATTTAGAAACAGACGATTTCTCAACATTATTACGAGCAGTTGTTATTATTTCCTTTAGATATAGCATTATCGGTTCATACAGTCCTACTGATTTAGAGCATACCTATCATCATGTTGTACAGCAAATCAATCAAGGAAAAGCAAATAGCATCCATAAAATATTAAATTTATTAAAACCCGTCTATATTAACGACGATCGCTTTAGTAAAGATTTCACAGAAAAAGTGATTAAAAATACCCGTTTAGCTCGTTTTATTTTGTGTGAACTTGAATACTATACTTCTCAAGCTGAGCTTGATTTTACAAGTGATACATTTAATATTGAACATATTCTTCCCCAAAACGCTCCAGATGGCTGGGGAGGGTTTAACCATGAAGAAATAAACACCTTAACTTATCGATTAGGTAATATGGTTTTATTATCATCAAATACTAATCGCGATGTAGGTGTCCTAGAATATACACAAAAAAGAGAACTTTTAAAACAAAGCCACTTTTCACTTACTCATAAGCTAGCAGAGCAATATGCTGAATGGACTCCACAAACCATTACTGCTTGGCAACGACAACTAGCCAAACAAGCCAAAACTATATGGAGAATAGCACAATTGAGTTAAAAAATAGGTCGTATCCTAAAAATACGACCTATGTTCTAAACTATACCCCCAACCCCCATACTCACATAAAATGGCTGTAATGCTTGATGCTCTTTTAATTGAGCCTTAACCGTATCCGCCACTTCAAGCGCCTCTTTAATCGTAACATCCATATCAAGATAACGATATGTACCAAGTCGTCCAACAAAAGTCACTTTTGTTTCTTGCTGTGCTTTTTCTACATATTGCTGTAATAGAGCTTTATCTTTGACTAAACGAATAGGATAGTATGGAATATCATTCTCTCCACAGGCACGACTAAACTCTCGATAGCAGATAGTTTTCTCATGCTCTTCCCAAGGAGCAAAGTGTTTATGTTCAGAAATACGAGTATAAGGTACTTCTTCATCACCATAGTTAATAACAGCATTCCCTTGGAAATCCCCTTCATCATGGAAAGCTTCAAAATCTAAAGTTCGATAACCTAAACGACCTAACTCAAAATCAAAATAAGCATCTAAAGGACCTGACCAAAAAATATGGTCAAAATCTGATTTCATTGATGTATCAAAAGGTGTATTTAATCGTACTTCAATATTTTTATGATTTAGGATATTTTCAACAATAGCCGTATAGCCCTCTTTTGGCATACCTTGATATTTATGAGCAAAGTAGTTGTCATTATAATTAAAACGCACAGGTAAGCGCTTTAAAATACTCGCTGGTAATTCCTTTGGTTCTACCCCCCATTGTTTTTTGGTATAGCCATAAAAGAATGCTTTATATAAATCTTTCCCCACAAAACGCATCGCTTGTTCTTCAAATGTTTGTGGATCAGTAATTGACATATCTGCTTGGCTTTCAATAAGCGCCTTAGCCTCTTTAGGGGAACAGGTTTTACCAAAGAACTGATTAATAGTATGTAAATTAATCGGTAAAGAATATACTGCACCTTGGCTAATTGTTTTTACACGGTTTACAAACGGCATAAACTCACCAAACTGGTTCACATAATGCCATACCCGCTCATTATCTGTATGAAAAATGTGTGGACCATATACGTGTACCATTATATCTGTCTCTGTATCACGTTCAGTATGGCAATTGCCCGCCACATGATATCGTTGATCAATAACGGTTACTTGATAACCTTGCTCGGCTAATTCACGCGCAATAACCGCATTTGAAAAACCTGCACCAACCAAAAGAAACTTTTTCATCATATCCTTTTTATAATAACTAGTTAATCATTAACAAAAATATTACAAGTGAAACTATATAAACACTCTAAATAGTTACATGATAAAGCACTATCACAAAATCTTCACTCATGCAATTTACTCACAAAGGAACGTTTATATTTTATATGACTTTGAATGTTTTGTTCGGCATCTTTTTTATCCCATACCTGTAATTCCCAAGGATAATAAAAGTTACTTGCATTTTTAAAATAAATATGGATACCTACATAACCATCTCTATCTCTTAAATACCAGTTTTTTAAACCATATTGTTCTTGCCAGTGATCTAATGATTCTATTACTTGCTTAATTTCCGTTGAATTAACAATAATTCGAGCACCAAAAATATCATTTAAAATACTATTAACAGGATACCCCTCACTTCGTTGTTTAAATCGCTCTATCTTATCTAAAATAGACTCTGATGTTTTTACTCGATAGAAATAGGGAATATCATACAGATTAGCACGATATAAATAATCATTAATCGATTCATGTAAGTTTAACCGATAAGCCAAAATATGTTCTGTAGGTACTTTGGGCAAAGTATGCTTTAAATTAACTTTTTCAATTTTGCCTGTTTCAAAATAGTCTTGAGAAAAAGCAAGATGTAGCTTATTAATTTCACTAATTAAGCGTTCAATTTTTTCAAGTGTCATCATAAATGATTATTTGTACAAAACTTTTAAATAGTATTATTTTGGGATTCTATATTTTAGATAATTAAGAATATGTAAATAATATTGGTATCCTCGGATTTTAAACCAGGAATATATACTCATGGTAATAATTAATATAATAACTAAAGCTAAAACAAAAAGCCAAATAGGCATAACCAAAGATTCTGCTGTTACAAACTCCCTAATAACTAAAAAGACACTACCTATACTTGTAGGAGGGATAAACCAAAGAATTACTTTAACAGCAGAGTATATGCCCCTTTGTTCCTCTATCATATATTTTATTGTTCTTTTAGTATCTTTCAATAATAGAAGGTTTATAGATTCTGAAAGATTCTCAATAATTTGAAAATCATGTAGTACTCTAATTCTAGGATAATTTACTTTTCTTGTTTGGAATGCTTCAAATATATCTTTAATAAAGTAATACATAAATTGCGTTACTAATATTATGTACGACACGAAAAAAATTATACTAGATATACCTAGGATAATTTGATAACTATCTACAACAAATAGTCGCAATAGGAATGCCACTAACATTGCACCTAAAATAATATTTTTTGTTCTAGTTAATTTAAAAAAATCATTTATCGGAGATGGAATAACTCTTTCTTTCCTTGCTTTTTCTAAACTAGCTATTATTCCCCATACTTTTTCACCTTGACTTAACTCTTCTTCCATATTATCTCCTCCATCATCAAAATCAATAAGCCCCTTTTCGCTTTAAAACAACATTAACGGTTTTACATAAAATAGCAATATCATTCCATAATGACCAGTTTTTCACATACCATGCATCAAAATAAACCCGTTTTTCATAGTCCACGTCATTACGTCCACTCACCTGCCATAATCCTGTCATACCCGGTTTTGCCATAAGATAGTAATCAACATCTTCTTCATAACGTTCTAACTCATCTTTTACAATCGGACGTGGACCAACAAGACTCATTTCCCCTTTTAACACATTAAAAAGTTGGGGTAATTCATCTAGGCTTGTCTTACGTAAGAAATGTCCGATTTTTGTAATACGAGGGTCATTTTTTAATTTAAAATCTTTCTCCCATTCCGCTCGTGCTTCTGGGTCATTTGCCAATAATTCTTCTAAAATTTCTTTAGAATTTACCACCATTGATCTAAATTTTAAACAATTAAAGGTTTTTCCTTTTCGTCCAATTCTAGGATGCCCATAAATAGCATTTCCACCATCTCTTTTAATAAGGAAAAAGAGTGTTATTAATAGTGGAGAAAGTATGGTAATAATCGCTAATGAACCAAAAATATCAAATGTTCGCTTAATAAAGCGTGAAGATCGTTTTGCCAGATTATTACTAATACGCATCATGATTAATTCATGACTAAATAAAAAAACAATATTAGTGCTATATAAAGGCAATCCTCTTAATGTCGGGATAACCGATACAAAACGGTAATGGCGATTAGTTAAGAATCGTAGCCAAGCATTCCTCTCATGTAACTCATCATCTTCAATTGCAATGGTAAATTGTGTATCTTGATCACAAATAGAGGTAAGATTAGCTTTATCAAAATTCTCTAAAATAGGAACACCCAATGAGTCCAAATCAGGGTGTTTATGTTTTAACACAATAAATGCCTGAATATTTAATCCCAGATAGCGCTCTTCCATTAAGGCTCTATAAGTATCAATTGCATTCTCTCCTGCTCCAATAATAATCGTATTTTTAAGATATGCACCTGATTTAATGAGAATACTTTTAACAACAAATCGACCAATAGGTACAAGAAAAAGTGCAATGATCCAAGTTAATACCCACAAATTACGAGAGCTATAGAGTTTTGAAAAAGCAATAATAGCCAACTCAATAACCGATAAAATAATCAGTGTTCTAACGATTTCTTTTTGTTCAAACCAAAAAGGTTTCCGATAAGTATAATGACGTAAACGAACCCAAAACCATCCCATACCTATGATTGCAATAAAAAGATGAATCCATAATCGATCAGAAAATTGTGAATTGGGTAGAAAAGAGTCTATATTCCCTCCGACAAATGCTCGCATCACACTTATCGCCAAATAAAAAGAGACGAATATTAAGAAAAAATCACAGGAGGCAATAATTAACTTAGGTAAAGTACGTTTTAGCATTGCTTTTTCTAATTCATATGTTTAACTTAATACTATTGTAATAGTCTTCTATACTCACGACAAGAAAGTGACACTTTTATGTTGTTTTTTCTTATGCTAAGCATGATAAAATACAAACTTTACACATAAACAAACCATTTTGTATTTTTACACTTCATAAAAACGATTAACTCAATAATAGGATTTTATTATGCTAAAAGCCGTTATCCCCGTTGCAGGTCTTGGTACTCGTATGTTACCTGCGACCAAAGCCATTCCAAAAGAAATGCTTACGTTGGCAGACAAGCCTTTAATTCAATATATTGTTGAAGAATGTATTGCTGCAGGGATTAAAGAGATCATATTGGTTAATCACGCTTCTAAAACAGCGGTAGAAAATCATTTTGATACGCACTACGAGCTAGAAGATCAATTAGAACGTAAAGGTAAAACAGCCTTATTAGCAGAAATCCAAGCGATTAAACCAGCTGATGTTTCCATTATCAGTGTCCGACAAGGAACAGCCAAAGGCTTAGGTCATGCTGTTTATGCCGCTTACCCTGTTGTTGGCGATAATCCTTTTGCTGTTTTATTGCCTGATATGCTGGTAGATGAAATAGCTTGTAATCCTCTACGTGATAATCTAGCAGCGATGATTGCTCGATATCAAGAAACAGGATTTAGCCAAATTTTGGTTGAACCTGTTCCTGAAAAAGAAGTGGATAAATATGGTGTTGTAGATTGTGGAGGTGCGCAATTACAAGCAGGACAAACGGCAAAAATGACAGCTATTGTCGAAAAACCTCCTATTGATAAAGCCCCATCTAACCTAGCTGTTATTGGTCGATATGTTTTTTCAAAAGGAATCTGGTCTCTGCTGGCTCAAACAAAACCGGGGGTTGGTGGTGAAATTCAACTTACCGATGCTATTGCTGCACTAATGAAAGCAGAAACCGTTGAAGCGGCTGTTATTACTGGCAAATCTTATGATTGTGGTGATAAATTAGGATATGCAAAGGCTTTTGTCGATTATGCCCTACGTCATGGCAAAATTGGCAAAGATTTTGAACAATGGTTAAAAACCAGAGTATAAATATCTAACCACCCTAAAAATTAAAACACCACATGATACTGTGGTGTTTTTTATAAGTATAGTTATTGCTAATCCCAAAAGACTTCAACTATGCTAATAAGATAGCGGAAGATTTATCAAGGTAACTCCTCCCTATACCATGCCAAATTTAGCAAAATTCTATCTAATTCTTCTATAAAAGCAGGTCTATTCTGATACTGCTCTCGTAAAGCACTTAATGCTGCTTTTATTTCATGTTGTAATGCAGGATACGCCTGTTTTAATTCTCGTATATCATAACACCATCGTTGATATGCCGTTCTACCCGTTTGTATTGTTTTAAATTCTTTCATTTTAAGTTTAAACAAGTGCCTTGCTATCTCTATATGATATTCTTTAGGTAATACGTTCAAAAATTGCTTAATTAAACTTACATCATTACTTATTCGTAATAATTTTGCTAAATCATCCCATAGACGTTCATGCTGATAAATTTGAGCAATAAGAATTGTCGCACCTTTTAATTTTTTAATTGTCTGATTTCTTACTTCTACCCATTCAGAGGGTTGATAACATTCTTTCCATCGTTCAAAAGCAGAAACATTTAAACCAAAACCAGCAAAGGTCAACAATTTAGCATAGTGTGCAATTTTTTCTGTATCCTTTTGTCGTTCACTTAACTCTATTAATTGGTAAAGCCACTCTCCACGAAGTTTTCCTGAACCGCCCTTTTTAACAGCATTCAGTAGTAAAGCCTCAGCTTCTTTATAATCACCCCTATTCATTAATAGGGTTGTATATCGAGATAAAAACTCAGGTATCTCTAAGTGTTGTTCTAAAAATGCTATGGCTTGCTCTTGATTAATCATATACAGTAATCGTAATGTTCTCTGATGCCACTTATCTTGTTGATAGCTACTTACCGTAGTTTGCTGATCATCAATCCATTTTAATAATTTCTGAGGAGGCACTTTTTTATTTAGCATAGCATCAAGCCAAATATCTGCTATACCTTCCGTCTCAGCAATCCAGTGTTTATCTGGATTTTCTGCGAGTGTTTTCCAAAACTTCTCTATTTTCTTCTGTAATACCTCATCTGCTTCTTCATAAATTACCTCAGATTCATTTAAGCAAGTAATAATTGCATCACCAATCAACCCATCAGAATCATCTGATTTTTCAATAATCGTTATTAATCGTTTATAAATAAGCTGAAGTAATTCAAACTGCTCTTCTAGTGAAAATAGATGACGCTGATTAATGATCTGTTGAATACTACTAGCAAATGCACTCGCTTGATAATAAGAGCAACCATTCCTAGCCTTATTACAGATTTTCTTCACATCATCTATTAAATCTTGATAAGCTATCGGTGATGGAGAAAAGGCAGCAGAGAATATATTTGACGTATCTTGTGTTTGCTTATCTACATGGCTACTAATCCCTAATGAAGATTTATCTATTTTTTGTTCTCTATCCAAGACAGCAAACCAAAGTGCAGCAATATGCTTACAATACGCATGGTTATAAGGGCAATTACATTGCGCATCTAATAAAACACCTGTTTTACTCAGTTTTATAACCGCATGATAAATTTGAGAGCCCATAATTTGAGCCGTCCAATAAGATGCACGCTCTTCCAAATCACGCACTTTATTTTGTATAAAATAATCCCATCCTCGTTCTGCTATTTTTTCACCAACAACTTCTGCCACTTTTTCAAAACACATACGCTATCTCTCTATAAAAATCGACTATCACTACCTATCAAACGCCACGGCTTCTTTTAATAATACACCCTTTTTATCCTTTTCTGACAAAATAGGCTCTCCTTTTAAAGGCCAATGAATATTTAATTCAGGATCATTCCACAGCAAAGTTTGTTCTGCATGAGGACAATAATAATCCGTACATTTATACATAATGCTAGCCTGCTGACTTAATACATAAAACCCATGTGCAAATCCCTCTGGTACCCAAAGTTGATATTTATTTTCAGCTGAAAGTGTTGTACCTACCCATTGCTTAAAAGTCGGGGATTGTCGGCGTAAATCAACGACAACATCAAAAATTTCACCCTCAAGCACATGGATTAACTTACCTTGCGTTTGTTTCGTTTGATAATGCAATCCTCTTAATACCCCTTGATAAGAAGTAGAGTAGTTCTCTTGCACAAATCGGCAATCAGCTATATGTGTATTAAACCATTCCTCTCGAAATGTTTCCATAAAAAATCCCCGCGTATCTTCCCATATTTGGGGGATCAATACCTTAACATCCGAAATGGCGGTATCCCTAATTTTCATTGATATAACCTCTTTATATACGATCTATCTTTTTTTATTTCATCTATAACCACTTTCTTTTTATGATTTATTCTCTACTATTTTTATATTTTACCCTACCTAGATTTAGTTACCCAAAAGCATAGCCCATTTCATCATACTCCCCCTATTTCCACAATACTCACTCTATATACGGATGTAATTTTACTAATGCTTTTTGCCAATCACTTGGTTCAATAGCAAAGGTACGCTTTATTTTATCCATAGCTAAACAAGTATTAAGTGGGCGCTTTACTATTGAAGCATACTCCTTGCTACTTATCGGTAAAAGTGTAGGAAGTTTACTAAGTATTTTCTGCTGTTGTGTTTGCGCTAAAATAAACTGAGCAAATAGATACCAACTAATATAGGGAAAGCCAGAGAAATGATATAAGCCAAACACATCTTCTCTTCCCTCTTGTATTTGTAAGGCTATTTGGACTAAAACCTGAGCAATATCCCCTGCATAAGTAGGTGCGCCTATTTGATCAGCCACTATTTGTAAAGTTTCTTTTTCTTTGGCTAACCTTAATATTGTCTTAACAAAATTATGCCCTTGTTCACTAAAGACCCATGATGTTCGTAAAATAATATGCCGTGGATTAATACTTTTTACGATTAGCTCCCCTGCTAGTTTTGTTTTTCCGTACTGATTTAACGGGTTTGTTAAATCCTCTTCATGATAAGGTTGCTTTAATTGCCCATCAAAGACATAATCACTGGATAAATGTATTAAACAAGCCCCTATCTGTGCAGTTGCTTCAGCTAAGTTTTGCACTCCTTTTACATTTGTCTTTTCAGCGACTTCTGGATGATGCTCTGCTTGCTCAACATTGGTATAGGCTGCTGCATTTATCACAATAGTAGGCTGAAAATCATTTATCAGCGATTTGACTGCCTTAGTATGAGTAATATCGACACTCTCTCGCCCAACAGCTAATAACGCTAGATTATCAATAGGATAAGACTGTAAAACTGAATTTAAGTGTTTACCTACTTGACCATTAGCACCGATAATTAACCACCTTGACACAATTTACATCCTTTTTAACAGTATCAATGGTTCTGAGAAGTCATTTGATAAGTGCCTTCAACAATCGCTTTCCACCACGCAGTATGATGTAAATACCATAATACCGTTTTACGGATACCTGAAGAAAAGGTTTCTTGAGGAGACCACCCCAATGTATGGTGAAGTTTATGTGCATCTATAGCATAGTGACTATCATGTCCCGGTCTATCTTGTATAAACTGGATTAAATCCTGATAATGCTTTACCCCAATAGGTTTATGAGGAACAAGCGTTTCTAATAAAGTACAAATGGTTTTAACAACCTCAAGATTACTCATTTCCTGATGAGCACCAATATTATAACGTTCCCCTACTTTTCCCTGCGTCAGCACTAGATACAATGCCCGTATATGATCATCAACATAGAGCCAGTCCCTTATTTGTTGTCCATCACCATAAATCGGTAGTGTTTTTCCTTGAATAGCATTCAGTATCATTAAAGGAATCAATTTTTCTGGAAATTGATAAGGGCCATAATTATTAGAACAATTGGTGAGCAAAATAGGCAAACCATAGGTTCTATACCAAGCATTCACCAGATGATCACTCGCCGCTTTGGAGGCAGAGTAAGGACTACTCGGTTGATAAGGAGAATATTCTGTAAATAATTGCTGAGATTGTTTTAAATCCCCAAATACTTCATCCGTTGAAATATGTAAAAATCGAAAAGACTGCTTTTGTACGGTTGGCAATAATTCCCAATAGGCTCGGCTAGCCTCTAATAAAGTATAAGTTCCTACAATATTCGTTTGAATAAACGCATCCGCCTGATGGATAGATCGATCCACATGGCTTTCTGCTGCTAAATGAATAACCGCATCAGGGCAGTAAGTCTGAAATAGCCTATCAAGTGCCTCTCTATTTATAATATCTACTTTTTCAAATACATAACGTGTATGCTGACTCACCATCTGTAAAGAAGCTAAATTACCCGCATAACTCAGCTTATCCACATTAATAACCGTATCTTGTGTATGAGCAATAATATAGCGAATCAAAGCGGATCCAATAAACCCCGCACCAC
Organism: Pelistega ratti; assembly: GCF_009833965.1. NCBI lineage: Bacteria > Pseudomonadati > Pseudomonadota > Betaproteobacteria > Burkholderiales > Alcaligenaceae > Pelistega > Pelistega ratti. Next base: position 1,337,262 of record NZ_CP047165.1, read on the forward strand.
CAGTAATAAGAATTTTCATGAGAATTTATGCCATTTTTTCCTATTTGTATTTTAACGAAAATAATACTATTGAACGCTTATTTCTCTTATGATACTTTAACTAAAAAATACGGATATGCTATTTTACCGATAACACTCATCTATTTCTAATCAAGTCAAAGTAGAAAAACACATAAGGTATTCTAAATAAGTAGCGTTAAGCATAGAATCGGCAAAATAGTAGCTTATCCATTTAGACTATAACATCCTTATTGTTCATTTATTTTTCGTATATATACACTCTTTTTAATATAACTGTGATAAAGAACCTGTACTATATTCATTTTTTAGGGAGATGATTTCATGTCTAACCGTATTTTATTACCCCGTATTATTGAAATTGGTAAAAATGCCTGTCAAAAACTACCTTCTATTTTAAGTACATTTAATATTAAAAAAGTATTAATCGTTACTGATGATACGATGGTAAAGTTGGGTTATGTTCAGCTCATTCAAGATATTTTAAATTTAAATAAAATTGAATCAACGGTTTATGCTGATACAATACCAGAACCCACTGACGGCTCTATTACAGCAGGAATAAACTTAGTTCATCAAAGACACTTTGATGGTATGATTGCCTTGGGTGGAGGGAGTGTTATTGATAGTGCAAAAGCAATCAGTATTTTGGGTAAATTGGGTGGAAGTATTCGGGATTATAAATTTCCTCGCCAAGTTGATGAACAAGGCTTACCCCTTATCGCTATCCCAACAACAGCAGGTACAGGCTCTGAAGTAACCAAGTTCACTATTATTACCGATGAAGAGAAAAATGAGAAATTACTCTGTGTCGGCGCAGGCTTTATGCCTATCGCAACCATTGTTGATTATTCATTATCCCTTTCTGTTCCCCCTCGTACTACAGCGGATACAGGGATTGATGCAATGACGCATGCAATAGAGGCCTATGTCAGTCAGAAACATAATATTTATAGCGATCAACAAGCATTAGCAGCTATGCGTCTTATTGGTCCTAATTTAAAAAGAGCTTTTCACAATGGCCAAGACCAAGAGGCACGAGAAAAAATGATGTTAGGTGCTACCTTAGCAGGAATAGCATTCAGCAATGCCTCTGTAGCACTGGTTCATGGGATGAGCCGACCAATTGGTGCTTTTTTTCATGCCCCTCATGGTTTATCAAATGCCATGTTATTACCCAATGTTACCGCCTTCTCTATCCCTGCTTCCCCTAGCCGCTATGCTGATTGTGCAATAGCCCTTGGGGTAGCCTCTCACACTGACACCATAGCGCTTGCCAATCAAAAACTTATTCAATTCTTAAAAGATTTAAATCAAGAGTTAAATGTCCCTACTCTAGCTGAGTTTGGTGTACAACAAGAGAAGTTTAATAATTTACTGGATACACTATGTGAGCAAGCCTTCGCCTCTGGCTCACCCAACAATAACCCCCGCATTCCAACCGTAGATGAAATGCGGTCTATATATCGCTCATTATGGCTATAAATTACTCAAATCCATTCGGATTCTGTTGTTGCCAATGCCAACTATGTGCGACCATATCATTTAAATCATAATTAGCTTGCCATTTTAACTCTCGCTGTGCTTTAGCAGGATTAGACCAACACTCAGCAATATCCCCAGCACGGCGAGGGGCAAGCGTATAGGGGATTTTTACCTGATTGACTGACTCAAAAGCTTTTACCATATCCAATACAGAATAACCTTTACCTGTACCAAGATTCCAAGCATGGCAACCTTTATGCTGCTGCAAATAATCTAACGCAGCAAGATGCCCCTTAGCTAAGTCCACTACATGAATATAATCTCTTACACCTGTACCATCTGGTGTAGGATAATCACTACCAAATATAGAAAGTTGCTTTAATTTGCCAATCGCCACCTGTGTAATATAAGGCATTAAATTATTGGGAATACCATTTGGATTCTCACCAATCAAACCACTAGGATGCGCCCCAATCGGATTAAAATAACGTAATAGAGCAATAGACCATTGTTCATTTGCTTTAGCCGTATCTTGTAATATACGCTCAACCATCCATTTCGACATACCATAAGGGTTAGTTGGATTACCTAAGGGACAATTTTCAGAAATAGGAATTTCTTGAGGATTACCATAAACAGTAGCAGATGAGCTAAAAACAAGCGAAAAAACACCCGCATCTCTCATTGCCTCAACTAGCGTTATACTACCTGCAACATTATTCTCATAATACTCAAGCGGTTTTTGTACACTCTCACCAACTGCTTTTAAGCCGGCAAAATGAATAACAGCATCAATGGCACAGGTATTAAAGATATGATCTAAAGTGGCACGGTGACGGATATCCCCCTCTATAAGTTGTACTTTCTTTTGCGTAATTGTCTCAACCGCTGCTAATGCCTTTGGAGAGCTATTAACAAAATTATCTAATACAAAGACATTATGCTGAGCATTTAATAACTCAACTAGCGTATGAGAGCCAATATATCCTGCTCCACCTGTAACCAAAATATTCATTGTCACTATCCTTAAAGTATATATGCCTTTATTATACTCTTTTTACCCTATTTCCTAAATACTCCCTATTTCCACTTAATACCGTACTTACCTCATCTACTCATTATTTAACACATAGCCTATCTACTTTGGATTTAAGCTATATTCGTTTTAACCATAAAGAGAAATATAAAACCTTTTCAATCACTCATCTCTTTATCTAAATAGATTTTTCCCATACTTTCATTTAGTATCCTCACGCATACCACAATCGCATATAATCAACAAAACCCTTTAATTAATTATCACATAAGTCCCTTATGTCTCATTTTGTTGCTATTGATCTAGAACTTGCCAATAATAATCTTTCTTCTATTTGCCAAATTGGCATTGCTGTATTTAAAGATGACCAACTGATTGAGACATGGAGCACCTACGTTAATCCAGAAGAATTTTTCTCTCCTTTTAATACGCGTATTCATGGGATTACCGCAAGACAAGTATATGGTTCCCCCAAAAAGCATGAAATCATTGAACCACTTTTGCATTATCTGGAAGGAAAATCCATTGTTTCTTATGGCACGTTAGATAAACAAGTCATCTTTCTAAACTATCCAGATTTACTTAAAAATATTCATTGGATTGATGTTACCACTATTGTTCGTAAAGTATGGCCTCAATTTTCAAAAGGGGGATTTGCCCTCAATAAAATGGCAGATTATCTAGGGATTGAGCAAACAAATCACCATGATGCCTTAGAAGATGCCATTATTTGTGGTGAGATTCTCTGTGAAGCCCTATATGAATCAAATACTCGTTTAGAACACTGGCAAAAATAAAGGTATTCTATCTTATACGATAAAATACCTTTTTGATAGGCGGATAATACAGTGATTAATCGCTATTTTTACTATGAATATCTAAATAATAGCGTAGGCAATTCTATACTTATTTCATCTACTATTCATGATAATTAACTATGTAGAAAATAAAAATTATAGAATTTGTACCTTATATCACTACTATATCGCCTAGCTTAAAATGATTAAAAAATAGTTCTTAATACTAAGAAAATAATCGCTCCTAAGCAGGCAGCAGAGGGCAGTGTAATCACCCATGCCATACCAATCGGCTTCATTAAGCGCCAATTAGCATTACGGTTTACCATACCAATACCTAATACAGCACCTACTAAGATATGTGTACTTGAAACAGGTAAACCCATTAAAGAAGCAAGCATCACCACCGTTGCCGCTGATAACTCTGCCGCAAAACCAGAGGCAGGATGCATTTCCGCCAAATTAGTACCAATCGTTTTAATCACTTCTTTACCAATAAACCATAAACCAACCACAAGGGCAATACCAAAGGTAATCATAACAATCGGTGGAATACCTGCTGTATCACCAATCTCCCCTGTGCGTAAGACATCCATAATGGCGGCAAAAGGCCCAATGGCATTCGCAATATCATTGGCACCATGACTAAATGCAAAACCTGATGCTGTAAATACTTGCATCCAGCTAAAGATAATAAAAGTAGATTTCCCTAAGTCTTTACGCTTTAAGGTACGAGCATAAATATATGTTGCCATCCATACCAACGCACCCGCCATAAAAACAATTAAAGAATTATGTAAAGCCGTTAAGCCAAGGTTAAGATTATTTAAACCTTTAAATAGCAACATCGCTACAATCATCATTAACCCCAAACTTGAGATAATGGGTACCCAAGACTGTAATGCTTTATAAATACTTAATGATTGACGGCGTTTTTCAAATTCATAGAGCGTTCGATAATACTCTGATTCAAACTCTAACTCTTCTTCTGCTGACTCTCTATCACTAAAAATTTGTGCATCTTGAGCCATTGCAGAAGCCGCCTCTAGTTTTTCTTTTTCTGGTAGAGCATCAAAACGAAGCTTGTATTGTTCTTTAAACTGTTTTTTCTCTTTTTTAATTTCTTTTAGTTTTAGTTCTACATCGGTATTGTAATCAAGGACATATACCTTAATAAGCCTAAATAGGACATAGGCTAGCATACCCCCCAATAAAGGCGATAAAACCCAAGAAACAGCAATTTCTGCGATTTTATTCCACTGCACAATATCCCATGTATTGGAATCACCTGAAGAAATAATAAATCCTAAGGTCAGCGCTGCCCCCATAATACCACCAATAATAGAGTGGGTTGTAGAGACAGGTAACCCTTTATAAGTCGCAAATAACAACCATAATGCAGCCGCTAATAAGGCAGCCATCATCACAAATACAAAATCATGAGGGACGATATGTAAAGTACCTAAATCAACAATCCCTGATCGGATAGTTTTGGTTACTTCTCCCCCTGCAATCACCGCTCCTGATACCTCAAAAATAGCAGCAACCCCCAGTGCCTGTGGAACGGTTAATGTTCCTGCACCTACACTCGTACCGAATGAGTTAGCAACATCGTTACCTCCGATATTAAATGCCATAAAGACACCAAATAATGTCGCTAAAATAAATAAAACAGGGCTATTGTAATGGGTGTATCCTAACCCCCAAAAAATGAAATATCCTACCATGCTAATAAGCATGACAGCAAAAATAGTGCTAGTTGTCTTTTGTACCTTATTAACAGTTGTCATTGAGGCATTCATATAAATTCCCTGTACATGGATAATAACCGAGTAGTGCTGTTTTTATAAATATATCTATTATATTTAGTTAAAACCCACTGCTTTGCTACAAATATCAAAATGATAAATACTATACATATAAACCATTACTCTATTTGCTCAATAATATACTTTCCCTCTTTACCTATCAAAATACAGTTGTACGCTTTCTCTCTTGTTTTTGATAAGGTACGGCGGATACCTATATTATACGCTACATTCTCTGTGATTAATTTCTGATTGTGGGGTCTTTGCACGAAAAGAAAGTAACAGAATTATAATAAGATAAATATATAAAATTTATTCATAAACTATATTTTTATTTAATTAGATACATTTAGTGATTTACACAAATACCTTAATTCTGGACACGGATATTGATAAACATAGATTCAAATAGATAAACCATATTTTAAAGAATGAGAAGATCGTAAGAGGTATGTGATGTTATTCTTTGACTTTATCAAAAGATAAGCTCTTCCACGATAAATCTTTTTGTTTTATAACAATATCTACGCTGAATAATATTATCTTTCTACAGGCAAGGGAATGCTCTTGGATAAGTAATCAACATAATGGCGGACTGGGGGGGATTCGAACCCCCGATACGTTGCCGTATGCACGCTTTCCAAGCGTGTGCCTTAAGCCTCTCGACCACCAGTCCTATAAATACTACTTCCAATATTTCCCTAAAGATGAAATAAGGACTTCATTCTACCTGATTTATCCATCAAATAGCAATATAAATACAAAAATAGCCTTACTTTATATCTACATTACACACGAGAAGAACCGCTGTTCTTCTTTATCAGAACAAATTTTGCGAATAAGACAAACATCTATAGTGCTATTACCTATATTCCTTATTTACAGATAACTTTTCTAGTTAACTAATAGACTTTACTTTTAGCATTCTTTCTACATAGCGTGCAATCGTATCGACTTCTAAATTAACATCACTATCTTTATGTAAATGCTTTAAGGTTGTTACTGCAACAGTATGTGGAATAAGATTGATATCAATCAAGCACCCTTCTGTATTATCTTGAACGGCATTTACTGTCAAACTCACACCATTTACGGTTACTGACCCTTTATATGCCATATAAGGACTTAATGCAGAAGGCACTTGAATACGTAGTAAATACGATTCCCCAACAGCTTCAAAGGCAGCTACTTTACCTAAACCATCAATATGTCCAGAAACCAAATGACCATCTACCGTATCCGATAATCGCATAGCATGTTCTAAGTTTACTTCACCTTCTTGATCTAATCCCCGTGTTTTTGTAAGACTTTCTCGAGAAACATCAACCTGAAAACTATGAGAATCAAAGTCCACTACCGTCATACAAGCACCTTGAATAGCGATAGAATCTCCTAATTTCACACGACTCATATCAAAATGCTCAACCTCAATACGGATACGTACACCATCCTGATCACTTGAGCCCAATGGTTTAACTTGTGTAATTCTACCTAGACCTGCCACAATACCTGTAAACATTATATCTTCCTATTTATCTGTGAAAGTAATGCTACCCAACGCTTACTATTTCGTAAGCGTAATCGCATATCATTACCTATTTGCTGTTGCTCTACCCATTCAAAAGTGGGGACATTATCTAAACTTTCTAGGACAGGAAGTGAAAAACTTCCCTTTCCTGAGCCAATCAACTTAGGCGCCATATAAATCAATAATTCATCCATTAATCCTGCCCTTAGTAAAGCAGAATTTAGACCTACCCCCGCCTCTACATGAATCTCATTAATATGTTCAGTTTGAAAAATCTGCCATATAGCTACTAAATCTACATAACTATTTTTTTCTGGTACATTAAAAACCTTAGCATTTTTGGCTTGCAACCGAGCGACTTTCTCTGGATTAGACTGATACGTAAAAATCCAAACAGGATCGCCATTAAATAAAGCTGCATCCTCTGGTATTAGAAACTGCCCATCAATAACCGCTCTAATAGGCTGCCTTTCTGTAGGGAAAGATCGTACATTTAATAATGGATTATCTTTTAAAATTGTTCCTATTCCTGTCAAAACCAGACTACTTCTCGCTCGCCAATATTGCCCATCTACACGAGCAGGTTCTTCTGTAATCCATTGTGACACCCCATTTTCTAGGGCTATTTTACCATCTAATGAACACGCTATTTTACTCCAAACCCAAGGTTTTCCTTCTGCCATTCGAGCCATAAACCCGACATTCAGAGCAAGCGCTTCTTCTTCCATCAACGGATAACTTACCTCGATACCTGCCTCAATAAGTCGCTGAATCCCTTTCCCTGCAACAAGTGGATTAGGATCAAGCGTTGCAATCACTACCCGTTTAGGTCTTAATTGAATAATCGCCTCAACACAAGGGGGGGTTCGACCATAGTGGCTACACGGTTCTAATGTCACATAAAAAGTAGTATTTTGAAGAGATGCCTCTGTAAAACCTTTTGTTTTAGCATCACGTATTGCCATGACTTCAGCGTGTGGTCCTCCCACTTTCTGTGTTGCACCTTGAGCAATCATTTGATCATCTTTAACAATCACACAGCCAACCCGAGGATTAGGATCTGTTAATGTTAATACGCTTTCTGCCAAAGATAAGGCTTGTTGCATATAAAAAATATCACGATGCGACATGATGATAGACTCTACTCAACCATAAGTGATTACTTGATATCTTGCATCTCTTGAATAGCATTAGTAAACTGATTAATATCCTCAAAACTTTTATAAACAGATGCAAATCGTATATAAGCAACTTGATCTAATTGCCATAGTTCTTGCATAACAAATTGACCGATCTGATCAGTATCTGCCTCTTTAACTTGTAAATTCATCAGTTTTTCTTGAATACGAGTAACTGCCTCATCTAATTGTTCTACTGTTACAGGTCGTTTTCTAAGGGCAAGACGCATACTTGATTTTAATTTTTCAACATCAAAATCCTCTCGCGTACCATTTCGTTTAACGACAATAGGTAAGGGTAATTCTGTTCGTTCATAAGTGGTAAATCGCTTTTCACACGATTGACAACGGCGACGACGGCGAATGGTGAACCCATCTTCAGAGACCCGTGAATCTACGACTTGCGTATCAGATTTTGAACAAAAGGGACATTTCATAGTCTTGCCTATACAATAAAGCAATGCACTTATCAAAGATACGACATAACATTGCCTTTAAGAGAGGGAAAAGGAATTTTATTCTTTCTCCCTCCCTTAATATTTTTATTTATACACAGGGAAACGTTTTGTTAATGCATGTACTTTTTCTCGAATAGCTGCTAAGTGAGCCTCATCCGTTGGATTTTCTAGTACATCAGCAATTAAGTTAGCCGTTATTTCCACTTCTTTTTCCGTAAAACCACGCGTCGTAATCGCTGGTGTACCTACTCGGATACCACTGGTCACAAAGGGTTTTTCTGGGTCATTAGGAATCGCATTTTTATTTACGGTAATATGGGCTTTACCAAGTGCCTCTTCCGCTGCTTTACCCGTAATGCCTTTACTACGAAGATCCACTAACATAAGATGGCTTTCTGTACGACCCGAAACAATACGTAAACCACGTTTAACCAAGGTTTCTGCTAATACTTTTGCATTACGAACAACTTGCTCTGCGTATGTTTTAAACTCTGGTGATAACGCTTCTTTAAAAGCAGTTGCTTTACCAGCAATCACGTGCATTAATGGTCCACCTTGAATACCCGGGAAAATAGAAGAATTAATAATTTTCTCATATTCCGCTTTCATCATAATGACACCACCACGAGGGCCACGCAATGATTTATGTGTCGTTGATGTCACAAAATCAGCATAGGGAACTGGGTTAGGATATTGTCCACCCACAACTAAACCAGCATAATGTGCAATATCAACCATAAATAAAGCACCGTTATCGTGAGCAATTTTTGCCATACGCTCAAAATCAATGCGTAAAGCATATGCAGAAGCACCACCTACTATTAATTTGGGTTTATGCTCTTTGGCAAGTCTTTCAAGCTCATCATAATCAAGCTCTTCTTTCTCATTAAGCCCATAAGAGATAAAGTTATAAAGTTTGCCTGAAGCATTCACAGAAGCACCATGTGTTAAGTGTCCTCCTTCTGCTAAACTCATGCCTAATACCGTATCACCAGGTTTAAGCACGGCCATATATACCGCTTGGTTGGCTTGAGAGCCTGAGTTAGGTTGAACATTCGCTGCCTCTGCACCAAACATTTGTTTGAGACGATCAATGGCTAATTGCTCAACAATATCGACAAACTCACAACCACCATAATAACGTTTACCAGGATAGCCTTCTGCATACTTATTGGTTAATTGAGAGCCTTGTGCCTGCATAACCGCAGGACTAGTATAGTTCTCTGAAGCAATTAGCTCAATATGCTCTTCTTGACGTACATTTTCTTTTTGAATAGCAGCCCATAAATCTGGGTCTTGTTTATCAAGGGTTAGCGAACGGTCAAACATAAAATAAAACTCCTTTAAAGATAATTACGCCGCTAAGCGTGGATTTAATGTATAAGTTCCCATCAACGTATCTTCTGCTAAGATATGTTCTTTAATAAGGGATAATACCTGTTTTGCATCAAAAACACCTGATACAGGCACTTCTTTAATATCTAAGGCATAAAGTGTAAAGTAATAGCGATGTATTCGTGCATCATTAAAGGGTGGGCAAGGCCCATCATAGCCAAAATAATCACCCTTCATATCAGCATCAGCAGCAAACCACTCTGTATAGTTATTTAAGCCTTGTCGCATTGGTGGGAAAGCAGTTAATGGACCACTTTTTCCTTTAGGACTGACATTTTTGGAAAATGCACCCTCTTCAATATGACGCATATCCGCAGGAATATCAATCAATGTCCAGTGATAAAAGGGTACTCGTGCTAACTCTGCAGGTACTTCTCTATCGACTTGATTAACATCATCTGCTTTACTAGGTGCATCTATATCTACAGCAATTAAGACAAAAGACTGCGTTCCCTCTGGCACATCTGACCATGAAAAATCAGGACTGATATTATCTGAAAGTGCAATATGGGTCTCTTTATTTGACTGACCAAAAGCATATCGCGCAGGAATAGGGGAACCATTCGTTATAGCTAAGCTTGTTAATTTCATCGCACTTTCTCCAATGATAGGGTTTATAAAAAATGGTTTACACCATACGCATTTATCACTTATGAACTAAGTATAAATTAAGAACTGATGGTAATACGTGCAAATTTACGTTTGCCTACTTGTACAACATAAGTACCTGCACTCAATTGTAAGGACTTATCCTCAATTCTTTGTCCATCAACTTTTACACCGCCTTGCTGAATATGACGAGAAGCCTCTGAGCCTGAACTCGCTAAACCAGATTCTCTTAATAATGCCACAATTCCCATGGGTTCTGCAAATGTAAATTCAGGCATTTCATCAGGAATTTGTCCATCACGGAAACGGGCTTCAAAATCAGCTAAAGCTTTTTCTGCTGCTTGTGCATTATGGAATCGTGTAATAATCTCCTGTGCTAAGGCAACTTTGATATTTCGTGGGTTTTCACCTGCTTCAGCCGCTTTTTTCAACGTATCAATTTCATCTAATGTCTTAGCAGATAATAGCTCATAGTAGTTCCACATCAGACTATCTGAAATAGACATAATCTTACCGAACATACTCTCTGGGGTTTCAGTAATACCAATATAGTTATTTTTGGATTTAGACATTTTTTCAACACCATCTAAACCAACCAATAATGGCATAGTAAGTACAGATTGTTGTGCTTGTCCGTATTCTTTTTGTAGTTCACGCCCAACCAACAGATTAAACTTCTGATCCGTTCCGCCAAGCTCTACATCAGACTTTAAAGCGACAGAATCATAGCCCTGTAGTAAAGGATACAAGAATTCATGAATGGAAATAGGAATACCACCCTTAAAACGCTTGGTAAAATCATCACGCTCAATAATTCGTGCTACTGTATAGCGAGAAGCAAGTTGGATTAGCCCTCTTGAGCCTAATTCATCACACCATGCTGAATTATAACGAATCTCTGTTCTTTCTGAATCAAGGATTTTAGCAGCCTGTTCATAGTAAGTTTGTGCATTTACCTCAATTTGCTCGCGTGATAAAGGGGGACGTGTCACATTACGTCCACTCGGATCACCAATAGCTGCCGTAAAATCCCCAATTAGAAAAATAACTTGGTGTCCCATATCTTGCAATTGACGCATTTTAGTCAATACCACGGTATGACCAAGGTGAATATCTGGTGCAGTCGGATCCATCCCTAATTTAATACGTAGGGGCACACCAGTATCGCGACTTTTTTGTAGTTTTTGAGCAAATTCACTCTCAACAAGTAATTCATCAACACCACGCAATACCGTACGCATATCACGTTCAACTTCTGCACTTATTTTAATTTCTTCCGACATTCTTTATCCCTATAATCTAACAAAATCCTCTGCAAAATATTAAGTTTAGTCTATAAAAATAGCTTTATTAAATTACTCTACCCTAGTAAAAATTTAATAATATTCTATTTCACAAAGGTTTTAATAAAGATTCCTTTACAATACCATATCAGTAAATAATCTCTCATTATACCTGTCTTTAGAGGAAGTTTTAATATGAAATCTTCAACATCAATGTATTTTATTGGTTTGATGTCTGGCACAAGTACAGATGGTGTTGATGGTGTTTTAGTTGATTTTCAAGAGCAGACACTTCCTAAAATTATTGGTTTTACCAGTTTAGCAATGCCAACTCCTCTTCGAGAGATTTTTTTAAGCTTAAACCAAAAAGGAGAAAATGAGTTAGAAAAGGCGTTTATAGCAGCCAATCAGCTCGCTGATATCTATGCACAATGTTGCCATACCTTATTAAAAGAAACAGGCCTCTCTGCGTCTGATATTGTTGCTATTGGTGCACATGGCCAGACTGTTCGACACCGTCCCGATTTAGGTTTTACAGTACAATTAAATGCCCCTGCCTATCTTGCTGAGCAAACGGGTATCAATGTGGTCGCTGATTTTAGAAGTCGAGACATTGCTGCTGGTGGGCAAGGCGCACCCTTTGCACCCTTATTACATCAAGCCCTATTTAGTGACCCTCAACGTAATAGAGTCATTCTTAATCTGGGAGGTATTGCTAATATTACGTTATTAGCCCCTCATCAGCCTTTACTGGGTTTTGATACAGGTCCAGCCAATGCCCTTATGGATTACTGGATACAACAACATCAACAAAAAGCCTATGACCATCACGGAGAATGGAGCACTAGTGGTCAAGTACATCATAGGTTACTAGCACAGTTATTACAAGAGCCATATTTTCAACAAGCCGCCCCTAAATCAACAGGAAGAGATTTATTTAACGCTCAATGGCTCTCAGCGATACTAGATAACTTTCCTTCCCTTGCTCCACAAGATATTATGGCAACACTACGTGCATTAACCTCCCATAGTGTAGTAAATGCCATTCAACGCTATATGCCAACCGTAGATGAAATTATTGTTTGTGGAGGTGGTGCTAAAAATCAAGTACTACTTCAAGAAATTGGCTCCTTAGCAGATTGCCCTGTACATATTATGAATGAATATGGTATTGATAGCCAAGCAGTTGAAGCTCTTGCTTTTGCTTGGTTAGCTAAAGCTTTTATAGATAAAACCCCTTTGAATTTTCCAACCATTACAGGCGCTCGTCATGCAACAATTGCCGGGGCTTTTTATCCAAAATAAGAGAGACGACAATAATATCAATATAAAATATTTTTCGCCTGAATTCTCTTAAACATAATAAGAAAAACTATAGCTAAACAAACAGTACCACAGTCTATAGAAAAGGCTGTTATCCTAATAAAAAGATAACAGCCTTATTTCATCAGAAATTTTTTAAATAAACTGTATAGAAAATATATATAATAAATATGAACTATACATCAAAAGAAGAACCACAACCGCATGTTGTTGAGGCATTTGGATTACGAATAACGAATTGAGATCCCTCAATATCTTCTTTATAGTCAATCTCTGCACCTACAAGGTATTGCAAGCTCATCGGATCCACTAAAAGCTGTACGCCCTCTTTGTCAATAACGGTATCATCTTCACTAATGGTTTCATCAAAAGTAAAACCGTATTGGAATCCTGAACAACCACCACCTTGAACAAATACGCGTAATTTTAAATCTGGATTACCTTCATCAATCAGTAAATCTTTTACTTTTCCGGCGGCAGCATCGGTAAATACCAATAAAGATGGGGGTGCCTGTAAGTCCACTGTTTCGGTCACGCTCATAAATTAGCTCCTGGTGATTATAATCACCTAATTTATTACTTCAAAAAAAGATTTTAGCATAATGCGAAAAAGCCTTTACAATAACCATACTCAAAACACGGAGAAATCGCATTATGCAGATAAGCAAATTTTCTACTTTCCCTCTGGCTATTAGGTATAAGTAGGTAAAAAGTTTATATTCTACGTAGAAAATGGGGGTACTTATTTCTTTTTCAAGAAGGTATTGTGTTCACCCATATTCTCTACTCATATTATTTTTAACGATATTATGGTAATACTGCTATCTGTTGTAATCCAGTCGATTCTGGTAAACCAAACATAACATTCATATTTTGTATAGCTTGACCTGCCGCTCCCTTAACAAGATTATCTTGAACAACCACAATAACCAATGTGTCTCCACCTTGGGGACGATGTACCGCAATACGCAATTGATTAGACGCTCTGACACTACGCGTCTCAGGAAGACTACCCGCAGGCATAACATCGATAAAAGGTTCATTTGCATAACGCTCTTCATATAGTCGCTGAAAATCGATATCAACAGCCTCAGGCTTAATCTTCACATAAAGCGTAGATAGCATTCCTCTAATCATCGGGACTAAATGCGGAACAAATAATAAAGACACCGGACTATTCGCTAATTGGCTTAATTGCGCCACAATCTCTGGATGGTGTCGATGCCCTGCTACACCATATGCTTTAATATTATCAGAGGTCTCTGAAAATAATGTTCCTACTTCTGCCTTACGCCCTGCACCAGAGACCCCAGACTTACAATCAGCTATGATAGAGTTAAGTTCTATAAGTCCTTTTTCCAAAACAGGTGCTAATCCTAAAATAACCGTTGTAGGATAACAGCCGGGATTACCAATCACTCGACTATGCGAAATTTTTTCTCTATTGATCTCCACTAAACCATATGTACTTTCTTGAAGAATATCAGGGCAAGTATGTGGTATCTTATACCATTGCTCAAAAACAGCCGTATCTTGTAAACGAAAATCAGCTGCCAAATCAATTATCTTAACACCCGCTTCCAATAAGGTTCTCGCTTGAGACATCGCTACACCATGAGGCGTTGCAAAAAAAACAATATCACATTCTGTTAGTGCGGTACTATCAGGGCTGCTAAAGATAAGATCAACTTGTCTCCTTAAATTAGGAAATATTTGTGCTACTGGTATATCTGCTTCTTGCCGCGAGGTAATGGCATGTAAGACAACCTCAGGGTGTAGTGCCAGTAATCGCAAAAGCTCTACCCCTGTATAGCCTGTACCTCCCACAATACCTACTTTAATTTTTTGATGCATAGACACCTTCTTTCTAAAAATAATATTAACTTATCCTTATTGTACGGTATTTTCTACGTTTACTAACCTTTTCTTAGCTCTGTTATATAGAGAAAAATACAAAAAACCCGCCAAAGCCAATAGCTGTAGCGGGTTGTTCGTAAATCGCAAAAAGATTAGCGTTTGCTGAACTGCTTGCGACGACGTGCTTTGCGAAGACCAACTTTTTTACGTTCAACTTCACGAGCATCGCGTGTTACATAACCTGCTTTAGATAATGCAGGTTTAAGTGTTTCGTCATAATCAATTAACGCACGAGTGATACCGTGGCGAACAGCACCAGCTTGACCACTCTCACCACCACCGTGTACATTGATTTGAATATCAAATGACTCTTGCATATCAACTAATACTAAAGGTTGGCGAACCACCATACGACCAGTTTGACGAGCAAAGTATTCATCTACAGATTTACCGTTAACAACGATATTACCTGAACCTTTTTTCAAGAAAACACGTGCCACAGATGTTTTGCGGCGACCTGTTCCATAATTCCAATTACCGATCATAATCTATCCTTAAATATCCAACTGTTTAGGTTGTTGTGCAGCATGAGGATGCTCGCTACCAGCATAGACCTTAAGTTTTTTGATCATAGCATAGCCTAAAGGGCCTTTTGGTAACATACCTTTAACCGCTTTCTCGATGGCACGACCGGGGAAACGTTCTTGTAATTTACGGAAATTTGTTTCGTAAATACCACCAGGATAGCCAGAGTGACGGAAGTATTTCTTGTCTTCAAACTTGCTACCTGTTACAACGATGTCTTGAGCATTGATAATTACAATGTAATCGCCAGTGTCAACGTGAGGTGTAAATTCTGGTTTATGTTTACCACGCAAACGGCGTGCAACTTCGCTGGCTACACGACCAAGGACTTTGCCTTTTGCATCAATAACAAACCACTCACGTTTGACTTCATGCGGCTTAGCCACAAATGTCTTCATGATTTATATCCTAAATAAATTAAAAAATACTATCCCACTATCATTCTTAACAAAATCATAGTGTTGCCATGCCGTTATATTTGTATGGAAACCCATCGGCAGTACAAAGAATGGATAAGTCTGCCACTATAACATGATTTTTTTATTTTTTCTATATAAAACAAGGAAATAGATTATTTTTTAAAGAAAACCAGCAAAATGATGCATGAAAAAGACAATATATTTATTATTTTTACTGTATATACCTCGTTTTATTTTACCAAATCCCAGCAATATCAATGTATTTTTATAATACATTTTAAGCATAAAACTATCCAAAAGAAAATTCTTCTGGATAGTACAGAAAAATAATAAGTGAATTATGATTTCTTACGGTTTTTAGCAATCATTTGCGATACAAATCGTGTATAAGAGCCTTCCACTGCGTTAAACCAAGGCATTAAATTATCGCGGAATGCCATATGGTCCTCATAGATTTTTTTAAACATGGGGTCTTTATCACTATACTCTTTAAACATCTCTTGTGCGGCATTATATGCGGCTTCCATAATATCCCGAGGAAATTCTTGCAATTTAACACCTGCTGCCAACAAGCGACGTAGAGCCTGTGGGTTTTGAGCGTCATACATTGAAAGCATATCTATCGCTGCCCAACGAGAAGCAGCCTCTAAAATTGTCTTATAGCTAGCCGGTAATGCTTCATAAGCATCCTTATTAGTATAAAGCGACACTTGAGGACCAGCCTCCCAAAAACCAGGGTAATAATAGTATTTAGCGACATTAAAGAAACCTGATTTTTCATCATCTACTGGGCCAACTAATTCAACCGCATCTAATGTCCCTTTTTCTAGTGCAGGATAAATATCACCACTTGCTAACTGCTGTGGCACAACACCTAAGCGAGACAGTAAACTCCCATTCATACCAGCCGTACGCATTTTTAGCCCTTTTAGGTCTTCTAATGATGTTAATGGTTTACGATACCAGCCACCCATTTGAGCACCTGTATTACCCATCATAAAATTCACAATATTTGCTGGCTCAAATAACTCTCGTAACAGCGTCATCCCATTACCTTCTGTCATCCATGCAAACATTTGACGTGCATTAAGACCAAAAGGAACACAGGTATCAAAACAATAAGCTGGATTTTTACCAAAATAATAATATCCACACGTATGCCCTGCCTGTATCGTACCATTTGATACGGCATCCATGACTTGCAAGGCTGGCACAATCTCCCCGGGTGGAAAAGAGTCAATTGTAAATTGACCATTGGTCATTTCTTTAACATATTTAATAAATTTTTCCCCTGTGCCATATAACGCGGGAAGACTACGCGGGAAGCTAGACACCATGCGCCATTTAATGGAGGGATTTTCTTGGGCGATAGCAGGTGCACCAATAACCGCACCCCCTGCAATAGCGCCCATACCTGCTTTTTTTAAAAAAGATCGACGTTGCATATCATATTCCTAAAAAGTTATTAAGATTTTTGACGGCTTTTAGCAATCATTTGCGATACAAACCGCGTATAAGAGCCTTCCACCGCATTAAACCAAGGCATTAAATTATCACGGAATGCCATATGATCCTCATAGATTTTTTTAAACATGGGATCTTTATCACTATACTCTTTATACATCTCTTGCGCAGCATGATATGCAGCTTCTAATATATCACGAGGGAACTCTTGCAATTTAACACCTGCTGCCAATAATCGCCGCAATGCTTGTGGATTCTGAGCGTCATAAGTCGCTAACATATCCATTGTTGCCGAGCGAGAAGCGTTCTCTATCACCGCTTTATAATGCTCTGGCAATGCCTCATAGGCATCTTTATTGGTATAGAGCGACAATTGAGGCCCCGCTTCCCAGAATCCTGGATAATAATAGTATTTAGCGACATTAAAGAAACCTGCCTTTTCATCATCAAAAGGGCCAACTAATTCAACCGCATCAAGCGTTCCTTTTTCTAATGCTGGATAAATATCACCAGTAGCTAATTGTTGCGGTACAACGCCTAAGCGAGATAACAATTCCCCTGTAAGCCCTGCCACACGCATTTTTAAACCTTTTAAATCCTCAACAGAATTTAATGGATTACGATACCAGCCACCCATTTGAGCACCTGTATTACCCAACATAAAATTCACAATATTTGCCGATGCGAATAACTCACGCAATAACGTCATCCCATTGCCCTCTGTCATCCATGCAAACATTTGACGCGCATTAAGACCAAAAGGGACGGCAGTATCAAAACAATAGGCGGGATTTTTACCAAAATAGTAATAACTACTCGTATGCCCTGCTTGTATCGTACCATTTGACACGGCATCCATGACTTGCAAGGCTGGCACAATCTCCCCGGGAGGAAAAGAGTCAATTATAAATTGCCCCCCTGTCATTTCTTTTACATATTTAACAAACTTCTCTCCGCTACCATATAAAGCAGGTAAACTACGAGGATAACTAGATGCCATGCGCCATTTAATAGAGGGATTTTCTTGGGCGATAGCAGGCGCACCAATAACCGCACTTCCTACAATAGCGCCCATACCTGCTTTTTTTAAAAAAGATCGACGTTGCATATAAATTCCTAAAAATAAAAAACCTATATCCTCAAGTAGAGGATATCTCTCTTATAACATTATTCAGTAAAACATTGAGAGCAAAATATTTTAATTTAATATAGTCTCTACCCTACTTATAACCCTGCTACCGACATTTGTTCAATTAAAATAGAGCCTGTTGTTTTTGATCCTCTTGTATAACTATCTGATCCAACAGCTATAATTTGCTGGAACATATCCTTTAGATTACCTGCAATAGTAATTTCTTGTACCGCATGCTGAATTACCCCGTTTTCGACCCAATAACCAAAAGCCCCTCTTGAATAATCACCTGTTACGTAATTAATACCCTGTCCCATTAATTCGGTTACAAATAACCCTGTACCCATTTTTTTTAGCATCACCTCCAAGGTATCTTTTTTCTTAGTATGAGAAGATAATAAGCTTAGATTATGAGATCCTCCTGCATTACCCGTTACAGGTAAGCCTAGCTTACGCGCAGTATATGTGGATAGTAAATATCCCTGTAGCATACCCTGTGTTAATAGATGGCGTTTTTGTGTTTTAACACCCTCTTCATCAAAAGCAGAACTACCCATTCCCCCTATAACAAAAGGATCGTCCACAATATCCAAATGATTCGCCATCACTTGCTTACCTAAACTATCACATAAAAAGCTAGATTTTCTATATAAAGCCCCTCCACTTATTGCCTGTGTAAAAGCCCCCAATAAACCAATAGCTAGTGGTGCTTCAAAAAGTACGGGATACTTTCCTGTAGGGATTCGTTTGGCACCTAAGCGAGATAAAGCTCGTTGTGCCGCATATTCCCCTACGGCCTTAGGATTTGACAATCGTTCTGGATAACGATTTGCCGTGTACCAATAATCTCGCTGCATTTGTTTACCTTTTCCAGCAATAATGGCCACCGAGAAACTATGGCTAGAATAAGGATAGCCTGCCATAAATCCCAAAGAATTAGCCAATACAAATCGCCCTGTACTGGTATTAACACTTGCCCCTTCAGAATTACTGATCATCTTATCATAGGCTAAAGCAGCCTTCTCTGTTGCTAAAGCAATATCTATTGCCTCTTGAGAAGAAATATGCCATGGTTTATACAGTTTTAAATCAGGAAATTCCGTGGCAAGATCCTCTACCTCTGGTAAACCAGCAAACTCATCCTCATTCGTGTATTGCGCAATATTCCACGCCGCTTTTACCGTATCCTTAATGGCATCAGGCGTGAGTGAAGACGTTGAAGCAGACGCTCTTGCTTTTCCTTTATAAACCGTTACGCCTAAAGAACGGTCATTCGTTTGCTCTACCGTCTCAATTTCTGCTTTACGGACAGAAACTGACATACCATTTGATTCAGAGATTTCAGCAACTGACTGTGTTGCTCCTAATTTTTTGGCCTCAGCTAAAGCTAACTGCACTAATTCTTCAAAATTAATTTTCATGTTTTAAATACTTTAAGTAAACATAGGCAATATATTACAATGAATAGTATCATAACGGATATTCTATTTAATTTTTAATAAATTGATGATTTTATGAACGAGACGAATTACGAAGACGATGATTTTTATGATGGCCCTAGTAAATCTCAAATCAAAAGAGAGTTATTAGCCATCACTGAATTGGGTAAACAGGTTATTGAGTTACCTATCGAAAAAATAAAGCAACTTCCTCTAGACGAAAAATTACTTGATGCCATCAAAGTATGCCAAAAGATTAAAACAAGAGGTGAAGGTCGCCGCCGACAGGTTCAATATGTCGGAAAATTAATGCGTCATGCCGACATTGAAGCGATTAGAAAACAGCTTGATACATGGGAAAATGGCTCAAAAGAAGCAACTGCTCAAATGCATCAACTCGAAACATTAAGAGATCGCTTAATTGCCAGTGATGACGAATTAACAATTCTATTAAATACCTACCCTGAGATAGATGTACAACCACTTCGCGCTTTAATCCGTGCTGCTCGCAAAGAAATCACGCATAATACAACACTGGCCGAAGGTCAAGAACCTCAGAAGAAAAACTACCGTGCCTTATTTCAGTTTTTAAAACCTTTTGTAATGCAATCATAGCCTACTTATTTAGGAATACTCATATGCCAAACCTTGAAACAATCGAACAACAGACGGCTGATACCGTACAATACAGCATTATCTGGTTACACGGGCTAGGAGCAGATGCCAATGACTTTGTGCCTATCATACCCGCACTTAATTTCTCTCCTAGCATAGGTATTCGGTTTATTTTTCCTAATGCCCCTGTTCGTCCCATTACCATTAATAACGGCATGGTAATGCGAGGTTGGTATGATATTTTAAGTTTAGAACGCATTGAGTCCGCAGAAGACAATCAAGGCTTATATAATTCTAAACAAGCAATTGAAGCATTGATTCAACAAGAAAATATCAGAGGGATCCCTAGTGAGCGTATTTTCCTAGCAGGCTTTTCACAAGGTTGTGCAATGAGTTTATTTACTGGGTTACGTTACTCAGAACGCCTTGCAGGTATTATTGGTCTTTCAGGCTATCTACCCTTATACAAACAAACAGCTATCGAATCCTCTCCTATCAATAAAGATATTCCTATCTTTTTAGCACATGGAACGGTAGATCCTGTCGTACCACTATATTTGGCACAACGTAGTCGAGATTATCTGATTGAACAAGGCTATACCATACAATGGCATGAATACCCAATGGCTCACCAAGTATCAAATGAAGAAATTGTTGATATTGCTTCCTTTATTCATCATATTATTCATAATAAATAAACAGATAAGTAAATGACAAGTAATATTTCTCATACTTAAATGATTTTTATAAAAATTATTAAACCACATCATTTCTAAAGCACGGAAAATAGTAATTGGTCAAGCGAGTTTTACAAACATAGAGAGGAATTGCCCGATCAACTCAACACTATGCCGTGCTTTTTTATATACCTTACTAAAATACTTATCCATTCTATACATTTCACCTAATCTGTAGTCTTCACATAATTATTGATAAATTTCTCACTCTAAAAAAACCTTTACTGACTAAATTTAAGTTAAACTTAACACTAATTTTTTATTTCAACACTATTTATCATGTCTATTGTTCGCACTCGTTTTGCTCCATCTCCTACTGGTTATTTACATCTAGGTGGCACTCGTACAGCTTTATTCTCATGGGCATTTGCTCGTCATCATAAAGGGTCTTTTGTTTTACGCATTGAAGATACTGACTTAGAACGCTCTACACCAGAAGCCGTTCAAGCCATTTTAGAAGGAATGCAATGGTTAGGATTAAATCATGACGAAGGTCCTTTTTATCAAACCAAGCGATTTGATCGTTATAAAGAAGTTATCGCTCAAATGTTAAAAGAAGGAACTGCTTACTATTGTTATAGCACACCAGAAGAAGTAGAAAAAATGCGCGAAACAGCTAAAGCGAAAGGACTAAAGCCAAAATATGATGGTACTTGGCGTCCTGAACCCGGTAAAGTACTTCCACCTATTCCAGAAGGTCGCCAACCCGTTGTCCGCTTTAAAAATCCACAAGAGGGTTCTGTTTCATGGGATGATATGCTCAAGGGGACAATTACAATTGATAATCAAGAACTAGATGATCTAATTATTGCTCGTCAAGATGGTTCACCCACCTATAATTTTTGTGTTGTTGTTGATGATTGGGATATGCAAATTACACATGTTATTCGTGGTGATGATCATGTTAATAACACACCCCGCCAAATTAATATTCTTAAAGCCTTAAATGCACCCTTACCTATCTATGGTCATTTACCTATGATTTTGGGGCCTGATGGTCAAAAGCTATCTAAACGACATGGTGCTGTTAGTGTTATGCAGTATGAAAAAGAGGGTTATTTACCTGATGCAATGATTAACTATCTTGCCCGACTTGGTTGGAGTCATGGTGATGATGAAATTATCTCTCGCCAACAATTAGTTGATTGGTTTGATACGCATCATCTTTCTAAATCTGCTGCACAATGGGATCCCAAAAAATTAAATTGGGTAAACGCACATTATATTAAACAATTAAGTGATGAGGCTTTAGTTGAATTAGTTACCCCTCGTATTCAAGCGAAAGGGGGAAATACTTCTGGTATTGATTTAAAGGCGGTACTTGCTTTATACAAAGATCGAGCAGAAACCCTAGAGCAACTGGCAACAGATGCCTTATTATTCTGCCTACCTTTCTCTCCTGCTTCACCAGAACTAACAGAACAGTTCATCACAGAAGAAGCTAAAGCGATTGTTGCTGACTTTGCACAAGCTGCTTCAGCATTATCAGAATGGACAAGTGAGCAAATTGCCGCTACGATTAAGGCAACACTTGCAAAACACAATGCAAAAATGCCTGCTCTTGGCATTCCATTACGTTTATTGGTAACAGGGCAGAAACAGACACCTGCTGTTGATCAGGTTCTGGCTATTTTTGGGAAAGAAACAGTTCTTAATCGTCTTAAAGTATAATCCCCTCACTCTTATTCACTGAGTATAAACAATACCTTATACTCAGTGAATATCTATTTATATGCTCCCCTCTTCAACTCATTATTTCGCTACTAATCTACTTAATCATTTTCAATATGATGTTATTTTGTTGGTTTTATGCTAATAAGCAACTCAAATAACTTTCAAATTAAAATAAAAAGTTTTAACCATATTATTTATTTTAAATTTAAAATAAATAATTAAATATTTTATCTCTATTTACTATAATATTTCTAAATCAAAACTCAATAAAACTATATGCTTATTTCTGAAAAACGCTTTAATTTCAATGAGATTTTATTAATTTTTATAATATACGCTGTATTTTTTTATAAAGTTTTAATTCTATTTTTTACTTAAATTTAATTTAAATAAATATTTTAAATATAAAATATTTTCTATAGAAAATAATTTAAAAACTTGTTTAAAAATACTATCAATACAAGCTAAGCTATTGATGAATAATAAAAATTTAGTGATTTTACATTCAGTTTGTTATAATCTCTAGCTATACAGCATTATATGCGTATAATAGAAGATAGTTTTAGGTCATTAAACCTATATAGAATGCCTTAAAAACTCGTTTATTTTTTGAATAGGGCCCTACCTCAGGAGTATGATTATGGCACAAGCCAAAGTAGCAAGCAAAAAAACTTCTGTCAAAAAAGCAGAAGACACCCCAAAAAAAACCGTTAGCAAAACTGAAACAACAGCAGTAAAGACTGCCGCTAAAAAAGCACCAAGTAAAAAAACAGCCAGTACAAGTAAAACTGCTGCAGTAAAAACAGTTGCCAAAAAAGCAACTCCAGCTAAAACGGCGAGCAAAGCTACTTCGGCAAAAACAGCAGCCAAAAAAACAGCTCCAGCAAAAACCGCTAGTAAAACGACTGCTACTAAAACAGTCGCCAAAAAAGCAGCCCCAGCTAAAGTCGCTAGCAAAACAACGGCTACTAAAACAGCCGCTAAAAAAGCAGCTCCTGCTAAAGCCGCTAGTAAAACAACCGCTACTAAAACAGTAGCTAAAAAAGCAGCTCCTGCTAAAGCCGCTAGCAAAACAACCGCCACTAAAACAGCTGCTAAAAAAGCAGCTCCTGCTAAAGCCGCTAGCAAAACAACCGCTAGCAAAACAACCGCTACTAAAACAGTCGCTAAAAAAGCAGCTCCTGCTAAAGCCGCTAGCAAAACAACCGCTACTAAAACAGCCGCTAAAAAAGTAGCTCCAGCAAAACCCGCTAGCAAAACAACCGCTACTAAAACAGCCGCTAAAAAAGTAGCTCCAGCAAAACCCGCTAGCAAAACAACCGCTACTAAAACAGCCGCTAAAAAAGTAGCTCCAGCAAAACCCGCTAGCAAAACAACCGCTACTAAAACAGTCGCCACTAAAGCAACGGCAAAAACCACAGCCGCAAAAGAAACTCCTGCTAAAAAAGTAGAAGCAACACCAGCGGTTAGTGCACCAGCTACACAAAAAAAAAAGGAAGTAAGCGTTGAGGAAAAAGCACCAACTCCTGTTACCAAAGCAAGTGCAAGTAAAAAGGTAACAACACCTAATCCATGGCCTTTTCCAACAGGAACACATCGTCCTTAAATAGTGAGAATCGCCTGAATAGGTAGTAATATCATTTTAGAAAAAATAAAGCCCCGTATCAAAATAGCGGGGCTTTATTCTTATTAAGCAAATTTAGTTAATGTTTAAATTACCATTCATCAATTAAATAAAATGTTTCAACGCATATTCTCTCCTTTCTTCCTAGGCTTATACACCATCAGAAAAACAAGATGCTATGCCAATGATGTACTTATCATTTTCAGTGCTAGTTGCTTCGCCCCCTTAAAATCTACTTTTCCACTACCCAATAGCGGAATATCATCTATCAAGAAAACTTGACGAGGAAGCATAATCGGCGGAATATTAAGCGATTTAATACGGGTATTGATTTCTTCAAGGCTGAGTGGTGACTTAACAAGTAGTACAACACTTTCACCCTTTTGCTCATCATTAACCGCAATCGCAACAAACTGGTTTTCATCATTAAGGACTTGAGCAATATTCTCTTCTACACTCCCCAGACTAATCATTTCTCCACCAATTTTGGCAAAACGAGAATAGCGATCAACAATAGTAATAAAACCATTTTCATCAATATGACCTTTATCACCTGTTTTGTAGTAACGTACGCCATCTAGTTCAACTATCACCTCTTCTGTTTTAATAGGGTCATCCAAGTAACCTTTCATCACTTGTCCTCCACCAATGATAATTAAACCGTCCTCTCCTACCTTTAACGTTTCTAAGGTGATTGGATCAACAATTTTAATAATCGTTCCTGGTAATGGCATACCCACTGTACCTACTTTATTAAAAGTAAACTCTTTTAAACTATCTGGATCTAAAATATTGGGCATATTCACACTGGCTACAGGGGCAGTTTCTGTTGCACCATACCCCTCATAAATTTCTAGACCAAATTTTAATCGGAATACCTCTTTCACATCAGCCTTTAATTTTTCTGCACCAGCAATTACCATTCGCACACTTTGCAACATTAGGGGATGCAATTTTCTATTACGAACATATAAACGGAAAAATGTTGATGTACCAAACATAATACTCACATGATGACGAGCGCACATTTTACCTACTTCTGCTCCATCGGTTGGGTCTGCTACGCTCACCATTTTGATTCCTTCACATAGGGGAAGCAAAGTCGTTACCGTTAAACCAAAAGAATGGAAGATTGGTAATGAATTTAAGATAACATCATCTTCTTGGAAATTAAGCAATTCACTCACTTGTTTAATATTAGTCAGTAAGTTTTTATGGCTTAACTCAATTCCTTTGGGTGTACCCTCACTACCACTACTAAATAAAATAGTTGCCGTATCATTGAGATGAACATTAGCAAAGTATCTAAACTTAATCCACCAACGCGGTGCAAATAAAGCAGTTAAAAATGCGCGTACCTTATCCCCTTTAGCAAAGTCTTTTCCTATTGCCTCTGCCAAAATTGTTTTTCCTGCTAACACTTTATCAAAAGCAAAGCCCTTGGCATTTAGTTTATTTAAGAATTTTTCAGCAGTAATTACCTTATTGATATTTGCTTTAGTAAGGGCTTTTTCCATTACATCGGGGCTAAGTGTATAGTTTAAATTCACTGGTACTTTACCCATCATCATTAATGCCATATTGACAATAGCACCAATAGCAGAGCTTGGTAACAACACACCTATATTTTTCTCATCACCCAAAACTTTTTTAAACTGCTTACTAAACAATAATACTGCTGTGATAAATTTAAGGTTATTCAGCTTCATCCCTTGCCCATCTACAACACACTCTTTGAACAAGTTAGATTTTGCATTATTTAACCAATGATGCATCAGCGGTTTACGTTTTGCCATTATGCTTTCCCACACCGAAAAAGAAAGTTCGAGTACCTTTTGTTTCATCGCTGTGGCATCAATAAAACCATAAATGGGTTTGCCAAAAGCCACTAAAATTTCACGTTTTCCTTGTTTTTTTGTTAAGTTTTTATAATAGCTATCCGCACGAGAAAAACTACTTCCCCATAAGCCACGCAAATAAAAAGGTACAGTAGTAACATTATCCAGATCTTTTAAAACATATTCAAAACCTTTTTTAAACTCATTAATCTGTCCGTTATAACTAATATGCCCTTCTGGAAATAACGCAACCACTTCACCACTCATTAAATATTGACGAATCGTTTCTATTGACTCACTACTTGAGCCTGCCCCAATAGGAATTACACGGAAAATACGCAAAAACCATGTAAGATACCATTTATTGTAAATTGGACGGAACATCACAAATTTTATTGCTCTTGGACTCGCCGCCTGTAATACCAACCAATCAATCCAGCTGATATGATTACCAAGTAATAATACCCCTCCACTTTGTGGTAAATTTTTTAACCCTTCTACATGGAAACGATAATTTGTTTTTAGTAAAGGTAATAGCAACAAACGCACAAATAAATGGGGAAGTTGCCACATGGCATAAAGACTGCCTAATAAGCACACTACTGAAATTGTTAAGAAAATACCTGCAGTAGAAAGACTGAATTCTACAAACAAGATACTCAGTAGTAAAAAGCCTACCATAAAGATATTTTGGATAAAATTATTACCCGCCATAATTTTGCCACTTATTTTTTCAGGGGCAAAATATTGGATGGTTGCATTTAATGGCACAATAAATAATCCACCCGAAAAACCAAATCCAAAAGAACACACTATTAATAAAATATGCGTATGGGCAAAGGTTAATCCAAACAGTGAAAGAAAAATCCCTAATGCACCAATAGGCACAATACCTAATTCAATATGTAAATGTGAGGCTCGCCCTGCCAGATAAGAACCTGCTATTAATCCTAAACCACTAACAGCAAGAATCGCCTGAATCATCACCGCATTATCCGCATTAAATAAGGCTTTATAATGGGCAGGAAATGCTGCAACGATAACTTGAGAAACACCCCAAAACAAACCCAAACCAATCACACTTAACCAAATATTTTTATCTGTCCGTAAAGTGCGAAAGTTATCTTTTAGATACCCTAGTGATACATATTTTTGCATGGAGAATTTTTCACTTTCTTCTGTTTCTTGTGGGAAAAACGGAATTTTAAAAGCAAAAAAAGCTTCAAGCGAACTAAATACCACTAATGCTACCCCAATCATCCAAACACTTTGCAATACTTCGTTCGGATCATGAGAGGGTACATAATACCCTTCAAAGAAAATTGAAAAAGCAAAAGAGCTAAATAAAATGGCAACAATAGTAAGTGCTTGAATAACACCATTCGCCAGCCCAATATTTTCTGTTCCGACAATGGATTTAATAATACTGTATTTGGCAGGTGAATAGATGGCACTTTGTGCTGCTAAAACAAGTGTTAGGGCAAAAGCAAGATAAAATTCACCCAACATATAACTAAATAAAATAGCAGTAGAAACCCCTACAGCAGCCAAGCTACTCCAACGAATAACTTTAGTACGGCAAAATTTATCATTGATAAAAGCAGATGGTGAAAAAAGAAAGACAAAGGGTAATAAAATCATCGCATTAATTAATGCGGTTAGTATCACTAAGGTATTACCCTCAAAGCTTTTTAGTAATACATTTTGAATCGTTATTTTATGTGCTAAATCAACACTCGCATTTAAAAAGGCAATAAGCAAATAAGGTAAAAAGCCTGTATATTTTAAGAGTTTCATGTTGAACTCTCCCTCTGATAAATATTTAATGTTTGCATATTTAAAATATATGGTTTAAGCACTAACAATAAATCGAAAAGATGTTTGAGCTTCTCATCTTTTTGTTCACTTTCTTTTAGTGCTGATAACGTTAAATTAACTTCTTGTTCAGCAAGTTTTTTAGCTGTTTGTAAATAGGTTTTTACCATTTCATACTCTGCTTCATTACAGCGACAAATAATCGCTAAGATATCTCGCTCTTTCGCCGTAAAAATCCCTTCTCGAGGATTTAATAAACCATCATCTACCATAGTTTGTAGCGCCGATTCAGAAAGAGAAAATTCTTGGCAAAGTGCTTTAGGTGAAAAAGTTTCATTCTCCGCCCCCATAATGATATTAATTAATGAAATTAAACTTTCATAAGGATTTTGCCAATCAAAATTAGGGTGGGTAAAGAGTTGTTTTATTTGAGAAATACTTGCATTGAAATTAGTTTGCAAATATTTAATAAACTTTAATAAACCGATACAACGCTCATCATAAAGATGAAAGTTAGGTTTATCTTTTAAAGGTTCTGGTAAAAGACCTTCTTTAATGTAATACAACACGGTTGATTTCGGTGTTTGACTTAATTTCACCAAATCATTCATTTTCAGCATAAGACTTCTCCTATCAGTAGGAATGACACTATTTTATCGTTTATTTTTTAAAAAGTAAAGAGTGTTACTTTACAGTTTTATAATAGTAAAAAAATATAAAACCCTATCCTTATTTGAGTCATATTTTCACCATACGCTATCACCCTCTACCTGCTTCTATGCTAAACTTCTTTCATTCAACTATTAAGAGTTTCTCTAGCCCTTTGATTTAACAAGGCATCATCATGACAAATGCATTGATTTTTCTTATTACCACTTTTAGTAATTTATTCTGTATCGCCTTATTCTTACGTGCATGGATTTTCTGGCGGCGTATTTCTCCCTTTAATAATCCATACTGTACATTTATTTATCAAATCACCGACTTTATTGTCGTCCCTGTTAGAAAAATAATACCCTCTAGCAAATATCTTGATTTTCCAAGTTTACTCATTGCATACCTTGTTGGTTTATTACAAACCGTATTAAACTTATTGATTGCAAGTACAGGTCTTTTCTTTACCTTAGCCCCTTTTATACCTATTTATGCCGTACTGGTTTTCTTCGATAACTTACTTTCATTAGTGCTTTGGTTAAGCCTATTTTATGCGGTTATGTCATGGATTAGTCCTATTTCACCACTACAAAATTTCTTACGAACATTAATAGAGCCTATCTTAACACCTATTCGTCAAATGTTACCCAACCCCCTTAAAAAAGGACCTTTTGATTTCTCATTATTATTTTTGATGATGATTATTATTGCCTTACAAATGATTCTTAAATCAGCTTATAAAATAAATATACCATTGTAAGAATGGATATAAAATAAATTATCAATCTATTTTTTATCCCTATTTAATACATGAAAAAGTCCCCATGCATATTATGAAGGGGACTTTTTAGAATAAGCAAAACGATATTAAATCTATTTTAAAAGCCCAATTCCATAAGCATCTTCTAATTTTTGTGCTAATTCTTCACGAGAATAATGATAATTCTGAGGCCCCTCTACCGCTATTTTTAACGTCCCCATTAAACTCGCTAAACACGCACTTTCATACCAAGGCCAGCCTTGTGTTAAACCGTACAATAAGCCACCTCGATGCGCATCACCACACCCTGTAGGATCACATATTTTTTCTGCCTTAACTGGTGGAATGTGTGTTTCTTCACCTTTAATATATAAACTAGCTCCCTCATCCCCTTTTGTCACTACAATCGCTTCTACACAGTGCGAAAGCTCCTCAATACGCTTTCCAACACGCTGAGCAATAATAGAAGCTTCATAATCATTTACTGTAATCGCTTGTGCTAAGCCAATCATTTTCTCAAGATCTTGCTGCTCAAATAATGGCATTGCTTGCCCCAAATCAAAGATAAAGGGAATCCCCTGTTGGTGCAAACGCTCTGCATGCGCAAACATCCCTTCCTTAGCATCTGGTGCAACAATCGCCCATGCAGCATCTGTTATCTCAACCGTATTAGTGGCTGAAGCCGACATTGCTCCTGGGTGAAAAGCAGCTAGTTGATTACCATCTAAATCAGTGGTGATATGACATTGTGCCGTAAAGGCATCTGAGATGATTTTAATACCATCTGTACGGATACCTAATTGCTCAAAATAATGCAAATAATCTGTCGCATCTTTTCCGACTGTCGCCACAGGTATAGGATTGCCACCCAACATTTTTAAACTATAAGCAATATTACCTGCACAACCACCAAACTCTTTGCGCATAGTAGGTACAAGAAAAGAGATACTTAGCGATTTGATATTTTCAGGAAGAATATGCTCTTTAAAATGACCTTCAAATAAAGTAATCGTATCAAAAGCAATTGAGCCACAAATAAGCACTGGTGATGATGACATAATAATCCTTAGTGGTAGAAAACATTAATTTCGTAATTTTTAACCATTTGCCCAGAAAAAACAAATGGAACAGTTATAGGTACTTTAGTATTTGCCATAAAAGGCTTCATCAGTTGATCCGCCACTAAATAATCCTTTGGCATAATATTCCGACTACTCATCACGGCACCTGTTTCATTCTTTAAACTTAAACCAAGTACAGGCCATTCCTGTGTACTAGCCGTTTTATTCACTAAGGTAACATGTAGTAGTAAGGCATATTCTCCAACTTTCACTGTTCGTGATTTATCTTCTGATAAAGAAGCATTTTCAAGACCAATACTATGAGCTGATTTTTGTAAATTTACTTCACATTTCAACAAACTACATAGCTGTGTAATAAACGGCTGCGTCTTAGGGAAAGCACTTGCAAGCTGATTACGAAAGACATATAAAAATTGCCCAACCATGAGCAATAAAGCTACCAAAGCAATAATTAACCAAATGAAAGAAGAATGACTTTCTCGCTCATATTCATCTGAATAGGCTCTTTCTCCCTGCACGGAAAAAGGTTCATCATAAGCTCGCCCATCATGTACAGAACGACTTCCAATATAATGATGATTGCTTTCCCCTATGCGATCCCTTTGCTGAGCGGTAGGTTGTGTATTATTAAGATGAATATGTACCGCAGCTTGTTGTGCTGAAGGTTGTGGTTGATAAACCGATTCAACAATAACAGGTTCTTTATAATGAGAAACTGGTTCTGTATGAGTAGTTGTTGTTATACCCTCAACAAATTTTGTACGATGTTCCTCTACTCGAGGAGAAGGAACAGCACGTTTCTGTATGGCAATAGCCCCCGCCTCTTCTTCGGGAGTATCTTCCTCTGTCAAAATAGGATAATCTTCTTCCTCATAAAGATGTTCTACCGCATTAAATACTTGACGACATACACCACAACGTACCATACCTTGACGTTGCTCAACCTGCTGTTGATTAACTTTTAAAACAGTATCACATATAGGACAACGTGTTTTCATCATGATTTATTTCACACCATGTAAACAAACCCACCCTTCTTCAGCTTGCCACACTTGTAACTGAATAAAAGGAGCATAAGCATCTATCACCTCATCTGCCTGACGTTCTAACACCCCTGACAAGACAAGATGCCCACCTTCACGCACTCGTGCAGCAAGCATAGGTGCTAATACTTTGAGTGGGTTAGAAAGAATATTAGCGACAACAATATCAAACTGACCAGATCCTAAACCATCTGGTAACATAAACTGAATATCAACGTGATTATTTTTAGCATTATACCCCCCTGTTGTAACCGCCTGCTCATCAATATCGACACCCATGACATTTCCTGCGCCCAATTTTTTAGCAATAATCGCTAAAATGCCTGAACCATGTCCATAATCTAATACAGAATTTGCTTGCTGTATATTTTTAGCTAACCATTCTGCACAAAGGTGTGTCGTTGGATGGCTACCTGTACCAAAGGCTAATCCCGGGTCTAGCTCAATAAAGATATTTTTTTTATTTTGATTAGCGGCAACAATCTGTGGGTTTTCTTTATGCCAACTAGGAACAATCCAAATATACTCTGCTATTTGGATAGGGTCAAACTGTGCTTGGGTTAATCGTACCCAATCCTCATTGGCAACCTCTCGTATATGCGCTTCAGTCGAAAAGTCCTTACCCGTGAGGGATTGTAAATCACTTAATAGTTGTTCTACTGTTAAATCATCTGGTAATAAGGCAATGACATAATTACGCGTCCAAGCCTGCACTTCTGGTTCTGTTCCCGGTTCTCCAAATAAAGGCTTTTCATTCTCTGTATTAAAATCAGCATCCTCAACAGATACCGATAAAGCACCACACTCAAGTAATATATCTGATAATTGTTCAGCTTCACTTTCTAAGCTCGAGAGGACAAGTTCGCGCATAAGACTACCCTTTAATACATAAAAGTAAAATACAACCCCGACCAGATGGACGGGGTTCGTAAAAAAGAAAACATTAAACGAATGCCTTATTTAACCAGTTCGCTTAATTTTTCTTCAAGATAATGAATGGTGGTACCACCTTCCTCAAAGTTAGCATCTCTAATTAAATCACGATGCAGAGGAATATTGGTTTTGATTCCTTCTACGACCATCTCAGATAAAGCAATATACATACGAGCAAGTGCTTGCTGACGTGTCGCCCCATAAGTAATTAGCTTACCAATCATCGAGTCGTAATTAGCAGGAACACGATAACCCGTATAAACATGAGAATCTAAGCGTACACCCGGACCTCCTGGGGTATGCCACGCCGTAATTGTACCTGGAGAAGGAATAAAATTATACGGATCTTCTGCATTAATTCGGCATTCAATCGCATGACCAACAAGCTTAATATCCTCTTGTTTTAATCCAAAAGGTACTTTAGCTGCTACTTTAATCTGTTCTTGCACAAGATCAATCCCTGTAATGCATTCTGTTACCGTATGCTCTACTTGGATACGCGTATTCATCTCAATAAAGTAAAATTCGCCTTTTTCATACAAGAACTCAAACGTACCCGCTCCACGATATTTCATTTTACGGCAAGCAGCCGCACAACGCTCACCAATCGTATTAATCAACTCACGATCAATCCCTGGTGCAGGTGCTTCTTCAATGACTTTTTGATGACGGCGTTGCATAGAACAATCCCGTTCACCTAACCAAACCGCTTGCCCCTCACCATCCCCTAATACTTGAATTTCAATATGACGAGGATTTTCAAGGAATTTTTCCATATAAACGTCTGGATTATTGAACGCAACAGAAGCCTCTGTTTTGGTCATTTGTACTGCGGTTAAAAGAGCAGCTTCTGTATGTACTACGCGCATACCACGACCACCACCGCCACCAGCCGCTTTAATAATAACAGGGTAACCAATACGTTCTGCTGTTTCAAGAATATAGTTTGGATCATCAGGTAAAGCACCTTCTGAACCGGGAACAACAGGAACACCAGACTCAATCATTGCCTGTTTAGCACTGACCTTATCACCCATAGTACGAATAGTTTCTGGTCGAGGGCCAATAAAGACAAAACCGCTACGCTCTACGCGCTCAGCAAAATCTGCATTTTCTGATAAAAAACCATATCCTGGATGAATAGCCTCAGCATCAGTAACCTCTGCTGCTGCAATAATAGCAGGCATATGAAGATAACTCTGTTGAGGGGCAGCAGGACCAATACACACAGACTCATCGGCTAAACGGACATACTTTGCATCACGATCGGCTTCTGAATGAACCACCACTGTTTTTATACCTAACTCATGGCAAGCACGCTGAATACGCAATGCGATTTCACCACGGTTAGCAATCAGAATTTTTCTAAACATAATAGAAGCCTCTTAGGCAATCACAAATAAAGGTTGACCAAATTCTACAGGTTCACCATTCTCAACAAGAATTTGCTTAATAACGCCTGTTTTATCTGCTTCAATTTCATTTAATAATTTCATCGCTTCAATAATACAAAGCGAATCACCTTCTTTTACCGCAGTACCTACCTCTACAAATGGAGGAGCACTTGGATTTGGCGCTCGGTAGAAAGTACCCACCATTGGTGCTTTAACCACATGACCTGTCATGACTGCTTCTTCTGCACTGGCTGCTACTGCCGCAGGCGCTGATACTGGCACATCAGCAACAACAGGTGCTACTGGTGCAACATACTGCTGTACCTGAGGGGCTGCTGCACCAAATTTAACAATACGTACTTTACTATCTGTACCCTCTGTCACTTCTAATTCTGCAATACCTGATTCAGCAACTAAATCAATAAGTGTTTTTAACTTTCTAAGATCCATAATCTTTTCCAATGTGGATAATAATTTCATGGCATTAATTTAATGCCACACCCTTTATGATTGCTTGGCAATATAAGATAAAGCAGCTTCGTATCCAAAAGCACCTAGCCCACAAATAACAGCAACCGCTTTATCTGCTAAATAAGAATGATGTCGAAAAGCTTCTCGTTGATGCACATTTGATAAATGTACCTCGATAAAAGGAATAGCAACACCTAATAAAGCATCACGAATGGCAATACTTGTATGTGTATATGCACCTGCATTGATGATAATATAATCTATATTACCCATTGCTTGGTGAATCCGATTAATCAGCTCTCCCTCGCTATTACTTTGGAAAAAAACACATTCTACCCCCCACTCTGTCCCTTTTTGAGAAAGGTTCTGATTAATTTGCTCAAGTGTTAATGCCCCATAGATATGAGGTTCTCTCATTCCTAATAAATTCAAATTAGGCCCATTAATCACTAAAACTTTGGAAGACATGTCTTCTCCAATATCAATTTATCGTCTATTTAATGACAAAAACGTACTTTTGTCCACTCATTTAGCAATATTGAAATATTTTAATCCAAATTCAAGGATTGCAACATCTCTTTAATTGTTTTTTCATGTAATTCCCCTAAAAATACCGATTCAATCTCACCTCTCTCATTAAATAGTGCTGTAAAAGGTAATCCTCCTTTTGAATTACCTAACTGACGAATGAGTTTTAGCTGTTTAAGTTCCACTCGCCATAAGGGGTAAGAGACGTTTACCTTTTCCTCAAACTTTTGCATATTTTTAATAGAGTCCAAGGCAATACCAACAAACGGTACGTTAGGATATTGCTTACTCACTTGATCTAAAAGAGGCATTTCCCTTACACAAGGTGCACACCATGTTGCCCAGAAATTAACTAATACTGGCTTACCTTTAAAGGGAGCCATTGTACCCTTTTCTCCCTTTGTATTTTCAAGTGTGAGTTGCCAAAATTTCTCTAACGCTTCTGCATCAATTTGAGGGGTTCTAATAATATGTTCTGTTACTTTTTCTTGCTCAACCGCCTCTGTTTGATTAACCACTGTATCAGCAAAACTTATATTCCAAGTTAGCATTGCTAACATACCCAGTAAGCACCATTTTCTTTGTTTCATGACACGTACCTCTTTATCACGATAGTTAAATAACACTCTTTTTAAAAAGAGTAAAAAGATACCTTAATCATAGAAGAGTTATAGGAACTGTGCAAGTATTTTATATCATCCATTCTTTTGAATATTGATAGATTTCTTTTATCTATCTTGTTTTACACCATGATGGAAATACTTATTTATATTGAAAAAAGACTATGCTTATCTCACTTATATATCTATTATTGAAAATAATGCATAGTAAATTTAAATTTATTAAAACAAATTCAACATAATTTAAATACCCTATCACTATATGCAGTGATTTTGAATTAACTATTTCTAATTTAAAATAAAACATAAATTGATGTACTATTGATACATTACCTTTTTATATCTAGTATGGGTAAAGGCACTTTATGTCGCTCAAACCATCTTCTTTTTCCAATTCAATTTTATATTATAAAAACTTCGTTTGGTTTGCTAAAATATACCCATCACAACATAACAAGAGAGCATAATGCATATTCATATACTAGGTATTGGCGGAACATTTATGGGTGGGCTTGCCTTAATCGCACGAGCAGCAGGACATAAAGTAACAGGTTGCGATGCAGGAGTTTATCCTCCTATGAGTACTCAACTCAGCGAACAAGGCATTGAATTTATTGAGGGTTTTGGTGAAGAACAAATAGCACTTAATCCTGATTTATACATTATTGGTAATGTCGTTACTCGTGGTAATCCGCTGATGGAAGCAATTCTGGAGCAAAATCTTCCCTATACATCAGGACCACAATGGTTAGGTGATCATATTCTTCGACAACAGTATGTTTTAGCCGTTGCTGGAACTCATGGAAAAACCTCTACAAGCTCTATGCTCGCTTGGATTCTTGAAAAAGCCGGTTTAAAACCAAACTTTCTGATTGGTGGAATTGCAAGTGATTTTGGTATATCAGCAAGGTTTGCACCTGAAAATCAATATTTTGTGATTGAGGCGGATGAATACGATACCGCCTTTTTCGACAAACGCTCTAAATTTGTACATTACCACCCTCGTACGGCTATTCTCAATAACTTAGAATATGACCATGCGGATATTT
Organism: Pelistega ratti; assembly: GCF_009833965.1. Classification (NCBI taxonomy): domain Bacteria; kingdom Pseudomonadati; phylum Pseudomonadota; class Betaproteobacteria; order Burkholderiales; family Alcaligenaceae; genus Pelistega; species Pelistega ratti. The sequence continues at coordinate 1,373,913 of NZ_CP047165.1, forward strand.
TCCCTGATTTAGCAGCGATTGAAACACAATTTCATCACTTAGTTCGTACGATAGCAAAAAGTGGGGTTGTCATCACACCTCGTCATGATGAGGCTTTGCAAAGAGTCTTAGCTAGAGGGATTTGGTCAAGACAAGATTATTTTGGACAAGATGCCAATTGGCAATACAGACAGTATGATGCCGCAGGGCAGCAATTTGAAGTCATCCATCAACACAATGTTATAGGTACTGTTCAATGGTCTCATACTGGAATACATAATATTTATAATGCCTTAGCCGCTATTGCTGCAGCTTATTCTATCGGCATTGATCCTACTATTGCAATTACAGCACTCAATGAATTTAAAGGCATCCGCCGTCGCATGGAGCTTCGTGGTGAAGTAAACCATATTAAAGTATATGATGATTTTGCACATCACCCCACAGCTATTGCAACAACACTAGATGGTTTACGTCAAAAAGTAGGAAAAGAACGTATTATTGCCGTACTAGAGCCACGTTCTAATACCATGAAACTTGGCACAATGGCAGCTCGCTTACCAGAAGCACTTGCCCAAGCTGATATTGCTTTTTGTTACGGAGAAACACAAGGTAAACATGCTTTAGGCTGGACTCCTGAGTCTATTTTTGGTCAAGATGCACATAAAGTCAAGATATTCCATGATATTGAAGCATTAAAACACGCCATTGCCGATATCGCTCAATCAGGCGATCACATTCTTATTATGAGTAATGGTAGTTTTGGTGGTCTGCATGATAAGCTACTTAACGCATTACAGAGATGATAGTATTAATATGATTTTATATTTACACGGTTTCCGCTCAAGCCCTTTATCAGAAAAGTCACAATTGTTAGAAAAAGTGATGCAAGAACGAGGTGAAGCACATCTACTGCTATCACCTGCACTACCTGCTTCACCCAAACAAGCCATTGATTTATGCTTAAAATTAATCGCTGATACCCCAAAAGAAACGCTTTGTGTGATTGGTTCTTCACTTGGGGGTTATTATGCTACTTATTTAGCCGAAACATTGGGTTGTCGAGCCGTGTGTATTAATCCTAGTGTTTATGCTCCTCGTGATTTATCCACCCAACTAGAAGTACGCACACAATACTACTCAGAAGAACCCTTTATCTTTACCGCTGATTATATTAAAGAACTTTCTTCTTTATTTATACCGCAAATTCAGTACCCTGAACGCTTCTTTTTACTAGCCAGTAAACAAGATGAATTATTAGATTGGCAAGAAATGCAAGCACGCTATAAAGGAGCAAAGCAATTAATCGTCAATCATGAAGATCATGCTTTCAGTGGTTTTGCATATTATTTACCACTTATCTTAGACTTTGTTTTTAATCCCTAATATTTCTTACTATTGATGTACGTATTATTTGAAGAATCTGGTCAATTTAAGACAGGCACTATTTTGTCAGAAGCAGAAACCAGCTTACAAGTAGAAACTGCTTCAGGAAAGCGCAGCAAAATTAAACGTGCTAACCTAATATGGTCATTTGATGATGAAGACCCTCATACTTTACTTGATAAAGCTGGTGTGTTAGCTGCTGATATTGATATTAATTTTCTCTGGGAGATTGCCCCCACAGATGCTTTTAATGCAATAAGACTCGCCAAAGAATACTATGGTGATCACGCACGAACACTCGAACAAACTGCCCTATTATTGTGTTTATATCATCATCCTATCTATTTTCATCGAAAAGGAAAAGGAGTATTTTTAGCAGCACCACAAGAGATTTTACAGGCAGCGCTTCAAGCACAAGAAAAGAAAAGGCAACAAGCCCAACAACAGCAAGAATGGGCGGATGCAATGTTACGCGGAGAAACACCTGAAGCCTTAAAAGAGATTCTCCCCAGCTTTTTAAATACACCCAATAAAAATACACTAGAATGGAAAGCCTTTAGTCAAGTACTTGAACAGACTGGTTTAAGTGTGGCTGAACTCTTACTAAAACTGCGTGTTTTCCCTCATGCATTAGCAGTACACCGTGCAAGTTTTTTTGGTCAATATTTCCCTAAAGGGATAGATAATCCTACTTATCCTATTCCCACACCAGAGCCACTTCCTCAAGCTACCGTAAAAGCTTTTTCTATTGATGATCTTTCTACAACAGAAATAGATGATGCATTTAGTATTCAACCCATTGATACGGAAAACTTTATATTTGGTATCCATATTGCTTGTCCTGCTTTAGTCATTGATAGGGATTCTGCACTTGATTTAGCCGCTCGCCAACGTATGTCCACTGTTTACTTTCCAGGGGATAAGATTCCTATGCAAGAAGAGGCACTGATTAAAGCCTTTTCTTTAGATGAAGGCAAGTATTGCCCCACCCTATCACTCTATATCACAGCCAATATCACAACAGGAGAAATCCAAAAGGAAGAAACTCGATTAGAGCAAGTCTTTATTCAAGCAAACCTTAGAACCAACCACTTAGAATCGCTGCTTACAAAAGAAACACTAGAAAATCCAACAAGTGATATACCACACGGCACTCTTTTTAAACCGATGTGGGCATTTGCCAAGCACCTTTTGAAAGCCAGAGAAGAATACCGTGGTAAGCCTGAAATATCCGACCGTGTAGAATATTTATTTAATCTTGAAGGATCTCCTGATGATCCAGATGCTAAGCTCATTCTTACCCCTCGTATGCGCAATGCACCATTGGATAAGATGGTCGCTGAATTTATGATTCTATGTAATAGTCGTTGGGCAAAATACTTAGATGAATTGGGACTACCAGGGATTTTCCGTTCACAGCAAAATGGACGTGTTCGTATCAGTACACATTGCTTACCTCACGAAGCCATTGGGGTAGAATCTTACGCATGGACAACTTCTCCTTTACGACGTTATATTGACTTATTTAATCAAACTCAGCTGATTGCTGCTGTTAAGCATGGTATTTCCGCTCGTCTTGTTGCCCCTTACAAGCCCAAAGACCCTGCGATTTTCTCTATTATTAATGCATTTGAATCCAAATACACCAGTTATCTTGACCATCAACATAAAATGGAACGATATTGGTGTTTACGGTATCTAGAACAAAACCATATTCAGCGTACAACGGCTACAGTAATAAGGGATACGATTATTCGTTTTGATCATCTACCACTTACCACCTCACTACTTGATTTACCTGAGTTAGAAAAAGGAACGCCAATTGAGATTGATATTCTTGGCATAGATTTATATCAATTAACGGTATCCTGCCGTTTGGTGGCTATTCATTCATCCCCTACAGAGGAATTATCATAATGTCCCATTTTGCGGTTTTTGGTTATCCTATCCAACATAGTCTATCCCCCCGTATGCATCATTTATTTGCGGCACAATGTGGTTTAACACCTTTTCGTTATACAAAAGAATTAATTGAACCCCATCATTTTACTAACGCTGTACATTCTTTTTTTCAACAAGAGGGAAAAGGTCTTAACATTACCGTTCCTTTTAAACAAGAGGCTTTTTTACTCGCACAGCATCACTTAACAGAACGGGCAAAAACAGCAGGCGCTGTCAATACCTTATGGATAGAGAATGGTTTTTTACATGGCGATAATACCGATGGTATTGGTCTTGTTAATGATATAAAGCGACAAGGAATTTCCTTAAAAAATCAACGTATTCTGATTCTAGGAGCTGGCGGTGCCACAAGAGGGGTTATTCTACCGTTATTACAAGAAGAATGTGCTCTCTTACATATTGCAAATCGTACGGCAAGTAAAGCACAGGATATTGCCAAAACTTTTCAGGCTTATACCCCTATTCCCATCAGTGCCAGTGGATTAACGGATATTCCTAATCAGTGGGATATTATTATCAATGCAAGTGCTAGTAGCCTAGATAATACAGCTTTACCTATATCTTCCTCTCTTTTTACATCCACCTATTTTACTTATGATATGGTCTATACCCATAGCGGTAATACACCCTTTTTAGAGCAAGCACAACAATATGGTGTCAAACAATGTTCAGATGGTTTGGGTATGTTAGTCTATCAAGGTGCCGAGGCTTTCTTTATTTGGAATCACTATTATCCTGATGTGGATAGTGTTATTAAGACTCTTCGACATGATTTACACTCAATACAAAGCACTTAATCCACTCACCACCAATGCTAAGGGCTATAGTTATAGCCCTTTAGATACATATATCTATTATTAACATACAAAATAGAGTAAATACATTTTTTAAATATCAATTAATATTCCAAAAGATGCTCACCCTATATTTTCTATTGATAAATAAAATTAAACTTTTGTTCTAAACTAGGGTGTAAACTACGTCCAACAATACACATTTCTGTTGTTGCACTCTCTAGTATTTGACGTAATTCAGGCGAATATGCGGCTTTTAGATAAAAAGTAATTTCTATTTTTACGACGCTAAAATCTTCCATAGAAACTGTTTTACCACTTTCTGCATAGCAACCATTAAAACTAGCACCTGCACTTTCAGCTTTAAGCGCCATAATTGTCATTGCACATGTTGTTAAAGCAGAAACAAGTAAATCTGTCGGAGCAGATAATTCGCCCTTTCCACCCGCTGCCAAAGGACCATCAGTCAAAAACTGTTGCCCACTTGCTAAGTGTGTAACCTGTTGTTGTAATGCCCCTTGATAAACCACTTTAATGCTATTCATTCGTTAATACTCCTATCGATATAGCATAGATACTACCAGAAAATACATGACATATTTATATGAAAATTTTATGACGATTTCATTCTCTTTCTATACTTTACAATGAAACAAAAAATCACTCTAATAAATCGCCACAATCTATTATAATAAGCCATTCTACTTGATTTATCATCATAATATTTTTATGAGAACAGCTCGCCGTTATCTTGCCAGTGAAATCTATCGCACCACACTAGGAGTGATGCTTGTGCTACTAGGGCTTTTTACTTTCTTTGAAATGATTGATACGCTTGATAATCTTAATGAGCGTTTTTCATTTCTTTCGATGCTTTATTTACAAGCCCTACAAATCCCTACCCGTTTATACGATTTACTTCCTATCAGCCTTTTAATTGGTGCTGTCATTGCTTTAGCAGGATTGGCTCAACGTAATGAATTAGTCATTCTTCGTGTTTCAGGAATCAGTAGTAAAAAACTACTCTTAATGCTTTGGGTCATTACGATTCCTATTATGGTAATCGCCACCCTATTATCAGAGATTGCAACCCCCTTTGCCGAAGAAAAAACCAGTGAAGTAACCCTCTCCGTTTTAGGAAAAAGCAGCAATAAAATGAATAGTGGTTATTGGTTTAGAGAGCCTATTGATGATAGCCATTATCGTGTGATTAATATCCGCAAACTAAACTCTCTCAATGAAATTTCTACAGTTGTTATTTTTGAGTACAACACCCAAAAGAATGAGTTTTCTCGTATGATAACCGCTCAAAAAGCTGCACTACAAAATGGGATATTAAGCCTTAATCACGTCAATATCACCACCAGTCTCATTGATATTCAAACCACATTAAGCCAAGCAGATGCCCCTATTCAACAGGTATCTTCTATTCAACAATTAAATCAGCTTGAGTTCCCCACATCCTTAACAACAGAACGTCTTGTGGCGACAGAACTACAGCCTGACCGTATGTCAACCATTAATTTATTGAACTATATTCAATATCTTGAAGAAAACCACTTACAATCCAATCGGCATATTGTTGCTTTATGGCGTAAGGGTAGCTATCCTTTCACCCTCTTAGTCATGATTACCCTTGCCGCTCCTATTGGTTTTGTACAGAATCGAAAAGGTGGTGTTGGTGCTAAGATTTTTATCGGTATTTTAATAGGCATTATTTTCTTTATGGCAAATCAGCTTGCCCTTAATGTCGGTATGCTTAATAATTTACCCCCTTGGCTCACCGCCTTACTACCCAACATTATTGCTTTAACCCTTGCCTTTACAGCGCTTTATCTTATAGAGCGGCGAAGCAAACCGAGTACTTTTATTCATGCAAAATAAGACAAATCCTACTATTTGGGCAATTGGAGATGTTCAAGGTTGCTGTAATGCCCTTGATGATTTACTTCAACACCCTGAAATTGCCGAAGACCCTAATGCACATTTCTGGTTTGCTGGGGATTTAATTAATCGAGGACCATCCTCATTGCGCACCCTACGCACCATTATGAGTTTAGGGGACAGAGCTGTCTGTGTCTTAGGCAATCATGATTTGCACCTCTTAGCGGTCTATGCAGGTATTCGTCATCAAAATAAATCCGATACGATTGATGAGATTTTATATGCCCCTGATGCAGAAGAAATCATTCACTGGTTACGCCATCGTCCACTGGCTCATTATCAATATGATCACTTAATGGTTCATGCTGGGGTAATGGCAAATTGGGATGTCAAAAAAACCATCAAACTCGCTGATGAAATTGCAGAGGTTTTGCAATCTAAACAGTGGAAGAAATACCTTCAAAAAATGTATGGTAATGAGCCTAATCGTTGGCGAGACTCCCTCACTGGTTCAAAACGTCGCCGAGTTATTATCAATGCACTTACTCGAATGCGAATGTGTTATCCCGATGGCTCAATGGAATTTGGCTCTAAAGACTCACCCTCTAACCATAAAAGTGCTAACTTACTACCTTGGTTTGATGTACCTAACCGTAAAACAGAGAAAACAACGATTATCTTTGGTCATTGGTCAACACTAGGTTTAATGGTTCGCAAACACTTATTAGCACTTGATACCGGTTGTGTATGGGGAGGAAAACTGAGTGCTATTCGTCTTAACGACCGTAAACTCGTACAAGTAGATTGCGAAGGAAAAGGAAAGAAATAGAAATAAAACGTGTATTTTTGTAATGGTTTTTACTAATTGTTCACTTATAAGTTTTAGATAAAAATTATCTTATAGCAGTAACATCAGTTGATATATAAAAACCATTACAGCAGAGGAAAGCTATGCTAAGCAATAATGCACTATACGAGAAAGCTCTTTCTTTTATCAAAGAAAATCATTTTTATCATCTATATGCCAAAGATTTGGAATGGCAACCTTAATAAGACCTATTTATTAATAACATAATAACAGGTAGCCTTTTTGATATACATTTTATATCAGCTCACCTTATACAATAATTATTCTACTTACCTAAATAGCACATTTATTCGATGATGTAGTTTAATCAAAAACCACCGCATCATCTCTTTGTCTCACCAGATTGTCATCATCACTTAAAAACAGCATAGGAGTATTTATGAACCCTACCTTTATTGACGGCAGTATTATTGCACAGTATTTTTATTTAGGACTTTTATTATTAATTATTGCTTCTTTTGTGGCAGGCTATATTGATGCTATTGCTGGTGGCGCAGGTCTCATTTTAATCCCCTCTTTCTTAATGGTCGGCTTACCTCCTCAATTAGCCCTAGGACAAGAAAAACTCGTCAGTACCATTGGAACAATTGCCGCCATTAAAAACTTTATGAAAAGTAGTGCTATTATTTGGCAAATTGTCCCTGTTGGTATTATTTCTGCTTTATTAGGGGCTTATTTAGGAGCAGAGGCTATTTTAATGTTACCCACTCATGTGATTAACTATATTATCTTTGCACTTCTTCCTTTAGGCTTACTTGCCACCTTATTTAAAGGGAAATTACTCGTTAAAAATCCATCAGGAACAGAGATTAAAAAATCTGCTCTAGCCGTATTTATCACCTGCCTAATTGTTGGTTTCTATGATGGTTTTTTTGGACCGGGAACAGGGAGTATCTTTATTATCGCTCTCTTTATTATTAATAAATTACCCTTACTTCAAGCCTCTGCTACCTCCAAAATCTTTAATTTCGCCTCTAATATAGGCGCTTTTGTTTCTTTTTTAATCGCAGGAAAAATGGCATTCCTTATTGGTATTCCTATGATTATCGCCAACTTACTAGGTAATCATTTTGGTAGTCTTCATGCTATTCACTCCAATGGTGAAATTATTAAAAAGGTTTTAGTGATTACCGTTGGTCTATTAATGCTATCATTAGCCTATAAAGCACTCTCTTAAAAGGAATATAAGATGAAAACCGCATTAGTAACAGGCGCAACGTCTGGTTTTGGTTTAGCCATTTGCAAAACACTTCTCCAAACCAACTACCGTGTCATCGGAACAGGTAGAAGAGGTGAACGTTTAGAAGAACTCTCCGCTCAATTTGGAGAGCAATTCTTACCGCTTGTTTTTGATATTCAGGACATTAATGCCATAGAAAAACAACTAACAAACCGCCCTAGTCAGTGGCAATCTATCGATTTATTAGTGAATAATGCTGGGCTAGCACTCGGTTTAGAATCAGCAGACAAAGCCAATTTAAACGATTGGTTCACCATGATTGATACAAATATCAAAGGATTAGTCGCTATCACACGCTTTATTCTACCCGAAATGGTTGCTAAGAATAGTGGGCATATTATCAATATTGGTTCCATTGCGAGTTCATATCCCTATCCAGGCGGTAATGTCTATGGAGGAACAAAAGCCTTTGTAAAACAATTTAGTTTAAATTTACGTGCCGATTTAGCAGGCACAGCTATCCGCGTGAGTAATGTTGAGCCAGGGTTATGCGGTGGAACAGAATTTTCTAATATCCGCTTTAAAGGCGATGATGATAAAGCAGCAAAGGTCTATGAAAATGTACAATATGTTAGCCCTGAGGATATTGCTAATATCGTATTATGGATTAACCAACAACCTCCTCATGTCAATATTAATCGTATTGAGGTTATGCCAACCGCACAAACATTTTCACCATTGGCGGTGGCAAGAGAGGGTTAATATAGATTAAATCTATACAAAAAATAACCCCTATAGACAAAGGGGTTATTTCATCACTAAAAATAGTTTATATCTTAAATAATATTATAACTACTTAATTTAACTATCAATTAAGCAACAATCTTTTACTGTTACTCCACACTCACTTCTTTCAGCAAAATCTCACGGATCTGTTCAATGAGTTCTTGACGAGTAATCAATACCTCTTCCCCCGCTTTTGTAACTGGTGGCAAAAACCGTACAGTTACCCCTACATCTTTACTACTCAATAATACCCACATATTGGCTAATAAGGTTTGTTCACCAATAAACGCTACTCGACCACTACGTTGTTGTTGATAATAGAATAAGAGGGCAACAGGCTGAATAGGAACTCGGGCATTCATTGCACCCTCTAATAAACCACTATACATATGCAGAATACTTAACCCATCACTTGTCGTCCCCTCAGGGAATAGACCAATACACGTATTTTGATCAAAATGGGCTTTCATACTAGCATTGATGGTAACAACATCTGATTTTGAGCCTCTTTGAATAAAAATAGTCCCCACAGCCCCAACTAACCAACCAATCACTGGCCATTGACGAATTTCTGCTTTTGCAATAAATGAGGTCGCTCGTTGGCTATTAATAATAAAAATATCAATCCATGAGACATGGTTAGCCACCAACATAACAGGTGCATCTAAAATAGGTTTTCCCTCTTGCTGAATATGCACACCTGTCATCTTCATTAAGTAGTATGACCAATACCGCACAATCGTCTCTCTGGTATTTTTCTTTAGCCAAGGAAATGATAAAGATACGATTAATAAACCAATTATTAGCCAAATAACTAAAAAGAATAATCGTACACTAAAACGCAAGTAAGCCAATATTCTCTCCCTACTGCCAAACCACTTGACCACCAACAATGGTCATTTTGACTTTTGCAGGAACTTCATAATTTTTAAAGGGTGTATAGGCACTTTGGCTAACTAAGTTTTTATCATTCACTTGCCAACTTTCATCTAAATCCACAATTGCCAAATCAGCAGGAGCACCAACAGTTAATTGCCCTGATACGGGTACTTGATTTTTACCACTTAAAGATAAAATCCGATATGGATTAAGGGTAATTTTTGCCAAAGCCTCTAAGAGAGGAATACGATTCTCGATTGCCCATTTATAGACAAGACTAAATAATAACTCTACCCCTGTTGCTCCAGGAACCGCTTCGCCAAAAGGCAATAGTTTTTCTTCATCATCGAGTGGATTATGATCTGAACAAATCGCATCAATTGTACCGTCCAATAAACCTTGTGTAATTGCATCTCGATCTCGCTGAGAACGTAAAGGAGGATAAAGGCGATAATTACTATCAAAGAAACCAATATCACTATCAATTAAATGAAGATGATTAACAGAGACATCACACGTTACAGGCATACCTTGTGCTTTTGCATGACGTACTAAATCAATCCCTTCCGCGCTACTTAATCGGCATAAGTGTAAACGAACACGAGGGTTGCGATTAAGCTCAAATAAAGCATGTAACGCAATGGTTTCAGCTTGAACAGGAATACCTGATAAACCTAATCGAGAAGCAAAAGCGCCACTTGCCGCAACACCAGCCCCCGCTAAATCAGCATCAGAGGGTTGAATCCATAGCGTACAATCAAATGTTCTGGCATATTGCATGGCTCGGCTTAATACGGTTAAATTTAATAAGCCTTTATTTGCTTGAGAAAATCCAATACAACCTGCTTCTGTTAAGGCTGCCATCTCGGTAAGAATATCCCCTTTAAGCCCTACTGTTAAAGCCCCTAAGGGGTAAAGATGAGCTTGATTTAATTGCCTAGCCCGATTTTTAAGCATTTGTACCAAACCCGGCTCATCTAAACTTGGGTCAGTATCGGGTGGTAAGACTAAACTTGTTACCCCTCCCGCTATTGCTGCCTTCATTTCAGATGCCAAAGTAGCACGGTGTTCATTTCCTGGTTCTTTAAGACGCACCGATAAATCCACTAATCCAGGGATAACAACTTTATGAGAAGCATCAATCGTTTGATCAGGCACAAAACCATCTATTGTATTAATCCCTACAATCTTACCCTCTGCAATATCAATCGTTGCTAACTCATCTTGCTGTGTACTAGGATTTAATAATCGTCCATTTATAATTCTTAATTTCATACGCTTGCTCCTGCCACAATACTCATCACTGCCATACGCACTGCAATACCAAAGGTTACTTGATCTAAGATAACCGCTTGAGAACCATCAGCTACAGCTGAATCAATCTCTACGCCCCTATTCATAGGTCCAGGGTGCATCACAATTGCATCCGATTTTGCTAAGGCTAATTTTTCCTCTGTCAAACCATACTCTTTAAAATATTCTTGAGGTGACGGTAATAAAGCCCCTTTCATACGCTCATTCTGTAATCGCAACATAATAATGACATCAACATCTTTTAAACCTTCTTTCATATCGGTAAAGACACGGACACCCATTTGCTCTAAACCACTCGGTAATAATGTCCACGGTGCTATAGCACGAATTTCAGGTACACCTAGTGTTGTTAAAGCATGAATATCAGAACGTGCCACTCGAGAATGAAGAATATCACCCACAATGGCTACCGTTAGATTAGAAAAATCTTTTTTAAAGTGGCGAATCGTGTACATATCCAATAAGGCTTGTGTCGGATGAGCATGACGACCATCACCTGCATTAACCACATGAATATGCGGATTAACGTGCTGAGCAATTAAATAAGGGGCTCCACTCATTTCATGACGAACCACAAATATATCTGCTTGCATCGCCGTTAAATTGCTAATAGTATCTAATAAGGTCTCCCCTTTTGAGGTTGAGGAAGAACTAATATTTAAATTAAATACATCAGCTGATAAACGTTTTGCGGCAATTTCAAAGGTTGTACGCGTACGTGTAGAATTTTCAAAAAATAAATTAAATACGCTCTTTCCTCGTAATAAAGGTACTTTTTTAACCTCTCTATCGGCAAGAGGGACAAAGCTTTGTGCTGTATCCAGAATATGCGTAATAATATTTTTGGGAAGCCCCTCTGTTGTCAATAAATGCGTGAGCTCTCCATGTCGGTTAAGTTGAGGATTAAACACCGCTTTTTTCCTTTTCAATTGCTATATCAAATAAATGCTGTTCATTATATGAAAGAACGAAATTTGTACCTTGTGCTAATGGAATATAGCCACCAACAACATTTGCCTCAATCGGTAACTGACGACCACCTCGATCAATTAAGACTGCCAGTGCAATAGAAGCTGGACGACCATAATCAAATAACTCATTCATCGTGGCACGAATCGTACGACCCGTATAAAGAATATCATCCACCACAATAATGTGCTTATCATTTACATCAAAGAGAATTTGTGTGGGTTGTTTCTGTGTATGAAGCCCTATTTTATGAAAATCATCACGATAAAAACTCGTATTGAGATACCCTACCTCATTTGTAAGATTTAAATCTTTTTGAAGGCGCTGCACAATCCATGCACCACCAGAATAAATACCAACTAGATGTACTTGATGAAGAGGTTTTGTTTTTATGAGTTCTTCTATCCCTTTTTTGAGTTGCATATATAACTGTTCCGCTGTAGGTAATTGCATATGATTTCCTTTCAAATAGTTAGTTTATTTTACATCAGATTGCTTATCTACATATTGATTACAGCAACAGATAGATAAGCTAAACAACCTCATTTGGATAATGATCAAAATACCTTTCTAAGATAATGGCTGCCGCCATATCATCTTCATCACCATGCCGACCTAAACGCTCTTGTGCCTGCATACTACTTCCTCTTTCATCAACCAGAACAACAGGCAAATGAAAGCGACCATGTAACTGATTGGCAAATCGTCTTGCATGACCTGATGCAAACTGCTCACCCCCTTCTTCCGTTAAGGGTAATCCTACCACTAATATATCTGGTTTCCATTCTTCTAATAAGGTTTGGATTCGCTCAAAACGTTCTTGCCTCGTTTGCGAACGGATAATTACCAAGGGGCTTGCCTCTCTTAATAAGGTATTACCTATCGCTACCCCTATTTTTTTTAAACCAAAATCAAATGCTAATACTGTTTTATGCATGACCCGCTTCACCTGATAACAAACTCGGATCAAATCCTAATAATTTGATGGCTCGGTAATAACGCTCAGAAACGGGGCATTTAAAGATAATATCGGTTGAGGCTTTTACCGTTAGCCAAACATTATCTGCTATCTCCTCTTCTAATTGACCAGCATCCCACCCTGCATAGCCTAGCGTTAGCATAAAATGTACAGGACCTTCTCCTTTAGCAATATCAATCAAAATATCCTTAGAAGATGTCATACGCAAATCACTCTTATCAATGGTTGAGCGATATGTTTTATCTAAAGTATGTATAACAAACCCTTTATCATCATTAACCGGCCCCCCAAAATACACTAAATGGGGAGCTGTTTTTTCTTTGGCTTCTTCTTCACTTACACCATATTCTGTTATATCACCCACCAAATCATGAAAAGGAATGGTAGAGGGTTGATTAATAATAAACCCAACCGCACCATCCTCATTATGGCTAAATACATAAATAACGCTACCATCAAAAAGATCTAACTCCTTAGAAGGCATCGCTATTAAAAAATGCCCCTCTAAATTTAGGGATTCATTATCACTCATATCTTTCCATTGTGTTTGCTTAGCCTTTGATTACGCTAACGCTTTTAAGATAATACCTATTTTAAATGGCGACTATTTGGAAATCTGCCTTACTTGCTCCACATTCTGGACAGGACCAATCATCAGGGACATCTTCCCATTTCGTACCAGGTGGGATACCCTCTTCTGGATCACCAACTGCCTCATCATAGACCCAACTACAAATTAAACATTGCCATTTCTGCATAAAAGTATCCTTTGTTATACAATAAATAGTTCGTACTGTATTAATAAACTGTACGCTATTTTACAGCAAACACACCATACTTTTTCTAAGATATCCTAGGTTTTACCGAGTATGCATACACTATTTCCCTCTGGACTCTATGGCATTACCCCCGAATGGACAGACTTTCCTCGATTATTAAAAGCCATTGAACAAGTCTGTTTAGCAGGTATCCCTACCTTACAATGGCGGCGTAAAGGCATACCCTTTGAACAAGCCTGCGAACAAGCTGCCCAAGTACTTACTCTCTGCCAAAATAGTGGAACATTGTTAGTGATTAATGATGATTGGAAACTCGCCTTACATATTGGTGCTCCTGCTGTTCATATCGGAAAAGATGATGGCAATATATTGCATATCAAAAAAACACTAACACAAACACAAAAATCGCTACTTATCGGTGTCAGTTGTTATAATCAACTATCACTTGCACAGCAAGCTATCCAGCAAGGAGCAGATTACGTTGCCTTTGGAGCTGTTTTTCCATCTAGCGTCAAACCCAACGCTGTCAAAGCACCATTAGACTTATTTTCCCAGATAAAAACAGTTGTGAGTAACCCACCACCAGTCATTGGCATTGGTGGCATTACATTACAGAACGCCCATCAGGTAATTCAGGCTGGTGCAGATAGTATTGCTGTTATTTCTGGTCTATTTGAGCAAGATGATATACGTCAAACTTGCCAAGATTTTATCCAACTTTTTAAACAGAATAATCATGACTAATCAAGAAATTTTTCAACGTGCGCAACAAACTATTCCTGGGGGAGTTAACTCTCCCGTTCGTGCTTTTAAATCCGTCGGTGGAACACCCCGTTTTATCGCCAGAGCCGAAGGCGCTCATATTTGGGATATTGAGGGCAAACAATATATTGACTATCTAGGATCTTGGGGACCTGCTATTGTAGGACACGCTCACCCAGAAGTCGTAAAAGCTGTTCAAGATGCTACACTCAATGGACTATCTTTTGGTGCACCTACCGAGGGAGAAGTTGTTTTAGCCGAAAAAATTGCCGAGTTACTTCCCTCTATTGAACAAGTACGCCTTGTGAGCTCAGGGACAGAAGCAACCATGAGTGCTATTCGTTTAGCACGTGGTTTTACTGGTCGAAAAAAAATTATCAAATTTGAAGGCTGCTATCATGGTCATTCAGACAGCTTGCTTGTTAAGGCTGGTTCTGGGCTATTGACTTTTGGTAACCCCTCTTCTGCAGGTGTTCCTGCCGAATTCGTTAGTCATACTATCGTACTAGACTATAACGATATAGATAAGGTGAAAAAAACCTTTGAAGAAGTCGGTCATGATATTGCCTGCATTATCGTAGAGCCAATTGCAGGGAATATGAATCTTGTAAAACCTGTTGTTGGCTTTCTCGAAGGACTACGAGAGTTATGTACTGCTTACGGTGCTTTATTGATTTTTGATGAAGTGATGACAGGTTTTCGTGCTGGTCCTAAAGGGGTGCAAGGGCTTACAGGTATTAAACCTGATTTAACCACCCTAGCCAAAGTAATTGGTGGGGGTATGCCTGTCGGTGCATTTGGTGGACGTAAAGAAATTATGCAACATATTGCCCCTATGGGTGCTGTTTATCAAGCAGGAACATTATCTGGCAATCCCATTTCTGTTGCAGCAGGGCTAAAAACACTCGAGATTCTCTCTCGCCCCGGATTTTATGAAAAATTAACATCAGCTACTGAAGCCCTTATCACTGGACTTAAAGAAAAAGCCGCTAAACACCATATTGCTTTTAGTGCAGACTCTGTTGGGGGAATGTTTGGTATTTATTTCCGCTCTAGTATTCCTACTCGTTTTGCTGAAGTACATGAGAGCAATATTACTGCCTTTAATACCTTTTTCCATGCTATGTTAGATGAGGGGGTTCATCTCGCACCATCTGCTTTTGAAGCTGGATTTGTCTCTGCCTGCCATGATAATGAGGTATTAAATAAAACCTTTGAGGCTGCCGATAAAGCTTTTGCTAAAGTAGCAGCACTTTAACATTCAAATACGATAAAGCACCAAAAATAACATTGGTGCTTTATTATTATTTATACCCAATTTATCTATTGGGTAATATATAACAAGTATTATTTTAGGAGGATAGTATGCCAATCAATTTCCATATTCCAAAGCACCATGAAATTTACCCTGTTAAGGGAGTAAAAATCGGTATTACTTCTGCTGGTATTAAAACAGAGGGGAAAAAAGATATTACCGTTTTTTATTTTAGCGAACATACCACTGTTGCAGGGGTATTTACAACTAACCGTTTTTGCGCAGCACCCGTACAAATTTGCAAACAACGATTAGCCTCCCATGCTGCTATTAGAGCCTTATTAATTAATACAGGTAATGCCAATGCAGGCACGGGGGAGCAAGGAATACAAGACGCATTAGCAACCTCTGCTGTCTTAGCCAATACATTACATTTAAATGAAAACCAGGTCTTACCCTTTTCAACTGGGGTTATTTTAGAACCACTACCTACGGATAAAATTAAAAAAGCAATTCCTGATGCCGTTATGCATTTAGCCGAGAATGAATGGTTTAATGCTGCCTATAGTATTATGACAACCGATACTGTTCCTAAAATTGCATCTCGCCAGTTAATCATTGATGACAAAACAGTCACGATAACAGGTATCAGCAAAGGGGCTGGTATGATTCGCCCCAATATGGCTACCATGCTAGGGTTTATTGCAACAGATGCACATATTGCTCAACCATTATTAGAAAAAATGACCACAGCCATTGCCAATCAATCCTTTAACCGTATTACTGTTGATGGCGATACCTCAACCAATGATTCCTTTATTATCGCGGCAACCGGTCAAAGTGGTGTGAATGCGATAGAGGGAACAAAAACTTTTGATATTATCCAAACAGCACTTACCGATATTGCGCGTGAACTTGCTCAAAAAATTATCCGTGATGCAGAAGGGGCAACTAAATTTATCACCATTACCGTTGAACAAGCTAAGAACAGTGATGAAGCCTTAAAGGTTGCTTATGCTATCGCCCACTCACCACTGGTAAAAACCGCATTCTTTGCTTCAGATCCTAATCTAGGGCGTATTCTTGCGGCAATTGGTTATGCAGGGATAGCCGATTTAGATACACAATCCCTTTCTCTCTATTTAGGCGATGTATTAGTAGCGAGTAATGGTGGTCGCCATCCTGCCTATCAAGAAGAACAAGGACAAGCCGTAATGAAAGAGGAAGAAATTACCGTGCGTGTTGTGCTGTACCGTGGAGAGGTAACAGAAACAATTTATACTTGCGATTTTTCTTATGATTATGTGAGGATTAATGCGGACTATCGGACGTAGGGGAAGAGATAATAGGGTTATATTACTTTTAAGCTAAAAGCAATAAAGGGAAAAGCACGGAAAAATAGTGTTGAGTCGCTCAAACAGTTCTTTCGCTTCGCTACAGAAAACTCGCTTTATCAATTATTTTTTCTCAAATAAATGATTAGCAAAATTTTACGATAAAACCACCATATTATTCCGATGGATCATCTCTTCATTATGAATATCCCCTCCTAGCATATCAGCTAATTTGTGCGTAGGCTGTCGTAAAATACGGCGAGCATCTGAAGCATCATAATTAATTAATCCTCTCGCATATTCTTGTCCCTTTTCATCAACACAAGCCACCAAATCACCTCGCATAAAATCCCCTATTACAGCAATCACACCAATAGGTAATAGACTCTTACCAGCAGCAACTATGGCTTCAATCGCTCCTGTATCTAATACGATCTTTCCTTTTACGCGTAAATGATCGGCTAACCACTGTTTACGTGCAGAACGTATATTCTGTTGTGCTTCTAATGCTGTTCCTATTGCTTCACCTGCTGATAAACGGCATAGCACATTAGGCTCTTGTCCCGATACAATAATCGTATGCGCACCTGTACTCGCTGCTCGTTTAGCCGCTAACACCTTGGTAATCATACCCCCTGTTCCAACCGAAGAACCACTTCCCCCTGCCATATCCTCTAATATCGTATCTCCTGCCATTGCATGATGAATAAAGCGAGCATTTGGATTTTTTCGAGGGTCGCTATCATATAAACCAGATTGATCGGTCAAAATAATTAAAGCCTCTGCCTCGATAAGATTAGTCACCACAGCACCCAATGTATCATTATCACCTAGTCGGATTTCATCTGTGACTACCGTATCATTTTCATTCACAATAGGAACAACCCCTAACTCTAATAATGTAAATAAGGTTGATCGGGCATTGATATACCGTAGGCGGTCAGCTAATTCCTCATGTGTTAATAAAATTTGAGCCGATAATAAACCATGTGAAGAAAATGCTTTTTCATACGCCTGCACTAAGCCCATCTGTCCAATAGAGGCAGCGGCTTGTAATTTAGCCACTTCTTTAGGACGTTGCTCCCAGCCCAAACGCGCCATTCCCTCCGCAATTGCTCCACTTGAAACCAAAACAACTTGCTTTCCTAATTGACGTAAATAAGCAATTTGATTCACCCATGATGTTATCGCCTGATGATTAATTCCCTTTCCATAATCCGTGATAAGTGATGAACCGATTTTGATCACAATACGATGAGCAGACTGTACAAGAGAAACATGAGACATAGGCAGACCCCAATGATAAAGATATGCTTTCTATCTTATCAAATCAATCTATTCTTGAGATTATTTAGGTATAAAAAGAGAAATTTTTAATAAGTGAATAAGCAAGAGCCCCCTCAACACTAGTACCTTAATTGATACTAAATCTTTTTTACCTAAATTTAATACACTTATTTTTTTCTTTATTCAATCTCGTCAATATTCTGTCTTGATTGATCAAAACGAGGATCTTCTGGTACATAATCAAGCGCTTTTTCATCTTCTTTCTGGTTCTCTTTGGCTTTTTCTTGATCAAGATAATCTTGTAATGCCCATATAAGGGCTTGCGTACCCTCACCATTCAAAGCGGAAATAGCAAAAACAGGGCCTGTCCATCCAAACTTTTGACAAAACTCCTCTTTTACCTGCTCTGGATGATCAACCATATCTAATTTATTCAGCACTAACCAGCGTGGTTTTTCATATAAATCCTGACTATATTTTTGTAATTCATTCACAATGGCTTTGGCATCTTCGACTGCCTTATCAATCGCTTGAATATCAGGGTCGATACTTGAAACATCAACAAGATGTAATAATACTCTTGTACGTGTCAAATGACGTAAGAACAAATGCCCTAACCCCGCTCCTTCAGAAGCACCCTCAATAAGTCCGGGAATATCCGCTACAACAAAACTACGAGAAGCAGATGTACGAACAACCCCTAAATTGGGGTGTAAGGTTGTAAAGGGGTAATCTGCTACTTTAGGACGTGCATTTGAAATCTTGGTAATGAAAGTAGATTTACCTGCATTCGGCAAACCTAATAAACCAACATCCGCTAAGACTTTTAGCTCTAAACGTAATTTACGTTGTTCACCCTCTTTACCATAGGTAAATTGTCGTGGGGCACGATTCACACTGGATTTAAAATGTAAATTACCTAAACCACCCTGTCCACCAGCAGCTAAGGTGACTTTTTGCCCATGATGATCCAAGTCAAATAATTGCTCTCCCGTTTCATCATCATAGATAACTGTCCCTACAGGCACACGAAGTGTAATATCCTCTGCTGCCGCACCATATTGATCTGAACCTCTGCCATTTTCACCATTTTTAGCACGGTGTAGTCGAGCATAACGAAAATCAATTAAGGTATTAATATTTCGATCGGCTACAGCAAAAATACTACCTCCTCTACCACCATCACCCCCATCAGGCCCACCTTTTGGGATAAACTTTTCACGGCGAAAACTCGCTGAACCATTACCGCCTTTACCCGCAATAACTTCAATTCTGGCTTCATCAACAAATTTCATATCTTAATAATCCGAATTATTTCTTTCTTTGCTATTCTCACTACACGATAGAAACAAAAAAAGATAGGCTTTATGATGGCAAATCACTTATCTAAGACAAGGATTGCAAGGATGATAACTATTATACAAGGGATTCTACAATACAATAAGCGCTTGCATCATACAATAAAAAACGCCGTCCCAAACGAAAACGTCTTGAACGGCGTCTATAACCGATACAGGTTAGACTTATTCAGCAGCAATCACTGAAACTGTTTGCTTATTAAGCGCACCGCGAACAGAGAATTTTACTTCACCGTCCACTAAAGCATATAAGGTATGATCCTTACCGATACCTACATTTGTACCTGGGTGGAAACGAGTACCACGTTGACGTACAATAATAGAACCAGCAGGGATAGATTGACCACCGTATACTTTAACACCTAAGCGTTTTGCTTCTGAATCACGACCGTTGCGGGTTGAACCGCCACCTTTTTTCTGTGCCATGTTTTAACTCCTGCAAATTAAGCTGCGATAGATTCGATAACGATTTGAGTGTAATTTTGGCGATGGCCTTGGCGTTTTTGATAGTGCTTACGGCGACGCATTTTGAAAATTTTCACTTTATCGTGACGACCATGTGCAAGAACCTTTGCTTTTACCACAGCACCAGCAACTAATGGTGTGCCTACTTTTAAAGACTCACCTTCGCCTACTGATAAAACTTGATCTAGCGAGATTTCTTGCCCGATGTCTGCTGGTATCTGTTCTACCTTAAGTTTTTGACCTTGGGCAACGCGATATTGCTTGCCGCCGGTTTTTATGACCGCGTACATATTGGGTTAACCTCAAAAATAAATTAAAGAAAACTAGCCAAAACTTGGCTAGCCCTCTAATTTAACAAAAAAATCTTTTAAAGTCAATTAATTATAGTTAGAATAACAACACTCTATTATTTTATAATCTTTTTACGACTACTTTTCTCTTGATCGTTCAAAAAACATAAGGTATCGCGGTGATTACTATCATATTAAAATCAATATATCCATCAAAAAATATATTTATACCTTAACCTCTCGTGTTGCTTGCATCACTAAATAGTTAGTCTGCCACACAAGGAAATCCTGATAAGCATTTATTTTTTCCTGACTATCTACAGGTACTAAATTATCCTCTCTTTTTAGGTATAAACTATCCCCATCCCATTGATGCATAATAAACGGTTGAACACTTGTATCAACAACACCCTCTTTATCGGCATAACAAGCACCCACACTACTGGCAAACGCAAAAGCCGTCTGCTCTTTACTTCCCAATAAGTTTTGTCCACACGCATGCCAATAAGTAGCCTGCGATAAACTGACGGCATACAGTGTTGGCATAATATCTTTATGAGAACCTATTCTCTCTTTATCAAAATGAATATTCAGTGTTGCCTTTAATGAATCAGGCAGATGTAATAAAAAAGGGACTGCTTTTGATAAAAAGCCCTCTTTAGGATTATCCACAAAAACATTTCTTACATGGTGATCACCTGTTGCAGCAATAATTGTTTTATCCCCTAATACTTGATGCTCACTAATTTTTTGCATAAACTGCCCTAAGGCATTACACGCATATTGATATGTCCCTAACATGGCTGCTCGCTCATGATTATCTTTGCCATAGCGTTGCTGTAAACATTCTGCATTAATCTTTTTCACCGTATAAGAGGCAGGTACAGTGTATGGAGGGTGGTTGGTAATCGATAAAAAGCTAATAAATAAAGGCTCTTGGCTTTCTTGCAATAATTTTTCAATCAGTTTAAACCCATATTCATCGGCAATTCCCCAATAGGAAAGTGTCTCTTTTGCCTCAGGGAATAAGTCCATAATATCATTTTGATCATAAACCCTATCTACCCCTTGAAGCGGTAAATAATTGGATAAATTACGCCACATGATATTACCAGCCGTAATAAAGACCGTTTTATAACCTTTTGCTTTATATACCTTAAATGGTGTTTCTGCTAAGGACTTATCCTGTGCCACTGATTGACTAATATTCTGTACATGACTATGAAAAAAAATATTGGCCAAACTAGGGGCTGTGCCATTATATTCCGCACAAAATCGTTTAAATAAAAAACTTTTTTCTGTGAAAGGACGTAAACTTCCTAGTAAATCATTATGTATAGGATCATCATATACCCATATATTCGATCCCATACTTTCCATTAAGGCAAATACCACATGAGGACGATTTTCAGCGAGATATTCATTTTGCTCTGTTTGTGCATAAAAACGTTTATCTACCCCCATTTTGGCTAATAATACCATTCCCTCTTCTTCTGTTACCTCTTTGAATGAAATATCGAGCTTTCTTGCCATAAAAGCCCAGCCCATTGCCGTTAGCCCATTGGGAACCATTTTATTAATAACACCTACCGAACACACTTGTGCATGCCCTATACCTAAAGGACGAGAACGTAAAGTCCCCCTTGCTAAGAGTATCCAAAGCATAAAGGCTGCTAATCCCACTAATACTTGCAACCAACTATTCTCAATCGCAAATATTTGATAATACACACTGTTATAAAGAAAAATAGCAGGTAATAAGGCACTTATCACTATCCCTATTAATAAACGAATCACAGGGTAATCATCTATAATATTTTTTATCACTGCCTTGGTATCATCCTCTACCAAACCAAACATAAAAATATCATAGTGATTTTGGTAGGTTTTAAAATAATAATAGTTAGTAACAACCACACCATTAACCAGCAAACAGAGTAAAAACACAATAATTGCCAAACCTAAGGCAATAGTAGAAAGATATTGCTCAATCCACTGCCCTCCCATCATCGATAGACATACGGTAACTAAAAATAAGGGTAATCCAATTAAGATAGAGAGTATTTTTAAATCAAATCGCATTCCTAAGAGATACATTCGCTTCATGGCTACTGACTGCTCAGTAACAATTTCATGCGGAACAAAAGTCTTAACCATCGCATAACGATTAAGACTTAAAAGAATACCCTGATAAATAAAAATGCCTATGATAGGAATCAATAACATCATATACATGAAAAAAACCTTATTTATAATGAATAAGATAAATAATTTTATTTAAACAATTTACGTTATTATCACAATAAATCAATACACTTATTACGCTTTCATCATGACATTATGGCAAATACCACCCCTTTCCTATAGATAAGGGTATCTGCACAAAATCACTTTTACGCGTATTATGATTATTTATCCACCTCAATATAACAACTTAAATATAAAGTATTTAATTTTAACTGAGGCTTATTGTACCCTACTCAAATAAAAAGGGCATTGTTTAACAATGCCCCTCTCTCTTATTTCAATCGTTTTAATTGATTTAAATCACGCACAGCCCCTTTATCTGCTGATGTTGCCATAGCTGCATATGCTTGTAAAGCAACAGAGACATGACGTTCTCGGTTTTCAGGTTTCCATGCCCGATCACCTTTAGCTTCCATCTTAGCACGGCGAGCGGCTAACTCTTCATCAGAAATCGCAAGATGAATAATACGGTTAGGAATATCAATCTGTATTTCATCACCATCTTCCACCAATGCGATATTTCCTCCCTCTGCGGCTTCTGGTGATGCATGACCAATCACTAACCCCGAAGAACCACCAGAAAAACGGCCATCTGTTAAAAGCGCCGCTTTTGCACCTAATCCTTTTGATTTTAGATAAGAAGTCGGATAAAGCATCTCTTGCATACCGGGACCGCCTTTAGGGCCTTCATAGCGGATAATAACAACATCTCCCTCTTTTACTTTATCGCCTAAGATACCTGCTGTTGCCTCTTCTTGGCTCTCAAATACGACTGCTTTACCGGTAAATTTTAGGATACTTTCATCAACACCTGCCGTTTTAACAATACAGCCATTCTCCGCCACATTACCATATAACACGGCTAACCCACCATCTTGAGAATATGCATGTGCTTTATCACGGATACAACCATTTTGGCGATCTACGTCTAAGGTTTTATAAAAGCGATTCTGGCTAAAGGCGGTTTGTGTTGGAATACCACCGGGTGAGGCTCGATAAAACTGAAGTATTTCATCAGATGGTTGATCCCCTTTAACATCCCAGTGTTCAATCGCATTCCCCAATGTACCACTATGGATATTATTAACATTTGTATGAATTAAACCTGCACGATTTAATTCTGCAAGAATACCAAGAATACCACCTGCCCGGTGAACATCTTCAATATGATATTGATTAGTTGCTGGTGCGACTTTACATAAGCAAGGAACACGACGAGAAATCGCATCAATATCTTTCATTGTAAAATCCACACCCGCCTCTTGTGCTGCTGCTAATAAGTGTAGAACCGTATTGGTTGATCCCCCCATAGCGACATCAAGCACCATCGCATTTTCAAACGCTGATTTTGTCGCTATTGAACGAGGAAGAACACTCGCATCATCTTGCTCATAATATCGTTTAGTAATATCAACAATCAGACGACCTGCCTGCTCAAACAATCCCTTACGACTTGCATGAGTCGCTACAACTGTACCATTACCTGGCAGAGATAAACCTAATGCTTCCGTTAGGCAATTCATAGAATTAGCTGTAAACATACCTGAACAAGAACCACAGGTTGGACAAGCACTGCGTTCTACAGTATCTGTTTCTTCATCAGTCACATTAGGATCGGCTGCCATAATCATGGCATCAACAAGGTCTAACTTAATCACATGTTCCGAATCTGGTGCTTGTACTTTACCTGCTTCCATAGGACCACCCGATACAAAAAT
Organism: Pelistega ratti; assembly: GCF_009833965.1. Taxonomy (NCBI): domain Bacteria; kingdom Pseudomonadati; phylum Pseudomonadota; class Betaproteobacteria; order Burkholderiales; family Alcaligenaceae; genus Pelistega; species Pelistega ratti. Next base: position 1,398,388 of record NZ_CP047165.1, read on the forward strand.
AGTAGGAATATTGAGACGGAACGCCGCCATCAACATACCGGGGGTAATTTTGTCACAGTTAGAAATACAGACCATAGCATCAGCACAGTGCGCATTTACCATATACTCTACTGAGTCAGCAATAAGATCGCGTGAAGGTAAAGAATAAAGCATACCACTATGCCCCATCGCAATACCATCATCAATAGCAATGGTATTAAATTCTTTGGCTAAACCACCTGCTTGTTCAATTTGACGAGCAACTAATTGCCCCATATCTTTTAAATGAACATGACCCGGCACAAATTGCGTAAAAGAATTTACTACCGCAATAATGGGTTTTCCAAAATCATCATCTTTTACACCAGTGGCTCGCCATAAAGCACGAGCACCAGCCATATTACGACCATGTGTAGAGGTTTTTGAACGATAAGCAGGCATACAAATGACTTCCCTAAGAACAGATAAGTAAAATTAGTTTTTATCTAAAATAATAAACTTCTTTATTCAGATATAAAGAGTGTTTTTGATTGTACCATAGCAAAAATACTTTGTAATCTTACTCATTTTTATAAAGATCAGCCTACTTATTCCTCCTCTCTATATTAAGGGCTATTTTTAATAAGTATTTTTACCATTACTTTTTATCACTATCGTATCTATACAAATGAAATTTGAATATCTTCATTGAGTACATTAAAATTGAGGAATTGGTAATTAACTCTCTTTTATAGGTCTATCCTCTATGGCGATTCCACGCATTTCTACCTCATTAACCCAAGGCTTAGCCATTCAAATGCACCCTAAAATGCTTTTAGCCATTTTATTACCTTTTCTTATTGCTATCTTTAGCATGATTATTTTATGGTCTTTTGCATGGACACCATTAAGTGATTGGTTATTAGCACAATTAAGTGGTTGGCGTTGGTTTGAGCAACTACAAAATGGTGGGGGTGATAGTTTTTTATTTATGCTTACTTCTAGTGTAAATAGCCTACTTTCTTTTATTAGTTTATCTGCTATAGGTGTGGTGATTGGTTTAGCGGCAGCAGCAATTATTGTGACACCGATTGCCGTGAAATATATTAGTAAAGCCTATTTTCCTCATCTCGCTAAAAAGGGGCAAAATGCCAATACTGTTAGTATTGCGAATGCCGTTAAAGTTTCTCTTATTTTTGTTTTTGGGTGGTTAATTACACTTCCTCTTTGGTTTTTCCCCTTAATGCCTATTGTTTTACCCCTTTTCTGGGCTGCCTATGCCTTTTCCCACATGTCACAAGTTGATGCCATTGTAGAACATGCTACAGCACAAGAACGTCAATATATTCTGACACATTATAAGAAAGAATTTTGGGGAATAGGCTTTATTTGTGCTTTATTAACCCTAATCCCCTTTATGGGATTTGTTGTGCCTGTTTTTTCAATTATTCTTTGCACACACTTTGGCTTATCTGCACTGGAACATTATCGTGAGACGGTTATACAGTCTATCCCTCCAGCACAGTAATACAGATGTAAGGCGGTTTTCTGATGAAATCGCCTTAATACTTTTCTTCTATCGATATATATATAAGTTCTACCATAACGGTATAGTATCAAAAAATCATTTGTTTTAAAAAAGAATAAAATTACATTACTTTTTTGCTTATATAGTCATACTCATTCAAACTATTCACTGCTTTCCTTATTTGCCTGAATAATTTTTTCTATCCATTTAACCATCGTTTCAGATTCCCATTTTTCAATAGAGGCAGGAGAATAAAGATAATCTAAAGTCTTATCCTTACACCAAGTAGAAAATACCCTACCGTTTAAAATAAGCTTAGCATTAACCAAAGAAGCCACCCCTTCCATGGCAAGACTTCCAGAGCTTACCTTATAAACAATGTAGTCTTCACCCTCTGCAAAGACATGGGATGCTGTTTGGTGTATGTTTTCTTTTTGTTGTCTAATAAATGCATCACCTATGTCTTTTCTTATTTCTTTCTCTTTTTGAGGCTTTGATTTCACCAACGGTTCAAACATCTTATGAAGCAAGTTAGAATATAAAGATACATCAGCTATATAACAGGCTTTTGCTATTCCCTTTTGCATCAACGTATCAGAACAACGCTTCCCTATATATCGTCCTGCCGGAACCCTACTACAATTTTTAACCCAATAAGGCTCTGGAGGAGGAAATATATAAGCTGCTAATAAAATACGCTGCTCCACTCCTACAGCTAATTGCTTATCTATCTCTATTTTAACCTGTGCTGAATCTACTTTAGAAAAATCAACTTTGTAAGCACCATCAGGATTGGGTAGAATAAACGTATCACTTTCTACCGTTATAATTTGATTTTGTTTTGTTTCTTCTTCCGTCTGAGAACTATATTTCAATAAAGAGGTCGTTTTATATTTCTCATAATTATATTCTTCATCTTTCCTCTCTTGGTTATCTTCAAAAGCCACAAGGCAAAACAAAGATAAAACAAGAGCAATCAATGTAAATTTTTTCATGTAGATCACAATTTAAAAAAGAAAAATAAGCAAAACCACATAGCGGTAGTAAAAAACGGAAACTTCCGTTTCTTAATACCACTTTAAAGGATTTCTATTTACAGCAAGCATATTCTTTTAAATCGCCTCAATACGTTGTCGATACAAACGCAATAACACTAACCCCGGTATAGCAATAAAGACCGTTAATAAAAAGAAATTTGCCCACCCCATCGTATTCACAATAGGTGGGGTTAAAGGACCAGCCAAAAACACACGCCCAACGGTTGATAATGCTGATAATAAGGCAAACTGTGTAGCAGTATATTTAATATTACATAGTCCCATAATCAAGGCAACAAAAGCAGCCGTACCCATACCGCCACAAAGATTTTCAAAACCAATGGCAAATGCCATAACAGGAAGATTTTGAGGAATTACCGCTACTAACCAATAAGCCAGGTTTGATAATGCCTGTAAAATACCAAATAGCATTAACGCACGATACAGACCTAATTTAGAAAGAATAGCCCCACCAAATAAAGCACCTACAATGGTTGCAATAACAGCCAAAATTTTATTAACCCAACCTACAGTTTCCGCTGAAAAACCTGCGCCTCGAATTAAAAAGGTTGTTGACAACGCACTTGCAAAAGCATCCCCTAATTTATACAGAATAATTAATAATAAAATTGCCCATGCCTCTGGTCGAGAGAAAAACTCTTTAAAAGGAACAATAAACGCTTCTTCTAATGTTCGTGGCGCTTGATTATATTTAGTATCAGGCGATAGCATGCTCACAAAGGCAAACACAAACATAAAACACCCCATCAGCATATACATACCGCCCCAACCTAGCCAACGTTCAGCGATAACCATGGCTAGACCGCCAGAGACAATCATACCAATACGATAGCCCAATGTTCTAATAGCTGCTCCCGATGCTCGTTCTTCTTTATCAAGGACTTCTGTACTATAGGCATCAAAAGCAATATCTTGTGTGGCTGATAAAAAAGCAACAATAGTGGCTAATAAGGCTAACCAAATTAAATTTTGTTGAGGATTTAATAACCCCATACCTATCAGCACGATCCCCAATAGAATCTGTGTTAGGATCATCCACCCCTTACGTCGCCCAAATAGAGGAGGGACATAACGGTCAATAAAAGGTGCCCATAAAAACTTAAAGGTATAAGCCATTCCAACTAAGGTTAAAAAGCCAATCTGTTTAAGGGAGACCTCTGAAACCGTTGCCCATGCCTGGAGTGTACCGCCTGTTAGTGCTAACGGCAATCCACTGGCAATACCTAATAACAAAAGGGATCCCATAGTGGGACTAAAATATTGTTTAAAAGACATATTTATAATTCTCTATAAAGTTATTATAAAAATCACCAACAATCCAAACTGCCGATAGATGGGATACTTCATCATGTACTACGATTGAAAATGGTATAAAGCTAAGGTACTGCGCCACCCCGGTAATATACTGATTTCTTTACCTTCATTGAAAGTGCTTCGCTCTAATACTTTAAGCCCTAGCTTTTGTGCTAAAGACTCAAAATCTTTTAAGGTACAAAGGTGAATATTCGGCGTGTTATACCATTCATAAGGCATTTGTCCTGTAACGGGCATTGTTCCCTTAAAGATAGACCACCAATGCGTCCAATGTCCAAAGTTAGGGAAAGAAACTACACCACGCTTTGCTACACGCGCCATTTCTTTTAGGATATGTTCCGTATTTAACATCGCTTGTAATGTTTGTGAAAGCACCACTACATCAAACTGTTGGTCATCAAAAAGGGCTAAACCATCTTCAAGGTTTTGTTGGATAACATTTACCCCTTTAGTAATACAAGCAATCACTCGCTCATTATCAATTTCTACACCAATACCATCGACTTGTTTTTCTTCTTTAAGATGTTTTAAGAGCGTACCCATACCACAGCCCAAGTCTAGTACACGAGAGCCTGACTCTATCCATGAAGCAATACGCTGTAGGTCAGGGCGCATCACTGAGTTATGTAAATTCACCTTAAACTCCTTGTGTTAATTGGGTAGCAATACGTTCAAAATAAGCACGAACCACTCGATGATAGGTTGGATCATCTAATAAGAACGCATCATGTCCATGAGGGGCATCAATTTCAGCATAAATCACGTCTCGCTTATTTTTTAATAAGGCTTTTACTAACTCACGCGAACGTTCAGGCGGAAAACGCCAGTCTGTCGTAAATGATACTATCAGAAATTTGGCTTGTACCCCTGCTAAGGCTTGATGTAAATTACCATTACCATATTGACGTGCAGGATCAAAATAATCTAAGGCTTTTGTAATCGATAAATAGGTATTCGCATCAAAATACTTAGAAAACTTTTCCCCTTGGTAACGAAGATAAGATTCTACCTCAAACTCAATATCATAACCGTATTGATATTGTCCATTTTCGGCTTTATTGCGACGATCTCGACCAAATTTTTCTGCCATATCATCATCAGAAAGATAAGTAATATGCCCAATCATTCGTGCAACAGATAAACCTCTTTTCGGTACTGTTTGATAATCATAATAATGCCCTTGATAAAATTCAGGATCTGTAATAATCGCTCGTCTCGCTACCTCATTAAAAGCAATATTCTGTGCGGATAACCCTGGCGTACTAGCAATGACAATACAATGTCCTAAACGATCTGGATATTGTATCGCCCAGCTTAATGCTTGCATACCCCCTAATGATCCTCCCATTACGGCAGCAAAACGTTTAATCCCAAAATAATCCGCTACCCGAAGCTGTGCATTTACCCAATCTTCAACCGCCATCACGGGAAAATCAGATCCCCACGGCTTACCCGTTTTGGCATTAATACTTGCAGGCCCTGTTGAACCAAAACAAGAGCCAAGGTTATTAATACCAATCACAAAAAACTTATTCGTATCTAGCGGTTTTCCTGGACCAACCATATTATCCCACCAACCGATTTCTTGTGTATCAGGATTTATTCCTGCCACATGATGAGAGGCATTTAAAGCATGGCAAATCAATACGGCATTACTTGCTTGCGCATTTAATATGCCATATGTTTCAACCGCTAGCTGATAATTCTCAACAACTTGCCCGCTTGATAAAACCAAAGGTTCTTTGAAATCAAGCATAACTGGGCGTACATAACCAACAGAATTCTGCGACATAGTAATCATCAAAAGTATTTTTAATATTATATGATTCTACCATTATGTAACCATATTTTCTAAGGTTTTACATTACTTATTTCTGAATCTCATTTAAAATAGAAGAAAATTTTGGATAGTGCTTTTTGGACTTGACGAATAAGCCTTAAAAACGACAAAATTTCTTATAAGAGAAATTAATATTTACGTTTAAACTATTCATAACGTTATTTAAGGCTTCTTTAAAAGGAAAACACGAACATATTTTCGTCTTATCCTCTTGGCAAACAGGGCTTTTTTATAGCCCTATTAATTATTATTCTATTTAGGGTGAATCGTGCTGACTACTACAAACCTTCAACAATACCTTCCCTTGCTTTCTCAACTTCAGCGAGGGATTGAAAGAGAAACCATACGTCTTGATAATACAGGATATTTTTCTCAGACACCACATCCTATTGTACTAGGGTCAGCACTTACACACCCTTATATCACCACAGATTACTCTGAATCACTACTCGAAATCATCACAGATCCACAACCATCTGTAGAGGCATTACGACAACAATTACTTGAAGTACATACATTTGTACAACAAAATATCCCCGATCAAATTTTATGGGGACAATCTATGCCATGCGAGTTACCCAAAGAAGAAGATATTCCCATTGCTCAGTATGGTTCTTCTAATTCGGGTAAATTACGCCATGTCTATCGTCAAGGCCTAGCAGTTCGTTATGGTAAAAAAATGCAATGTATTGCAGGACTTCACTATAACTTTTCAGTACCAGATGCCTTATGGGATATACTGCCCTTATCAGGAGGGACACATCAAGATCGCCAGAATAATGGCTATATGGGGCTTATTCGTAACTTTAGACGCTATGCTTGGTTATTAATGTATCTCTTTGGTGCATCACCTGCTATCAATGGTTCATTCTTAGACGAACAGCAAAAATCTTTTCTCAAACCTTTATTTGAAGGACAAGACCATACCTATTATCTTCCATGGGCAACCAGTTTGCGCATGAGTGATTTAGGCTATAAAAATGATACTCAAGCACAATTAAAATCGTGCTTTAATGATATTCATGGTTTTGCCAAACTAATTGTTGATGCCGTTACCACTTCTTGGCCAGCTTACGAAAAAATAGGGACACAAAAAAATGGGCAATGGATTCAACTGAATACCAATATACTTCAAATAGAAAATGAATTCTATAGCACTATCCGTCCTAAAAGAACACATGGACGAGGAGAACGTCCTGTCACAGCACTCATCAAGCATGGTATTCAATATATTGAGGTTCGTTGTATTGATATTAACCCCTTTGATCCACTGGGAATTGATGCAGATACCTGCTATTTCCTTGATACCTTCTTAGTTTTTTGTGCTATTAAAGAAAGCCCTCTTTTTGGTGGCTCTGGTGATTGCACTGAAAGTAACCTTAATTTTAATACTGTTGTCAATATGGGACGAAAACCTAATTTACAACTTAGCGATCACGGAAAAGCCGTATTACTGAAAGATTGGGGGATTTCGTTATGTGAACAATTAGCACCAGTAGCAGAATCGTTAGATACCGCTTATCAAACACACCATTATACACAAGCACTTGCTCGCCAAAAAGCTAAGTTACTAGATGCTTCCCTTTGCCCTTCTCATCAAGTGCTATCTCTGTTGCAGCAGTCTAATACTAGCTTTAATGAAACCTTCTTAAAAGTAAGTCAACAGGCCTCTCATTATTTAGCCTCTGTTGATTTATCTGATACCGTTCGCCAACATCTTACACAAACTGTTCAAGATAGTTTAATCAAACAAAAAGAAATTGAAGCTAGCGATAATATTAGCTTTGAAGCATATCTTCAGCAGTTCATTGATGCTTTACAGTTAAATTAAATCTTAATAGTAAATTTTTAATTACCATTAAAATTTATTCAGAAACCTCTATATACCTATAGAGGTTTTTAATTTCTCTATATTATTAGCTATTAACTTTTTCTGACCCCCAATCCCCTAGCAGAAAACAAATAATATAAACAAATATAAAAAGGGCAGTACATAACCACCCTTTTTACTCATTACAACATCTACCCGTTTTATTCTTCTGCTGGTTCAGCAAATTGACCACCAGAAGCATTAACCATATACACCACGGCACGTTTCACTTCTAAATCACTCAATGAAGCATCACCACCTTTAGCTGGCATACCATTTAAACCCAAAATAGCATGTTTATAAACGGTTTCTTCGCCCTGTGCAATACGAGGAGCCCATGTTGCATCATCTCCCTTTTTAGGCGCACCCGCTAAACCTGCATCATGACAGGACATACAAAGTTTTTTATAAACTTGTTCACCCGTAAGAGGACCAGTTGCCTCATCTTGCTTAGCCACAATACGAGGAGCACCAATATTGTATTGAGCAACAGGAGCAATACGATTCTCAATGGCTTCTTGTGTTAATAAAGCAGGATCTGCCTCTGGTGAGCTAAAAGATTTGACCAAGGCAACAATCACAATAATTGGTACTAGTAATGCCAAAGCAAGTTTAATAAGTGTTGGGCCTGATTTATTCGTATTTGTGCTCATAAGTTATCCTAAATATAAAAGTAAATGACAAATAACTGAGCAATTATAACTTTACTCTAGGCTATTCTGCAAAATACCTGAATTTTTTGCTATTATTATTTACCTTTTAGTGGTTTTAATAAGACGTTTTCCTATTTTTGTCATACAATAGCGAGCAATACTCTCCGTAGTTCAATGGATAGAATAAGAGTTTCCGAAGCTCTTGATACAGGTTCGATTCCTGTCGGAGAGGCCATTATACAGAGATTAATAAATATAAAAAACACCTCTATTCACTTACTGTCAATAGAGGTGTTTAATCTAATCAACACTATTATTTATTGCTTAGGCTGATTTTTCCAATATTTTGGTGAACGAGGGCCATAAAGAATACCATCTGTCACACTAGCCGATAAGAGACGATTACTTGTAACACCTGCTATATCATAGCCTTTATCTGCCACAGATTCTACAATTTGCTGAATAACCGCAGTGAGTAACATACCGATAATATTACCACTACTATTATTGTTACCCTCATTAGAAGAAGCTCTTGCTGAACCTGTCCATAAAGTAGCACCTGTACGTGCATCTACGAGTCTAGCATTAGCAGCTACATCAGTACCACTTTGTACAACACGATAACTTGTACCATACTCTGTTACTGTAATATAGAGTACAGCATCTGTACCAAACACCTCTTGTAGCTTATCAAGTGGAATGGCATGAATATCGTTAGGAACATCTAAACCATTATGACGAAAAGCTTGTTTAACCACTTCAACCGGGAACACATAATAGCCTGATTCTGCCAATGGATATACCGTATTCGTCAGTACACTATTTGATGCAGCAACATCTGGCGACTCATTAATAGGCGGTAATACTAAAATAGAAGCAGGATTACTCGTTTGAAAAGCAGTGTAATCATAAGCCTGTCTATTTGATGCGCAGGCTGTTAATAATAAAAGACCCGCTAAGGCTATCCAAAAACGTTTTTTCATTTTTTAGCCCCTCCCTTTTTCTTGGTTTTTGCTGATACTTTTTTAGCAACAGGTTTATCTTCTGTCGGTGTATCCATTTTGGCTTTATCTTTAAGCAAGAAACTCATAAATTGAGCAGACTCCGGGAAAAGCTCTTGCTCTTTTAAAAATGCACTTCTCGCCAACTCTTGTTTCCCTATTTCAGAATACAAAAGACCTAATTGCGCATAAGCACCAGGAGCAACATTTTTACCCCCTGATGTCGTTTGTTCAATATATTTTTCTAAACGACCAATCTGTTCATCAGGAGAGAGTTCACTTTGCATTCCTTTATACATATCGCTTGGATAAGTTCCCCAAGAATACAAGTTTTCAGGGCCACTTGCGCAAGCGGCTAAAGATAAAATAAGGGGGAGTAACCATAATTTTTTCATTTATTATCCCCAGTCTTAGCGTACAGGATTCCACGCACCACTTTCGATACCATTAACTAATTTATCAACAGCTTCACGAATCGCCAAATCAAGTACCTTACCACTTAATGTTGCATCATAACCTGATGTACCACCAAAACCCACTACTTCACGGTTAGATAATTGATATTCACCTGCACCTTGTGAAGAGTACACAACTTCAGAAGATGTAACGTCCACCACATTGAGACTCACTTTAGCATAAGCCACCTGTGTTTTACCACGACCTAAAAGACCAAATAACTGACGATCACCTACTTCTTTACGACCAAATTCAGTCACATCACCCGTAATCACATAGTTAGCACCTTTGAGTTTTTGCCCCTTACCACGGATACCCGCTTCTGTTTTGATTTCATCCATATTGGTACGATCAAGTACATTAAAACGACCTGTTTGTTGTAAGTGAGTGACTAAAATAGTTTTAGCTTGGTTGCCAACTTGATTATTACCATTTGAGAAAATACCTTGTTGATAACCTGAGCGATTATCAAATTTACCCACGGCAATGGGGCTACGAACACCATGATATTGACTCGCTGTTGCAGCACTTGCTACTTGCTGTGTTTCAACAGATTTAAAGCTTTCTGTTGCACAACCTGCTAATACAACAACAAGACCACCTAAAGCGAATTTTGATAATTTTTTCATTTTCATTGCCTCTATTAAAAGAATAAATACTCATCAAATATTACCATAATTTTCAATAAATTATAAATATTTACTATATAATTACTATTCTTATTTAAAATAAATAAGAGTGAAATAACAGTAAGTAGTTACACTAAAAAGCTATTCCATCCGCTCCCTCTATAAAAAATAAGAATAGTTATACGATTAACCCTAAATAATAAGGAAATAACGATCATTAATCACCATATTATTTATAATAAAAATAGCTTAATGGATATTGATAATTTATGTTTACTTATAATGCAGATGCAAATAATATCCATACAAGTTAATAAAAATTACTCTTTTTCTTGTAAAATTTCGTTAATAAAAAAATAAGCACTAATCTGATAGCATACTCCCCATTTATAATACGACAATCCTTTATCATCATAGATTATTTTTATCCGCTTTCCTATGTCTCAACATCAATCCCCCACAACCACCCATGAAAATGGCTCTTGGTTTGTGATTGCTATCTTTGCCTTTGCTGCCTTTATTTTTAATACCACTGAATTTGTCCCCATTGGTTTGTTACCCAATATCGCCCAATCACTTGAGATTCCTGAGTCACAAACTGGTTTATTAATGACAATTTATGCTTGGTCTGTTACCCTGCTATCCATCCCTTTAACACTAGCGACAGCCCGTATCGAACGCAGAAAATTACTCGCTATTCTCTTTGCTGTTTTCTTACTTGCCCATATCGTATCAGCATTCGCATGGGATTACTATAGTTTAATGGCAAGTCGCTTATTAATTGCTTGCACACATGCTATTTTCTGGGCAATTACCATTCCTCTTGCTACACGCCTAGCACCACAAGGTAATCGCATCAAAGCACTCGCTTTTATGGTAACAGGCTCTTCTCTAGCCACTGTACTTGGTGTTCCCCTTGGTACTGCCATTGGTCAGCATATTGGTTGGCGTACTACCTTTGGACTTATTGCGGTTATTGCTGGGATTATTATGATATTACTCATCAAAGAATTACCTCAATTACCCAGTAAAAACGCAGGTTCTTTAAAATCATTACCCTCATTGATGAAAAGACCTACCTTAGTCTATGCTTTCCTACTCACTGCACTAACGATTACAGGCTACTTTACTGTCTATACCTATATCACTCCTTATTTACGAGAGGTAGGTGGTTTTGATGAAACATTTGTTATTTGGGTACTCTTTACCATTGGTGGTGCAGGGATTATTGGCGGATATTTATTTACGCGACTGAATCGTCTCTTACCCCTCAATACCTATTCTATTAGTGCCATTATTTTAATATTTTGCTTAATCTTTTTAAAATTCAGCTATCAGCATAAAGTGATTGTATTAGCACTTGCCCTTTTCTGGGGGATTGCCATTACCTTAATTGCTATGAGTTTACAAACAAAAGTCCTTGAAGCTGCCAGTGATGCTGCTGATATTTCTGTTGCTATTTTCTCTGCTACTTTTAATATTGGTATTGGTAGTGGTGCGCTCATAGGAAGTATGGTACTGGATCATTTGGGTGTTAAGCATATTACCCATATTGGTTCAGCTTTTATCTGGGTGGCATTATTGATTTTCTTAGTTTTAGCACGGAGAGTATGGATAGTGAAGGAAGAGCCTACCTCACAGCCTAAAAGATAAGGATAAAAATATAAGGTGGGTTTTGCTAGCCCACCTGTATAGCTTACTATTTCCAAATATAAAAAAGGCTATATTTAATTTATCAATATAGCCTTTTATAAATACCGTTAAGAAAAAATATACTTAATGATAAACACTATCCCTTTTTATTTTTACGGGTTTCGCCACGGATAATTTGCTCTACTTTATCTTTAGACTTTTCATCTAAAATTCGAGCAATCACCGCTTTTTCCTTACCATGCATATTAGGTACTCTCACTTGGATACCATTACCGGGAGCAACATCAATCGGATTACCATCTAATTCAATGGCTTCTACTAACATCAATTGATTACCATCAGGGTGCACTACCTCAAGCGTATCACCTACCGCAAAACGATTTTTTACTTCAATCGTTGCCCAGCCCTCTTCATCTACAGATAGCACAATACCGGCATATTGTGTTTTCTTAGAAATAGAGTAGTTATGGAGATAATTTTGATATTCTTGTGTTTGATGGCGCTCTAAGAACCCTGGTGTATAACCACGATTAGCCAAGCCCTCTAAATCCGCTAATAATTCAGGATTAAATGGACGACCAGCAACCGCATCATCAATCGCTCGGCGATAAGCCTGAGCTACACGCGCCACATAATAAATAGATTTAGTACGTCCCTCTACTTTTAGCGAGTCCACCCCAATTTTAATTAAACGTTCTACCTGCTCAATTGCCCGTAAATCTTTAGAGTTCATGATATATGTACCATGCTCATCTTCCATAATAGGCATAAATTGCCCTGGACGATTACTCTCTTCTAATAGATAAACCTTATCTGCGAGTGGATGACGAGGAGCACCCCCACAAGCTGCAAAATTAGCATTTGCTTCTTCTTGCAATTGGTTAAAATCAAATCCTTGCAACAGCTGTGCATCACCAGCATCACTTTCTTTCGTTTCATGCACTTTATAGTCCCAACGACAAGAATTCGTACAGGTTCCTTGGTTAGGGTCACGCTGGTTAAAATAGCCTGACAATAAACAACGACCAGAATAGGCAATACATAATGCCCCATGCACAAAAACTTCTAATTCAATATCAGGACATTCTTGACGAATTTCTTCAATCTCATCCAATGATAATTCACGAGACAGAATAATACGCTCTACCCCAGCTTTTTGCCAGAATTGTACACCCCAATAATTTGTTGTATTCGCTTGAACCGAAAGATGAATAACCGCTTCAGGCCAACGCTCTTTGGTTTTCATAATCAAGCCCGGATCTGCCATAATCAGCGCATCTGGCTTCATTTCCATAATAGGAACAAGATCATCCAAATAAGTTTTTAGCTTAGAGTTATGAGGAATCACATTACTCGCCACAAAAAACTTTTTACCACGAGCATGTGCTTCGTCAATCGCTTGTTTCATTTTTTCAAAACGCACAAACTCATTGTTACGAGCACGCAAAGAATAACGAGGCTGACCAGCATAAACAGCATCCGCCCCAAAGTCAAAAGCCGCACGCATACGGTCTAAACCGCCAGCCGGCAAGAGTAGTTCAGGAGATTTCATAGATAAATTTATTTCATATAAGCAAGTCAATCAAACCATTTTGATTGATGCCATGATTTTAACACTACTTTTTAATCAATGAATTTTTAAGGATATATTTTATGATTAAAGTAAAGCCATATCACAAAGAAATGATTACCTTCAATCTCTACTCTAGTGGTAAAAAGTAGAGATTGAAATAGCGTATTAGAAACAATAGCAGTTTTACTTTTTGAGGGTACCTAAAAGCTCACCCATTTTGACGGGTTCACCTGCTTTTAAGTTTAGGTTTAAATTAATACTCTCTTTAGGGAAAAGATTAATAACGGTAGAACCCAACTGGAAAGCCCCCATTTCTTGCCCTTTTTTAAGACTGACGGATCCATAACCAGATTCAGGATATTCCCATACTTTAACCTCATCATAGCGTGGTGGATTAATCACGCCAGCCCAAACTGTACTGATACTGGCAGTTACTGTAGCACCTACTAGAATTTGTACCATAGAACCAAAGGTAGTATCAAAGACACAAATCACCCGTTCATTACGTGCAAATAAATCAGGAATATGGCGTGCTAAAAATGGATTAACTGAAAAAAGCTCACCCGGGACATAAACCATCTTGCGTAAAGTAGCATCACAAGGCATATGCACTCTGTGATAGTCTCTTGGAGAAAGATAGGTCGTTATAAACTGCCCATCTACAAATTGCTGAGCAAGTTCATCATCACCGGCAAGTAAAGCACTTAACGTAAAATGGTGCCCCTTTGCTTGTAATAATTGTTGTGTTTTAATTGATCCACACTCACTGATACGACCATCTGCTGGCAAGCATAAATCAGAAGAATCCTCTACAATAGGACGAGCATCTTCTTTGAGCTGACGGATAAAAAAAGCATTAAAGCTCGCATAATCCTCTGGTTTTTCTTTTAATGCTTCCTTAAAATCTACTTGGTAAGCCTTAGCAAAAAGTTTGATAACCGTATGCGTCACAATACCCCATTCTTTCTGAGCAAACCAGCCTGCCAATCGAGTAATACATTGTTGCGGTAACATATAATGAAACGCTATTTTTAAACGTTCACGATAAGTGGGTGATGGATACGGTTTAAGAGAAGACATTTTTTATCCTTAACTATAAATCCAATAATAAATATATAAAACCAAGGTTTCCATTATAAAGATAATTCCCCTACATTACAAAGTGCTATTTAAAAATTTAGCCTATTTTTTTGATAGAAGAAAAAACTAAAAGGGATAAAACCATCAAAAATAGCCCTTTTAGTTGAATGAAATCAAACAGCCGCTATCGTTAATGCTAAAGGAGAAAGTCCCTCAATTTCACCCAGTAAAGTATCACCTGCTTGAATAGCACCAACACCCTCTGGTGTCCCCGTCATGATTAAATCACCCGCCTGTAGATGATAAAAACGAGAAATATACGCTAGTAATTCTGCAACCGACCAAATCATATTAGCCGTATTACCAGACTGGCGGATTTGTCCATTAATAGAAAGCGTAATCTGTGCTTTATCCATTGATTGCTTAACTTTTTCTTTAGGTGAAATAACTCCTATGACAGCAGCATTTTCAAAATCTTTCGCATCATCCCAAGGCCATGATTTTTCTTTATCTTTGGCTTGTAAATCACGGCGAGTTAAATCAAAACCAACCGCATAACCATAAATAGCCTCTAGTACCTGTTTCTCAGTTGCTTGGAAAAGCGGTTTATCTAATGCCACCACTAGCTCTATTTCATGATGAAAATTATTAGTTTCTGGTGGAAAAGGAATTGTTTGCTGATGACCAATTACATGATGAGCCGATTTAAGAAAATAAAAGGGGTCTTGTTTTGATTTATCTACACTAGCACCCATCTCTGCTGCATGTGCCGCATAATTACGTCCAATACAAAAAACACGATAAACAGGAAATTGTGCTGTTTCATCTAAAATAGGAAGTGTCGTTACTGGGGGAGCAGAAAATAAAAGTTGCGTCATAAGAATACCTCTTATAAAAAGAAAGGAAACCCACCATTATCAATCGTCTTTATTAATAACGTACGATAGGGATTTATAGCATCATATCAGAATTATTTCCGCCCTATTACATTCTTATACTTATGTCTCGTTTTCCCCTAATACAGATAAATAGCTCAGTTATACTTTATTTCTTTATTTAAGGTTTTCTTATTATCATTTATAGTAGTCATACATTTTTTATCGCTATTTCTCTCGTCTAAAACCTTAAATATTCATCCCTCATGACTAAGAAACTTTTAACTTATATAGTATTTTCTATATTTGCTTGATTAATTAAGCACGGTAGATTGGATTTACCTTAGGAAATGGGTTAATTAATACTTAACGTTACTATCTATCAACAAGCAACAGCCCTATTTATTTCATCAGTCAAGAATAACTAATGCATGAATAATATATCTTCTCATTAGACATATAAACCAATTATATAAATTGGTTTATATCTTTATTATCTAATTTACCCCTTCCCATTGTGGAGATTCAATATGAATATCAAACAAAGCCAACATTCTCGCTACCGTATGATCAATCATATCGTCTAATGTTTTAGGGTGATGATAAAAAGCAGGCAGAGGGGGGAAAATAATGCCACCCATCTCTGTTACTGCTGTCATATTACGTAAATGCGCCAAATTAAAGGGAGTTTCTCGTATCGCTAAAACTAAACGGCGACGTTCTTTCAGATGAACATCAGCTACCCGTGTAATCAAATTATCTGAAAACCCATGTGCACAGGCGGCTAATGTTCTCATTGAACAGGGGAGTACAATCATACCAACAGTATTAAAAGCCCCACTTGCTAATGTTGCACCAATATCTCGAAAACTATGAACAACATCTGCTAAGGCATTAACTTGCTCTCGCGTCATCCCTAATTCATATTTAATATTGAGTAAACCGGGAGGAGAAACAATGAGATGTGATTCCACATCAGGTACTGCCTTTAGTTTTTCTAGCATACGAATAGCATAAATAGCACCCGTTGCCCCCGTAATACCAATGACTAATCTTTTAGTCATTAAATGCGCCCACAGCTTCTAATGCTGTTTTTAACTCACCACTTGCTGCCATTTCAGCCATAATATCCGCACCGCCGAGGAACTCACCGTTAATATAAAGTTGTGGAATAGTTGGCCAATTAGAGAATTGTTTAATACCATCACGCACTTCTGCGTCTTCAAGTACATTAACAGTAACTAATTTTTTGACTCCTAATTCACGTAAAATTTGAACAGCACGTCCTGAAAAACCACATTGTGGAAATTGAGCAGATCCTTTCATAAATAAAACAACAGGATGCTCTGTAATAGTTTGACGGATAAAATCTTGAACTTCGCTCATAATAGAACCTTTGATGAAAGATAAATAAAAGAATTATTTTAACTGTTTTAGATAATTTCTACCCAAAAACATAGTATATTCTAAGGTTATTCATCATAATTTATTTATAAATTATATTTTATGAGGATAAGGGTAAGTGATTTCTTTTCCTAGTATCTTAAAAAAGAGAGGCTAGCACCTTATTTTTTTAAAATAAACTATACAAGGAATACACCACCACTCACTCGTTCAATACCTGATAAATCTTTTATACTTGAAATATTTGAAAATCCAGCTTCATATAAAATTTTTCTTATACTTTCTGCCTGATCCCAGCCATGTTCAACATATAAAGCACCATTT
The DNA here is from genome assembly GCF_009833965.1 of Pelistega ratti. NCBI lineage: Bacteria > Pseudomonadati > Pseudomonadota > Betaproteobacteria > Burkholderiales > Alcaligenaceae > Pelistega > Pelistega ratti. The sequence continues at coordinate 1,415,604 of NZ_CP047165.1, forward strand.
TCTTTTAAATATAAAGGGGCTTGTTGAATAATAGTACGGTAGCATGATAGACCATCTGAAAAATCAGTTAAAGCAGATAAGGGCTCAAATCGTAAATCCCCTTGAGATAAATGGATATCATCTGGATGAATATAAGGTGGATTAGAAACAATCAGATGAAATGATTGCTTAGGAATCTGCGAAAACCAATCACTTTGTATAAACTGAACTGACTGATTTAACTGTAACGCATTTTGTTTTGCCACAGATAAGGCTGCCTCACTTACATCACTTGCGACAACCGAGGCTGTGGGACAATGATAGGCAATTGAAAGCGCAATTGCTCCACTACCCGTCCCCATATCCAACACACTTGCCGTAGGATATTTTTCCAAAAATGCTAATGCGGTTTCAACCAGAATTTCTGTATCAGGACGAGGAATCAGTACCGAAGGATTAACGGAAAAATTCAATCCCATAAACTCTCGTTTACCCACAATATACGCCATTGGCTCACCTTGTAAACGGCGTTGTACAAGTATTTGTAATAAAGCCCAATCCTTATCTGCTATTCTATCGGTATCATGAGCAACCATCCATGCCCTTGTTACCCCTAGCACTTTTTCAACTAACATCTTTGCTTCTAAAAGAGGTAAACCTGATTGAGCAAAAAAAGTACGTAATGTTTGAGGTTGAATAGTCGTCATAGAGGGCAAAACAGGTATAAAAAAATATATGAAACCTAAATAATATATTGGATAATAAGCTATCATTAATATGATTTCTTTTACATATCATCTAGGTCAAAAATACAGAAAATAGTAAATATTAAAGGTATATTTCTAATGTTTACCAAAGAATAATCTATGTTGCTTACTACTTATATTTTATCTTAAATAAAATAGCAAAAGTTTATGGATAATGAATACACCATTCCTCTTATATACTCTCTAAAGACAAACCATATCCTCTATACGGAAACAGCGCTAATTTTTTACTTCTACTATATTATCTATGTAGAAAAGGGGAAAAACTCCCCCCTATTTTTTCTTAATCATCACCTAATGCCGCTAATAACTCCGCTTGGCGTTCAGCAATCAACGCATTGGTCAGCTCATCTAAAGAACCATCCATAATTTGTTGTAATTTATAGAGTGTTAGATTAATACGATGATCCGTTACGCGCCCTTGAGGATAGTTATAAGTACGGATACGTTCAGATCGATCCCCTGTTCCTACTAAACTCTTACGCTCAGCAGCTTCTTTTGCCTGTTGCTCTTGACGTTGAATATCATTAATTCTCGCTGCCAATACACTCATAGCACGTGCTTTATTTTTGTGTTGAGAGCGATCATCTTGACACTCTGCCACAATACCTGTTGGGATATGGGTAATACGCACTGCAGAATCTGTTTTATTAATATGCTGACCACCTGCACCACTAGCACGGAAGGTATCAATACGCAAATCAGCAGGATTTAATACAACCTCTGCTAACTCATCCGCCTCTGGCAATACGGCTACTGTACAAGCAGAAGTATGTACTCGCCCTTGCGATTCTGTTTCAGGAACACGTTGAACACGGTGCGCTCCTGACTCATATTTGAGGCGACCATACACCCCCTCTCCCTCGATACGTGCGATTATTTCTCGATATCCCCCTAGTTCAGAAGGGTTCTCACTCATAATTTCAACGCGCCAACCTTGTTGTTCCGCATAGCGACTATACATACGGAAAAGATCTCCCGTAAAAATAGCACTTTCATCACCGCCTGTTCCTGCACGAATCTCAAGGAATACACTTCGTCCATCATCAGGATCTTTAGGTAATAACTCAACTTGTAATTGTGCTTCTAATGCCTCAATATGTTGCTTGGCATTCTTCATTTCCTCTTCACCCATTTCTTTCATATCGGGATCAGACATCATTTCAATGGCTGTTGCCAAATCACCCTCTGTACGGACATAATCTTTGAATAAGCTAACAACAGGCTCAATCTCACTTCGCTCTCGTGATAATTTACGAAAACGATCCATATCTTGAACAGTATCAGGTTCTGCCAAAATAGCATCCACTTCAATAAGACGCTGGCTCAATTGTTCTAAGCGAGAACGCATAGATGCTTTCATAATAGTAATCTCAACTTATAAAATAATTTGTACTTAAAATAATAAAGGTACGCTTAAAGCGTTTCTGACAAGGAAGAATAGCAAGGCTAATGCTCAGAAGAAGTATTTTCTGGCATTTGAAAAGGGAAAAGCTTAGGCAATACGCCTAATAACTGAGCTCTCTCATCTTGCTCACTACGGTTAAGAACCTGCATGGGGGCATGCATATATTTTTGTGTCAATGCTTTTGCTAAACGCTCTAATGCCTCTTCTGGACTAACCCCTTTGGCTAATAATTTACGCACTTTTTCAAGTTCAATCTCTGCTACAGAATGGGCGGCTTGATTAAGCCCTTGGATCACAGGAACTACTTGACGGTTATGTACCCAATGCATAAAACTTTGTACACGACTATCAATAATCGCTTCTGCCTGAATTACAGCGGCTTGACGGGCATCATTACCCATCTGCACCACACGTCCCAAATCATCTACCGTATAAAGATACACTTCATCAATAGACGCGACTTCAGGTTCAATATCACGAGGGACAGCTAAATCAACCATCACCATAGGACTAAAGCGTCTTTGACGAATGGTTTTTTGAATCATCCCTAGACCCAAAATAGGTAAAGCAGATGCCGTACAGGAGACCACAATATCATATTCATGTAGCACATTAGGTAAATCGGCTAAACGCATTGTTTTAGCATCAAAGCGAGCCGCTAAGGCCTCTCCTTTTTCAAGCGTACGGTTAGCAATCATCATGGATTTAGGATTTTGTGCCGAGAAATGCGTTGCACAAAGCTCAATCATTTCACCCGCCCCAACAAATAAGATTTTGGTTTGACTTAAATCACCAAATACTCGCTCTGCTAAACGCACTGCAGCTGCTGCCATAGAAACAGATTGTGCCCCAATGGCTGTTTGAGTACGAACCTCTTTTGCAACTGAAAAGGTTTTTTGGAAAAGCTGATTTAGCATAGTACCTAATGCACCTGCTTCATTTGCTGTGCGTACCGCTGTTTTCATTTGACCTAAAATTTGTGCTTCACCTAGCACCATAGAATCTAAGCCTGAAGCCACACGGAATGCATGGCGAACCGCCTCTTCTTGATTATATTGATAAAGATGAGGTTTGATCAGGGTAGAATCTAGCGAATTAAAATCTGCCATCCATGTAGGAATATGTTCAGCAATCTCTGGTTTTCCTGCGACATAAATCTCTGTACGATTACAGGTTGATAAGATAGTGGCTTCTCTTAGAGAAGATCCAAACGCAGAACGCAACGCATCTAAAGCAGGACGAATTAAATCGCCAGACATAGACACTCGCTCACGCACTGAAACAGGTGCGGAGTGATGATTTAAACCAAAAGTTAATACATCTGTTGTCATAGATTACGCATTGAGAAACTGAAAATATAAGCGACATATATTATGCCAGTAGTATTATACTCTTTTGGCGATACCTTTTTGTATCAAATAAACAACACTTTTAATAAAAAATACTCATAATATCAATAGCAAGATATACAAAACAACATTTTTAAAAGAAAAAACTACACTTATTCTTATTTTTAGGTTAATATATCAATCTTTAGAGGCCAGGTAGCTCAGTCGGTAGAGCAGAGGATTGAAAATCCTTGTGTCGGCGGTTCGATTCCGCCCCAGGCCACCAGATTTAAACCCCGTAGAGCTAGTATTTACGGGGTTTTTGCTTAATATCGCCTTTTTTATAATTTCTCCCCAAAACACTAAAATATTAGACAGTGTCTAATATACAGTACTGGATAAAAGGGTAATTAAAATTGTAAGTGGTCAGTTTTATTATCCAATACACGCATCATGATTACCCCACCAGTAATTTTAAGTTTATACCTTAAAAACACTATAAAAATTATATGTTAACCATATGTCTTTAATGGTAATAAATGCTTTTCTAACGATATATCTTGATAATAGTTATCTCTATTAAAAGCATCACTACTAGCCTGTTGCAATCTATTTTTATCTTCTTGTGTTAGTAAGGCAAAGTCTCCACCTTCAAAGTAGCTTATTGTTTTTAGTGCAAGTTGTGGTGAGAATTCAGGTTTATACATTTTTGTCGCAATAGATAACGCTAAATCAATATCTACACCATATTTAAGCATAGCTGATATATCTTGATAGTCTTTGACTTCAACCCGTTGCATCACTGTCTTAAGTTTTGTGGCTAATAAATCTTCTAAATGGGCTATGTATAATACCCCATCTTCCGTTTGAAGAGGATCATTAAAACGTCCATTCGTAATTGCACCAAAGAAAGAAATTTTAACAAAGTCCTCTTTAATAGGCACAATAACACTTAATGAATCTACTTCATCTTGAATCACTGTTGCAAAAGACATAAAAGAAAACTCATTAAAAATACGCTTTTTATCTAATGGTAACTCTGTAAAAAAATCAAAATCCACTGACTGCCTATGTCCTAGCTGTAAAGCAACCGCTGTACCACCATACAAGACAAAGCCTAATGATTTACTGGGAGCCAAGTCATTCCACAGGAATTTTTGAGCGAAAGGTAAAATATCAAAATGAGGTTTAAAGTACATTTGGCAAATTCCTTTTAGGCAATGGTGGAACATTAAATATATTTTGCTGTTGTTCTTCATCCGTACGACAAATAATATGCCAGAAGTTCCATGATTTAGGAGTAAACCACCCTGCTATTGCATGATCTAATACGTCTTTAAATACGCCTTTTCCCACACTTTTATACAATAACTGTGTATCTTCTGCTGTTCCCAATTCCATCACTTGAGCAATTACTCTATATGGATTTTTAACCGCCTCATCTGGTGTTTGCCACCAGATATAAGTTTTACTTAATTGCTTAATAATAGCTAACTGCGAATTAGATAAAGGTAACATTAAAATAAATATCCTTTAGTAATATTTTCCATTTACTTCTTAGCTAAAATGGCATGCCCTCTCTTATCTTTCTGTTTATTACACAATATTGGTGATGCATTTTGTTATTGCCTTGCTCTAAATTCATCTAGGGATTCACTCCGAATATGATTAGGAAGTGGTCTATGAAACTTAACTTCTTCATCAGTAATAAAATAAGGTTTATCTGTCATGACATTCTCCTAAATCAAACAGTTTCTGGTTGGCATTCCCTTTTGTGCTATTCATATTAGCTATCTATTATCCCAATTATAATAGATGACCATACTTGGTATCTTACCATTTATTGATTTTACTATTACCTCTTCAAAATTTTATACAATACTAAAACGCATTGAATAAAGGCAATCGGTTATAGTATAGTCATGATGCGCGATTAAATCGCTCTTTTTAACTGCTATTGCTTATAAGGTTCAATTCAAATTGTCTTCTCGCATCACTATTCTATTGGCTATTCTGGCGACAGGTATTCTAGCTGGTTTAGGAGCAGCCGCTTTAACATGGCTCATTCATGGTATTGAATACTTAGCTTTTGGACAGAGCGAGGCAACAAAACGAATCATTACCGCAGGAACATCACCCAAAAGACGAATTATCGCCATGTTTATTGGCTCTATTATCGTTGCCTTAGGTTGGTATTATCTTTCATATAAAGAAAGAAATATTATTCATATCCATACTGTAGTAGAAGGTACTCACCAACAACACCCTGCTTTCTTTCCTAGTGTATTACATACCGTACTCCAAATCATTGCTGTTGGCTGTGGTGCCCCTATTGGTCGAGAAGCCGCCCCTCGTGAATTGGGTGCATTATTTGCTGAACGAATAAGTCATTATTTACACATAGATCCCGTTACTCGAAAAACAATTATTGCAAGTGGTGCTGCCGCTGGTCTCGCCGCTGTTTATCAAGTACCTTTTGCTGGCGTACTGTTTACACTTGAAATTTTACTAGGGGTTTTCTCTATTACCAATGCCTGTATTGCCATTGCTATTTCTGTTTTAGCCGTTTTTGTGGCACAAATAGGTGTCAATGCAGAAACCTTTTATCTTGTAACTCAAATTGAGGGAGATATTTATACAACATTAATTGCTGCTGTAGTAGGTGCAATCATTGGAATTCCTGCTACTTACTTTAGTCTTGCTATTCAACAAGCAGAAAAACAGCGTATAAAAGGAAAAAAGATTCTCTGGACACTTCCCCTTGCCTTTTTAATAACAGGGATATTAGCTATCTATTTCCCCCAAATTCTCGGTAATGGTCGCTCTGCGGCACAAATAGCTTTTTGGGGAAGTTCGCTCTGGCTATGTATTGGTTTACTTATCAGTAAAGCACTAGTGGTTTGGCTCACCTTAAAATCAGGTGCTTATGGCGGAACACTCACACCTAGTGTTGCGTTAGGTGCTTTATCAGGCTTGCTAATTGGTCTTCTATTACAAACTTACTACCCCAGTATTGATTTAACCGCTATGTCACTTGCTGGTGCCGTTGCTTTCCTAGCCGTAAGTATGCGCGCCCCTCTTACCGCTTTTGCGCTGATTATTGGCTTTACTGGACAAGAATTTGATGCCTACCTTCCCCTATTAGCCGCAGTCACTTGTGCAATGGGTACATCCTCTTTTATCAACTACTCAAAACCTTTAAGTGATAAACCATAACGCGTATAATAATGCACCAAGATAAAACTCACTATACTCACTACAATACCAATAATACCTAGGGTTATAACATAACCTGTATCTACCGCACTCGTGATAAACATTCCTATAGAACCTAGAGCTACATAAATAAAACTAATCATCGAGGCGGAAGCTCCTGCATTCATCTCTGGTTGTCCTAATAGCACATCCGTTGCAAAAGACCGCATAAAACTATTACTTAATGCCACAGGAGCAAAGCAAATTAAAAATAAAAGAGGAGAATACTGCCCTATTGTTGCCGTTAAAATACTCGCAGTAAAAATGATAAACAAAGCAGATCGTAAAATAACCGAGGGTTTATAACGTTTCTTTATAATCAAATAAGTTTTAGGGCCAAGTACCAACAGCATAGAATTAGCGGCAAAATAAAAACTAAAACTTGTTTCACTCAGACTAAACCAAGCAATATAGATATAGGAGCTGATTGCCAAATACCCCATAAAAATTACTGAGGTCATCGCTGTTGAAAAAAGAAAAAGCATAAAGCTCTTATTTTTAATAACCTCTTTTAACGAAAGAATAGACTGAAAAACACCCACCTTTAATCGTCGCTCTACTGATAGCGTTTCTTGAAAGAAAATAGCCAAAAGTAAACTTATTATCGCTACAAATGCCAAAACAATAAAACTCGCATGCCAAGAAAAATACTTAATTAACTGAGCACCCAGCACAGGCGCAATTGTAGGCCCTAATACGGTAAACATCTGCAAGGTAGCAATTGTTCTTGTACGTTCTTCATCAGAAAAACTATCCTTAATAATCGCCATAGGGACTGATACCATACCACCAGCACCAAAAGCCTGAGCAATACGAAAAACAATAAATAACTCAATATTAGGTGTAAACACAATACCTAAAGAACTAATAATATACACCCCTAACCCTATCAATAAAATAGGTTTTCGACCAAATTTATCACTTAATGTCCCCATTAATAGCATACCAATTGCCATAAAAAGCGAAAAACCAATTAAGGTAAAACTCAACATATGGGGTGTTGTTTGCAAATCTTTTAAAATCAAAGGAAATGCAGCCAAGTACATATCAATTGAAAAAGGGCCTGTTAAGCCCAAAAGGATAAGTAGAAGAAATAAGCCTTTCTTTTTTAAGACTATTTGTATTGTTTGCATGGTTAATCTATTGAATGCTTATGACAAAAATATGTTGAATTTAAAATAGCCATTATTATATCGTTTGAACACTATTATCGAATAGAGTAACCCTTTTATTAAAACCTTAATTTTAAGGTTAAAGTAAAAAAATGAACCATCTACCCCTCTAATTACCCTCCATACACAAGCACCATAAAATATCCCTAATAGATACTTATCTATTAGGGATACCTTTTAATTAAAAAATATTTTTAAAAAAGAACTTTATTTATGTGTCAAAATCTGATCATTCGCCGCTTTATTTAAACTGCGTGTAATCCACCATTGTTGAATAATCGATAAAATATTATTGACAACCCAGTAAAGCACTAAACCTGCAGGGAACATAAACATCATCGCACCAAACACTAATGGCATAATCATCATGATACGCGCCTGCATAGGATCAGGTGGTGTTGGGTTTAACTTCATCTGCAAGAACATTGTTGCCATCATAATTAACGGCAGAATAAAGTACGGGTCAGCTGCTGAAAGATCCGTAATCCACCCTAACCATGGAGCACCACGCATTTCAACACTTGCTAATAGCACACGGTATAACGTTAAGAATACAGGGATTTGTAATAAAATAGGTAAGCACCCACCAAGCGGATTAATTTTCTCGGTACGGTACATTTCCATCATGGCTGCATTCAATTTTTGGCGATCATCACCATATTGCTCACGTAATGCCTGAATACGAGGCGATACATTTTTCATTTTCGCCATTGAACGGTAACTAGCCGCTGATAAGGGATAAAGTAATAGCTTGATAATAATTGTCAATACAACAATCGTCCAACCCCAGTTACCAATCCAGCTATATAACCAACTCATTAGTTTAAACATGGGTTTGGCAATAAGGGTAAGCCAACCATAATCCACGACTAAATCTAACGTAGGATCAATGGCTGCTAAGGCTTTTTGATCTTGAGGCCCTACCCATAATGTTGCTTTAGAGATTGTTGATTGACCTGGCGATAAAGTTCCTAATGCCTCAACAGTGCTAATAGCATAGACATCTTTACCTGCTTTACGCAGTTGAATAGAACGCTCTTTTCCTTGCTCTGGAATCCATGCTGTTACAAAAAAGTGTTGAATAAAACTAATCCAACCATCAGAAGCCGTTTTAATATACTCAGCCGAATTCTTATCAATCTCTTCAAAAGTTACTTTCTGAAAACGCTCTGCATCCGAATAAACTGCCCAACCTGTATAGGTAGGAGCCATTGAAATACCTCCTGCAGGCTCATGATTATCACGGGTAATTTGCAAATAGAGTGAAGGACTTTGTGATTCGGTACTGATATTTTTGACATCATCTTTCACATCAATACGGTAATTGCCTTTATGTAAGGTATAGGTACGTGTTAGCTCAATACCATCAGATTCGGCACGAAAGACTACATCAAGCGTATCACCACTTAATACTTTTTCAGAAGAAACGAATGTAAAAGGCGTATCTTGTTTAGGATAGGATTTTTGTACATTCGCTGCAGCAATTAAACCACTTTGTACCGTGTAAGTAAATTGCTCATTATCCAAAAGTACAGTCGCTTTTGTCTTATCTTCAGTATCATAATGCTTAATTAATTCTGCATGTACTAATTGCGCACCCAACGTATCAAAAGTTAGCTTAAACACATCAGTGGTAATCACTACCTTTTCTGAAGGAGCTGTCGTCGTATTTGTTGCAACCACATCCGAAACAGAAGCTGGTACATTATGCTGTACAGGTGTGGTAGTATTTGCTTGTACAGGCTGTTGAGGCGCATTGTACATTTGCCAATTACTCCAGACCATAAAGGACGAGAAAATAAAAATCATCCACAGGATGGCACGTTTAATATCCATTGTAACTATTCTTATAAAATCAGTTGTAAAGCCATAAGTTTACCTTAGAAAGCTTATGCAAAACAGCACTTTAAGGTTTTTTTATCACATCAGGTACTGGGTCATGCCCCCCTTTACACCAAGGATTGCATCGACAAATACGATGAGCACCCAAATAAACACCTTTAAAAGGACCATGCTTTTGAATGGCTTCTATAGTGTAAGCCGAACAAGTTGGCGTAAACCGGCAGCTTCTACCTAACCAAGGGCTTAACACATATTGATAAAATCTTATGGGGGCTATAAAAAGTTTACTCAACATATCTCTTAGCATCATTTTTGCTCCAGCTGTTTCTCAAAAAGCGATATGATTTCAGTACGCACCATTTTCCGTAAAGCTCGCAAAGAACAAGGTTCTATATGACGATGAAGACGGACAACATAATCTTTGGGATAAAGTTGGTGTTGATGTAAACGAAAAACTTCTCTAATAACACGCTTAATTGTGCTTCTCGTTACAGAAAGTGCAGCATTCCGTTTAGCAATAATTATACCTAAACGCGCTCGCTCAACAGAATTAGGGCAATAATGCAAAGTAAACAAAGCCCCTCGAGTTGCGCGTTTATGAGAAAAAACTTGAGCAAATTCAGAGGGGCGATGCAGACGCGCCTCTTTGGGATAGTTGGCGCTAGACATGCTTTATAAACCTAAAGGAAAAACCGATAGGTTTCAAGGACTTAAACAGCTAAGCGTTTACGACCTTTTGCACGACGTGCGTTAATAACAGCACGACCACCACGAGTTTTCATACGAACACGGAAACCGTGAGTGCGTTTACGACGAGTAACTGAAGGTTGGAAAGTACGTTTCATGATAATCCCAAAAAAGCTAATTTTGTTAATTTTAAAATAAGTACCTAGGGTTAAAAGTACTTAACGAAATAAGAGTATGAGAAATAGATTTTCTAATGAACTATTTCAATGAGCCATATTTATGTAAATTATACCTAATTTAATAACAGCTTAATATCTGACTAAATACTGTATCTTCTGAAAGGTTATTACATGATTCATTAGGACTCTCTTGGTTGTAAATACATTTTGTAAAACAACCAAAACACCAAATTTTATTTTGGCAAGCCATACATTTCACCAAAAATTTTCAATTTAGTCAATAGGTGTTTGATTTTATGCTAAAAATTTCTTCAAAAGTGTCTTTTTTAGGATCGAAACACCAAAAAAAGACTGTGCATAACTTTGAATAAGTAATAAATGCTGTGGAAAAACCGCACAAAAAACACCTGAATATTAAACATAAAAAACCAAAAATAGGTTAAAATAGACGATTAAATATACTTTCCCTGAAAACTATGGGCAAGCGTTAATTTGATAATTTTTTTACACCTCCTTAGCGCTTTCTACATAGTAGGAAAATCACAGAAAATGATTGAATTTTGGCAACAATGTACTAATCACCTCTCAAAAGGTTTACCCCCCACACAAATTAAACAGTGGATATTACCTTTGGTACCATTAGGGTTTAATGAAGAGGAAACAGAATTTCATATTTCAGCACCAAGCCGTCTTAAACAGAAATGGGCTCAGCAGTATTACGCTCCTGTCATACAGCAGTTTATTAAAGATAATTTTAATCATGATGCTAGAGTCGTTGTGTTAATTAATGCACCCGAAGCAGCAGATATCGCAAAAACCATTACCGATAGCAAAGAGGCATCTGAGGAAAACACAATATCTACTGTCGCCACAGAGCAAGTATCTTCCAGTCAAACGCCAAAAACGACTCTAGATGTTGTAGAAACGTCAATAGCACCTGTTGAGCAAGTATATACTACTAAAGACTCTTCCCTCATTGCTCAGCCTAATCATATTGAGCTTATCGAAGGAATTGAGGTTGAAATTGATGAAAGTGGTATAGAAGAACCTATTGAACAAAATTTTTCTCAGCAAATAAGCACCCATTCCCCAAAACAGCATTCGGGTAAGGGTAAGCATCAACCTGATACCAAAGTAGATTTTATCTACAAAGGTATCTTAGATGTTCCTGCTTCACTTAAAAGCGTGTATGATGCGACTCGACTGAATCCTAACCATACCTTTGCTAATTTAGTCGTAGGGCATTCTAATGAGTTAGCACACGCTACAGCAGCTAACGTTGTAACGCATATTGGTCAAATGGGCTATAATCCTCTATTCCTCTATGGTAGTACAGGTTTAGGTAAAACGCACTTAATGCACGCCATTGGCAATGAAATTTTTCAGAAAAAAGAATTACGAAAAATACGCTACATCCACGCCAATGATTATTACCTTGATGTCGTTAGGTCTGTCAAAGGGGGTGGGCTGTTTGAATATAATACGCAGATTATGCAAGAATACCAAAATCTTGACTTACTGCTTATTGATGATATTCAGTTCTTTCAAAATAAAAAATCCACACAAGAACAATTTTTCCATCTGTTTGATCTAATGGTTAGCAAAAACAAACAGGTGGTCATTAGTTCAGATACCTATCCCAAAGAATTGGCAGATATTGATGCACGCTTAATTTCACGCTTTAGCTCGGGTTTAACCATTCAGATTGAACCCCCTGAGCTAGAGATGCGTGTGGCTATTTTGATGCGAAAAGCAGAAAACCATCCTATTATTCGCCTAACCGATGAAGCCGCTTTCTTTATTGCGAAACATATCCGTAGTAATATTCGTGAATTAGAAGGTGGTTTACAGCGTGTTATTGCGACAGCTACCTTTAAGAAAGAACATGAAATCACGGTTGATTTATGTAAAGAGGTTTTAAAAGATGTTCTTCGTGTGTCTAATGGTTTACTCACGGTAGAGAATATTCAAAAAACTGTCGCTGATTTCTATAAAATACGCGTAGCGGATATGTACTCTAAAACGCGAAAAGCCAATATTGTTCGCGCTCGTCATATCGCTATGTATCTAGCCAAAGAATTAACCCGTAAAAGCCTACCCGATTTAGGGGAAGCTTTTGGGGGTCGTGATCATTCAACAGTGCATCATGCTGTTGAAAAAATCACAGAGCATCGTGCAAATGATCGAGAGCTCAATCATGATTTGCATGTTTTAGAACAAACGTTAAAAGGATAATTTATGCAATTATTCCAAGCCAGTACAGATGCACTCTTAAAACCACTTCTTACCGTGGTTGGTATTGTTGAACGTAAAACAACAATGCCGATACTTTCTCATGTTTTATTGAGAAAACAAGGTGACAAAATGGCTTTTGTTGCCAATGATATGCTGATCCAGATTACCACACATGCTAATTTTGGCGTGGGTGATGATGTGGAAGCAGTCACCGTTTCTGCTCGTAAACTGCAAGATATTTTACGTGCTTTGCCACCAGCTGGACAAGTCAGTGCCAATGTCATTGATCAAAAAATGACATTACAATGCTCAGGTAGTCGTTTTTCACTACAAACATTGCCTGGTAAAGATTTTCCTTCTTTGGCAGAACCTGAACAATGGAATCATGAATTTACCATGAGTCAAGGGCAATTACGCCGTCTCTTTAATATGATTCATTATGCCATGGCGCAACAAGATATTCGCTATTACCTCAATGGTATGTTGTTGGTATTAGAGCCGGGCTTAATTCATACAGTCGCAACCGATGGTCACCGCTTAGCCCATACCGCAGAAGTGGTTGAGCAAGTCAATAGCGAGGCGAGTGTCATCATTCCTCGTAAGACAGTGGATCAGATGATGCGTCTATTAGATGATAGCGATCAAGAGGTGGCTATTAGTATTGCAGATGCACAAATCCGTTTCCGTTTTGGTGATGTTGAGCTGATTTCTAAACTAGTTGAAGGTAAATTCCCAGACTATAAGCGTGTTATTCCTACCGATTATGAGTTACACCTTCAAATTAACCGTGAAGAATTACTTCGCAACCTACAACGTGCCGCTATTTTAGTCACTGAAGATAAATTACACAGTATCAAACTCCATTTTGGTGAGAATCTGCTTCGCATTTCTTCATCTAACTTAGAGCAAGAAGAATCCAAAATGGAACTTACTCTTGATTATCAAGGCACACCATTTGATATTGGCTTTAATGCAACCTATCTTTTAGATGTACTCAATATGGCAAAAACCGAAAGCGTTATTATTTCACTCAAAGGAGAATCTAATTCTTCTGTGGTGATTTCATTACCTAATAATGAACATTTCCGCTATGTGGTCATGCCATTACGCATTTAAATAATTTATATTTAAAATAAACCTCCACTAGCGATATACCTAGTGGAGCAATCCATTCATTACTAAAAAGCTTACTCATTATGACCGATTCAATAAATACCACTAATAATTATGGCGCCGATTCCATCAAAATGCTGAAAGGATTGGAAGCTGTTCGTAAACGTCCAGGTATGTACATTGGTGATACCTCAGATGGAACAGGCTTACATCATATGGTTTTTGAGGTTGTCGATAACGCCATTGACGAAGCATTAGCAGGGTACTGTGATGATATTGTTGTCACTATTCATGCCGATAACTCTATCTCTGTTACCGATAATGGACGTGGTATTCCTACCGATATTCATAAAGATGACGAATATGGTCGCAGTGCAGCTGAAATTGTCATGACAGAACTACACGCTGGTGGTAAATTTGACCAAAACTCTTATAAAGTATCAGGTGGTTTACATGGTGTTGGGGTATCATGTGTTAATGCCCTCTCTGAATGGTTACGTCTAACAATTTACCGTAATGGTCAAGTGCATCAAATGGAGTTTAACCGAGGTGAACGTGTTGAACCTCTCAAAGTAGTAGGCTCTACCGATAAGCATGGTACACGTGTACAATACCTTGCCGATCTTGAAATTTTCGGAAAAGTTGAATATTCCTATGAAATCTTTGCAAAACGACTAAGAGAATTATCTTTCCTTAATAATGGCGTAGGCATTCGTTTAGTGGATGAACGCCAAGGCAAAGAAGAAAACTTTTCATTCTCTGGGGGTGTTAAGGGCTTTGTAGAGTATATTAACCGTAGCAAAACCGTTTTACACCAAAATATCTTTTATGTTTCTAATACATCAAGTGCAAGCGGTACTGAAGTCGGTGTAGATGTTGCTATGCAATGGAATGATAGTTATGGTGAACAAGTCCTTTGCTTTACCAATAATATTCCTCAGCGTGATGGCGGTACTCACCTAACTGGTTTACGCGCTGCCATGACACGCGTTATCAATAAATATATTGCCGATAATGAGTTAGCTAAAAAAGCAAAGGTAGAAACGACAGGTGATGATATGCGAGAAGGTCTTAGCTGCGTATTATCTGTCAAAGTACCAGAACCCAAATTTAGTAGTCAAACCAAGGATAAATTGGTTTCTAGCGAAGTCCGCGCACCCGTTGAAGAGGTCGTTGCCAATGCCCTAGAAACATGGTTACTAGAAAACCCCAATGATGCAAAAAGTATCTGCGGTAAGATTGTAGAAGCCGCTCGCGCTCGCGAAGCTGCTCGTAAAGCCAGAGAACAAACTCGCCGTAAAGGTATTCTTGAAGGTGCAGGCTTACCCGGTAAACTTGCTGACTGCCAAGAACGAGACCCGGCTAAATGTGAACTCTATATTGTCGAGGGTGATTCAGCGGGCGGTTCTGCTAAACAAGGTCGTAATCGTAAATTCCAAGCTATCTTACCGCTTAGAGGTAAAGTCCTTAATGTTGAAAAAGCACGTTTTGATAAGCTCTTAGCCAGTGAAGCAATTACTACCCTTATCACCGCATTAGGTACAAGTATTGGGCAAGAATTTAACCTTGAAAAGTTACGTTATCACCGCATTATTATCATGACCGACGCGGACGTGGACGGTGCGCATATTCGTACCCTATTACTCACACTTTTATATCGTCAGATGCCTAAACTCGTGGAAGAAGGTCATGTCTATATTGCCCAACCTCCTCTTTATAAGGTTAAGGTTAAAGGAAGTAAACTAGAGCGTTATCTCAAAGATGAAGCCGAAGAAGCTGTCTTTATGGAAGAAATTGCCTTAAAAGAAGCTGGTATTAAACAAGGTGATCGTATTATTGAAAATGAAGAGTTAAAACAATACTTTGATTTATACCTCTCAGCCGACAAAGTGATTAAACGTTTATCCCGTGTAATGGATGAAAAAACACTAACAGCTATCAGTGAGGGTATCCTTATTGATATTTCATCTGAAAGTGCTGCACAAGCAAGTGCTAAAGCATTACAAGATACACTATTTGATGTTCTCAATCCTCATGCAGTTACCGTAAGTGCTGAATTTGAAGAAGAGTCTAATAGTTACCGTCTAGTTGTTCGCCGTATTCATCATGGCAATGTACGTTTAACCTTATTAAATCAAGAGTTCCTCAATAGTGCAGATTATCGAACACTTGCTCGAGCAGCAGAAACTTTTGATGGCTTGATTAAAGAAAATGCAGTTGTTTTCCGTGGTAAAACCGATAAACCCGATTCACAACCCGTCAATAACTTCCGTGATGCGGTTATTTGGTTAAGAAAACAAGCCGAATCTGCCGTAAGTAAACAACGCTATAAAGGTCTTGGTGAGATGAATGCCGAACAATTATGGGAAACTACCATGGATCCTAGTGTTCGCCGTTTATTACGCGTACGTATTGAAGATGCTATCGCAGCGGATCAAATTTTTGAAACCCTTATGGGTGACAAAGTTGAACCTCGCCGTGAGTTTATTGAAAATAATGCTTTATCGGTAAACGATTTAGATATTTAATACTTGTTATCTAGCATTTTTACTTCACTCAGTTGTTGCATTTTCTGCAATAACTGAGTTTTTTATGCACACTATTTTGTTTACCATTTTATACCGTATTAGAACTATCTATTTTTTTCTTATTGCATATCCATCAATTAGTTTAAGCATAAATCATTTATATAAAATTTTTAATAAAAACAATTAATTAGAAATAATATTTCGATTAGAAAAAATAATTAAATCAGAAAAATATATACCTTATTAGTACCTTTTCTACAACAAACTATCCTTAGAAACAAATTATTTTTCTTTTATATTGCCTTATTATTTTAATCTTAAAATGCTTTATTAAAGCCAATGACAGGCATTTTTGGCATAGTTAATTTATCATTATTCACACCAAAAACACTATATATTGTGCATTGACACCATTAAAAAATCTATATATAGTACATATAGCTTTCTCAGCAATATAGTTATAGGAGGTAATGATATGATGAGTACGCTCTCTGTTATTAAACGTGATGGGTCTCGTGTTGTATTTAATTTTGATCGTATTTTAGATGCCATAAAAAAAGCAGCACAAGCCATAGCACTTAAAGATGAAACCTTTTGCCAAAAAATAGCGGGACAAATTTCGCATGAAATTTTAGCCTCTGATCAACAAGAAATAGATATTCACCAAATCCAACAAACCGTTGAAAATCATTTAATGGCAAGTCAATATCCACAAATTGCACGTGCCTATATTGAATATCGTCATGACCGTGATTTAGCCCGTGAAAAACGTAGCCAATTAACAAAAGAAATTAAGGGTTTAATTGAGCAAAGTGATGTACAAATACTGAATGAAAATGCCAATAAAGATGCGAAAGTCATTCCTACACAACGTGATTTACTCGCAGGGATTGTCGCTAAGCACTACGCAAAACGTTATATCCTCCCTCGTGATATTGTACAAGCCCATGAAAAAGGTGAAATTCATTATCATGATTTAGATTATGCCCCATTCTTCCCTATGTTTAATTGTATGTTGGTTGATCTTAAAGGAATGCTGACACAAGGGTTCAAAATGGGTAATGCAGATATTGAGCCACCCAAATCTATCAATACGGCTACTGCCGTTACTGCCCAAATTATTGCACAAGTGGCTAGCCATATTTACGGCGGAACAACGATTAACCGTATTGATGAAGTACTCGCCCCTTATGTACAACTTACCTATGATAAACATCTGAAAAATGCACAACAATGGCAAATTGCCGATAAAGAAGGCTATGCTAAAGCCCTTACAGAAAAAGACTGCTATGATGCGTTTCAATCATTGGAATATGAAGTCAATACATTACATACCGCCAATGGACAAACTCCATTTGTTACCTTTGGGTTTGGTTTAGGTACAAGCTGGCAAGCTCGCTTAATTCAACAATCGATTTTACGCAATCGTATTGCTGGTTTAGGTAAAAACCATAAAACTCCCGTTTTCCCTAAACTTGTCTTTACACAAAAAAGAGGGGTTAATCTTGATCCACAAGACCCTAATTATGATATTAAACAACTGGCATTAGAGTGTGCTAGCAAACGGATGTATCCTGATATTCTGAATTATGATCAAGTGGTTAAAGTCACAGGGTCTTTTAAAGCCCCTATGGGTTGCCGTAGCTTCTTAGGAGCATACCAAGAAAATGATCAAGAAATCCATGATGGTCGTAATAATTTAGGGGTTGTTAGTATCAATTTACCACGCATTGCTTTAGAAGCTAACGGAGATGAAACGCGTTTTTATCAATTGCTTGATGAACGTTTGGCACTTGTTAAAAAAGCGTTACTCACTCGTATTGCTCGTCTTGAACAAACCAAAGCACGCGTTGCCCCTATTCTTTATATGGACGGTGCTTGCGGTGTACGTCTAAAGGCAGATGATAATATCGCTCAGATTTTCAAAAATGGACGTGCTTCTATCTCTCTTGGTTATATTGGTATTCATGAAACCATTAATGCCTTATACCGTCAAGGACATATTTTTGATGACGATACCTTACGCGAAAAAGGTCGTCAGATTGTTGAATACTTACATAAAACGGCTAAAAAATGGCGTGAAGAAACAGGTTATGCGTTTAGCTTATATTCCACCCCTAGTGAGAACCTTTGCGATCGCTTCTGCCGCTTAGATAGCAAACAATTTGGCAGTATCGAAGGCGTTACAGATAAAGGTTACTACACAAATAGCTTCCACCTTGATGTTGAGAAAAAAGTCAATCCATTTGATAAGCTGGATTTTGAAATGGTTTACCCTCCTTTAGCCAATGGTGGTTTTATTTGCTACGGTGAATATCCTAATATTCAGCATAATCTGAAAGCATTGGAAGATGTATGGGATTATAGCTATGAGCGTGTACCTTATTACGGTACAAATACCCCCATTGATGAATGCTATGAATGTGGATTTACAGGTGAATTTGAATGCACCAGCAAAGGCTTTACTTGCCCCAAATGTGGTAATCACGATAGTAGCAAAGTATCTGTTACACGCCGTGTTTGCGGTTATCTTGGCAGCCCTGATACTCGCCCCTTTAATGCGGGTAAGCAGGAAGAAGTCAAGCGCCGTGTTAAGCATTTATAAACGTAAAATACCCCATTTTATGCATTTAAAAAATGGGGTGACATGCTCCATTTTTTAACTTAGGTATTCTAAAAAATATCCTATCATTTTTAATAGTATTAAGAGAAAATGAATTATTTACAATATTATCCCGTGGATATTGTAAACGGTGAAGGTACTCGTTGCACACTTTTTGTAAGTGGTTGCATCCATGCTTGTAAAGGTTGCTACAACAAAAAAAGCTGGTCTTTTAAAGCAGGGGTAGAATTTGATCAAGCAATGGAAGAGCAGATTTTACGCGATTTAAAAGATACTCGTATTAATCGACAAGGTTTAACATTGTCTGGTGGTGATCCCATGCACCCCAAAAATATAGCCACTTTATTACCTTTGGTACAGCGTATCAAACGAGAATGTCCCGATAAAGATATTTGGCTATGGACGGGTTATCGACTATCAGAACTTGATGATTATCAACAGCAAATGTTACCTTATATTGATGTACTGATTGATGGTAAATTTGAACAAGCACTAGCTGATCCTAGCCTAATATGGCGAGGGTCATCTAATCAAGTGGTTCACCGCCTCAAGGTACAAGCAGCTTCCACTCCCTCATAAAAAGCGTGTTTTATTAATGATAAAGGTTAATCTTTCCTTACTGAATGTTTGATAACTCTTCATCGTAAGGTAGTGTAAAGAAAGAGTGTGTGACTATTGATTAACCTTATTATTCTACTATCAATTTTATCATCTAATAATCACTCTACTAACAGGATAATAGGAGTGAGGTGAGGAGACTTGGGATTGTATGACAATATCGTACAATCCCTTTTTTTATAAAGGTGTGTTTGTTATTGGATAATATGAAAAGCGATATTAAAAATTATGATAACTTACCTACTTATAAAGCCTGTTTAATCAAACTCATAATATATTCCAGATAATGCGTATCTTTTACAATTAGCTGATAATCACCATTACCATGATGCCCTATCTGTGATACATCTTTAGCTAAACCTTTAGGATCATCTAGTTGACCTTTACTCATATTAATCCATATTTTTATACTTCTTTGCTGAATAGCAAAATCAACAATATTTTTATTCTTCTTAAAAGCAATATAAACCTTTTTAGCAGTAACTTCTATATCAGAATCCAATCTTAAAATCGCTTGTTTAAAATCTTCATATAGCTCTTTTACTTCTTCACTTTTATCTGCCAAGTGATCTTCTTCACTATAGACTTTAATCTCTATTTTTAATTGTTCTAAAGCAGAAGACGGCACTGTCTTTATCTGCTTAATACTAGGAGCAGCTTTAGATTTTTTAAGGGGATTAACGATAAGAACACCATGGTCAAATTGATTCACTTGCCATAGTTCAATAGGTAAGTCTTTAAAGTTTGATGCTTCAATCTGAAAATCTGTAAAAGCTGGTGATACAAAAATTACTTTAGATTGTGACCAGTCCACATCTTCTCGTTTTAAGGTCATCTTCTGTGTTTCATTATATTCTACAATAAAATCCGCTTTATACTCTAGCATTAAGCTCAGATAAGCCATTCCTTGATCAACAACACTTAAATTCTGACTACGTTTATACTCAATAATCACAAAGGTTTTATTCTCCGGGTCAAAAGCTAAGGTATCAATACGATGATTCTTAATCGTAAATTCTGATTTAATCAATTGATATGGTGTTAGTAAACTAAGATGTTCTTCAAAAAGTTTTTGAATATCTTTTTCTAATTTAAAAGGTTTTTCCTTTAAATGAAGTAGTTCTTTTTCTGTCTTCTTCAAAATTAACATCTTTCTCTCACCCCTTTACATAAACAATCATAAGTTTCTACTATACAATATCCCCACCAATACCGCTAAACTTCTCAATAAAAGCCGCAATTTTCTGGAAAACTCTTTGTTTTAAACCAAGGTACTGTGGATTAAGAGGACTCATCTTAGGTAGAATATTGTTTAAATCCGTACCGTTTTCACTCGCATATTCCCGTTTTAAAGAAGTATTAATATAACGTTTAGCCGCCTCTTCATTCAGAGACTCCATATTAATCAACTCTTCTGCTTCACGCTGTTGTTCTACCTGTGCAAAGGTAAAGAAAGACTCAATAATACTTGCCTTATCAGGAATACTATCTAAATCCGTTTGATTGATAAAGTTCACTATTAAGCTTTCTTTTGCTCTGTTACCAAGACTAGCACGAATTGTACGGCGAACCTCTTCGATCACCGCTTCTTTATTTTTCACTTTTTTATGATGATCAAAAATCAGTTCTAAAATATAATCTAAATTAATTTCTTGTGATTTGAGTAAATCAACCTCAAACACCACATCATCCCAATTAATTGTTGATGTCGATTTTTCCTCCCCTTGTTGCTGATGACGTAACCAATCCCGAATATCATTATAAGTTGAGCGATAATCCTGCACATCACGCTCAGTAGGAATAACAGCAACTAACGCTTGCATCTGAGGTAAATCATCATCGCTCACATAATAAGTTGCTTGAAATGCTGCCATTGCCTCTTTATCTTGAGGATCAATTTGCTTTAAGGCTTGTAAGGCAGCAAACTCATCATAGTTTTGTAGGATATTTTCAACCTTGAGATACTCCCCAAATAATTTAGCAAAATCCTTTTTATCTTGCTCCTTAACAATTTCACTCGGGTCTGGAAAACGCTCTTGTAACTCTTTGGCTATCTCTAAGAAACCTCGGCGAGCCTCACCTGCATTGGTATAACCCTCCATATAGTCTTGATAGCTTTTCTCAAGCACAATCTGGCGTGTATTGGCGTCCCCAAAAAGCGTAATAGCATCTACCGTATTTTGCTCTAAATCACGAAATGTAATAATATTCCCAAATGTTTTAGTAGCATTATAAATACGATTTGTGCGTGAATAAGCTTGGATTAACCCATGATAACGTAAGTTTTTATCGACAAATAAGGTATTTAATGACGGTGCATCAAACCCCGTGAGGAACATTCCCACCACAATTAATAAATCCACCTCTTGCGTTTTAACACGCTTCGCTAAATCACGATAATAATTCTGGAAAGATTGACTGTCCACACTGTAGTTAGTGGCAAAATAGGCGTTATAGTCATTCATCGCTCTCGTCAAAAATTCCTTTGCACTCAGTTGCATTGCCGATACATCAAAGCCTTCATCGGGAATATCCCCTACCGCCTCTTGTTCTTCATTTGCTGCGAAGGAGAAAATTGTTGCTATTTTTAAAGGTTTTGCAGTATCTTTTTGTAAACGCATTAGCGTTTCATAATAAAGTTTTGCTGCATCAACACTACTTACCGCAAGCATCGCATTAAAGCCCTTGCCTACTGCATTAAGACGGTGAGTTTTCTGGTTAAAATGCGTGAGAATATAGGTTGAAATTTCCTCAATCCGTTTAGGGTGTAAGAAAGCCTGTTTTTGCTCAAGAGCGGTCAGTTTTTCATTATCTTTTTCCGTTTCTATCGCTTTAAATTGAGGGCGAACATCATTGTAATCCACCTTAAATTTCAGCACTTTTTCATCACGAATGGCATCGGTGATAATGTATGAATGTAATTGAATCCCAAAAACACTCTGTGTGGTTTCTGCCCCTAAGGCATTCTCAGGAAATATTGGTGTTCCCGTAAAACCAAATTGATAAAATTTTTTAAATTTACGTTGAAGATTCTTTTGTGCCTCACCGAATTGCGAACGATGACATTCATCAAAAATAAAGACGACTTGCTTTTGATAAATGGGTAAATGCTCCTCTGATTTCATTAAATTATTCAGTTTTTGAATCGTGGTAACGATAATCTTATTATCTTCTTTTTCAAGATTACGCTTTAGCCCTGCGGTACTGTCCGAACCGTTGACACTATCAGGGGAAAACCGCTGATATTCTTTCATTGTTTGATAATCTAAGTCCTTACGATCCACCACAAAAAAGACCTTATCAATAAAATCAAGGGCTGTCGCTAATCGAGCAGCTTTAAAACTAGTCAATGTTTTACCAGAACCTGTCGTATGCCAGATATAGCCACCACTCTCTTTATGACTCCAATTCTTACTTTGATAAGAACTCTTTATCTTCCAAAGAATACGTTCTGTTGCAGCAATCTGATAGGGACGCATAATCAGTAAGGTATCACTCGTATCAAATACGCAATAGTGGATTAAAATATTCAGTAAGGTGTTTTTCTGTAAAAAGGTCGCTGTAAAATCCTTTAAATCTTTAATAGTGATATTTTTTGCCGTTGCCCAATTCATGGTGAAATCGTAGCTATTTTTATCACGCTTGGTGGTATTAGCAAAATAGCGCGTATCCGTACCATTTGAAATCACAAAAATCTGTAGATATTTAAAGAGTGAATTATCTTTATTAAAACTTTCTTTACTGTAGCGGTGAATCTGATTAAATGCCTCTCGAATGGCGACACCTCTTTTTTTCAACTCTACCTGCACTAAAGGAAGCCCATTTACTAAAATCGTCACATCATAACGATTGATAGATGATCCTGTTTGCTCAAACTGATTAATTACTTGTACACGATTACGGGTAATATTTTGCTTATCCAGTAGATAAATATTCTGAATACGCCCATTGTCAAACACAAAATCATAAATATAATCATCATGAATTTTACGGGTTTTATCAATCAGGCTATCACTGGACTTATCCAGATACTCCTCTAAAAAACGTTTCCACTCTGCATCTGAGAACGCTACTTGATTCAACGTTTGTAGTTGTGTGCGTAGATTAGCAAGTAATTGCGTATGATTGGTTATCTTAGGCAAATACTCATACCCCTGTTGTTGTAAATCCTCGATAAATTCACATTCTAAACTTGCCTCTGTTTGATAACCCGCATTGGGTTCTTTTAATAATTTTTCGTATTTATCTAAGACGATAAAATGGTTGGTTTCGGCAATAGAGGTGTATTGAATCATGATGGTTTCCTGTAATCAGTTATCTATTCAATTTTTATAGTGTTTAATAAAGTATTACGTTATTGTAATAGTTGTTGTCTTAATATACCTGAATAAATCCATAAAGAAGTGTATTTTTTGTAAACATAGTGGGGACAATGTTTTCTAAAATTCTTTGCTTGACATATTTTGTCTTTATCGAGTACTATCGTAAGCAATAATTCCCCTAACTTTGCCTCTTCTACGTGAGGTGGAATTACAGTTAGGGGCTATCTATTTAGGTTGCCATAAACCCATTTTTCTTTCTATACCTCCAAACACTATATAGTCTATTGAGGAAAACGTAATAACTGCTCACGATAGTATTCATACTGCTGACGTCTTAGCATAATTTCTTTTGGTAAACCCTCTGTAATAGAGTTGGTAAAAGTTTCAAATTTATCAAGAATATCCACAATTAATTGTTGGGTTTCAAACGAGGGAATTGGGATAGGTAAAGCTTTGATAATATCAGAATTCAGATTACTCACTGAACCACTATTGATTTTCCCTTCCCAATATTTTTTGACTTTATCTGATGAAAGATAATGATATAAGTAATCAGAATTAAGATAATTAGCAAAATCACTAATTGACGCCCATCCATCATGAATTGCACCATCTATACCTAAAATATAGGGTCTCCCATAACTCATTGAGTTAGAAATAATAAAATCTCCTCTTTTCAATAATCTAGATTTATTAGCTCCCTTTAATGTAATTCTCTGCTCTGTTTTAGAAACATATTTAGAATTTGGCATAGTATCTCCTATTTTAATCCACGGAATACCACTCATCAAATCTTCTGTAATATATTGTGAAATAGGTCGAGGAGACGCCCCTCTCTGAATTTTTGCAACCTCTCCCAAAGTCTTAAAAACCACCTCAAAACGGTTGATTTGCAAGGTTTTGAAGATTGGATTAGTCTCGTACCCCCCCTATCAGAAATATTATCAAAGGTCAATAGCTGATTACGGTAATATTCATATTGTTTAGTCCTCAAAGCTAATTCAGCTTCCAGCTCAGTGAATTTGTCAAGTACTTTTACAATTTTTTGTTGTATTTCTAACGGTGGAATGGGAATTATTAATTTAGCAAGATCTTTAGGATAAACATGAGGAACACCAGATCCTTTTTTTAGACCATAAATTTTTTGTTGATTTTGTAATAAAAAATAATATACATACTTTAAATCTAAAATACTATCTTCTGATTTAATTGAAAACGCATCACCTACAAAAATAGGTTTATCCCAAAACATTATAAATCCTGCATACGCACCACTACCTGCAACTGTTATTGTTCTTCCTTTCCTATTACTTTCATTATGATAGTACGCAGGTTTTTGTCCTCCACTAATTACTGGAATATTACCATCTTTCACATTCTTAGCAGTAATGGACTGCCCCCTTTTCATTTCGACAACATCACCCAATTCTTTCCATTCAACCTTAGCCCCATCCAATAATTTCTCTAAAAAAGTGCGGTCATTTTTCATCTCATTTTCCTATTTATCTTTCTACATAAAGATTTACTTTACCCAAATCTTTTTCCTTGCTTAGCCTATATTAAATCTTGCTTATTTTACCCTAAAACTTGCTTAATCAATTTTAACCCTTTATTTTCAATAGGTTATAAAAATACTTTTTCCTTGCTTAGCCTGTATTAAATCTTGCTTATTTTACCCTAAAACTTGCTTAACCGACTTTAATTCTTTATTTTCAATGAGTTATAAAATATCTTTTTCCTTGCTTAGCAAGTATCAAATCTTGCTTATTTTGCTTAATATCTCCCCCTTAAAGATGGTGCTTTGCTGATGTCGACGACATCAATGTCGTCGACATATAGTAACTTAATGTTTTTTAAGGATTTTCCTCTTAAAATACGATAACCATTTTTTATTAATTCTTCTCCTTTTGATTCAATATAGCGATCAACCGTACGCTCATCAATATCCAAAATCTGAGCAACTTGAGCCTTGGTAAAAACCGTTTCTCCTTCAAATTGAATGCCACCTAACTGTAAATGCTCCTCAAGTTTACTGATAGCATAAGTATTATTTAAGATATTATTTCTCGCCACTAAAGAGGTTGTTAATTTATCCATCATACCCCCTCAATTTCCGCCACAATCTTATCAATTTCAGTACGTAGGTAATCAATCTTAGCAACAGTCTCTTTAATCTGTGCATTAAGGACAGTAATATCAATTACCTCTCGGTTATCTTTTTGTTCAACATAGGTACTAACCGCAAGGTTGTAGTCATTTTCAGCAATTTGGGTATTTTCAATAGATATACTCAGATGAGGAACATCTTTTTTATCACCAAATAGGCGAATAATTTGTTCTATATGCTCATCAGTAAGGACATTATTATTCGTTTCTTTTTTAAATAATCCTGTTGCATCAATAAACTGTGTTTTATTCTCTACTTTATTTTTAGAGAGAATAAGAATGTTCACCGCAATAGTTGTTCCATAGAATAGATTAGGGGCAAGAGCAATCACGGTTTCTACATAGTTATTATCAACCAAGTATTGACGGATTTTCTGCTCTGCACCGCCTCGGTAGAAAATCCCCGGGAAAGTAACAATTGCAGCTTTTCCTTTAGGGGATAAATAGCTTAATGCGTGTAGGATAAAGGCAAAATCTGCTTTAGATTTTGGGGCAAGTACACCCGCAGGGGCAAATCGTTCATCATTAATCAATGTAGGATCATCTGAACCAATCCATTTCACTGAATAAGGCGGATTAGACACAATGGCATCAAAAGGCTGTTAAAAACTCAAGCGTTGTTTACACTATTTGCAAAATAAATTTCTAAATATTCGTAAGGTGTCAGTGTCCGTTTATGACCAAGTTGATCTTGGTAAACAAGAGCACTATGTGGTTTTACGGTGTTGTAGAAATTAATAAATCGGGTAAGCTCCTGTTTTCTATGCTGGCTATCGGTAAATTCATGTTTATCATGCCACATTTGCATCAAGGTTCTAATTACCCGTTCTGCTTTTCCATTGGTTTTAGGATTGGCGACTTTAGTAAATTTTTGATTGATATGATGTTGATAACAAGCTTTACCAAACTCATGTTCTTTTGTTCCTTTATATTCTGTTCCATTATCTGAGTAAATAACCTCTATGGTATAAGGACAAGGGTCTATCAGATGTTGGGTTAAGAACGTAGCTGCGCTAAAGGCGGTTTTATCTGGCATAATAGCCGCATATAATTCACGCGAGTAATCATCGATAGCCACAAACAGATATTCCCTTTGACTTTGCGTGTGTTGTCCTTTCAGTAAAGGCAAGCGTTTTGTATCGACATGAACCATTTCGCCAGGATAGGATTTATTATAGCGTTTAGCTTGTTTCTTTAATCGTTCTTGGATGGACTTTTCTACTTTAGCTAAGCGCTTAATCCCAAATTTAGCCTGTCTAAACCGATTATTGATACTGGTCTGAGGTTTTAATAATCGACCACGAGCGAGTTTGAGTATCTTATAGATAGTGGGGCGAGAAACCTTGTATTCTTTCGCTAAAGAAGTGACATTTTGTTTGTTTTGAGTATAGGCTAGCCAAATCTCTTCTCTTTGGCGAGGTAATAAGCGAGTGTTTTTGTGTATATTCATCGTACTATTATCTTAAAATAATGTAAACAACGCTAGTTTATTCTACATTTTATCATTTTTTAATCATTGATAATCTTTTATGATATATAACTCAAACTCTACTGAAACCCAAGAGGCAAGTTTAAAGGCAATATCCTTGTGAGCAAAAGTCCCTCCTCCTCTTCCCAATTTTACAATTTCAAAAAAACTATACACACAACCTAAAAACACCCTCACCAATCCACCTTTTCCGCATAATAACAACATAGATAAAAGCTTATGGAAAATACTGATATAAAAGTCCCCCTAAAGAGAGTACAATAATGTTTTCCGACGGTGTATTCTTTAACGTCTAATAGAACGATATTATGAAATTTTTTCAGCTATTTGTTTATGGTACGCTTAAAAAAGGATTTCGCAACCACGCAAAATATTGTAGTACTGCCATTAACATAGAGCTTGCTTATGGATGGGGACGCGTTTATTCACTTGATGAAGGTTATCCTGTCATGGAAGTACCTTCTCAGTCTATTTTAGCAAGAGGTACTGACTCCCCCTCCTCTGATGTTTTTTTACAAAAGCATCAGTATTTTTTTGAATCACCGACAGGCGACTGGGATATGGTACAGGGTGAGCTTATCCTATTTAAATATCCCGACAAAGAGATTCCCCCCATTGATGCACTAGAAGATTTTAACCCTGAAGGGCAAAAAAACCTCTATGAACGTGTTCTCATTACCGTTAAAACAGATAATGGCTTTGTGAATGCGTGGACTTATATTATGAAAGGGTCTCGTCATCTCGGCAAGCGTGTCCCTCTCAATAAGGAAGGGGTTATTGAATGGGGCTATTCGGCTATCTCAAATGAAACACTCTCTTATCATTCTTAGCAGGTAAAACGGGTATTATAGTAGGATAATATTCGCTACAATAATAAGAACAGCTGGTTTTTTATGATGAATGCAAACGATATTCTCTTTTTTGGTGACACTCATGGCGGGTTTTATCATTGTTTAAGTGTAGTTGAGCAGATAAAGCCAAAAGCAATTATTTTCTTGGGTGATTTACAAGCCCAAACACCCTTACATGATATCTTAAAAGATGTCATGACGCTCACCGATGTTTGGTGGATTCATGGTAATCACGATACAGACTCTGTCGATATTTATGATAATTTATTTGAAAGTCAGCTAGCCGATAAGAATCTTCATGGTCGTGTAGTCACTATTGCTGGTTGGCGAATTGCTGGTTTAGGTGGTGTTTTTAGAGGTAAGATTTGGACACCTATTCAACGTGGGTGGAGCTTTTTTTCTCAACAAGAATTATTTGAACAAACCTCTCCTCGTACCCATTTCAGAGGAGGAATAGGGCTTAAACATCGTAGCTCCATTTTCCCTGAAACATATATGGCACTACGAATGCAAAAAAGTGATATTTTAGTTTCTCACGAAGCACCCTCTTGCAATCGATTTGGTTTTTTAGCAATAGACCGCTTAGCACGTCAAATGGAAGTCAAAAAAATTTTTCATGGCCATCACCATGATACTTATGATTATTCAGGGCATTTCTCTCGTATGCATTTTGAAGCCTATGCGGTAGGCTATCGTGGTGTTAGTAATTTAGCAGGAGAAATTATACGTTCAGGAGAAATGGATGGTGAGTTTAGTGACCGAGTAGCGGTTTATCGTTCATAAATCAATTAGAAAATATGACTCTTTCTCTGCATATTTACCTAAGCTCTTTTTAATTCTCTCTATCCATTAAAATACCGCTTTACCCAATCCAGTGTTTGCTGACTTTCAAAATAGCGTTTTTCTTGGGTTATGGGATCAATAAAAGTAATAGATCGTGCTAATAACTGCAAGGGTTGCGTGAAATCATCTTCTGCTCGGGCAGGCAATAGTGTAGGATAAAATTCATCATTTAAAATGGGCAATCCTAAGCCATTCATATGTACACGTAATTGATGCTTCTTCCCACTTAATGGGATTAAGCGATAATGCGCCATACCTTGATAATGCGTAATTACATCAATAATCGTCTGACTATTTAGCGATTTATCTCCCATTAACCTAGCAATAGTTTTTTGTTTAGATGACAATAAAAGTATGTGTTTTTCTTCTTGTGTTAAGGGTGTTTGTCTAGCCATACGCTCTTGCATAGTAAAGTAAGTGGTACTCTTTTCAATATCACTTTCTCTTAATAAAGGAAAGTTTATACTTGAACAAAAAGGTGCAACACATTCATATACTTTATCAATATCTCTACTTTGAAAAAGGGTCTGATACATCCCCCGATAAGCAGGATTCACACAGAATAACAATACCCCTGCAGTATCCCTATCTAAGCGATGCAAGGGGCTAATCTCATCATTACCTAACATTTTGCGTAAACGGATTAATGCCGTCTGCTGCAAATAGCGACCACCAGGAATACTGGCTAAAAAATGCGGTTTATCCACCGCCACCAAGTACTCATCCTGATAGAGAATTGTCAATTTAAACGGCACTTCAACTTCTTGCTCTACTTCTCGATAGTACCATAACCAAGTATCAGCAAGGTAAGGACTATTCAGGGTATAAGCAACACCCTTTTCATTTACCATATCCCCTTTTTGTAATCGTACTTTAATAATATCAGGGGATAAATGGGGAAACCGTTCCAACAAAAAATCTATTAAATATTGCCAATCTCCCTTAGGTAAATATAATCGACTAGCACTCACACCATCTCGGATAGGCAGAGGGCTTTTGATAGGATTACTGTTCATCAACAACCCCTAAATGATTAGCAACAGCTCGTTCAAAAAACATCTGTTGAGAAGGTAGTCGATTAACTCGTTTATTATTAATCACCATCGTTGAGCTTCCCCCTCCATCAAGATTAATCGCATGAGGGACGTTGAGTTGTTTAAATAATTGTGCTAACTGGTTTAGTGTATAGCCCTTAAATTTATCTAATCGTCCTTCCACAACAACAAGATATAAAAAACGCTTATCTTGACTAAGACCAACTGCTGTACGAGGATGACGGCTCTTAGCATTACGATGGCAAATGGCAGGACTACTTGGCGCACAACGATACAGTCCATTTTGTAGGCTTTGCCAACCACTGATAACAATATCCCATTGCTTTTGATAAGGTGTTAATTGGTTAAATGGTTCAATTAAACATTGATTCTCTTTTGTACACGCTAAAAAACTATACTGCTTTTGATCTTTTTTAGACGTACGCCATGTTCTTTGATGTGAATAATTTAAACCTAAAGGATTCCGATTTTCATCAAAAAAAGAAGCATTAATAGCAACAGTGGTTTTATTTTTATAGGCAAAATTACTCGTTGTATCACTATTATGCGGTAATGTTCCAAGCAATCGAATAGAAGGGCAACTCAAATCTATCTTACTAATATGAATATGCCCCTGTTGTCGTGTTTCATAGTGAATACAAGGGGTTATTTCTCGACTGATAGACGGTTCAGCCCTAACAGATACACTACTTATGATCAATATTATTAAACATAATAAGTGCTTTATCATATTTTTCCATTCTTAAATAAATAGTAAAAGGTAGATTATATCGCTTTAACAATAAATTAAGAATTTTAGAATCAATAAATTATTTACTTTTACATAGATTATCTATAAAACAAAATATTCACAAACCCAGTTTCTATACGATATAAATTAAACACCTAATACCGTATATCAGCAGCATGAATAATCTGAATACCATATTCTTGACACAATTGTCGCGTTATTTCATCATGATCAGGTGTCACAGGTGCACATAAATCCCAAATTAAAAACGTATTAAATCCTTGTTCTTTTGCCCCTTGTGCTGTCCATAAGACACATACATCTCGTGCTAAACCCACGGTATAAACATTTTTTACCTCTTTTTCTTTGAGATAGCCTGCTAATCCTGTTGTCGGTCGCTCTCCCTTTTGATTAAAATTTTCTTGGAAAGCACTATAAGAATCAACTTGGGGATGACACCCCTTACGCAAAATTAAATCCATATTATCCCAGTTAATCGTAGGATCAAGTGCCGCCCCTGCAGTCCCTTTTATACAGTGATCAGGCCATAGCACTTGAGGATGTCCATAGAGAGAAATTGTATCAAAAGCCTTTTTCCCCTCATGCTGACTGGCAAAAGAAATATGATGCGCAGGATGCCAGTCTTGTGTAGCGATATGATAGTCAAAATATTGTGCATCAACCAAATCCTTAACCCCTTTCAGAATACTATCCGCTTGATAACACGCTAATGCTCCCCCAGGTAAAAAATCAGTTTGAATATCCACTACAATAAGTGCTGATTTAGCTAAAGACATCATATACTCCTTTTATCTTTGTATAGTTAGGACTTTACTATTAATTAACCTATATAGAACATTAAAATAATAGAGTAATTGACTAAATATAGTATTTCCATCATAAGATACTATTCAATTTAACTGAAATAGTGTAGTAGAAGATACTCTATTTTTTATACAGATAAAAATACTATTATGCTATATTAGGAACAAAGATAAATACTGAAAATAATCATTAATAGAGTGATTTTTATGTATAAAATCTATATTTATACCCTATTTTTCTAATACTATGGCTTCCTCTAACAATATATCCTATTACTCAATACATCTTACTAATTGTTGAATATTAGGTAATTGTGCATCTAATTGAGAAGGATTAACCATCACTTCTTTTCCAAGGACATTTCGCTTCCCTGATGGTAAACAACCAATAGGAATACCCAGTGCACCAGATACAACAGAGGCTGTATTTGCATCTCTTACCTCATATTGGAACATCTTTTTAAAACTAGATTTACTTGTTGGTGTACCAGCCCCTTCAGGATGGATACAAAATAAGTTAGCATTTTTTGTCCATACTTCATAAATCTCATTACCAATTTCCTCTACAACTGTTTTAAAGGCAGTAGCAGATGCTTTTGCCATGGTTGTTAAACGATTTCCCACATACATATAAATCTGAGGTAATGCAAGTTTACTTCTTAGTGCTTCTGTATAAAAATAAGAACTGACATCACCCACATGACGCTTAACTCCATAAACAAGGGATAACACTGATCTTACTGCTCGTTTTGAAGAACCATCAGCCGAAAAAGGAATAATCAATCTATCCGCAGCAGAAAGTGCTAATTCGGTATAAATAGTAAAGCTTGGATTACAGTCAATAAATACAATATTATCCTCATAATTCCATGCTTTTTGAATATCACTAATAAGATCTCTTACCCAAAGATGGACTAGTCGCCAAGCATCGCTCACATTAGGTGCTTGGGTAGCATGTAAAATACCAGAAGCTTGAATTTCTAACTCTTCATCTCCAACAACTAAATATACATTATCAGGTACATAATGATTAATCTGATTGACCTGTGTAATGTATTTGATAGCACTATTAATTTGTTTATAAGGACTGATTAATCTTTCTGAGATATAGCCAGAGATAGTATTCTTATTAGGCTGAGAATGAATTTTTTCAAGCTCTTGTTCTCCTTTCTCAATACCCCCTAATAACATAGAAGAGGAATTAGCTTGTGGACATAAATCAACTACTAATACTTTTTTTGATGGATGTTGCTTAGCATACTCACAAGCAATTTGAAAGGTAAGATAGCTTTTCCCTACACCACCTTTATTATTCCAGATTGCATAAATAGACATCATATTTTCCTATCAAGTGTATTGAGTTGTATTACCTTTTTGTTAAGTGTACTACTTTTTCTGTTTAACATATCATATTTCTCTTAAAGATACTACTTTTTCTAGTTTTTTATTCTTATTATCCATTTAAAATATTACTAGGGTATGTAGATACTAACCCTCATCACTCTCTATACGATTTTTTTCTAATAAAGCCTCTCTCATTTGTCGCAATTGCTTTAAAGCTTCTGCTTTAGATAAAGACACAGAAGGTGTTATACCATTTATTGATAAGGCTTGTCGATGGTCTATCACCGTTGTATCAGGTGATAAATGTGTGATTGCTTGAGGAATAGCTTTTGCATCTACACTATCATCAAGGTAGAAATACAGTGTTTTCTTCGCACGCGTAATGCCAACATAAAAAAGATGTTGAGATAACTCATCCATCATATCAAAACCTTCTTTGGAAACACCATAAAACAGCACTTGATTATATTCACGTCCTTTTGCTTGACTAATAGTGGCAAATCGTAACCCTTCTCGCTCATTCCATCGTTTACTAAGCGCTATCGCTCGCTCTTGCCATTGTGCAAGGGTATAACCATATTGTCGGGCATCTGCTTTTAACCCTTCCCAAGAGGCTCTACTTATTTGATCATATATACGGTGAGTATTCAGCTGCCAAAGTCGGGCACTTTGTTCTAACCATTGCATAACCTCATAGACAGGTGTATTTTCTTGATTTGTTGCACACCAATAAAGTAGTGCTTGCCTAAAATGCTCATCATAGGCTTTCTGACGGTTTTCTTGTAAATGTATATCAAAATACATTCTTATACTTTCCATACTAGGCTTATGCAGTATCTCTTGCTTAGCTGTCTCATCTAATAAGCACTGTGGCAACTGTAAAAATTGGGTTAAATCAAGTGCCAAATTTTTAGAAAAATGAGGAGCTTTAGTATTCAATAAATAGGGGTAACGTAATACCATTAATATATTCAAAATAGCAGGTGCTATAGAATGGTTTATCCCTAAAGCTAGTTTATGGTTCGTTTGACTAAATAAGGTAAAGGCAGCTCTCATCTGTGTTGGAAAATCTTTGGTGATAATAAGCGTTTCTTTACTGATTTTGGTAAGCTCTTTTACAGATAGCGTCTTAATCGTACTACTATGCTCTGCCAAAGATTGGATAGGGCGATGAATAATTGAACTGGCTAAATTAGCAATATTTTGTGCATAGCGATAAGATCGATTGATTTGTTCTGTTTCTGCATTTAATTGACGCACAAACTGATCAAACACAAAACTCGTATTAGTCCCTCGCCAAGCAAAAATATTCTGAAAGCGATCACCCACGGCAATAACGGTTTGTGCTTGTTGGTTAAGCTGTAACAAAAACTTTAATTGTAAAGGGGTAGTATCATGAAACTCATCAATACACTGTAAACGGTATTTTTTACCAATTCGAGCAAGTATTTCACTATCTTCAATTAATTGCAGTAAATCAAAAACTGACTCACTGAGTAAGCGAAACCCCTGTTCACCTTGTTGGTATGAAGAGGAAATCTCATCATGCTCAAAAACAGACTCTGACTGATAAGGTGAAGGTCGCCATGTTTCACGGTAATTATCATACGCATAAAATACTCTTCGTACTAACCGCCAATCATGATGAAGTTTTCCTAATAGAATTTCTTCTAGCATATCATCATCATGATACTCAAAAGCACATGATGCACGGAAAAAATCAATATCACTCATTAGTGCTTGCATTGTACTAGGCGTGATAGGGGCAGGAGGAGCGATATCCATAGAGGAAGAAGTCATTATTTGTGCTACCACTTGTTGATAAAGCAATGGTAAAAGCTCTCGTTCAACCTCTTCACGACGTAGAATAAACCGCGTATCCCCTAACTGCCTGAGAATACGCATAGCAAAGCCATCAATCGTATAAACCGTACTATTTTTAACTTGACGACTTTCAAGATATTGTTGCAGCACGGCATAACCCGTACGGCTAAAAGTCAATAACAACGCATCATTGGGGTTTAATGAGTGTTGCACAGTATCGGCGATATAACTTGTTTTACCACTACCAGCAACACCTTCAACTAATAATGCTTTCATCAACGCTTCCTTTTGGATGGATAATACTGTTATTAACAACCTAATACAGGTAAAGTGCTATTTGTTGCTTAGATTAAGAGAAATATAAGAAGATTCTATTTCCTGCAACAAATAAAAAAGTATCAGTAGCTTATTTTGACTACTGATACTTTATTTTATAATTAAAATGGTTATTGACTCACAAAAGCCCGTTCAATCACAAAATCACCCGGTGTTGAAGTATTACCCTCTTTAAATCCTCGTGCCTCACAAATTGCTTTTAAGTCAGCTAACATAGCAGGACTACCACAAATCATCACACGGTCTTCCGCTGGGTTAAGTGGGGGAACACCTAAATCTTCAAATAATTTACCATTTTCAATTAAGGTTGTCATACGACCTTGGTGATAGAACGGTTCACGCGTAACGGTAGGATAATATTTAAGTTGCTTACTCACCATTTCACCTAAAAACTCATGTTCTTTCAGTGTTTTGGTAAACATATCATAATAAGCTAATTCATTGACTTGACGCACACCATGTACCAGAATCACTTCTTCATAGCGCTCATAGGTTTCAGGATCACGAGCAATACTTAAAAAAGGTGCTAAGCCTGTACCCGTTCCTAGTAAATAAAGTCGTTTGGCTGGTAATAGATAATCCAATACCAATGTACCAGTAGGCTTACGACCAATAATAATCGAATCCCCTTCTTTAATGTGTTGTAAGCGAGAAGTTAGTGGACCATCTGGCACTTTGATACTTAAAAACTCAAGATGCTCTTCATAATTAGGACTTGCAATACTGTATGCACGCAATAATGGTTTACCATCAACCATTAAGCCAATCATCGTAAAATGCCCATTGCTAAAACGTAATGAAGGGTCCCGAGTAGTTGTAAAACTAAATAAACGATCCGTCCAATGGTGAACGCTAAGTACTTTACCTTCTAAAAATGCGGATGCCATAACGCAACTAACCTTTTCGATTAATAAGAATAATTCTCTATTGTAACCAAGAAAACCTTTTTAGGTCTTTGAGATAAGTCAATTGAAAAGAAATAGCCACTTGGTAAAAAGTGGCTGTCTCAATATTCTCCTTTCTAAAATAGTCAATTACTATTTAAAAGAAGAGGTAGATTTAATTACTCTGCTGGATTTTGAAAGCGTTCTACTAACTCATCCCAACGAGATTCAATATCACGTTCTTCCATTAACTTAATAAATTGTCTGCCACGAGTAGTAAGTATTTCTTCAACATCCTCTTTTGTATAAACCTGTTCGTTATAACTTATTTTTTCAACCTGATCAATGGTTTTACCCTCTGGAGCTTGAGCAGTAACAGCAAATAATAAATCGTTATCTTTCATCTGGAAGAACTGACTTTCTATCGCCGACTTGTGCATATCATCAATAATTAAATCAATATCTGCTTTATCCTTATCGGTAGGTAGAGGCATTTTTTCTGATTTAGCCATTACCGTAAGCACATCAAATGTAAATTGTTTTAACCATGCTGGGTTTAGAACGAATTGTAAATCTAATTTTTTGAGTGATTTTAAATAGATTTCCTCTGGAGAAGTCACATTGAGGTCTTTTGGTAAGACAAAATCTAATTCTGCCTTCACACTAGAAGCACCAGCTTTATTACGCAATTGGATAGGCCCATATTGAAGTTTCGGATTTTGATTAAATATCGCAATAGCCTGCATACCTAATTCAAATAGACGTGACTCTAAGAATGGTTCAGGGCTTAATAATTCTTTTTGTGCAATAGCAGCATTAAAATAGTTAAATGCAATTGCATAAATTGTCCGCCCTAATGACTTAATAGCACCTGAATCTAATTGATAGTAACCAGCATCTACTGAATACGATCCCAAATCTACATCATTAATCAGTACTTGCTCTGCTTTTTGTGTAGCCGAAATATCAAGACCTTTACCATCATCTGTTACTTTTTGGGTATCCTTAACACGATGAATAGCAATAGACGTTTCTTTATCGCCAAATCGATAATAATCAGTATCTGATTGCGTTTCTACTGAAAGATTACCCTTTTCATCTAATTTATAATGCATCTCCATATCAATTTTACCCAAGTGATTAAATTCTTGAGGAATGAAGCCACTTGTGTTTAACCAAGCAAACTTACTTGGTTCCATTTCGATATGGAAATAACTATCCGTTAAATCCTTTTTGGCATTAAATGAAATTTTTGTTGCCCCTAACTGTAGATTTTCTTGAGAGATATTAATCGGAGCAATACCAACATAGCCCTTGGCTTTACTGTCATAACCATAAACATACTCAATCACAATAGGTTGTTCTGATTGAGTCACCGTAAAAATAGCTTTTGTTAAATCATTATTGATGAGGGTAATTTTGCTCGCATAATTAACAGGTAAGAAATGTCCTTTTTTAAGGGCATTTGGTGGGAATGGACCATGATCAATACGTTGTTGAAGCAAAGGGATTTCTTTTCCTTCTTCATCTTTAAATTTAATCATATATTGGCTTGTAAAAATACCAGATTGCGTTTGTTCATAAGAGAAACGAACAGACTGTTGAAGCTCTTGCTCAATATACTGATTAAGTTGTTGAATATCGCTATCTAGTCGTGCTTGGATTGTATTACCATGAATATGGCTAGCCACTGGATACGCAATAATAAGGGCAATCGCAAGCCCACCCATAAGATAACGTTTACGCATAATATGTCCACTGAAAATAATTAAAAGATACAGTATTTTACTCTAGTTTTTATTTTAAATTATTTATGTTCTCAGTCAATTAGCGTAATCATGCTATTTTTATAGCAAATACTTTTTGAATCGTTTGAATGAAAATAAAAAAGAAACTGATAAAATATTCAAAGGCTATTTATTACTTATTTTTACTATTTATCAGACAATAATAGGATTCTTTTATATGAAAACCATTTATTTAGCTGGCTTTGATGTTTTCCGCCAAGATGCGGTTGATCATGGTCTTTTTCTTCAGCAGTTATGCCAGCAATATGGATTTAAAGGAAGTTATCCCTTAGATAATACCGCACCAAGCCATTTAACAGGGCAAGCATTAGCTCAATGGATTTATGAGGCAAACATTCAATTAATTCAGCAAGCTGATATAGTCATTGCCAATGTAAACCCTTTTCGAGGATTTGAGCCTGATTCAGGTACTGTTTTTGAAATCGGTTATGCCAAAGCACTCGGCAAAACAGTCTGTATTTATACCGAACAACAGAAAGACCTACGTACGCAAGTCCCCCACAAAAATGGGATTGACCAACAGGGTTTTATCGTAGAGAATTTTGGTTTAAACCTAAACTTAATGATTGCTTGCAGTGTTGATTACCAAGCCCCTACTTTTGAAGCCTGTTTACAATACCTTGCCAAACAATTATTAATCGGTAAATAGTGCCACTAATCGTTATCCTTTCACAAAACGATTCAACTACTTTTTCAATGCCAACATTGTGCCTCGACATTGATGAGAACCACAAAGACAACGGTATTCCTGTTTACGTTTTTGGGTAAGTCGTCCTTCTATACTCAAGCAGTAATCATAAAAAAGCTCTTCCCCTTTTTGAATATCTCTCAAAGCATAGATAAAAACACGTTTACCCTTTTTACTTTCTTGTGTTTCACAATTTGGGTTACAGCTATGATTTATCCATCGAGCATCATTGCCTGCTTGTCCTCCATCAATCACGTTTCCATTTTGAAGAGAGAAGAAAAAGGTATGAAAGGGGTCATCAGGATTAACCGGAAATAAGGCATCCGCTTGTTCTGCAGTAATACGTTTACCACCATATTCCATAATTCGCGTACCCGCAGGAATATCTTTAAGGGCAAAGACCCCTGTTCCATGCAAGGTAGATTGTTTTACCTCATGCCAAGGGTAGCCTTTAATTTTTTTTAGCTTAGGGGTTTTAATCATCTTTTTTTACACCAAAACAATGTGCTAGTGTTGGAAATGTTCCTGCTCGGACTTCTTCAGCATATTGTTTAAAGCCTGCTCGTATGCTGGCTTGTGCATCAGCAAATTGTTTTGCAAATTTAGGAATACGAGGACCACTCAAATTAAGAATATCTTCTGTCACTAAAATTTGACCATCACAATCAGGAGAAGCACCAATACCAATCGTTGGAATAGGCACATTTTCAGTAATACGGCGCGCCAATGGTTCAGCACTCCCTTCAATAAGTAAACCAAAAGCCCCTGCTTGTGTATGTACCATCGCATCATGATAAATACGGTCTGCCATTTCGGGACTTAATCCTTGCGCTTTAAAACCACCCATCGTATTAAAATATTGTGGCATTAATCCAATATGCGCCATAACGGGAATGCCTCGCTCTGTTAAGAACTGTACCGTTTCTGCGAGAAATTCACCCCCTTCCATTTTGACCCCTTGTGCATTACTATGTTTAAGAATGTAAGCGGCATTACGAAAGGCTTGCTCTTTGGATTCTTGGTAGCTACCAAAGGGCATATCCACAATCACACAGGCTTTTTCGGAAGAACGTGTTACCGCTAAGGCATGAGCAGTCATCTGCTCAACGGTAATTGCCAAGGTATTTTCCATGTTATACCCAACCATTGCTGTTGAATCACCAACAAGGATTAAATCGACAAATTCATCCATCATACGAGCAAAGGGGGCGGTATAAGCCGTCAAACAAACAATTTTTTGTTGCCCTTTCATCACTTTAATTTGAGGGATTGTGGTTCGTTGTATTGTGGTATGTGCACTCATCTTTAAACTTCCAATGGATAAGCTAATCAGTCAATAGCATAACGCAATTTGAGGGAATAAGATAGCCCCCATAATACCTGATTCTCAATCATAAGCAAATCGCTCTTTTAGTGCTAATAAATGGTATTGCTCTAAAATGGCTAATTGACGTTCACGAGCGCTTCTTTTAAAACCACCTACTTTTTTGGCAATAATTAGCTCATTTTTCATAGAATGTTCCCAACCAACTAGCTCGGTAACTGTTACTTGATAACCTCTAGCCTCAAGCTGTAAGCACCGTAATACATTTGTTAAGTGTGAACCAAACTCTCGTGTATGAATAGGATGCCGCCATAATTCAGATAGCGGTGTTTTCCCCAGTGTTTGCCCCTTGGTTTTGCGGAAGATAGAAGCAACCTCTGCTTGACAACAAGGAACCAAAACCATATACCGAGCATGACGAGCCAAACCAAAACGAATCGCATCATCTGTCGCTGTATTGCACGCATGTAGTGCAGTTACTATATCAACTTTATCAGGAATATCTTGTGTTGCCATAGATTCTTCTACAGACATGGCTTTAAAAGACATTCCTTGTGCAAAACCTAGTCGCTCTGCAAGATGCTGTGATTTCTTTACCAAATCGGCTCGTGTCTCAATACCATATACATGAACATTCGCTTTATTCTTTAAATATAAATCATAAAGGATAAACCCCAAATAAGATTTACCTGCACCATGATCGACTAAATTAAGGCTATTCTTATGCTCAATAACATCTGCCATTAAGGGCTCAATAAACTGATATAAGTGATAAACCTGTTTGAGTTTGCGGCGAGTATCTTGATTTAATTTTCCCTCACGCGTCAAAATATGGAGTTCTTTTAATAACTCAATGCTTTGCTCTGGTTTAATCTCAGGAATAAGTGCTTGATTCATTGTCAT
Source organism: Pelistega ratti (assembly GCF_009833965.1). Taxonomy (NCBI): domain Bacteria; kingdom Pseudomonadati; phylum Pseudomonadota; class Betaproteobacteria; order Burkholderiales; family Alcaligenaceae; genus Pelistega; species Pelistega ratti. Next base: position 1,456,729 of record NZ_CP047165.1, read on the forward strand.
TACTTTATATTTAAACAGTCATTGAGAAAATTCGTGTCTGTGGTTTATCTGCTAGCATACGCAAATCAAATGCCATACAAATATTTCGAGCAAAAACACGCCCTAATTCAGTAATATAGAGGGCATTCTCTTTAATCTCAATTAATCCATCTTGTTGCATTTCTTTTAAGCGATCTAATACTGCTGGTAAAGCCGTAAATTGTTGCTCTGGTTTATCCCAATGGGTTTCTAATAAACACATTAAATTAAGAATATGACGGCGAATAATCAAATCTTCTTCCGTTAAAATATGCCCTCTAAATAAGGGAAGTTCATTGGCTTCTAAACGAGCATAATAGGCTTCGAGCTCTTTTTCATTTTGTGCAAAACCATACCATGAATCACCAATTGCCGACATACCCAACCCTACCATTAACTGTGTAGAAGAAGAGGTATATCCCATAAAATTACGATGGATTTTTTTATTAATCATCGACTGGTATAAATCATCTGTCGGTAATGAAAAGTGATCCATACCAATTTCAATATAGCCAAGCTCTTGTAGCAAGGCTTTACCATTTTCATAAAGGGCACGTTTTTCTTCACCCGAAGGAAGGTCTTTTTCATCAAATCCACGTTGTCCTACCCCTTTAATCCAAGGCACATGGGCATAAGAATAAAAAGCTAGGCGATCAGGTTTTTGTGCAATAGTACGGCGAATGGTACTTTCCATCGATTTCCATGTTTGGAAAGGTAAGCCAAAGACTAAATCATGGCTGATACTAGTATAGCCAATCTCCCTTGCGGCTGATGTTGCACTCTGTACATTCTCAATAGGCTGAATACGGTGAATGGCTCTTTGTACGATAGGATCATAATCTTGCACACCGAAACTAACACGTCTAAACCCTAGATCATATAAGGTTTGTAGGTGTGTTCGTCGCGTATTATTGGGATGCCCTTCAAAGCTAAGCTCAGGTTTTGCATCTATCTCAGCAGATGCAAAAATGGTTGTTAATAAGTGTTTAAGATTTGCTTCACTAAAGAAAGTTGGCGTACCTCCACCAAGGTGTATTTCTTTAATATGGGGTTTACGTCCAAATAGGTTTAAGTACATTTGCCATTCTTTGAGTACGGCTTGGATATAAGGTTCTTCTACCGTATGTTTTTTGGTAATGCGTTTATGACAGGCACAGAAAGTACAAAGGCTTTCACAGAAAGGCAGATGGATATAAAGGCTAATACCTTCTTTATCATTGGATTCATCAAAACTACGTTTAAGTGTTTTTAAATAAGCTTCTGTCGAAAAGCTTTTTTCATCCCAATAAGGTACAGTAGGATAACTCGTATAGCGAGGCCCGGGGATATTGTATTTACGGATTAATGCTGTTTTTTCAGGAAGATTGCTCATAAGTAATCGTATAGACATAAACGGTTTTTTCTTATCTATTTTGATCAAGAAAAATAGGTTTAAGTAAATATTATCAATATGGCGTATTTTAACAGAAGGAAAATTGCAATATAGGGAATATATAAGATAGGTATGGGGATATTAAATAGGTTTTGTTATCAACTATTTTTCTATATGTTAAAAATAGCGCTAATATTACTCTTTTTTAAAAAATATTTATAAAAAAGCGACTTAATAGATATTTACTAAGTCGCTTATAATTAAAACAGATAATGTGTTTATAGGCTATTTTTTACTTGTTGATTGTCGTGTTGTTTTTTTAGCGACTGTTTTTGAAGCCGTTTTACTGACCGTTTTACGAGCAGATTTACTTGCTGTCCCTCTTTCTTCAAACTCAAACCCTATTTTACCTTTAGCATCAAGAACAAGATAGGCCTTAAATTTACGGTTAGTACGGTTAGAAACAAAGTTTTCCAATAAATCTGTTTTGCCTGTTGCTAATAATTTACTCATCTGCTCTTCAGAAATTTCTTGCTGTAGAATCACTTTACTAGATTTAAAATCACACGGTTTTTCTGTATTAGCAGATTGATCACAAATATAATTCATACCTACATCAAAGATATGCCCCTGACCACATTTAGGGCAGCTACCTAATGGACGTAAAGCCGAGAAATCAATATCTTCTTTGCTGTCTTCTTCACTCTGACCAAAATCAAACTCAAGTTTATTATCTTCCGTTAATCGTAAAATAGCAGAAAAGGGTCGTCCTAGTTTACTGATAAAGCCTGATAATGGCCCAATACTTCGTTCATTCAGTAACGTTTCAACCTCTTCTGTTTCAAAATTACGTCCACCTGGATTTTTGGTAATTGAAAAATCACAATGCGTACACGCATAACGGCGATAGTTCTCTTTAACAACATGACCACATACAGGGCAAGGAGTTTTCAGGGTAACATAATCCCCTGGAATCGTATCATGCTCATATTCCTTGGCACGTTTTACAATAATTTGAGTACTCTGTGCAATTTCCTGCATAAAGAGTCGTCTATCTAATGTACCCTGTTCAATTTGTTTCAGCTTATGTTCCCATTCGCCAGTAAGTTCTGGTGAAGTTAATTCCTTGATATTTAAACCATTCAATAAGGTCATTAGTTGTCGCGTTTTAGTCGTAGGGATTAAATCTCGTCCTTCACGGCGTAAATACTGATCGGCAATTAAACCCTCAATAATCGTTGCTCGTGTAGCAGGTGTACCTAAGCCTCGTTCAGACATGGCTTCTCGCAATTCATCATCTTCAACGAGTTTACCCGCTCCCTCCATTGCACTAAGTAAGGTCGCCTCAGTATAGTGTGGTGGTGGTTTGGTGGTAAAGGCTTCAATACGAACTTCTTCTGTTTGTACTTGTTCATGCTCAGCAACAGGAACTAAACTTTCTTCCCCTTCTTGGGTTGTACGTCCATAGACTTCTAACCAACCTGCTGACACCAATACTTTCCCCTCTGTTTTAAAGGGAATTTCTCCTACTGTCGTTATTCGAGTAGTCACTAAATATTCAGCAGGCGGATAAAATATCGCCATAAACCGTTTGGTAATCAAATCATATACTTTCGCTTCAGCATCACTTAATTCTTTAGGTACTTGTGAAGTCGGAATAATCGCAAAGTGATCAGATACTTTTTTATTATCAAAAATACGTTTATTGGGTTTTACCCATGCCTTACTTAAAATTTGTTTTGCAAAACGAATATGCGGTTGGTTAATACTTGAAGTGCTTTCAGCAATTTCATGCAATGTCTGATTCACCGTATTAATATAGTCTTCTGGTAAATAACGTGAATCTGTACGAGGATAGGTAATGACTTTATGTCGTTCGTACAATGCTTGTGCCAATGCCAAAGTTGTTTTAGCAGAAAATCCAAAGCGAGAGTTGGCTTCACGCTGTAACGAAGTTAAATCATATAATAAGGGAGAAGCAGAGGTTTGTGGTTTGGACTCTTCTGTTACGTGTCCTGTTTTATGCTGGCAAGCCATCACTATTGCTTTAGCAGCTACCTCAGACCAAAGACGGTTCTCTTTTTTATCGGGATCATTTGGATCTTTTTTGAAGTTTTTATCAAAATAAACCCCTTCATAAATGCCTGCTTGTGCAACAAAGCTAGCATGGACTTCCCAATAATCTTTGGGTTGGAATTGGCGAATTTTTTGCTCACGACCATAAACAATCGCCAATGTCGGTGTTTGTACTCGCCCAATCGGTGTTTTAAAAAAACCACCATCTTTACTATTAAATGCCGTCATGGCACGTGTACCATTAATACCAACTAGCCAATCGGCTTCAGCTCGAGAACGGGCAGCCGCTTCGAGCGGTTTCATACTTTCATCTGATCGTAAATGATGAAATGCATCCACAATTGCCTGCTTAGTCATTGACTGTAGCCACAATCGTTGAATCGGTTTATTCACCTTGGCATATTGCACAATATAGCGGAAGATTAACTCACCTTCTCGCCCTGCATCACACGCATTAATAATCGCATCAACATCTTTACGTTTAAGTAATTTCACCAACAGCTTTAGTCGATCTTGCGATTTTTTATCAGCAGGTTGAATATCAAAACCATTTTTTGGAATAGCTGGTAAATGGGTAAATGACCACTTACCTCGTACCACATCATCAGGATTAAAGAGCGTTAATAAATGCCCGACACTTGACGATAAAACATATTGATCATTTTCAAAATAACCATCGTGCCGCTCAAAACCACCCAATGCCCTTGAAATATCTTGAGCGACAGAGGGTTTTTCTGCAATAATTAAAGTCTTAGCCATATATGTCCTGCTGAGTGGAAAAAGTTGAGGGTATGCATTAATATGCCTTTTGAGCCTATCTCTCTATACCTTCTCAATACCAAATAATTGGGATAATACGAGAGATAAAATACTTTTGGCAAGTGGAAAAGCATTTTTTAAAAAATAAAGCATTTATTTTTGATAAAAGTTCAACAAAGTAAACTTTTTATCATGGCTCCTCTATACATAATAAGAAAAATCTATACTTCTTAAATTCATTCGCCTATTATCCACTAGGAATAAGAAAAATAGGGTATATCAAAGTAGGTTTTATCAATACAGTGAGAAAGAAGAAAAGCAACTCGTTTCTATTCCTATTATTTTTGATCTGTATATTTTCATCATAAACTTATATGATGATTACTTTTATACACAATCACGCTAAGCGGTTTAAAGACCAAACCGATTTGCCCATTGCAATATAGCCTGTGCCCAAAAATGATCGACAGAATGGCTTTTAAATGACGCAAATCCTAAAGCTAACCATGCTTTCTCTAAACTGCTTAGTGCATTATCTAAACAAATCGCTGGAGCATGATTCTGTTTAGATAGTTTACGCCCTTCATTATCTAAAACAAGTGGTATATGCAAATATTTAAAAGGTTTAAAGTTAAAATAATTTGCTATCACTATCTGTCTTTGTGTGGAATCCAATAAATCCTGCCCTCTGACAATATGGGTGACTCCTTGATCATGATCATCAATCACCACAACAAGTTGATAGGCAAACAAACCATCTGTGCGCTTGATAATAATATCACCAATCTCTTGCTGAACATGTTGCTGTTGTAAGCCTACATAACGATCCTCAAAATGGATATATTCATCAGGCATTATTAATCGCCATGCACGAATCGGCTTATTTGTCCCTACCCGACAAGTCCCCATATAGGGGTATTGCCCTTGCTCATGACGCTGATGCGCTATTGCACTATCGGCAATTTCTTTACGCGTACAGGCACACCCATAGACAAGTCCTTTTTCTTTTAATTGCACAAAACACGCTTCATAACGACTTACTCGTTGAGACTGCCAAATCGGTGATTGATCCCATTGCATCCCTAAACTTTGTAATTGTTGCATAATAATATGATCAGCTCCTTTAACCACTCTAGGCGTATCAATATCCTCTATGCGTAGTAACCATTGCCCGTTATTTGCTCGTGCATCAAGATAACTTGCCATTGCTGCTACTAATGATCCATCATGTAGTGGCCCACTTGGACTAGGTGCAAAACGACCAATATAGGGAGCATATGTATTAGAACTTGTCATAACTATTTTTTAAAATAAGACCGTATATGAATAACCCTGTTAATGTAGCGCTATTATAGTGGTAAATACCCAGACTATTAATAGCTATATACAAAAACTTGTTTTACCATCCACTTTTTTTGAGATGATTAAAAGGAATATCAAGCGAGATATCGTTAAGGGGTTTCTATCGCAACATAATTTCTTTATATTCAGCAAATAGGGGTTTCATTTATATCCCTATTGTATTTCACAACAAAACATTTACAATAAGAAAGGTTATATAGATTATTACACAGGTATAAAGTACTTTATACTTTTATCAGCATATTTTTATAAGGGTTTCCTATGTCATCAACCATCCCATCTACTCATGCATTAATGGATATTACTGCTCGCCCTGATATTATCTTTACCAAGGGAAAGGGTTCTTGGTTAGAAGACCATACTGGCAAGCGTTATTTAGATGTGATTCAAGGTTGGGCAGTTAATTGTTTAGGGCATAATCCCCCTGAAATTATCACTGCCCTTGAAAAACAATCTCACTTATTAATTAACCCCTCCCCTGCTTTTTATAATGAGCCTTCTCTTGCTTTGGCTAATCGCCTTGTGAATGCATCTGTTTTTGATCGTGTCTTTTTTGCTAATAGTGGTGCAGAAGCCAATGAGGGTGCGATTAAATTAGCACGAAAATGGGGACAAAAATATCGTCAAGGGGCTTATAAAATCATCACCATGGATCATGGTTTTCATGGTCGTACACTCGCTACTATGTCAGCCTCAGGAAAAGAGGGTTGGGATAAAAAATTTCCCCCTCAAGTCGATGGTTTCCCTAAAGCAATACTCAATGATATTGCATCAGTACAAGCCTTAATAGATGATAAAACAGTTGCTATTATGCTAGAACCAGTACAGGGAGAGGCGGGTGTTATTCCAGCAACGGTTGAGTTTATGCAAGCCTTACAGACACTGTGTCAAACCCATGGAATATTACTGATAGTTGATGAGGTACAGACAGGCTATGGACGGTGTGGTGAGCTATTTGCCTATCAATATTATGGTATATCACCCGATATCATGACACTGGGTAAAGGTATTGGTGGTGGTGTTCCTCTTTCTGCTCTGCTCGCTAAAGAGTCTGTGGCAGTTTTTGATCATGGTGATCAAGGGGGTACTTATAATGGTAATCCTCTGATGACAGCAGTAGGGGTTGCGGTATTTGATACCCTTATGCAAGAGGGATTTATGTCAACTGTCCGTCAGCGCGCGGAACAATTATCAATAGGATTAATGGCTTTGTCTAAATATCACAGATTACAGGGAGAACGGGGTATCGGTTTATTACGAGCCTTATGTTTAGATGGAAATTATGGCAACGATCTTGTACTAGCCGCCAGAGAAGCGATACCAGAAGGATTGCTTTTAAATGCTCCTCGTCCTAATCTACTACGCTTTATGCCAGCACTTAATATCACTGCAGAAGAAATTGAATTATTACTCAGTCGCTTAGATACATTAATAACCACTATTCGAACTTAACTTAATTATATTTATTACTTAAAAGGATATACCTTATGCAGAACCATCTATCCCCAGCATTCAGTGCCAATGGTTGGCGGCACTTATCTAATGGTCGCTTACAACATATCAGTGGGATTGAGTTTGAAAAAAACTTTAATGAACCCGTACATTGTGTGAAAGAATCTCTACCCGTCTTTTTTCAGAATCTTAAACAAGAAGGGGTTGATGTGGTTATGGCAGAAAAACTCTTTTTTAAACTTAGCCAGCAAGCACAAGAACATTTCATCGGTTTACATTAATAGACATATTAAATTATTTTGAACTTAAATTATTAAAAAGATAAAGTCTGTATTAGACAAATATGACTGTTTATCTAATACAGTCCTAAAATACGCTATCTCTATAGCATAAAGTCGCTATCTTACATTATTTAAGCATACCCTCTTCTCTATTAATAGGTATGAGAGTTTAGGCTATTAAGTATTACTTTTATACTTTTTAATTATAGATAGATATTTGGTATTAAAGACACTTATATATTTTCTCATATATCCTTTGAATTTAAACTTATAAAGCCGTTTTTAAAATACTGTTATACTGAATACATATTTATTCACTTTTTATTAATGATTATGACAACATTACTCACCCAACTTTCCCACCTAGGCACAGCTGTATGTGATGAAAAACACCCAAGAGCGCCTGTTGCCTTACCCGCTATCCGTACAAGCACCGTACGATTCAATGATATTGATACATTACACGATACCTATCGCCGTCAAGCAGCTGGTGAACGTATTGTTGGCTATGGTCGTATGGGGATGGAAACGCATGCTGCTTTTGAGGAGATGATGTGTGCCTTAGAGGGTGGTAAACGTGCTTTTCTTGCACCATCTGGTTTAAATGCCATTGCGATGGTTTTACTCAGCCTTTTAAATGCAGGTGATCATATGCTTGTAGCGGATTGTGTCTATGGCCCTGTTCGCCAGATGGATGAAACCGTTTTAAAACGTATGAATATTAGTAGTACCTTTTGCTCTATGCGAGATATGGTAGAACTAGAATCAAAAATCCAATCGAATACCAAAATTCTTTACCTAGAATCACCGGGTTCTTTATTATTTGAGATGCTTGATTTACCTGCTATTGCCGCTGTGGCTAAAAAGCATAATCTTTTAGTGATTGCTGATAATACCTGGGGATCGGGGCTTGCCTACCGCCCTCTTGATTTAGGGGCTGATGTGAGTATTGTTGCAGTAACTAAGTATATTGGGGGGCATTCTGATTTATTAATGGGAGCAGTGGTTGCCAAAGATGATGCCATTATTAAACGTATTGATACGAATCAATATGCTTTAGGGTTTTCAACCAGTGCTGATGATGTATGGTTAGCTATTCGAGGGGTTCGCACTTTAGATGTACGCATGAAACGTCATGCTGAAAACGCCTTAAAAATTTGTGAATTTTTTGATCAACAAGCAGAAACACTCCAAATCTATCACCCTGCTTTTGAGAAAGATGCACATCACGATTTATGGAAACGTGATGCCCTTGGCTCTAATGGTATGGTATCAGTTGCTTTAAACTTGACAAAAGCACAGACCAAAGTATTTGTCGAATCCCTTAAACTCTTTAGTATTGGCTATTCATGGGGTGGATATGAAAGCCTTATTGATATGGTTAATACGGACTTTCTAAAAAATCATGCCTATTGGAATCCAAACTATCCACATTTAGTACGTATGCATATTGGCTTAGAGTCACCAGAAGATTTAATACAGGATTATCAGCAAGCCTTGGAAAAGGCGAGAAAGGTGTAAGTTGAAAGATAATGCTGAATAGTTACTTATATCATTCAGCATTATTTAGTCTTGGTAATAACACCTTATAAATAGATAGAAATTTATTATAGACAAGTTAAATTCATAGCTGAAGAGTAACACAGTCAAAACTAGATTTTTACTTTAAGAGATGTCTTATAGCTCTAAGCACTTTATGATAGCAATTATTCAAATTGTCCTCTATTACCTAGATCATCTATACCGTTAATTTATCTAATCGTATCCCCTTAGGAAAGAACTAATGGATTAATCAATTAATATTTCCTTTAGTTTCTCCCTCATAAATGGTAAGGATAGGTAATAAATTATTGTATTTAATGTTTAAGCCATTTGTTCATGTAAAGCAAACACCTTTCCAGTATAAAAGTGACGCTATTTTTCTTGAGAAAAAGATTCTACACAATCTTGATATATTTGTATATATTACCTTATTTGCTAATAAAGTTGAAATTTGATATCTTTGTTATTATGTAAGATACATAGAATATTTCATAACGTTTTGATATATTGTCGTTGATGATCAACGTGCAATACTGTACATCTTGTACCATAAACTTATCAAAACATTGCTCTTCTATTTTAAATTTAAGCAACTCAGTAATCCTTAATACTCATAATTATTAGTTTAAATAATGAAAAACTAACACATTATCTTTTTTCATCAAAACATTCATCCCATCTTTCTAACTTCAGGAGTATTTGTTACATGCACAAGAATTTATTGAAGAAGAGTGAATTATTTGTTTAGAAATTATGACTTTAACGGTTTCTTATCCCATACTGTTTTTTCAGTATAAATGAAAAGGGGAGCGAGTAGTTGCCCAATGGTAGCATTTGATGTACGTTATGGACCAAGTGCTACGATTGAAAATGGTTATAACGTTTTTTTAATCGAGTCAAATAATTCAGATACTTTTATTGACAAAATCGTTGAACTACTATTAAACAGTGAAATGAATCAGCTCTTTTCAGAGAATGCCTATGCTAGTATGCAGAAAGTTTAGTGAAAAACAAGTTACACAGCTTTGGCAAGACTTTTTCAAAAAAGAAGAAAGTAAAACATCTATCATTGAATAATATCTACCCTTTATTACAAAAAAATGCCGTCAAAAATAACCGTACTTTTAAGTGATGAATTGTGAAATGATGTAAGAACAGGTTGTGTGTGTCCGTTATTACATAAAAATAGCTATTTTGTGTATTTATTACATCATAAAAAAAACGGTATGGCTTTTAAACCATACCGTTTTAATATCACCATTACCGCCCTTTTTAAGCAGAACGGTAAGGGTTGGATTAGATAACTGCGATAGCGTTATCGATATACACTACATAACCGCCATCATTGCTGTTATAAGCAGTGTAAGTATGGCCTTCAACGCCATTCTCAGCAGAGCCATTTACGGTGTTAGTAGATTTAACAAATCCACCTAGGCTATCAGAGCCGTCTCCACCTAGATCTACTGTATCGCCCGTAGCACCTGAGATGTAAAGCACTTTATCATCATCACTGTTATTCACGAGATCTGCTAATCTCAATTTAACAGTTTGTGCAAGTGACTCTGTCATATCAATGTGTTCAAAACCTCTGATACCTTCATCACTAATGTGATCCTTAATACCATTGCTTGCTAAATCTACGGTAATACCGCCTTTCAACACTAATGTATCTTTGCCTTCACCACCAAGGATAAGACCTTGGTTTTCCCTTTTGCTTGTATCATAGTTTGAATTTAGCTCAACTATATCATCGCCTGCACCAGCCTTAATACTCCATTTATTAGCATTTGACAGGTTTGTCACATCTAAATTACCTAATTTAATGGTGTCATTACCTTCGCCAGTTTGAATATCTTTCAGACCATCGATACTATAACCTTTGGTTTGAGATAAATCAACGATGTCATTACCTGCCCCAGTGTTGAGGGTAACTTCACCAAAATAGCCATCGGAAATGATTGTAATCGTATCATCGCCACTACCTGTGGTGATTGTAGCTTGGCTTAACCATTTTCTCGGATACTGTTTGCTACCGATGTTCAGTACGTTATTACCATCACCTAAGTCGATATTAACATAGGCAGCTGGCACACCATTCACACCCTGATTAAGTGTTACGATATCATCACCGGAACCCGCTTTAATGGATGTTAAGGCATTTGCTGCAGTCGCTAATACCTCTTTCTCTACGGTTAAGGTGTTATTCCCCTCACCTAAGTCGATCTTGCCACCGGTTTGGAGACGACCACGAATAATTACCGTATCATCGCCTTCACCAGTTTTGATATTAGCGTTACTTTGTACATGACCACGGATAGTTACAGTATCATCGCCTTCACCAGTATTGATATTAGTGTTATTTTGTACATGACTGCCCACAACAAGAGTATCATTACCATTACCTGTATCAATTAGGGCCGTATTACCAGTAACAAAACCTGAAACTTTAACAAGGTCATTACCGTCTCCTGACTTGATGGTTGAACGATCCACATTACCACTCACCTGAATTCTATCATCACCGGCACCGCTATCAATGGTAGAAGTTACTAAGTTCATACCACGTGGTAATGCACTTAACTGATCAATCGTATCGTAGTGGCTATTTCTTCCTACAATGATAGTGTCATTACTTTCATCAGTCTTCAACATACCCTTAGTAATTGAGCCTGTTGGTGCACCTGGGTTTTTCTCAACTATTTTCTTAATAAGAGCATCAGACAGAGCACCTGTAAATGTACGACCTGTGATAATGGTATCAGGATAGTTATGCGGTTGATCATCGTCACTCGTATCAATTACCGGTAGCTCTTTATCCTCTAATGCGTCTAAGCAATTTTCAAAATTATCAGCTATAGCTTTTGGTAACTGAGCTTTTGCATCTTCAACTGCTTTTGCCGCATCCGCTTTTGCTTGTTTAGCTTCTGATAACTCTTTATTGAATTTGTTTCTCTCAGCTGGAGGATAAACACCAGTATTATAGTTCACTTTCTCCAATGCGGTATCATAAGCTGCTTCCATCTCCTCATATTCGGCTTCAGCTTTCGCAACTAAATCTTCAAGATCGCTAATAAGTTTTGCGATTGAGTCCTTAATACCATCACTGTCTGCATCGTCCACTGGTGGAACTTCTTCATTTTGGATGGCATCAACACGATCTTGTAGCCCGCCTTTCGCTGATGCAGTATCCGGTAGAGCTTTAACTGCGTCATCTGCGGCTTTTTTAGCTGCTTCAGCTGCATCTCTAAGTCTTGTTAGATTCTCTACTTCAGATGGGTTAATCGCATCATCTGCTTTAGCTGCGTCAAGAGCTGCTTTATAGATCTCAGCCGCTTTTTCTGCTTCCGCAACAAGCTCTTCTGCGTCTTTAAGTGCTTCTGGGGTCGGGTTCACTGCGTCAATCGCGGTTTTACCGTCATCTTTCGCTGTATCTACCGCTTCTGTGCTGTCCGCTTTGTCGATGTTGTCTTTCGCTTTCTCTAACTCAGCGTCTGTGCTTGGTGTCGGGTTAATCGCGTCAATCGCCGCTTTACCGTCATTTTTCGCACTGTCTACTGCGTCTTTATCGGCTGCGTTGTCGATATTCTCTTTCGCTTTGTCCGCTTCTTCATCCACTTTCGCTTTCGCCGTATCTTTCTCTTCTTGAGTTAGATCCGGATTGTTGTCAATTGCGTCTTTCTTCGCTTGAGCAGCATCGTCGATCTCTTGCTTCGCGTCGTCTTTCGCTTTCTCTAACTCAGCGTCTGTGCTTGGCGTCGGGTTAATCGCGTCAATCGCGTCTTTACCATCATTTTTCGCCTGGTCTACCGCGTCTTTGTCGGCTGCGTTGTCGATATTCTCTTTCGCTTTGGTCACTTCGTCTTCAACTTGCTTAATCGCTTCAGCTTTCTCTTCGTCTGAAAGTTTGTCATTGTTGTTAATTTCATCTTTCTTCGCTTGCGCTGCGTCGTCGATCTCTTGCTTCGCGTCTTCTTTCGCTTTCTCTAACTCAGCGTCTGTGCTTGGCGTTGGGTTAATCGCGTCAATCGCCGCTTTACCTTCATCTTTCGCACTGTCTACCGCGTCTTTATCTGCCGCGTTGTCAATAGCGTCTTTCGCTTTGTTCACTTCGTCTTCAACTTGCTTAATCGCCTCGGCTTTCTCTTCGTCTGAAAGTTTGTCATTGTTGTTAATTTCATCTTTCTTCGCTTGCGCTGCGTCGTCGATCTCTTGCTTCGCGTCTTCTTTCGCTTTCTCTAACTCAGCGTCTGTGCTTGGCGTTGGGTTAATCGCGTCAATCGCCGCTTTACCTTCATCTTTCGCACTGTCTACCGCGTCTTTATCTGCCGCGTTGTCAATAGCGTCTTTCGCTTTGTTCACTTCGTCTTCAACTTGCTTAATCGCCTCGGCTTTCTCTTGCTCTGAAAGGTTTGGATTGTTGTTAATCTCGTCTTTCTTCGCTTGCGCAGCATCATCGATCTCTTGCTTCGCGTCGGTTTTCGCTTTCTCTAACTCAGCGGCTTCATCTGTGCTTGGCGTCGGGTTGATCGCGTCAATCGCCGCTTTACCGTCATTTTTCGCTTGATCTACCGTCTCTTTGTCCGTCGCAGCATCAATGGCATCTTTCGCTTTGGTCGCTTCGTCTTCAACTTGCTTAATCGCCTCGGCTTTCTCTTCGTCTGAAAGTTTGTCATTGTTGTTAATTTCATCTTTCTTCGCTTGCGCGGCGTCGTCGATTTCTTGCTTCGCGTCGTCTTTTGCTTTCTCTAACTCAGCGGCTTCATCTGTGCTTGGTGTCGGGTTAATCGCGTCAATGGCGTCTTTACCGTCATTTTTCGCTTGATCTACCGCATCTTTATCCGCAGCGTTGTCGATCGCGTCTTTCGCTTTGGTCGCTTCGTCTTCAACTTGCTTAATCGCCTCGGCTTTCTCTTGCTCTGAAAGGTCTGGATTATTGTTAATCTCGTCTTTCTTCGCTTGCGCGGCATCGTCGATTTCTTGCTTCGCGTCGTCTTTCTCTTCGGCTAATGCTTGATTACTATTATTATCAGTGTTACCGCTGTCACTACCGTTATTATTCGCATCAGGATTTTCTACTGGTTTAACGTTATCAACACGATCTTTTAAGTCACCTTTTTCTGCAACATCATCAGGTAACGCATTCACCGCTTCATCAGCTTTATTTTTAGCTTCTTCTACCGCTTTATTAGCATCTTCGATTGCTTGTTTTTCATCTGGCGTAATTACACCGTCAGACTTAGCATCTTCTAAGACTTTTTCGGCATCTTTTTGGGCTTGCTCTGCCTCTTCTACCGCTTTAGTAGCATCTTCAACTTGCTTGTCAATCGTATCGTCACGACCGTTATTGTTGCTATCGTTCGCTTCCGGTACGTCAACTGGGTTCACGTTATCCACACGCTCTTGTAAACCACCTTTCTCTGTTACAGAATCAGGTAATCCTTTCACTGCTTCATCTGCTGCTTTCTTCGCATCTTCAACCGCTTTGTTCGCTTCTTCGATCTTCGCTTTTTCTTCAGGCGTAATCACACCGTCCGCATTCGCGTCATCTAATATTTGCTTAGCATTTTCAGCAGCTTTTTCAGCTTCTTCTACAGCGCTAGTCGCTTCATTCACTTGTCGATCAATAGCATCATCGCGACCATTATTATTGGTATCATTATTATTACTACCGCTGCCACCGCTACCGCCACCACTACTTGCCGCCGCAGCAATAACACCAGCTAACGGAAGCAATGCTAATAACCACCATGGATTAAATGCCCAAAAAGCGCTCGCTAATTCTTCTCCGCCTAATGCTTGTGGTGCAACGGCTTGATCCGCTAATAAGCTAACAGCATCCGCTTGTGCCCAGACTCTGGCACATACGCATAGATATTACCATTTTCATGCTGACCAACAAGTAAGTTACTTGTTTCGCCCATTTCATCTTGGTAATAATCTTTAATAATAATATCTTCTTTTGAATCACCATCTTCCAAGAAGATTTTTAAATCTTTTCCATCACGTTGTGTGACGATATTTTGAGGGCCTAAGCCTGTTGTATCATCAATCAGTTGATAATTTGAGTTTTCTCTTGCATTAATCACTAACGTCTCACCAGGATTAACTTGATGAGATGCAACTACTTTTTTTGCACTTAATACTTTTAAAGTTGTTGACATAAGTTTTTATTCCTTTTTACTTGTTACCGTAAACTGTAATTTCAACACGGCGATTTGGTTGGTTACACTCTTGTTTAGCCACACCGTTTAAACTGGCACAATGCGTTACCACAGGTTGGTTTTTTCCATAACCTACTGCTTCAATCGGTAAAGTGATACCCGCATTTTGTAATGCTTTTTTAACTGTCTCTGCACGTTGCTGAGATAATCTTTGGTTATAACTTGCTGTACCTTCTGGGTCTGTATGCCCACTTACAACGACTTTAGTTGCTCCAGCAAGCGTAGCAATTTTTGCTGAAAAATCAGCAATTTCTTTTTTACCTTGAGGCAAAATGTCTTGATAGCTAGATTTATTAAACTTAAATAATGCTCCAGCTCCTAACTCTGCATTTGCTAATACCACTTCGCCACAATGCGTTTTCACACGAGAAAGCGTTTGTGTTCCTCTCGGTAATTTCGCAATAACCTGCTCTGCAATTGCTTTTTCAACTCGTACAAAACTTAACTCACCATTAACATCTTGACTCACTTTCACATAGGTCACTTCATTAACGGGTGATGTGTAATATACCCCTTGAGTACGATTACCAAAGCCTGGCAATGTAAAAGATGATGTCATAAGATTTCTTGTAGCACACACTGCTACTGTGCTATAGGCATTTGGTAATAATGATGCTTGGTAATCACCATTAACATAGACATTAACTGCTGGGCCTTGCACATCATCTTGACGATAAAAAACAACCATTGATTGGTTTTCAGCAAGTTGTGGTTGACTTATATTAGGAGCATCAAAATTATGCCAAACCTCTAATGGTTTAGTCATATCTCTTGATGTGGCACACGCTGTTAAGGCTAATGCCAAGCTAGCACCAACAAGGGTTCTTTTCATATAAAAACTCCAATAACTAGTTTTCGATTAGGTTTCAATTATTGATTTACTCTTTATTTATAGAAATCACAGTAATGATTTCTTGCTATTGCCCTTTGTTTACTGTATAAAAACTAAACAGTAAACTGAAAAAACAAAAAGGATAAACCAAAACGGTTAAAACCGCTTTGGTTTATCCTTTTTAAGCATCTATATCGTCTTAATACGCTGTCTGCTGTCTAAAGCCATTATTTCCTTACTTTTTGGATATGTCAATTTTAAGTTTGAAGATTTTAGTAGAAATATTAATTAATATCCAGACATATTGCTTTTTATTATATTTTTATGATTTTATAAATTTTTTGTAGTATTTATAAACAACTATCATAATTAAGTGAATCTCTATTGTTTTATTTTTATCTGTATCATCAACAAAATTTATGATAGAAAGAAACCCTAAGTAAATAGAAGAACTATTGGCTAAATTTTTAATATAAATAGTTATTTTTAGTATAAGCCAAAGAGATAGAATATCCCCATTCTGTAATAAAAAAGTTACTTATGCAAAGTAACTAAATTTCACCTACCCACTACTCCCACTTAACCAAATACTATTTAGTATTAGTAAAATATCCTCTTCTTTTTTACATACGAACTTAAAAGATTTTTACCATAAAATAAAAAAGCCTCACAAAACTGTGAGGCTTTAAATCTTGGTGCCGGCTACAAGAATCGAACTCGTGACCTTCTGATTACAAATCAGCTGCTCTACCTGCTGAGCTAAGCCGGCGATAAAATAGAATTATATAGAGTCTTCTTTTATTTAGCAATACCTTGTGTTAAAAAACAACAAATTTAATCCACTAAACGGAAAGGATTGACTCTTTTTGTTGTTTTTTCGTCTTTTTGAGGTGTTTTTTCTACCTTTTCTTGAGGAGCAGTAGTGTTACCCTCATAACGTGTTACCTCAAACCCCATCCCTTCTTGTGTTTCGCGTGCATAAATAGCTAACACAGCAGTAATAGGAAAACTCACCATTTGGGCAACACCACCAAAACGAGCAGTAAAACCGACCCACTCATTATCCATAAAGAAGTCTTTAGTCGCTAAAGGCCCTACATTTAGGGTAATATCCCCATCACGGACATATTGCATAGGTACACGACAGTGTTCATCTACACGCACAACAATATGCGGTGTATAGTTCTGATCAACACACCAATCATAGATTGCTCGTAGAAGATAAGGCTTCATACTGGGTGGTAGCATAGTCATTTCCCTCAAATAATTATTAGCGACGCATCACTTTTTCTGAAGGAGTCAATGCTTCAATAAAAGCAGGACGAGAGAAAATACGCTCAGCATATTTTTGTAATGGTGCCGCACTCTTAGGTAACTCAATACCATAATAGTCTAAACGCCAAAGCAATGGCGCCATTGTAATATCTAACATTGAAAATTCATCACCCAACATAAAACGATTCTTAATCATTAATGGTGCAATTTGTGATAAACGATCACGGATAATCGCTCGCGTTTTTGTCAATAGTGCTTCATCTGTGCGTTTACTACGATCCTCAAGCACAGAGACATGCACAAAAAGTTCACGCTCAAAATTATGCAAAAATAAACGCGTACGCGCACGCATAATAGGATCAGCAGGCATAAGTTGTGGATGAGGAAAACGCTCATCAATATACTCATTAATAATATTTGACTCATAAAGAATCAAATCTCGCTCAACCAGAATAGGAACAGTACCATACGGATTCATTAAAGCAATATCTTCTGGTTTATTAAATAAATCAATATCTTTGATTTCAAAATCCATGCCTTTTTCATAAAGCACAAATCGGCAACGTTGAGAAAATGGACACGTTGTACCTGAGTAAAGTACCATCATAGTGTAGCAGTTCCTTTCTAAAAAACACTTTTCAGCAAAATCGCTGACAATAACCCTCCTATTCTACAAGAAACACCCCTGCCATTACCACTCAATCTAGAGCATTAAAGAAAATACTCTACCTATCTACAAATATCAGCCATACAATAAGATTATTTATCGATAAAAACCACAAAACCCTACCCAATAAAAGACCATTTCTTATTGCACCATTTAAAACACTATATCGGTTTATATATAAACAACAAAAAAGGGTGAATATAAATATCCACCCTCCGGTCTTCGTCATTGGGTCACCCTAAAAATATTTTTGACAAATAGCCAACAATTCTTGTTGTTCTTTATCCATTTCTAAAAGGACTTTTTGCTTTTGTTTTAAATCAGGAAGCATAATATCAACCTGATACATAGTTTGTGTGATTTCACTTGCCCGTTTTAACGAGAGTGTAGAGTGTTCCTTTTTTAAAACCGTTTCCAATGTTTTACTGATACTATAGGCAGCAAATACTAAAGCAATATGAGCACGAATTCGATGTTCTAAACGGTGGTAAATAGGACGTATCCGTAAATCTGTTTTTGAAATACGGAAGGCTCGTTCTATTTGCCATAACTGTCCATAATGGGCGAGTAATTCTTTAGGGGGTAATGTTGTATTCGTTATAAAACCTTTTAATCCATCCCATCTTTTATCTTGTATAAATTTTTCATAATCAATCTCAATACTGAGTTCTCCTTGCAAGCGTAAGTATTTATTGTATCCTCTCTTATTAAGATGTCCCTTTGTCAATTGTCCTGTTCGGATACGTTTCTCTAAGCGTTCAAGCCCCTTTCGGCGATTATCTGCATCACGATAGGCTCTCTCATGGCTGTAATGCACTATTAAACGCTTTCCCTCTTTATCTAATTCAATGATTTGATTATCATTATAGGGATAGTAAGCAAGCATAGCCTGTTTCAGTTGTTCATTCTCTGATTTAATTCTTGCACCAATAATATATGGATAGCCAAGGGTTTCTAAGTGGATAAGATTGTGTTTGGATAGTAAACCACTATCAGCAACCACTACTGGCTTATGCAGATTAAATTTCTGACGTATTCGCTCAATAAAAGGAATTAACGTACTCCCCTCATAGCTTTTACCCTCATAAATATCATAGGCAATAGGATAACCCTGCTGACCCACCAACAACCCCAGATAAATCTGAGGATGTGTATGTTTGCCTACCTTAGAGAACCCTGTACGACGTAAATCATCCTCATCTTCCGTTTCAAAGTGTAATGTTGTCATATCATAGAACACAATATGAATTTGATTATCTAACATACGTTTTGTATGCATAAAAGAAATTTGCTCTAACTGCTCTTTATATTTGTCTTCTAATTGATCTAAAAAACGATAGATAGCACTAATTTCTAATTGAACCCCTTGGTAACGTTCAAGATAACTGACGGTTTTCAGTTTACTTAAAGGAAAGGTTAGGCGAGCTAAGACAAGATGACGAAATAGGTCATTTTTGATTTGATTAAAACCAATCCAATCATAGATACGTCCAAAAATAAGCTCTGGACCAGCCATACTGACATCACTATTACTGAGTGTTTGAATCATTTTTACAATCTGTTCATCTTGCTCTGTCATCAGTAAGGAGGGTTGGTGTTTGAGTTCATCCATGTAGTGTTGGGCTTGTAATTTTAGGGCTTCTATTTCTGGACGCTTTGTGGCGGAACCCATTGTTTTAAGTAAAACATTACGTCCATTTTCTTTGCTAAGTATTTGAATACTAACACTTCCTGATTTATTTTTCTTCTCTCGAATAAACATGGAATATATCTTGGGTCACCCTAAATCACCCTCTATTTTAACCTAACTTATTGATTTTAAACAAAACTAAATGGGTGACCCGAAAAAAGTGACGAAAACAGGAAAATACTCTACCTATCTACAAATATCAGCCATACAATAAGATTATTTATCGATAAAAACCACAAAACCCTACCCAATAAAAGACCATTTCTTATTGCACCATTTAAAACACTATATCGGTTTATATATAAACAACAAAAAAGGGTGAATATAAATATCCACCCTTTTTACTTACCTTATCGGAAAACTATTTAACATGCTTCCAGTATGATTTATTTAATTGCCACATCACACCGAAGAAGATAAATAAGAAGGCAAGTACCCAAATACCCAATGTTTTACGGAACTCTTGTTGCGGTTCTGCCATCCAACCCATGAAAGCGGTTAAATCAGCAATATCTTTATCGTACTGAGCTTGTTTCTCTTTATCCAAATAGGTTATTTCTGCATGACTAGACGCATGACCTTTAAAGTCTGTTAAGACTTTATCACTCACAACGGATTTATAGCCAGCAGTATCAACCTTAGAAATCGTCTCATGCCATTCCTTAGTACCGTCTTCTTTCTCTACTTCATGTACATCAGTAAAGGTAACTTCTACTGGACCTTGGCGTTCCCATAAAGGATTAGGCATACCTGCATTAGGGAATACAAGGTTATTCCAACCTAAATCACGCGATTTATCACGGTAGAAAGTACGAAGATATGTATAGATATAATCTGTACCGGGTTGACCTAAGTTTTCTGCTTTTGCACGTGCCATTAATGATAAATCAGGAGGTGCAGCACCAAACCATAATTTAGCATCGTTATGACCCATTGCAATCGTCATTTTATCGCCCACTTTTTTACCAGTGAACATGAGATTATCAACGATTTGATTTTCCGTTAAACCAATTTGCGTTAAATTGTTATAGCGCAATAAACTCGCACTATGACAGTTCATACAGTAATTAACGAACAATTTAGCACCGTTTTGTAGTGCTGCTTGGTCATTAATTTTGACAGGGGCGACATCCCAAGGATGACCACCTTCAGAAGCCATTACAGGACTTGCTCCAACAGATACCACAAGAAGTAAGGCACCTAAAATCTTTTTAATCATGATGTTAATTCCTTAAGTATCTTAGTGAGGGCGATAAGTTACACGTTCAGGAACTGTTTTAAATGTACCCAAACGACTCCAAATTGGCATAAAGAAGAAGAATGCCAAGTATAAAATAGTACCCACTTGCGAAATAATATTCAGCATCGGTGATGGTGATTTTGTACCAATAATACCTAAAATCACAAAGTTAATGATAAAAAGACCATAAATCAATTTGTGCCAACCTGGACGATAGCGAATTGACTTAACAGGCGATTTATCTAACCATGGGAGGAAACCAAGGATAACCACTGTACCACCCATCACTACAACACCCCAGAATTTTGCATCAAAAATACGGAGTGCAACAGCCACAACCACTAAAACAGCAGAGAAAATAAATTTCCAAGGCGCTTTAACATTTTTGCTAAAGAAAATACCTACGGCAAAAATTAAAGCAAATGCGACCAATGCCCATGTAAACTCATCAGTTGTTGCACGCAACATTGAATAGAATGGGGTGAAATACCACACAGGGGCAATATGAGGAGGTGTTTTAAATGGGTCTGCTGGTAAGAAGTTATTAGACTCTAAGAAATAACCACCCATTGTCGGCGCAAAGAACATAATCGCTGCAAAGACAATCAAGAAACCTGCCACACCTACCATATCATGGACAGAATAGTATGGATGGAAAGGAATACCGTCTAAAGGACGACCATGTGCATCTTTTTTCGCTTTAATCTCAATACCATCAGGGTTATTAGAACCAACTTCATGAAGCGCAATAATATGTGCTACCACAAGTCCAATTAACACCAATGGAATCGCAATCACATGGAATGCAAAGAAACGGTTTAGGGTTGCATCAGATACCACAAAATCACCACGAATCCATACAGAAAGGCTTTCACCCACAAATGGAATCGCAGAGAATAAGTTTACAATTACTTGTGCACCCCAGAATGACATTTGACCCCAAGGTAAGAGATAACCAAAGAAGGCTTCTGCCATTAAACACAAGAAGATGGCAACACCGAAAATCCACACGAGTTCACGTGGTTTACGGTATGAACCATAGAACATTCCTCGTAGCATATGTAAATACACAACCACAAAGAACATTGACGCACCCGTAGAGTGCATATAACGAATAATCCAACCATAGGGGACTTCGCGCATAATGTACTCAACCGATGCAAACGCTAAATCCGCATCAGGTTTATAGTGCATTACCATAAAAATACCAGTCACGATTTGAATCACTAACACAAGTAGTGCTAATGAACCAAAAAAGTACCAGAAATTAAAATTTTTAGGAGCATAATATTCGCTAAGATGCTCTTTCCAAAGTTTACTTGCAGGGAAACGTTGGTCAATCCAACCTAACAATCCCGTCGTTTCTACAACTTTATCGCCGGCCATGTTAAAGGCTCCTTAGTTAATGAGGCAAAACTAGCCTGCCGCTTGTTCCAAACCTACCATAATTGTATTGTCATCAACAAAATAATATGGAGGGACTAAAAGATTATCAGGGGCAGGTTGGTTTTTGAAAACACGACCCGCTAAATCGAATTGCGAACCATGGCAAGGACATAGGAATCCGCCTTCCCAGTTGGCAGGCATACCTTCTGCGCCACCCATGGCGAAACGAGGAGAGGGTGAACAGCCCAAGTGTGTACAAATCCCCACACAGACGAACCATTGCTCTTTACGAGAACGGTGTGTATTTTTCGCATATTCGGGTGTATAACCTGGACGATCTGAGTTAGGGTCAGCCAAGAACTGATCAATTTTGGATAAACCAGCAATCATTTCTGGTGTGCGATGTAAAATCCACACAGGTTTACCCTGCCATTCTGCAGTGACCATTGTTCCTGCGGGAATAGCACTCAGATTAACAGAAACGGGCGCTCCTGCTGCTTTAGCACGATCTGATGGGTTCATTGACGCAACAAACGGTACAGCAGCAGCTACACCTGCTACGCCACTCACAGCACAGGCTGTGCCTAGCCAAAAACGGCGCGAAGGGTCTTCAGGTAATACGTCTGGAGAAGACTGACCTTCTTGTTGATATAAATTTGAATCCTGACTCATTATCGATCCTTATGATATTGCCAAGGTGTAAAAAAAATAAAATCTTAAAGCAAATTTTAACGCAAAATTTACTTAATTTCTTTTAGAATACTCTGCTATTATATACTTTCAATTCCATTCATAGATACAAAAGGAACAAATTATGAGTAAAGCAAAGGGTTTTCTTAAAGAATTTCAAGAATTTGCTGTTAAAGGAAACATGGTTGATTTAGCAGTTGGTGTCATTATCGGTGCCGCATTTGGCAAGATTATTGACTCACTTGTTAAAGATATTATTATGCCTTTCATCAACTTTATTCTTCAAGGCGATGTTGATTTTTCTAATAAATTCATGGTGTTAAGTCGCCCTGAGGGTTATACTGGCCCTGAAACATTAGCCGCCTTACAAGAAGCAGGAGCAACCGTTCTTGCTTATGGTAACTTCCTCACTATTTTAATTAATTTCATTCTTTTAGCATTTGTTGTATTTTTGCTCGTTAAATCTATTGCTAAAGCACGTGCAAAATTTGAAAGTGAGCAACCACCAGCACCACCCGCACCTGATAGTGATGAGGTCGTATTACTAAGAGAAATTCGTGATGCACTTAAAAAATAAATCACGATTTACCAAAATACAGGGATAAATAGCTTATCCCAAAATGAAAGGGAGGTTAATTTACAACCTCCCTTTCTTATAAAATCTATACAGTTTATTTTAAAATTAAACTATTTATACTCAACAAATAAAATGATTTAAGTTTAAATTTAAACTATCTTATTGGTGCAATAACTGACAATTTGAACCCTAGCATTGCACTCCTTTCATCAAAATATATCCCCCTATTTGATAAAATCTTTTGTATAAAAAACAAAAATCTACTTAGATTGGGTTAGGACAATCTATAAATTCTATTTCAATCGTGGGAAATTGTTGTTTAATAGCAACACCCAATGCTTGTACCCCATACCGTTCTGTCGCATGATGCCCTGCGCCAATAAAAGCGACATCGTATTCATTAGCAATATGGAAAACTTGCTCTGAAGCCTCACCCGTTATAAAGACCTCCGCACCCGCTTGAATCGCCTCTTCAAAATAGCTTTGTGCACCTCCTGTACACCATGCAACACGAGAGACACTTCTTTCTCTGTTGCCTATAAACAACGGTTTTCTATCCAAGCTTGTTTCGATATGTTGTAAAAAAACATCTAACTTTTCTTTCCCCTCAGGTGGTGTACCCAACCAAATTAAATTACCCTGACCACAGGTTTCAGGTACACCATCTTTCTTGTTTACGCCCATTCCTAGCACCTTAGCGAGTTGAGCATTATTCCCCCATTCTGAGTGGGCATCTAGCGGTAAATGGTAGCCAAAAACATTTAATTCGTGTTTAATAGCATAAGCAATACGCTCATATTTCATCTGTACAATACAGGGGTTTTCATTCTTCCAAAACCATCCATGATGTACGATAACAGTATCAGCTTGCGCCTCTACCGCTTTTTCTAGGAATGCTTTAGATGCTGTTACGCCTAAAACTATCTTTTGAATATAGGGTTTACCTTGCAACTGTAAGCCATTAGGGGCATAATCTTTGAAATTATCAGTTTGCAATGACTGATTGAGCCACTGATTTAATGTTTGTCGACTAACTAAACTCATTACTATCACCTTTATGCAACGCTTGTGGTCTATTTTTTCTCAAACTGTCGCTATCTGTCTTGCCATCATTTTTATTGTGGCAACATTAAGACCAGCATGGGTTAATCAATTTTTAACCAAAATGCCTATCATAGCGCATACGCAACCAACCGCTATGGTTAAAATTCAAGACCCTTCCGATGGTAAGGCGAATCTAACCACAACGATTATTACATCTTATGCAGGGGCTGTAGAATTAGCAACCCCTTCTGTGGTTAATATTTATACCACAAAAAAAATAGAATCGCCCTTTAAAAGCTTACCTGACGTACCATCTTTACGTCCATTTATTAATGAGCAACATAATCTTCAAAAACTTAATGAACCAACAGACCTAGGCTCTGGGGTTATAGCAACAAGTGATGGGTACATTCTCACCAACTACCATGTCGTTGAAGCCGCTGATTCTATTGAAGTTGCTTTATATGATGGTCGTAAATTTGAAGGACGATTAATTGGCTCTGATCCTGATACGGATTTAGCTGTCCTCAAAATTCAAGCCGAAGAACTCAAACCAATTGCCTATAATGAAAATGAAAAATTAAATGTGGGGGATGTTGTTCTTGCTATCGGTAATCCCTTTGGCGTAGGACAAACAACGACAATGGGTATTATCTCTGCACTTGGACGCTCTGGTTTGGGTATTAATACTTACGAGAATTTTATTCAAACAGATGCTGCTATTAACCCAGGTAATTCAGGCGGTGCTTTAATCAATGTTAATGGTAATCTTATCGGTATCAATACAGCTATTTATGCTGAAGATGAGGCTGGTGGCTCACTAGGTATTGGTTTTGCAACACCAGCAGGTACTGCCTTAAAAATTATGCAAGAAATTATTGATACGGGTCATGTAACTCGTGGTTGGATCGGTTTAGAACCACAAGAACTGACAACCGATATTGCCAAAGCATTTGAACTGAAAGAAACTCGTGGCGTCATTATTGCCTCTATCGTTCCTAATAGCCCTGCCGAAAAAGCACAACTGGCGGTAGGCGATATTATTTTAGAACTGGATAACAAACCAATTATTAGCGTAAGTCAATTGATGAATGAAGTATCCGATTTAAAACCCGATACACAGCTCTCTCTCAAAATATTACGCTCCGGACAAGAACAAATGATGACTATCACACTAGGTAAACGTGAAGAATCATAAAGTAATTTATTGTCTCTTTATACAAACATAGGGGTGCTTTATATAGCACCCTCTTTTTATTTAATAGCTTCTAATTTTCTTCTTCTGAGCTTACCCGAGTACGTAATACTCTTGCTGCCATAATACCCAATTCATACAACAGAATCAGTGGAACTGCCATCATAAACTGGCTAATTACATCAGGTGGTGTTAATACAGCCGCCACTACAAATGCCCCAACAATAACATAGGGTCTAGCATTTTTTAGTTTTACTATATCCACTATCCCTGTGCTAACCAGTACGATAACAATAACAGGCACTTCAAAGGTAAAACCAAATGCAATAAACATCGTCATGACAAAATCAACATAAGCCTCAATATCAGGAGCAAAATTAATACTATCAGGCGATACGGTTGCAATAAAATGAAAAACGGTATGAAAAACAAAGAAATAGCAAAAAGCCATTCCAATTAAAAAGAGTAAATAACTTGATACTACCAAAGGGAAAATAAGACGCTTTTCATGTTTATACAATCCCGGTGCAATAAAAGCCCATGCTTGATATAACACCAAAGGTAATGCCAGCACTAAAGCACTTAATAGCGTTACTTTGAGTGGCACTAAAAAGGGCGTTACCACACCATAAGCAATCATCTTATCCCCTGTCGGCAACACAGATGCCATAGGACGTGCCAGAAAATCATAGATTTCTTTTGTCCCGGGGTAAATACATAATGCAATAAATACAATTAAAACAGAGACTACTGCCCATAACAATCGTGAACGTAACTCAACAAGATGAGAAACCAGTGTCTCTTCTTTCTCCACTTGGTTTCCTTCCTGATGATTAGGTAATGACTCCATTATACATTTCCCTCTTTTGTGGTATGCCGTTCACTGATTGCTTCCTGTTTTAAAGCCAGTGTTTGTTGATCAAGTAAATCTTCTGCTTTATTTGGATCGGTCGGTTTAAGCGATTCACTTACTTGCTGTTTAGTAGATGTATCCTCTAATAAGGGGGATTCTGGTGATTCACCCTCTTTTGTAGGTCTTAATTGATTTAAATCAGGCAAATCCTGTGTAATTGCCTGTTTAAGTTGCTGCGATGTATCCCCTATTTCATTTTTTAAGTTCAGCAAAGGATCTTTAATATCTGCTACTGCCTTATCAAAATCTTGACGGATCTGATTCGCAGCACCTTTTACATCTTCTTTAATCTTAGACAACTCTTGGATATTCATTTCACGTTGAATATCACTTTTTACATCACTCACATATCGTTGTACTCGTCCCATCAAATGCCCAGCTGTACGTGCAACTTTGGGTAAACGTTCAGGGCCAAGCACGATTAATGCCACAATGCCAATGATAAAAAGCTCACTAAAACTTAAACCAAACATGAATTACATATCCTTTCGAGGATGTCTTATTCCGATTTTTCTTTAGAAGGTGTTTGTACTGTTGAACTATCTGTTTTTTGATGATTTAAAGCAGCTTGTTCATCACCTTCTTGCATCCCTTTTTTGAAGCCTTTGACCGCACCACCTAAGTCTTCACCAACATTACGAAGCTTTTTGGTACCAAAAATCAATACCACCACAAGTAATACAATTAACCAATGCCAAATACTAAAACTACCCATTTTTTTACTCCTAGAGAGAGGGTTACAACGATGTTGAACGAGAAGCTTTTTCTACAAGACCAGAGACACCTTCTCGTCTAACTAACTCTTCCAAAACCTGTTCAGGTCTTAGTCCATAATGAACTAAAGCAACCAAGCTATGAAACCATAAATCTGCTGTTTCCGCCACGATACGGTCATGTTGTTTATCCTTACAAGCCATGACTAATTCAGTTGCTTCTTCTCCAATTTTTTTTAAGAAAGCATCTTCCCCCTTATGGTACAACTTAGCAACATAAGAGGTTTCTGGATTACCACCATGATGAGGTAAACGGCTTTCTAGTGTATCGGCAATATTCGATAATGCCATCAATACGTTTTCTTTATTCATGCGATTGCTGATAAATAGTTTCTGGATCTTTTAAAACAGGATCGACTTCATTCCATTGTAATTCATCTGTTCCCTCTACGGTATCTAAACGTAGATAAAAACAGTTTTCTCGTCCTGTATGACACGCAATGCCACCTACTTGCTCAACTTTAAGCAAAATCACATCTTGATCACAATCTAAGCGAATTTCATGAACAATCTGTGTATGCCCCGATTCCTCACCTTTACGCCATAGTTTTTTACGTGAACGAGACCAATACACACCTATACGATTTTTGACGGTTTCAAGCAAAGCCTCATGATTCATCCATGCCATCATCAATAGGCGATTGGTTTGATAGTCCTGTACAACAACAGGAATTAAACCATTATCATCAAAATGTACTTTTTTTACCCAAGCACTCATTTATATGCTCCTTACTGCAATTCCTTGTTGTGCCAGAAACTGTTTGCACTCTGCTATGGTATATTCACCATAATGAAAAATACTGGCAGCCAATACCGCACTCGCATGCCCTTGTGTAAGACCATCAGCCAGATGCTGTAAATGCCCTACACCGCCAGAGGCAATCACGGGGATAGAAATACTATCTGAAACGGCACGCGTAAGTGCAAGATCAAAGCCAGATTTAGTACCATCTCTATCCATACTGGTTAATAATATTTCACCTGCCCCAAACTGTGCCATTTTTTGTGCCCACGCTACGGCATCAATACCTGTCGGTTTACGTCCACCATGCGTATAAACTTCCCAACGGTCTGGTTCACCATCTACACTCACTTTACGAGCATCAATAGCCACAACAATACATTGTGAACCATAGTACTGGCTAGCTTCCCGTACCAGTTCTGGACGATTGACAGCCGCACTATTCATCGATACTTTATCTGCACCGGCATTCAGTAATCGCTGAATATCTGACACTTCTCTTACGCCCCCCCCTACAGTGAGCGGAATAAATACCTGCGAAGCAACCTGCTCAATAATAGGTAAAATAAGATCTCTACCATCACTCGTTGCCGTAATATCCAAAAATGTTAGCTCATCAGCACCTTGTTCATTATACCGACGAGCAATCTCTACTGGATCACCTGCATCTCGTAATTCAACAAAATTTACCCCTTTAACCACACGTCCTGCGGTTACATCTAAACAAGGAATAATTCGTTTAGTCAGTGTAGAGCCTTGTTCTACTGTATTCAATTATATTTCCTCTAATTCATCTATATAGCGTTGTGCTTCTTCAAAGTCTAAAGTACCTTCATAAATACTTCTACCAAGAATAACACCCTCAATACCTTCTGAATACAAAGGTGCTAGTGTTTTAATATCATTCATATTATGCACCCCTCCAGAAGCAATAATCGGAATATTAACCGCTCTTGCCAATGCAAGGGTTGCTTCCACATTGACCCCAGAGAGCATCCCATCTCGACCAATATCCGTATAAATAATTGCCTCTACTCCAAAATCCTCAAATCGTTGAGCGGTCGCAATCACTTCATGCTTGGTCACTTTACTCCAACCATCTGTTGCAATTCTGCCATCCTTAGCATCTAAACCAACAATAATATGCCCTTGAAAGGCAGAGCAAGCATCTTGCAAAAAGCGAGGATCTTTGACAGCAGCCGTACCAATAATGACATACTCTAACCCCATATCCAAATAGGTCTCAATGGTATCCATATCACGGATTCCCCCACCTATTTGAACGGGAATTTCATCATCAACCGTCTCTAAAATTCGTTGAATCGCTTCTGCATTTTTGGGTTTCCCTGCAAATGCGCCATTTAAATCCACTAAGTGCAATCGTTCTGCACCTTTGTCTAACCACTGTTTTGCCATAGCAGCAGGATCATCCGAAAATACCGTTGCATCATGAAGCTCGCCTTGGCGTAATCGAACACAGCGTCCATCTTTTAGATCAATTGCAGGAATGAGTAACATAAAATTGACTATACAAAAGTTAAAAAATCTCTATGAAAAATGTAAACCATTTCGGTAATTTGTATTTATACCTTATTTTTAGGCAAAATAGCATAAAACCTTAAAAACTTAATTAAGATTTTTCGATACCGTTCTCTTAATGACATCCATCACTTGATAGAAATATTATTATTGACTAAATGCGCCACTCAACAAAATTACGGTATAAACGTAACCCCTGTTCAGCACTCTTTTCAGGGTGAAATTGTGCAGCAAATATATTATCCTTGGCAACAGCACAAGTAAAACGATTCCCATATAAGGTGCTACCAACAGTTAAATCTGTCTCACTTGGTACTACATAATAACTATGGACAAAGTAAAAATAACTATTATCTGGAATACCCTCCCAGATAGGATGTGTTTTTTCTTGCTTAACTTGGCTCCAACCCATATGCGGTACTTTAAGAGGGATTTTTTCACTATCTGGGGTAGTAGAAAATAACGCCCCCTCAAAACGCTTTACTTGTCCCTTAAACAATCCCAGACATTGTGCATCACCCTCTTGGCTTTGCTCAAATAACATCTGCTCACCCACACATACACCCAGTAAAGGCTTTGTCTGTGCGGCTTTTAGTAAGGCATCTTTTAATCCTGACTTTTCTAGGTTCTGCATACAATCACGCATCGCCCCCTGACCGGGGAGAACAACACGATCTGCCTTGTCAAGTAAAGCAACAGTATTCGCTAAATAGACATTCGCCTCAGGAGCCGCATAACGCAAAGCTCTTTCTACCGAATGGATATTCCCCATACCATAATCAACAATAGCAATTGATTTCTTTGCCATTACAATACACCTTTTGTAGAGGGAATAATACCTGCACTGCGAGGATCTAAGGTAGTTGCCATACGCAAGGCACGCCCAAATGCTTTAAAAACAGTTTCTGCCTGATGATGTGCATTTATTCCTCGAAGATTATCAATATGTAGGGTAATCAGAGCATGGTTCACAAACCCTTGAAAAAACTCTCGCACTAAATCTACATCAAAACGTCCGATTAAAGCTCTTGTAAAAGGGACATGAAACTCTAAACCGGGACGACCCGAAAAATCCATCACCACACGAGACAATGCTTCATCAAGGGGAACATAAGCATGACCATAACGATTCATTCCCTTTTTATCCCCAACTGCTTTGGCTACTGCCATACCAAGACTAATACCAATATCCTCTACCGAATGGTGATCATCAATATGTGTATCCCCATCGCATTCAATCTGCATATCAATCATGCCATGACGAGCGATTTGATCTAGCATATGATCTAAAAAAGGCACACCCGTATGGATAGACTGCTGCCCTGTTCCATCTAAGTTAATGGTAACTTTAATTTTGGTTTCATTGGTATGACGAATAATTTCAGCTGTACGCATATTATTTTTCCATTGAATCTAAACGATATTCTGCACTACGGGCATGTGCTTGAAGCCCTTCCCCATACGCAAGTTCACTGGCTATTTTTCCTAATGTTTGCGCCCCTTGATGAGAGACTTGAATGAGACTTGAACGTTTCTGGAAATCATACACCCCTAATGGTGATGAGAATCTAGCCGTTCTGGACGTTGGTAAAACATGATTAGGGCCAGCACAATAATCACCTAACGCCTCTGAACTATATGCTCCCATAAAGATAGCTCCCGCATGACGGATTTTTTCAGATAGCTCTACAGCATTTTGTGTTGAAATCTCTAAATGCTCTGGTGCGATAAAATTGGCTATTTCACACGCTTGCTCCAAATCACGCACATGGATAAGCGCTCCTCTATTTTTAAGACTTGTCGCAATAATCTCATGACGAGGCATAGCTGATAATTGTCGAGCAATAGAGGCTTCCACCGCATCTAAATAAGCTAAGTCAGGGCAAAGTAAAATCGCCTGTGCCAATTCATCATGCTCTGCTTGAGAGAATAAATCCATTGCTATCCAATCTGCTGGTGTATGTCCATCGGCAATAATAAGAATTTCACTAGGACCAGCAATCATATCAATACCGACAAGCCCAAAAACTCGGCGCTTAGCAGCAGCAACAAAGGCATTGCCTGGCCCAACAATCTTATCAACTTGTGCAATTGTCTCTGTTCCATAAGCTAAAGCTGCTACTGCCTGCGCACCACCAATAGCCATTACCCTATCGACACCAGCGACAGCGGCTGCCGCCAACACTAAAGGGTTGCGCTGCCCATTAGGGGTAGGTGTTACCATAACCACCTCTGAAACACCAGCTACTTTTGCAGGAATCGCATTCATTAACACAGAAGAAGGGTATGCTGCTTTTCCACCTGGTACATATAATCCTACTCGATCCATTGGTGTAATTTTTTGACCTAACACCGTACCATCTTCTTCTGTATAATGCCAGGAAGGTGTCTTTTGATGTTCATGATAAAGGCGTACACGTTCAGCCGCTTTCTCTAACGCTTGTCGTTGTGTTACGGGTAAATTATCTAATGCTTTCTGGCAATCGGATAAGGGAATCTCTAATTCCGCCATAGATTGTGCCGTAACATGGTCAAATTGTTGAGAATACGATAATACCGCCTGATCACCTTTTGTTTTTACCGCTTGTAAAATATCTGTAACTGCTTCTTCGATTGCCTTATCTTGGCTAGACTCAAAAGCCAATAAAGTATTTAATCTTGCTTGGAAATCACTATCTGCTGTGCTTAAACGATGAATAAGTGTCATGCTTTATTTCCTTGACTTGCTTTGGCAAAAGCATCAATAAAGGGTTGTAAATATTGAGTACGCGTCTTTAGTGAGGCCTGATTGACTATAAGACGAGAAGAAACGGCCTTTACATACTCCACTTCAACCAAATCATTCGCGCGTAAT
Organism: Pelistega ratti; assembly: GCF_009833965.1. NCBI lineage: Bacteria > Pseudomonadati > Pseudomonadota > Betaproteobacteria > Burkholderiales > Alcaligenaceae > Pelistega > Pelistega ratti. Next base: position 1,489,229 of record NZ_CP047165.1, read on the forward strand.
GTACTACCTGTAGAAACCACATCTAAAATCGCATCCGCTAAACCAACTAAAGGGGCAAGTTCCATAGAACCATAGAGTTTAATAATATCCACATAAACCCCTTTATTGGCAAAATGCTCTCGTGCCACATTGACATACTTAGTCGCTACACGTAAACGAGCGCCTTGCTTAACAGCTGCCTCATAATCAAAGCCCTTACGAACAGCAACCGCTAAATGACACTTAGCAATATCTAAATCGATTGGTTGATAAAGCCCTCCCGGATGCTCTTTCACATGCTCATAAAGAACATCTTTACCTGCAATACCAATATCAGCTGCCCCATACTGCACATAGGTCGGCACATCAGAAGCACGAACCACCAATAAACGTAGGTGGGGATCACTGGTAGGCAAAATCAGTTTTCGAGATGTATCAGGACTTTCTGTTACTTGAATACCCACCTCTGCAAGCAAAGGAACAGTATCATCAAAAATTCGCCCCTTCGATAAGGCTAATGTAATCACCGGTTCTGTTATCTTATTCATGATATATCCATTAGGATTTGATACGTTCTATATTAGCACCTACCGCCTTGAGCTTTTCTTCGATATTAGCATAGCCTCGGTCTAAATGATAAATACGATCAATAATCGTTTCTCCCTGAGCAGCCAATGCCGCAATCACCAAACTCGCTGATGCTCGTAAATCGGTTGCCATCACCTTAGCACCTTGTAATTGAGCCACCCCATTTACAACAGCTGTATGCCCATCTAATGTAATATCAGCACCTAAACGAATCAGTTCAGGGACGTGCATATACCGATTTTCAAAAATATTCTCAACGATAAGCGATGTCCCTTCGGCTAGTGTGCTTAATGCCATCATTTGTGCTTGCATATCCGTTGGAAAACCGGGGTGCTCATGTGTTTTGATACTAACGGCTTTAGGACGTTTAGCCATTTTGGCACGAATCCAATCTTCACCAATTTCAATATCCAAACCTGCTTCAGTTAATTTATCTAACGTTGCACCCATCGTATGAGGGGCGACATGACGCAAGGTAATATCACCACCCGTTGCACCGACTGCACATAAAAAAGTACCTGCTTCAATACGATCAGCCACAACGGTATAGTCCGCCCCATGTAAGCGATCAACACCTTCAATCACGATTCTGTCTGTACCATGCCCTGAAATTTTGGCACCCATGGCAATTAATAATTCGGCTAAATCAACAACTTCTGGTTCTCTGGCAGCATTTTCAAGAATAGTTGTTCCTTCTGCCAATGCCGCTGACATTAAAAATTGCTCTGTCCCACCAACAGTAACCATATCTGTACGGATAGAAGCACCTTTAAGCCGTTCTGCTTTGGCAACAACAAATCCATGCTCAACACGAATATCGGCAGATAAAGTTTCTAAGCCTTTAATATGTTGATCCACAGGTCTTTGCCCAATCGCACAACCACCGGGGAGGCTCACTTTAGCTGAACCAAATCGTGCTAATAAAGGCCCTAACACAAGAATAGATGCTCGCATGGTTTTGACCAACTCATACGGTGCTTCATAAGAGGTAATATGATTTGCTTGTAGCTTGACGACCTCTGGTGCTAACCATTCTACACTTACCCCTAGCTGTTCTAAGACTTTAATGGTTGTACGAACATCATTTAAATCAGGAACATTTCTTAGAATAACAGGTTCATCTGTCAAAATAACCGCACATAAAATCGGTAAGGCTGCATTTTTAGCACCAGATACCGCAATTTCCCCCTGTAAGGGATTACCTCCAATAATCTTTAATTTATCCATTTTTTCGATATTCTTCTGGTGTTAAAGTTGTCATAGACAAAGCATGGATTTCTTCTCGCATACGATCACCCAATGCCTCATAGACTAATTGATGACGAGCAATAGGGCGTTTACCTGCAAAAGCCTCACTCACAATAACGGCTTGAAAATGTGCCCCATCACCGCGTACATCACAATATTCACAGGGAAGGTTCGTTTCAATATATTCTTTAATTTGTTCAGGTGTAGGTAACATAGTTTAGTTCCGTAATTTATAACCACTCTCAAGAATACGAAGTACAAGAGCAGAAACTATTATAAAAGTTAAAAATACCACAAAAAAACTTTGCCATGGTGAAACATCGGAAATACCGAAGAAACCATAACGAAACCCATCAATCATATAGAATACAGGATTGAAATAGGAAAGTTTTTGCCATAAAGACGGTAAACTGTGAATAGAATAAAAAACCCCAGACAAGAATGTCATCGGTATAATTAAAAAACTCTGAAATGCGACTAACTGATCGTACTTTTCAGATAGAAGCCCCGCCATTAATCCTAGTGTTCCCATAATAGCACAGGACAACAAGGCAAACACGAGCATCCATATAAAATGTGTTGGAATCACGACAACAAAAAGTAAACTTACTAGCCACAATACCACACCGACCACTAATCCTCTTATTAAACAGGCTGTTACAAAGGCAGCAAAGATTTCTTTGGGTGTTAAAGGCGGTAAGAGAATGAATACTAAATTACCCGTTAAGCGACTCTGAATAAGTGATGAAGAAGCATTGGCAAAAGCATTCTGCATCATACTCATCATAATCAGCCCAGGAATCAGAAAACTTAAATAGGATAATTGCCCATAAACTTGCATTCGCCCTTCTAATACTTGCGCAAACACGACTAAATACATAACCGAAGTTAGCACAGGTGCGCCTATTGTTTGCAAAGATACTTTATAAAAACGCATAAATTCTTTGCGTAATAGCGTCAAGAACCCTGATCCGAATCTAAGGTTCATTTGTAGGGGGTGGGTTTTAGGCATATTCATGTGTCTTCTCCTCTTGCATAATACGAACAAAAACATCTTCTATCGTATCAGTCTGGTATTTTTTGAGAATATTTTCCGTACCATCTATTTCCATTAACTGACCCTTTTTAATAAAAGCAAGACGTTCACATAAATCCTGTGCTTCTTCCAAATAGTGCGTTGTTAAAATAATGGTATGCCCTTTTTGATTTAAGTGTGAAATAAAATCCCATAAATTACGGCGTAAATCTACATCAACACCAGCAGTAGGTTCATCCAGAATAATCACTGGGGGACGATGAACTAATGCCTGTGCTACCAATACACGCCTTTTCATACCCCCCGATAACTCTCGCATATTCACATCGGCTTTTTCGGTTAAGCCTAGATGACTCAGAATTTCATCAATCCAATCATCATTATGTCTTAATCCAAAATAACCCGATTGATTTCTTAATGTTTCTCGTACCGTAAAAAAAGGATCATAAACAATTTCTTGAGGAACAACACCCAGTGAACGGCGCGCCTGTTTATAGTCTTTTTGTACATCAAACCCCAAAATACTTGCTGTTCCTGTCGTTGGTCGAGACAATCCTGCCAAAATAGAAATAAGTGTTGATTTACCTGCCCCATTAGGGCCTAATAAACCAAAAAATTCTCCTTCTTTAACAGAAAAACTAATATCTGTTAAGGCTTGAAAGCCTGTATTATCTGTTTTACCTAAGAGATACTTTAGTAAGGAATTGCTAGTGGGATATATCTTGCTAAGATGTTCAATTGTAACTGCTGACATAATAAAAGATACCCTCTTTATGGAGGGCAATAGTGTATAGAATAATTTCAGTCAATTATTTAAATAACATTTATTAAATACTTAAAAGACAAGCAAATTATTATAGCCTTTTTTAAAAAGGGTATCGTAAGGTTTTGTTAAAATACATGGTGGATTAAGTATATAAAATACACTATTTTAAAGTAATCATTTTTAAAAAATATATTATTATCAATGTTAAAAACAGCACTCTTATTCATTATTACTGCTTTAGCAGAAATTTTAGGTTGTTGGCTATTCTATGCGTGGCTAAGGCTAGAAAAAAGTATATGGCTTTTAATTCCTTCTCTATTTAGTTTAGTTTTATTTGCTTATTTACTCACCTTACACCCTCAAGCAAGTGGGCGTATCTATGCTAGCTATGGCGGTATTTATATCGCAATTTCTTTACTGTGGTTACGGTATGTTGATAGTATTCCCCTACAAACAAGTGATTGGCTAGGAGCATTGATATGCCTAAGTGGTGCTAGTGTCATTATAATGGGAAGTTCTCAGAGTTAATGAGTACATAGTCGTTATCCACTTTTTTTCTATAGCTTTAAAAGCGTAATTTAATACTTTTATAAAAATAAGTTTAGGTGTTAAGTTTTTAGATATTAAATGGTATTGATTAAAGTACTACAAATAGTGTTAAGTTGAGTGCCTCACTTTACGACAGAAAACTCACTTTATCATCAAACAATAAACCCATCCTTTCTAAAAAGTGATGGGTTTATCACAAGAAAAACTATGCTTTAATTTACTCTTTAAATACTGGTAAATAATTAAACATTGCCATAAAGTGGAAAATAAAGACCAACACACCAAATATCAACACGATATAGAGTAAAGGCGTTCCTCCCCATACTCTAAAGGCACGTTTTCCCTGTGTTTGACGCATTTTATACACCAACATAGCAGGAATAATACACGTCCAAATCGTTGCAATCGCCCCTGCATAACCAATGGCTTTTAAGAAGCCTAAGGGATAGCAAATTGATAAAATTAATGGTGGTAAAAAAGTAATCGCCCATGATTTTGTTCGACCCACACGGGAATTATCAATATGGAAAAAATCAGCTAAAAAATCAAACACCCCTAAACTAACACCAATAAAGGACGATAAAATCGCGAAAGTAGCAAAGAGATTAATTGTTTTTTTTATGGATTCTGATTCAATAATACCACTGAGCGCATTCAATAAATCACCTACTTCACCACCTTTCGCAATAATGGCAGGAAACTGCTCTCGAGGTAAGCTACCAAAGATACCGATAATCCAAATAAGGTAAAAAACCAAGGCAATAAAAGTACCACCTAAAATCGCATATTTTGCTTTATTTTCTTCTTGATAATAGGCACGCATAGAAGCAACAGAATGATGATAACCAAAAGAAGTTAATGCGACAGGAAGCATCGCAATAGCATAAGGAGCATATTGACTATTTTTTGCATGAATATCAAATAAAGTTGTTACATCAATATTACCGACTAAGCCATAACTACTCATAAAAAAAGTCGCTAGCATTAAGAAAATCAATACCACCGAAATACGGTCAACTAAACGTGTAGAATGCCAAACAAAGAAAGAAAATACCAATACAAAAATAGCCGACCAAATACGGCTACCATACTCCCCAAGTGATACGATTGGACTCATTAAATCATTTAAAATACTGCCCGAAGAGGTTGTATAAGCATAGAGCAAAATACTACCGACAAAATAGACTGCCATATTATTAATCCAATTAATCTCTTGCCCAAGTACATTTTTTGTTACGGTACTAAAAGAAACTCTAGGATCAAAATCTTGATAAGCCTCGAGTAATAACCACCCTGAAAAGGTCATCACAACCATTGTTAATATCATGGCAAGACTTGACCAAATAGTCCAAGCCCCTGCTCCTGATGCGGGTAACCCCAACATTCCTGCACCAACACAAACACTGGCAATGATACACGCACCACCAAAGACCGAAGGTTTCTTATGCATAATAAATAATCCTCTCCCATTCATTAAGGGTTATATAAGATTTGTCATATAGTCTATCATGATAACGATAGTTATAGGTAAGCCTTAGACAGAACCCCTATCTTTATTGGGTAATAAAGATAGGGGATACAAAATAGTAATGTTAATATGTTTTACTCTATCGGCTATATTTACTTAAAGCCCCCTTTTTTAGCCACTTGTCGCCAATGATGTAATAAAGGCTCGGTATAACCGTTAGGCTGTTCTTTCCCTTTAAAAATTAAATCACTCGCTGCCAAGAAAGCAGGTGAGGTATCAAATCGCCCAACCATAGGAACATACGCTTTATCACCTGCATTCTGTTGATCCACCACCGCAGCCATTTTTTCTAAAGTGGCTCGCACTTGGTCTTCTGTCACAACACCTTGTAATAACCAATTGGCAATATGCTGGCTAGAGATACGTAAGGTTGCACGGTCTTCCATTAAACCGACATGATGAATATCGGGTACTTTAGAGCAACCCACTCCTTGTTCTACCCAACGCACCACATAGCCTAAAATACCTTGACAATTATTTTCTAGCTCTTGCTGCTTTTCTGCCTCAGACCATGCGGGAGGTGTTGCCAATGGCACGGTTAATAAGTCATCTAATAACTGGACTTCATCATAGTGGGTTAAGTTTTGTTGTACTTGGAAAACATTGACCTTATGATAATGTAAAGCATGTAGGGTTGCCGCTGTTGGTGAGGGAACCCACGCTGTTGTTGCTCCCGATAAAGGATGGGCAATTTTTTGTTTAAGCATTTCTGCCATTAAATCTGGCATTGCCCACATACCTTTACCAATCTGGGCTTTATGAGGTAGTCCTGCTTTAACCCCTACTTGTACATTATTATTTTCATAAGCATTGATCCACTTACTGGTTTTCATATCCGTTTTGCGTATCATCACACCTGCATACATAGAGGTATGGATTTCATCACCCGTACGATCCAAAAAGCCTGTATTAATAAAGACAACACGCTCTTTTGCCTCATAGATACTCGCCGCTAGATTAATAGACATTCGGCGTTCTTCATCCATAATCCCCATTTTGAGGGTATTGTGAGGTAATTTTGTTAATTGCTCAATCGCAGCAAATAATTCATTCGCAAATCGAACCTCTTCAGGGCCATGCATCTTAGGTTTTACAATATACACTGAATTAGCACGACTATTTTTATTCTCAGTCCGTTGAAAATCAAAAGCCGCTATCAATGCCGTCATCACTCCATCTAAAATACCTTCTGGGATTTCTTCACCTTGTGCATTGAGTATCGCAGGAGTGGTCATCAAATGCCCTACATTACGGATAAAGAGTAAAGAGCAACCGGGTAAAACAAGCTCCCCTGAACCATCTGCTTTTTGATAATGACGGTCTTTATTTAAGGTACGGATAAAGCGAGTACCATTTTTCTCAACTTCTTCTTGTAATGTTCCTGTCATTAATCCATACCAATTACGGTAAACTAATGTTTTATCCTCACCATCAACTGCTGCAACAGAATCCTCACAATCCATAATCGTTGATAAGGCAGCTTCTAGGATAATATCTTTAATCCCTGCTTTATCCTGAGCACCAATTGTGCTGGTCTTATCAATCAAGATATCAATATGTAAGCCATTATGTAGGAATAATAAAGCACTCGGCTCTTTAGCTGTACCATTAAACCCAATGAATAATGACGGTTCTTTTAAGTGTGTCTCTGTACCATCTTGTAAGCGGATACTAAGCTGTCCATCAATAATCGTATATTGCACCGCATCTTGATGACTACCTGTCACTAAAGGGATAGATTGATCTAAGAATGTACGTGCAAAGGCAATGACCGCATTACCCCTTTGTGCATTATAAGTTTTCCCAGGAGCAAGCTCACCTTCTTGAGCAATAACATCTGTTCCATATAAGGCATCGTATAAACTTCCCCAACGTGCATTAGCCGCATTTAAAGCATAACGTGCATTATTGATAGGGACAACCAATTGAGGCCCTGCCTGATCAGATAGCTCTACATCAACATTACTCGTTTCAATCTTAAACGAATTAACGGGTGGTAATAGATAGCCAATCTGTTTTAAAAAGGTGTGATACGCTTCTTTATCCGCATTGGGATGCTCACGATAAAATTGGTCAAGCTGTGCTTGAAGATGATCACGTTTTGCCAATAAGGCTTTATTTCGTGGGGTAAATGTCGCCAATAAATGACTTAACCCTTGCCAAAAAGTATCTGCTTTTACAGTAGGGTGTTTGGGTAAAATTTCTTCTTGAATAAACTGGTAAAGATGGTTATCTACCTTTAGGGTAGATACCTCTGTATATTGATAAGACATAAAGCTCTCCTACTTGAATCCTATATGGTATTACTTAGGTAATAGCCCTTATCATTCATCTCATAGATGAAAGGGGTGAAGTGCTTTATTACACTTCACCTATCGCTATTATCTATACATTCATCATTGCTTAAATACTATCTATTAAGCGAATTGATTCATCGTATTATCTTTACCACTTGCTTTTAGCGCAGCTTCGCCAGCAAAGTATTCTTTATGATTATCACCAATATCAGAACCTGCCATATTTTGGTGTTTCACGCAAGCAATACCATTACGGATTTCCTGACGTTGAACATTTTTCACATAGGCTAACATACCGCTTTCAGCAAAGTAACCTTTTGCTAAGGTATCTATTGAAAGCGCTTCGGTATGGTAGGTTGGTAAGGTAATAAGGTGATGGAAAATACCCGCTTGTGCTGCCGCATCTTTTTGGAAGGTACGGATACGATCATCTGCTTCTTTTGCTAAATCAGACTCATCGTATTCAGCACTCATTAGTTTAGTGCGATCATAGGCAGATACATCTTTACCAGCGGCTTGCCATGCATCAAACACTTGTTGTCTAAAGTTAAGTGTCCAGTTAAAGGACGGGCTATTGTTATAGACTAATTTAGCATTTGGCACTTGCTCACGGATTTTATCCACAATTTCTTTAATTTGACCAATATGCGGTTTCTCTGTTTCAATCCAGATCAAATCCGCCCCATTTTTTAGGGAAGTTACACAATCGAGTACTGCACGATCAAATCCTGTCCCTTTACGGAACTGGAATAAATTACTCGGTAAGCGAGTTGGCTTAATGGTTTTCCCATTGGTATTCACAATCACATCACCCGATTGAATTTGGCTTAAATCTGTAATTTCTTCACCCTCTAAGAAGCTGTTATATTGATCACCCAAATCACCCGGTGTCACTGAATACGCAATTTGTTTTGTCAGTCCTGCTCCTAAAGAGTCCGTACGCGCCACAATTACACCATCATCAACACCTAAATCCATAAAGGCATACCGTACTGCATTAATCTTCGCTAAGAAGTCCACATGAGGAACGGTTACTTTACCATCTTGGTGTCCACATTGTTTTTCATCGGATACTTGGTTCTCAATTTGAATGCAGCAAGCACCTGCTTCGATCATTTTCTTAGCAAGTAGATAAGTCGCCTCTGCATTACCAAACCCTGCATCAATATCCGCAATAATAGGCACAACGTGTGTTTGGAAATTATCAATTTGTTGAAGAATATCCTGTTCCTTAGCCTTATCACCTGCCGCACGTGCTTTATCTAATTCAGTGAATAATAAATCTAATTCTCGTGCATCGGCTTGTTTTAAGAAGGTATAAATTTCTTCAATCAAGTCAGATACGGCTGTTTTCTCATGCATAGATTGATCAGGTAAAGGACCAAACTCTGAGCGTAATGCTGCCACCATCCAGCCAGAAAGATAGATATAGCGTTTATCAGTTGTTTTATGGTGCTTTTTAATGGCAATCATTTTTTGTTGTGCCACAAATCCATGCCAGCACCCCAAAGATTGCGTGTAATTGGCTGGATCTTTATCATATTCAGCCATATCTCTGCGCATAATTGCAGCATTATAACGAGCAATATCAAGACCAGTTTTAAAACGGTTTTGTAAACGCATTCTCGCGACATACTCTGGATTAATAGCATGCCAAGTGCTATGTTGTTCAGTTGTCGTACGTGATTGCTGTACAGTTTCTTGATAGTTAGCCATTATCGGTCTCCTAAAAGATAAAAAATAAAAAATCTGTTGATATAACCTATTGTTATCATTATTATTTTTCCTGTTATGCTCATAAAAGCATTATGTAAAAACAGTTAAAATAAAACAACTCTTATATAAGACTTCAATCTATCACAGTTCAACAGGGATAACAAGACAAGGGTTTTCCCTATTTTTGATATTAATCCTTTGGAAAACAAGTATTGACAAGGGTTTCAATCAAAACCTAGTATTTATACTAATAAGCCACACTTTTTTATTAGGGGGAGTTATTTTTTATTCATCTACCAAACAAGCTAATCCCTTTTTTATCTTAGTTTTTAATAAAACATAGGATTTATACGAATAGCCTTCTTGCTTTATCTCTTATACAGTTTAAGGGAACAGATGAGGAGGTCAAATGACAGCATTTAACGCAAGAACCATGGCAGAAGCCATATTAGCAGGATTCAATAAGCATTACCGCTTATTTAAACAAAAATCCGCTGAAGCCAAAACATTATTTGAGCAAGAAAACTGGGAAGGTATTCAACGTATTAGTGCAGAGCGCATCCATATGTACGATCAAAGAGTACAAGAAGCGGTGGCATTTATTCGACAACAAGATGTCAATCTGATTAGTGATGAAACATGGACACAAACCAAGCGCGAATATATTGCCTTACTCGTTAATCACTTACAACCAGAATTGGCAGAGACCTTTTTTAACTCGGTTACGACCAAACTATTGGATAAAGCCTATTACCATAATCAATATATTTTCCTAAAACCTGCTACCAGCACAGAATATATTGATAGTGATACCCCTAGCTTTATATCTTTTTACCCTACCCATCAAAGCCTAAGAGACTGTATTAAAGCGGTATTACTCCACTTTAAATGGACGAAACCCTTTGCTCACCTTAATCAAGATGTTAGCCATATCCTACGAGCAGCACGTCAGTTTTTACAACAGCAAGGCGAATGGCCTCTCTCTGATTTAAATCTACATTTACAGGTGCTAAACTCGCCCTTTTATCGCAATAAATCAAGTTATATTTTTGGACAAATTATCCATGGCAATCATCGCTATCCTTTTGCGCTACCAATCGTCTTTAACAAACAAAGTCAATTAGTTGTTGATGCTGCCTTATTTGATGCCCAACAAATCTCTGTACTCTTCTCATTTGCCCGTGCCTATTTCCTAGTGGATATGGATGTCCCCAGTGCTTATGTCCGCTTTTTACGCGAAATGCTACCCATGAGGGGGAACGGTGATTTTTATACGCTATTAGGTTTACATAAACAAGGAAAAAATATTTTTTGGCGTGAATTTGTACGACATTTAGAACATTCACAAGATCAATTTATACTGGCACCCGGCACAAAAGGGCAAGTCATGAGCGTTTTTACACTCCCCTCTTTCCCTTATGTTTTTAAGGTCATCAAAGATCGTTTTGAACAAACTAAAAGCTGCGATCGTCAGCACGTTATCAGTCGTTATCTACTTGTTAAAAAACATGATAGAGTGGGTCGTATGGCAGATACTCTTGAGTATTCAGGCGTTCCCTTACCTAAACATCGATGCCACCCCGAGTTTTTAGAGGAAATGCGAACATTCGCACCTAGCCAAATAGAAGAAAAAGAAGATGTTATTATCATCAAGCACGTCTATATTGAACACCGTCTTCAACCGCTTAATCTCTTTTTACGTACTGCTAGTACAGAAGAGAAAATCGCCGCTATTATTGATTATGGTTATGCTATTAAAGAGCTAGCATCCGCTAATATTTTCCCGGGAGATATGCTGTATAAGAACTTTGGTATGACGCGATTTGGACGGGTTATCTTTTATGATTATGATGAAATTGAATATATGACCGATTGTCAGTTTCGCCATATTCCACCTGCCCCCAGCTTTGAAGCAGAAATGTCAGATGAGGTATGGTATCCCGTTCATAAAGGTGATGTTTTCCCAGAAGAATTTGCTTATTATTTACTTGGGGATAGCACGATTAAAAATACCTTAATGCAACACCATCATGAGCTGTTTACACCTGAATTTTGGCAAACATGTAAGGATAAAATCCTAAGAGGAGAAATAGAAGATTTCTTCCCCTATCCTCAATCTTTACGCTTTAATCCTAAAAAACTTGCTAAAGGACTTGCTGATTATACGGATGTCTAAAAAATCAGACCCAACAACTAACGTAATGAACAGCGAAAAACGGTAACAAGCAAATACCTTTCTCTATGGTAGAATACGCTATTATCTTTTCTAAAAATAGACAATGAATACAATATCATCTGACACTATTTTGCAGCTGGAGGATGTTTCTCTTGGCTATGGTGATCGCGTTATTCTATCTGATTTGAATATCCGTGTTCGTAAGGGCGAAGTTGTTGCACTCATTGGTGGCTCAGGATCAGGTAAAACCACCTTACTTCGTGCTGCTACAGGACAAATCCCCCCCATGAGAGGCAAAATTACTCTCTATGGTCAGGACATGGCAACCGTCAATGAAAATACATTACGCGACTTACGTCAACGGATGGGCGTTCTTTTTCAACAAGGCGCGCTCTTTACGGATTTAGGCGTTTTTGATAATGTGGCTTTCCCTTTACGAGAACTTACCCATGACAGTGAATCCGTTATTTTTGACAAAGTGCTCAGCAAATTAGATGCTGTAGGCTTACGTTCAGCCGCCCACCTTAAACTTTCTGAAATTTCAGGTGGTATGGCTCGCCGTGTTGCATTAGCAAGGGCGATTGTTTTAGAGCCTGAACTTATTTTATATGATGAGCCTTTTGCTGGATTAGATCCTATTTCATTGGGAATGACCGCCCAATTAATTCGAGAAACTGCCGATCGCCTACACTGCGGATCCGTCTTAATTACACATGATATTGAAGAGTCTTTCAATATTGTTGATTATGTCTATATGGTAGGGCAAGGTAAACTCTTAATGGCAGGAACACCTGATGAATTAAGGGCTTCCGACAATCCCTATGTACAACAATTCTTACATGGAAGTCCTCAAGGCCCTGTCGTCTTTGAATACCCTGATACACCCCATTTTCAACAATGGTATCAACATCGGAAGGAGCATCTCAAATGATTAACCGTATTGCCGCACTCGGTCGCTACGTTATTGATGCTATTGCGAGTATTGGTGTGTTTTTTAAACTTTTTCTACAATTACTCAAGCAGTCTTGGATTATTTGCCAACGACCTCGCCTAGTCTCAGATCAAGTACATTTTATTGGTAATTATTCTTTATCTATTATCGCTGTTTCTGGTTTATTTGTAGGATTTGTACTTGGCTTACAAGGCTATAATACCCTTGCTATGTACGGTTCAGAAGAAGCGCTAGGCTTATTAGTCGCACTTAGTCTTGTACGAGAATTAGGGCCTGTCGTAACCGCACTACTCTTTGCTGGTCGAGCAGGAACTTCTATTACAGCAGAAATTGGTCTTATGAAATCAGGGGAGCAAATTTCTGCTATGGATGTGATGGGGATTAATCCCTTACGGCGAATTCTTGTACCTCGTTTTTGGGGTGGTATTATTGCCATGCCTATATTGGCTGCCATTTTCTCTGCTGTCGGTATTCTGGGAGGATGGTTTGTCGGTGTTGTCTTAATTGACGTAGATACAGGGGCATTTTGGTCACAGATGCAAGCGGGTGTTGATATATTCCAAGACGTTTTAAACGGTGTGATCAAAAGTGCTGTTTTTGGTGTTGCTGTTATGTTGGTTGCACTCTATGAAGGTTGGTATTGTACCCCTACACCCGAAGGTGTTTCTAGAGCAACAACACGTACAGTCGTCAGAGCCTCATTATTTATACTTGGTCTCGATTTTATGATGACCGCTATCATGTTTTAATTCTTTATTAGGTAATAGATATGCAATATAAAAAAACCGATTTCCTTGTAGGTTTATTTGTACTTTTAGGTTTCTTAGCCGTCCTCTTTCTTGCCCTTAAAGCAGGTAATTTAAGTACCTTTTCTTTTGACCCTACCTATCAAGTAAAGGCTAAATTTGATAATGTAGGTTCTCTCAAAATCCGCGCACCCGTTAAGTCTAATGGCGTTGTTGTCGGACGTGTTGGCAGTATCAGCTTTGATAATCAAGAATTCAGAGCAATTGTCACCATTAATATGGATGAAAAATACCAATTTCCTAGCGACTCATCAGCCTCTATCCTAACAGCAGGATTAATTGGTGAACAATATATTGGACTTTCTGCTGGTGCTGAAGAAGAGAATCTTAAAAATGGTAGCGAGATTCTCTATACACAAAGTGCTGTTGTATTGGAAGATTTAATTAGCAAATTCTTATTCTCTACCGCCGAAAAACAAGGCACTGCAACCGAATCAACGGTACAATAAACCACTTTAGGTATCATTTGCCCTTATAGAACAATAGTTATTACCCAAAAGGATTTTTATGTCATACAAAAAATATTCCAGAATGGCTGTCCTAGGAAGTACCCTACTCTTAGGCGCTTGTGCTACAGTTGAGAACCCTAGCCCTGATGATCCTTTAGAAAGCTATAACCGCACCATGTTTAATATCAATGAAAAAATTGATAAAGCCGTACTTCGCCCAATTGCTAAAGGTTATACCGCTGTTGTCCCCAACCCTGTACGTACGTGCGTTAATAATATCTTTGGTAATCTTGGTGATGTTTGGTCTGGGATTAATAGTCTTTTACAGGGACGAGGCTTAGACTTTGTTAATACCTTAGGACGCGTATTAATGAACACCACGGTTGGTGTTGGCGGATGTTTTGATGTTGCCACAGCCAACGGTGCCAAAAAAATCCCTAATGACTTTGGTACTACTTTAGGGGTTTGGGGTTTTGGTGATGGTGCTTATGTTGTTCTACCTGTGCTCGGTGCAAGCTCTATTCGTGATACGGCTGGTTTAGCAGGTGATGGAATTGGTATTTATAATCTATACCTATCTCCTTCTTCTATTGAGAATGTTCCTGTTCGTAATTCAATCATTGGTTTAGAAGTCGTCAATAAACGAGCAAGCCTATTAGATGCAGATGATATTGCAACTGATATTGCCTTAGATAAGTATTCCTTTGTTCGTGATGCGTATAAACAAAATCGTCAAGCCTTACTCCGCTCAAAATTTGCGGATGAGATTACAGACGGCACTCCTCCAACCGCTCACCTAGCCATAGATACTACCGAAAGTGGTAATGTCATCTATGGGCAAGAACGCCGTACGGAATATCGTAAAAAGCTCCGCGAGAAACGCCTAGAAAAATTCCGTTCTTTCGACCAGATTGCGACACCAGAGTATGAAGACCCAGGTGAATAGGTGTAGGACGTAATACGCTGTAACCTTAAATCAAAAGGATTTATCGTTTTTGAACCATAAATCCTTTATAGTATGCCAATAATTGAGTAGTATCCTCAAAACACCTATTATTTTTTAAGGAATATTAATATGAGTCGTTCGATTTTACACACAACAACAAAAACACTACTTGCTAGCACACTCGGTTTAGGCTTAATGCTTTCTGTACAGGCTGCTCAAGACCCTAACCAATTTGTTGAGCAAATTGCTAATAACACCCTTGATGCTGTTAGAAAGAGTAATGCTGCCCGTAATGGTGATATTGCCGCTATTAACAAAATTGTTGATCAATATTTATTGCCTAGTGCTAATCTTGAAAAAACCACTCGTTTAGCAACTGGCGCGCCTTGGCGTCAAGCAACTGCCGAACAAAAACGACAATTAGTGAGTGCGTTTAAAAATACATTAATCCGTACCTATAGTGGTGCATTCAAAAATGTTACGGATAGCACTAAAATCACGCTTCTCCCCTTCCGTGGTGATGCCAATGCAAATGATGTTGTCGTGTATTCACATATCAGTGGCCCCAATGGCCCGGTTGCCGTCAATTATCGCTTAGAAAAATCAGGCAATAGTTGGAAAGTGTACGATTTTAATGTTGAAAATATCTGGATGATCCAAAATTACAAAAACCAATTCTCTGCCGAAATTAATAAAGGCGGTATTGATGGTTTAATTAAGAGTTTACAAAAATAAATCATAAATTTGATTGGCATAAGCTAGATAATAAATAATAAAGCCCCCATTTTATGTTGCAATAATGGGGGCTTTTATTTACCCTTAACATATACCTTTCAGCTCAATCGAAAGCATGCTATTAGGCAAAACAGAGAAAATTCTCTTCCTCCTATAGTGCTGTTATAAACGTAATTGCGCCCAGTATAACGCCCGGAAAGTTTGCTATCGCAATAGGCCAATCACGCTTTTCCTTAAATAGACCATAAATAACCCATAGTGTACAATTAATCGTTGTTGCCAAAGGTTGTAAAGGGCCACCCTTTTGTCCCGATAGGTTTAAATCAATTTGTTGCAAATAGGAAACATACATACAAATAGCCGTAAAAGTAGCTACATAGCCCAAAATAGTGATAAAACGTTGATTTGTCATTATATTCCTCTATATCACGCATAAAAAACACGCTACACTCTGTACTCAATCAAATAACTGGTATATTCTAAATAGAATTTAGTCAATAATACGTAAAATTAATTAACTAATTGTTGACTTGCAATAAATATATTATTCTAAAATAATAAGAACACACCCTTAGCACTATTCCTTAACTAATTCTTTTAAAACAAATATCATTACCCTTCGTTTTATCCTTTCTCTAAGAGAGTACCTAAAAACCTCTATCCCTTCAATACTTCACCTTAAAAGCATCAAAACACTTTAAAAATAAAAGGTTAACCCTTTAATGTTCAGGGTAAACCCTAATATTTTTTTTTATTAAAACATAATACGCTTAGGGTAGTTTTTTATAAGGAAAGCATAATGACCAGTTACACAACATTAGGAATCAAAGTCGATGAAAGCACCAAAGAGCGACTACAAGAGAATGCTCGTCAGCTCAACTGCTCCCCTCATTGGCTACATAAACAAGCACTAACCGCCTATCTTGATCGTATTGAACGAGGCGAACTCCCCTCCGAATTGGCTCATCTAAAAGAAGATGATGCTATTAAAGCCGCCCTCGCTCAAGCAGAAGAGGTTAATGTAACGATTGAAGAACCACAACAATATCCGCCATTCTTCGAGTTTGGTCAAGACGTACAGCCACAGTCTGTTTTACGCTCAGCGATTACCTCTGCTTACCGTAGAGCAGAAACAGAGTGTGTACCCTATCTTTTACAACAAGCCTCTGTTGAAGAACCTGAAAAAACGCGTGAACTGGCATTAAATCTTATTAAAGCCCTTAAAGAAAAAACACCTGCTGGTGGTGTAGAAAGTCTTATTCAAGAGTTCTCCCTATCAAGCCAAGAAGGGATTGCTTTAATGTGCTTAGCAGAAGCCTTATTAAGAATTCCAGATAAGGCTACCCGTGATGCCCTTATCCGTGACAAAATCAGCCGTGGTGACTGGAAATCCCATATGGGTAGTTCACCCTCATTATTTGTGAATGCTACCGCTTGGGGTTTAATGATTACGGGTAAACTGGTTACCGTTAATAGTGAAAACAATCTATCAAGTGCCTTAACACGTATGATTGCCAAAGGCGGTGAACCGCTTATCCGTAAAGGGGTAAATATGGCAATGCGTCTCATGGGTGAGCAATTTGTAACAGGTGAAACAATCGCTGATGCACTTGCCAATAGTCGTAAGTACGAAGCACAAGGTTTCCGTTATAGCTATGATATGCTCGGTGAAGCCGCTACCACCGAAGAAGATGCCGATCGCTATTACCGTGATTACGAACAAGCCATTCATGCCATTGGTAAAGCCTCTGCTGGACGTGGTATTTATGAAGGCCCCGGGATTTCGATTAAACTCTCTGCCCTACACCCACGCTACTCTCGCGCACAATACGATCGTGTGATGAGTGAACTCCTTCCTCGTGTCATCAAATTAACGCAATTATGTCGCCAATACGATATTGGGCTTAATATTGATGCGGAAGAAGCCGATCGATTAGAAATCTCACTAGATTTACTTGAGGCACTTTGCCATGAACCCTCGCTTCAAGGTTGGAATGGGATTGGTTTTGTGATTCAGGCATACCAAAAACGTGCACCTTTTGTGATTGACTTTGTGATTGATTTAGCACGCCGCACGAATCACCGTCTCATGATCCGCCTAGTAAAAGGGGCTTATTGGGATAGTGAAATCAAACGTGCACAATTAGATGGTCTTGAGGGATACCCTGTTTATACTCGTAAAATCTATACCGATATCTCTTATCTTGCTTGTGCTAAAAAACTCTTAGCCGTTCCAGAGGTTATTTACCCACAATTTGCCACCCATAATGCCTTAACCCTTTCAAGCATTTATTACCTTGCAGGTAATAACTACTACCGCGGACAATATGAATTCCAATGCTTACATGGTATGGGTGAGCCTTTATATGAAGAAGTGGTTGGTGCGAAAAAACTTAACCGTCCTTGCCGTGTTTATGCACCTGTTGGTACACATGAAACCCTTTTAGCTTACTTAGTTCGCCGCTTATTAGAAAACGGGGCAAATACCTCCTTTGTTAATCAAGTAGCTAATAACAATATCGATATTAATAAACTCGTTAAAAGCCCAATCGATCTTGCCAAAGAGATTACACCACTTGGTGCACCACATGAGAAAATTCCATTACCACGTGACCTCTACAAAACCAGTACCAGCACTCGTGAAAACTCACATGGTATTGACCTCAGCAATGAACACCGCTTAGGTTCATTAGCCGCCTCTTTACTCAATAGCGGTAATACGACATGGCAAGCCGCACCTAGCACACTCAAAGAATGGGATGATAGCCGTGCAGTCGCGGTGATAAATCCAGCCGATCATCGTGATCAAGTCGGTGCTGTCATTGAGGCTTCCGAAGAAGAAGTACGTATCGCCCTTGAAAAAGCCAAAAAAATGGCACCTATTTGGCAATCTACCCCTATTGCGGATCGTGCTGCCTTACTCTATCGTGCAGCTGATTTATTAGAAGCTCAAATGCAAAATCTACTCGGTCTTATTACACGAGAAGCAGGGAAATCCTTTACCAATGGGATTGCTGAAGTCCGTGAGGCAGTAGATTTCTTACGTTACTATGCAGAGCAAATTCAAACCCATTTTGATGCAGAACAACACCGCCCACTCGGTACAGTAGTATGTATCAGCCCATGGAATTTCCCACTCGCAATTTTTATGGGACAAATCGCCGCTGCACTAGCCGCAGGTAACACCGTTATTGCTAAACCTGCTGAACAAACACCACTTATTGCTGCACAAGGTATTGCTATCTTACATGCAGCAGGTATTCCTGCTGATGCCGTACAGCTATTACCCGGTCAAGGTGAGACAGTAGGTAATCAATTAATTTCAAGCGATGATGTTGATGGTGTGATGTTCACCGGTTCAACAGAGGTTGCTCGCCTTATTGCTGGTAAATTATCTAGCCGCTTAGATAAACATGGTCATCCAATTCCTCTGATTGCAGAAACAGGCGGACAAAATGCCATGATTATTGACTCATCAGCATTAGCGGAACAAGTGGTTGCGGATGTACTTAACTCTGCCTTTGACTCAGCTGGTCAGCGTTGCTCAGCGCTTCGTATTCTTTGCTTACAAGAAGATAGTGCTGATCGTGTACTTGCGATGATTAAAGGGGCAATGCGTGAACTCCGTGTTGGCAATCCACACGTTTTATCTACCGATATTGGCCCTGTGATTGATGCAGCCGCTAAAGAAGTCATTGATAAACATATTGAAAAAATGCGTGCTAAAGGATTAACTATCACACAAACTAAAGTGCTTGATAGTGCTGATAATGGTACATTTGTACCACCAACCCTAATAGAAATTAACAGCATCAAAGATTTAGAACGAGAAGTCTTTGGGCCTGTATTGCACGTTATTCGCTATAACCGTGAAAACATTGATCAGTTAATTAAAGATGTGAATGCAACTGGTTATGGATTAACCTTTGGTGTTCATTCTCGTATTGATGAGACCATTCAACATATTACGGATAGTATTCATACAGGTAATATTTATGTTAATCGTAATATTGTTGGTGCGGTTGTGGGTGTTCAACCATTTGGTGGACAAGGTTTATCAGGTACAGGGCCTAAAGCAGGTGGACCATTATACCTATTCCGTTTATTAAGTACAGGTAATCAATCGCTACCAGCTCCCTTTAACCTTAAAGATAAAAATAGCTTACACGCTATTCTTCCCGGCCCTACAGGTGAGAATAACGCCTACCGTATTATCCCTCGAGGAACTGTACTCGCTATTCCATCAACGGCACTTGGTTTAGTCAATCAACTGACTCAACTACAACAAAGTGGTAATAAAGTGCTATTAGTCGATACGCCAACTATCCGTGAATGGATGGACGATATTAAAGACAATCTACGCGAACAAATCCGCTTTATTAAAGAAGAGGAAATTGATACCGCTCACTTTGATGGTGCTGTCTTTGAAGGGGATAGCGATAAATTGCGTGCCTTAAATCTACGCTTAAGCAAACGTAATGGTCCTATTGTTATCGCACAAGGTCTGACAAGCAATGAGCTTCGTGATGGTGCAAGCTATCCAGAAATCACACTTGTTCATGAACAATCTATCAGTACCAATACAGCAGCAGCAGGTGGTAATGCTAGCTTGATGACAATTATTTAAACGATATGGTATTAAGAAAGTATTTGGAATAACAGATACTTTCTTATACTGATAAAAGGACGAAGGGAAACCAGATGGTTTCCCTTTTTAATTATACTTAAAAGTGTAGAAAAAATATTTTATTTAAATACTTTAGTAACCTCACATACATTACCATTATCAAAAATTAATTTATTATCATAAGAATATTGTTCATAAGATAAAACAGCATCTTCTCTATTAGCATACTCATAGCAAAATTTTGTTTCTATATATACTTTATCACTAGTACGATATAGATTATTATCTATACGAGTTACTTCTACTTTATAAAATTCAGCAGACACACTCCCAGACATAATTACACCTAAAAAAATAAATAACTTTCTCATTAATAGACCTCTTAATAAATTCTATTACCATATTTGTTAATAAAAAATGATTCTCCATTTATTTGCACTTTAGATTTCCCCTTTCTAAAAGCTTGAGCATCATCATAGATAGGAGGAATAACCATTTCTCCATTTATATTAATAAAACCCCATTTACCTCCAATACATCTTTTTTCATTTAAATCAATATAATCTCTTACATATACTCCAGCTAATCCATCATGAAATCGACCAGTACATACAAACTGGGGAGAAACAATATAATTACCCTTTTTATCAATAAATCCCCATAGCCCATTTTCAGCAACAGTAGCTCTACCATTTACAAATCTTCCTACCTCATCAAACCGTGGTGATATAACAATATTCCCCTGTTTATCTATATATCCCCATTTACCATTTTGTTCAAATTTAGCTAAACCATCATAAAACTCAGATGAAACCATATTCCTAGTAGATTTAGAAGAATCTGAAGAGCTAGCTATATCATTCAAGTCTATCCAACTAGCTTGCTTATTAATATAGCCCGTCCGACCCTGATAAATAATTTTTGCTAATCCATTTCTAAAGGGGGTAAGTACTTCATCTAAAATCGGATTAATTATCCAATTTCCAGATTTATCAATAAAGCCCCATTTTCCTCCTATACAATTATCACCATAACCAGATACGGCTACTGCAGCAGCATTTTCATTAAAATATGTTGCACAATTAAACCGTGGCGTTATCTGATATTTACCTAATTTATCAATATATCCCCACTGTCCCTCTATAGTTTTCACTGCAGACAAACCGTTATAAAAATCAGCTGCATAAGCAAACTGAACTGGGATAACAATCTCTCCTTTCTGATTTATATGTCCCCATAAATCACCTTCTTTATATTTTGCTAAACCTTCATAAAACTTACGATTACCAACCCTTTTTTTTAACTCAGCCTCTTCTTTACGCTTATCTTCCGTCTCTTTTACCAAACGAGCCTCCTTAGCTGACTCATACTCTACTTGTTTTTTAGCAATTTCTTGTGTAAGGATTTCTACTTTAGCCTTTTCTAGAGCCAATTCTTTTTCTGCATTAATTCTTGCTAACGCTAACTCTTTCTCTAATTTAACCTTCTCAAAAGCTAACTCTCTCTCTGCTTTTTCTCTATCTCTAAGTACAAGTAAACTTTCTCTTCGCTCACAAGCCTTAATTTCATTTGATTGACAACTTTGATCATAATAAAAGAAAGCTTTATCTTGATCTTTTTCTACATCTGTTCCTTTCTCATAAAGTTGAGCCAACATTAATTGTGCAGTAGCATTTTTTTGATTCGCTGCTTTTTCTAAAAAAGTAACTGCTTGATTACTCTCTTTTTTTTCAAATAGTAATCTAGCAAAATTAACCTGTGACTTAGCATCCCCTTTTTCAGCTGCTTTCTTACAAACATCAAAAGCAAGAGAGTGCTTATTTTCATCATATATTAATGACTCACATTTTGATATATCTTGATCAAAACAAGCAGTTAGGCATAATGGTAATATAAGGAGAGAATAGGTTATTTTGATTTTTTTATTTTTTGGCATGATGTTTTATCATTCCCTTTAAATTCTTGACAAAAATTATGAATTGCTATTTCAACGCGTTGATCCACTTCTGCTTGCGTAAAACCTTTTGTTTTTTGTTTCTCTTCCTCTAGCTGTTTTTCTAATTGTGTTATTTTCTCAGATTTTTTATTTAAATCATCATACACTTTATCCGATAAACTACTATTAGGCAAAATTCCAAAGCCCATTAATATTAATAGAATAAGAATAAATAAAGCAGAAATACCACTTATAGTCAGAATCCATAGTTGATAATTTTTTTGATTCTCCTCTTCACTTGCTATAACAATCTCTGGAGAATACTTATCTAGTTTTGAATTAAGATTATGAATAGATTTACTTATAGAGGATAATTCTGATTTTATAACCTGCTCTATATCATTATGAGCATAAGGTAATTGAGATACTGTTTCATAGGCATTACCAAGTTGAGAAGCTTTTTCCCTTACTTTATCCAGTATAGTTAGACCAAAATCTGCAAATTCTTTAATATCATTTGCTTCTTTTATTTTTTTGTCTGCTTCTGTTTTGGTCATCGTAGCTTGCTCAATATAAACTTTTAAACGTTCTTCGACCTTTTCACTAATGATTAGTTCTTGATTATCAATAACTTCTTTATACTTTTCTTCTATTTCTTGCTTACCCTCATTTAAACTATTAATATGTTCATATAAAGAACTAATCTCTTCTTTATAGGGTTCTGTAAAAAAAGAAAGTTTCTGTAGTTGACTGGATGAAACCCAATCGACTTTCTTTTCCTTCATTTTATTAGAAATATGTGTACTTTCAGAAAATAAAATATGCTTGTACAGTTGGTATAGTCCAGTTTGGAAAATAATTTTGAGCACATTACTTAACTCATTTTGTTCACAATAAATATATAAATCTTTTTCTTGTTTTTTAGATATATATTGAGAAGGAAGTCTTTGTAATTCACTTGCTAATCTATTTAGTTCAGGAATATCTGGTACTGTTTTACCTACTATACTTTCTATATATTCTTTAGCTTTTTCATCAATAAAATTATTAAACTGATACTTATTTAATTCATATAATGTACCTAATAAATTATTTTGAATATTCTCTTTATCAGAACTAAATATCGCATTCACAACTTCAACAAAAGCACCAAAATAAGTTCCTGCTCTCTTTTGTCCTTGTTCATAAATAGAGTAGTATTCTGCAATACCTAATATATGAGTATCACCTATTTGACGACTTAATAAGCAATATAAAGGACTATCTTCTTTAGAAGGAGATAGCAAACATTCTCCATATCGTTGGTCCAAATCAAAATTTTTAGCAAAATGAATTTGCTTATCAATACCAGCACTACTTTGCTGGCGTCCTTTGGGTGTTCCTACAATCCCCCAACCTAAAAGTTCTTTATTTTCCATTATTTACTCTCTCCCTTAAACCATGCTTTAAATTTATCCCAGCATGTAGGCTCATTCACAATAGATACCTTTGTACCTTCTTTATATAACCAACGAAAGAGTCTTTCTGGACACTCTTTATCAAAATCCAAAATCAAATCAGAATTTGAAGAAAAGGTACCCATTCTATAAAAAATAGTTTTATTTTCAGGAGATTCATTAAAGAAACTATTAGCAAAAGCAGGAATTTTCTCTAAAGCATAGTTCATAGGATCATAACCATTTCGTTCAACAGTAGAATAATCATTTGTAAAAATTCTATCTGCCTTAGAAAGTAAAAGAGCTTTAGGAAAAAACTTTTTCTGATTATTCTGAATATTTTGAATATGTGTAAAAACAGCATTCAATACATTAACTTGAGGAATTCCTCCCTTTTCATCCTGTAAGGATTGATCATAGACAAACGTAAGTTTTGTATTCACTTTAGACTCTAAAATCGCCATCAGATAATTAGGTAATTTACCCGAATCCACTCTGTGACGAGACCAAAATCCTCCTTCAGAATGTTCCCCTGATGCATCAATAAAAACGATATTCATTGGGGGCTTAGATGAGTCCCTTGGTGTAAAAGAAATATGTAATTCAAAGTATTGTTTTGTATCTGTACTTGTTAAGGTCTTTGCTCCAATAACTCCATTAAAACAATCTTGTAGTTGATAAAAAAGTTCTTCTTCACTCTCTGTAGTTTTTTCTGCATCTAAATAAACCATACCTTCTAAATAGTTTTTCATATAATGCAGAATACTACCAATAATCCATGTCTTTCCAGATGCAGGTTGTCCAAAGAATAAAACATAATGTTTATTTTCTGCATTTATATTTAATTCTGTTAACCGCTCATGATATTGATCTTGCGTTAATTCTTCAGAAACATCTCTCTTCTCTAATCTCACCTTATGAGACCGTGCTTTATATTTAGAATCCTTAATTTGTGTAAACTCTGGTATATCAACTTTTTTAGGTAACGATATTTCAGGCAATACCTTACCTTCTGTCGATAGGGTAGAAACAGTATCTTTTTCTACTTCTAACTCAGCTCTAGTGTCAACACTATCTATCGAATCATTACCCTCTTCATTAGATTTAAGTTTTTCTATTTTCTGATTTTTATAGGGATTTTTTAACATTTCCCTCTCCTTATAGCTCACGGTTTGACTTAATTACTTTGATAGGTTCTTTCTCATTTCTCCCAAAGAAAACCAATAGACTCAACATTACAGCCCAGTCAATAAATAAACAAAGGATAGTAAATAAAAAAGCAACAAAAGGATGTTGAGTAAAAGCTGATTTGAAAGAGAAGGCAATTTTACCAATTTCTTGACTTTCAAATTGCACCTTATTAAACTTGAATTTCGCCGTATCATTGATAAACTCTTGCGTCGTTGAACCAATTTCATTAATGGCATTTACTGCTCTTAAATTAGTTTCAAAACCATATTCTTTTACATCAGTTGTCGTTTGTAGTACATTATCAATTAAGTTAGTAATTTCTTTTTGTTTTTTCTGAATTTCTTCACGAATATCTTCAATCTTTTCATAGTCCTTATTAGTAAGTTTACGACGAACTATTTGATCAATATTATCACGATAACGTTCTGCAATCTCTACCCAATTACTCCCTCGCGTACCAAACTCAGTCAAATTTTCCCCTAAAATAGCTTCAATCTCTGAAATTAATTCTAATGCTCTTTTACCTAATCCAGGACGATTAGGATCAGTAATTTGACTAACTAACTGCTCCGTTAAACTTTCAACTCGATTACGTTGCTCTGTAATTTCAGGTTTAAAATTATTTAGAGCCTTATTAGATGCGCTAACTACATCATCTAATTGTTGTTTATGCTTTAATAACTCATCTCGAAAGAGCTGTTCTTTCTGATAAGATGTATAAATAGCATTAAAATTACCAGCAAAGGAAAATAAAGAAAAGAAAAAATAAGCTATCATAAAACCTATTACTGGTAAATGATTAATACGGCGATATCCCACTAGAATAGTAAAACCATAAAGCAGCATAGTAATCGCAGCAGAAAACGCAAAAGCAAGCTCAGTGCCAAACATATCACGAAAACCTACTGCCGTTTCATAAAAGCTAATTGCCATAAAAATAGCAAGAGGAATATGTACCCACCCTGGTAATTTTTTAGTTACTGGTTTCATTTTTTTACCTTAATTTTCAAATATAAATTATCAAATTTTAGCAAAAATTTATATCAAAAAAAAAAAAAAAAAAAAAAAAAAAAAATAGGAAAATTTTTATAAAACTTATTGTTTTTTAAGATTTTTTTATCCTATGTTTAAGATTTTTTGAGTATCTTTACCTAAGAAAACACCCATAAGAAAAAACATTAACAACCATTTGTACTATATAATGAACCCCATTAAAATAATACACACCCTATTCCATTAAAATTACTTATCCCTATACGACAATGACTAGCTTTGATACTCTTCCCCTCAGTCCAGCACAACTACAAAACCTTAAAACATTGGGCTATACACAGATGCGTCCTATTCAAGCGCAGAGCCTACCCGCAATCTTAGAAGGCAAAGATGTAAGAGGACAAGCAGAAACAGGTAGCGGCAAAACCCTTGCCTTTGGTTTAGGGATTAT
The DNA here is from genome assembly GCF_009833965.1 of Pelistega ratti. Taxonomy (NCBI): domain Bacteria; kingdom Pseudomonadati; phylum Pseudomonadota; class Betaproteobacteria; order Burkholderiales; family Alcaligenaceae; genus Pelistega; species Pelistega ratti. The sequence continues at coordinate 1,515,634 of NZ_CP047165.1, forward strand.
GCAGAAAATTAATCCTGCATTCTTTGGGGCACAGGGTATTGTTTTATGTCCTACCAGAGAATTAGCCGATCAAGTCGCTCAACAATTACGCAAACTGGCACGAGCACTTAACAATATCAAAGTCCTTACCCTCTGCGGAGGCAGTGCTTTACGTCCACAAATCGAGTCCCTTAAACATGGGGCACATATTATTGTTGGTACACCCGGTCGTGTATTAGACCTCGTCAGAGGGCAACACCTTAACCTGAGCCATATTAAAGTGTTTGTTTTAGATGAAGCCGATCGTATGATGGATATGGGTTTTTTTGATGATATTGGTGAAATCTCACAAGCCACCCCTTTACGAAAACAAACCCTCTTTTTCTCAGCTACTTTTCCAGAGCATATTCTTAAAATCAGTGAAGGTTTTCAGCGTAATCCTGTTACGGTTGAAACTAGCCCCGAAGCCGTAAACCACAATCTTGATCACCTCTTTTTCCAAACAACAGCAGAAACCCGATTTCAAGATTGTGCCGTCTTATTAAAACATTTCCGCCCTACCTCTACACTGGCTTTTTGCAATACCAAAATCCAATGTGAAGAACTCGCCGATTACCTGAATGATCAAGGGATTATCAGTCTTGTTTTACATGGCGATATGGATCAACGTGATAGAGAAGATGTCTTAGTGCAGTTTATCAATCGTTCATGCTCCGTACTCGTTGCAACAGATGTTGCTGCTCGAGGACTCGATATTGACACCTTAGATGCCATTATCAATGTAGAACTAACCCCCAATGTCGCTACCCATATTCACCGCATTGGACGTACAGGACGGAAAGAAGCAAAAGGCTTAGCCCTCAATCTCGTTACCGAAAAAGAAATGTACCGAGCAGAGCGTATTGAAAAAAATATCGACCTTCCACTCACATGGCAAACCATACCCAAAGGCAATAAACAAAAACCCCTTATTCCACCCATGAAAACTATTTGCCTACGCGGTGGTAAAAAAGACAAACTTCGTGCAGGGGATATTTTAGGGACACTAACCAAAGACCTTGGATTACCCAGTAGTGCAGTCGGCAAAATTAATATTTTTGATTTTGTGAGCTTTGTGGCAATTGAACGTCCTCTTGCTGAAGAGACAATTACCCGTCTAAGAAAAACTAAAATTAAAGGTAAAGAATGGTTAATGCGGTTTATGGATACCTAAACTATTCATCCATTTACTTTAATAATCCGCAGAGAAGTAAGTAATTTTTGTAAACACAAGAAGAATCTTAATCCACCACTATGTATCATGCCTTTATATATTTCATTAAAAATACTTTATGATTAAACTATTTTTAATGATTTATAAATGTAGATTATCTCTTTAAAAGCACGGGGAAATAGTAAAAAAGCAAGTTTTCTGATACAGCACAAAAGAACGGTTCGAGTAACTTATCACTATTTGCAGTGCTTTGATAACTAACTACTAAATCTTTATTAAAAATAATTAACACATAAACTATTTTCTAAAATATAGCGATAACCCCATCACTCACGCCCATATTTTGCTTCCCATTCTTTCTTCATTTCCTCAGGACAGGAAGAATATGGCGTAGATTTATAACGGTTATAACTCCATAAATACTGTGTAGGTGCAAGGCGGATTAAATCCTCTAGGGCAGTATTCATTGCCTGTGCCTGTGCCTCATTATCTAAGTCTTGCAAATCAGGGCCATCTCTAAACACAAGCTCCCACCCCTGACCATTGGGAAGACGAATACCCGCAACCATTACCACCTTAGCCCCCGTTTGCTTGGCTAATTTCCCTGGTAAAGTAATCGTATAGGCAGGACGATCAAAAAACTTTACCCATACCCCATCAGGATTAGAAGGTGCTTGATCAGGCAATAAACCAATATCCCCTCCTTGACGTAAAGTTTTCAAAAAACCTCGTACCCCAGAAAAATCTGCTGGTAATGCAACCAATCCCGAAGCATCACGCGCATTTTTCATCACAGGTTCAAAAAAATCACGTCTTGCCTTACGATACATTACCGTAATCGGTTTTTGTTGGGCTAAATAGCGTGCACAGATCTCAAAACAGCCCAGATGAGGGGTAATGAAAATAACACTTTGCGCTTTATTTTCCCGTAACTGTGCTAAATAATCAGGATTGGCTACCCGAACCTTTTGTAAGCATTCCTTCCCCCTAAACCAAACCTTGGGAATTTCCGCAAACATCTGACCAATTTGCTTTGCTGCCTCACGATGAAAAGCCGCCTCAGCATATCCTGCCTGTATCGCATGTTCACGAATACGATTCCCATAGCGAGGAGAAAGATAAAACACCAATAAACCCAAAGCCGATCCCATTCCTTGCAATAATCGTAAAGGGATAAGACTCCATATTTTTAATAAAAAAATCATTTACTTCTCCGACGAGGTCGTCCTCTTGCGATAGGGCTAACACGGCGATTAGCCACTATCGCTATCTGTGCAATAAAATCATCACTTCCTAATGCCCATTGCCCCATCAATGCTGTTTGTATTTTTTGATACATACCTGCACTGATCCCCTCTTCACATAATTGTCGATATTTTACTTGACGTTCTAGAGGTGTATTCCCCAACTGCCTGTATGCTTCATGTAGATGAATCCAAGTATCTTTTTCCGTACAATGCCCTGTATGCCAGCCAATAGAAGACCACGGTAATATATCCTGAATACTCATCCCCTCTTGTTGATACACCTGACTTTCTAACCATACCATACAGGCAAGCGTATATTCACCTGATTCAACCAGACAAGAACGATAGCGCGACATGAATACTGCTCCCACTCTTAGTGTAGAGGCAAGGTGCCGTCCTACTGCTTGCACAACAGAAGAAATTATTCGAGGGGAAGATGGTGTACAAAATAAGAAAATACTCTCTTGCGTTACTGACCATGCATGTACCACCAATCCATAATGCCTACTGGTTTGCTCAATCCACGTTAATAATCGAAATCTCACCTCAAGCATCTCAGGCAATACCTGAGAAGATAATTGTACCTGAATTAATTGACTCGTATCAGGTGCATAAAGCCGTGCTAATCGTGCCATAAAGAAAAATGTATCAACGTTTAACTTGAAAAACGATATTATCACCCTTTTCTAAGAAAAAAGCTTGAAAACCACTGATTTTACTATACCTTTTAAAACCCGAGTATTTTAGTCAAGTTTTAGTGTTACAGCCTGATACCAAATACCCTCTCTTTCCCTCTCCAAAAATTAGCGAAATATATATAAGAGTGGTAGAATATAGATAACTTAAATATATATTGGGAAACCAAGGAATTACTATGACAAATCAATCTATCGCCTTACAGCAAAATGTTTCTATGGCATTGGTTCACCCCGGTGCTATGGGTACTATTGAAGCGTATATTAGTGCCGTCAATCGTATTCCAGTTCTTACACCTGAGCAAGAAAGAGATTTTGCCGAAAAATTACAAAAAGACGGGGACTTAGATGCTGCTCGTGCATTAATTCTTTCTCATTTACGTTTGGTTGTTTCTATTTCTCGTCAATACCTCGGTTACGGCATCGCACACGCAGACTTAATCCAAGAGGGAAATATCGGTTTAATGAAAGCCGTTAAACGCTTTAACCTCTCTCATGGAGTTCGTCTTGTATCCTTTGCTGTTCACTGGATTAAAGCAGAAATTAATGAATATATTATTCGCAACTGGCGTTTAGTAAAAGTAGCTACCACTAAGGCTCAACGTAAATTATTCTTTAATCTACGCAGTATGCGTCCTGACGGTCAAACATTGGATAGAGAACAGATTGAGGGTATTGCTCAAAAACTCAACGTTCGCCCTGAAGATGTTGCCGAAATGGAAGTTCGCCTTTCTGGTCGTGATATGGCACTTGAATCCTCTCAAGATGATGAAGATGATTTTGCGCCTATTGCCTACCTTTCTGATGAAGGAGCATTAGAACCCGGTCATCTACTTGCACAACGTAACCGTCTTGAATTACAGACAGATGGTATCGCTAATGCTTTAGAGAAACTTGATGATCGCTCACGCCATATCATTGAATCACGTTGGTTACAAGATGATGGTGAGGGTAAAACCTTACACGAATTGGCAAGTGAGTACGGTGTTTCTGCAGAACGTGTTCGCCAAATTGAAAATGCAGCCATTAAGAAAATGCGTAAATTCTTGGAAGCACAAGAAGCGTAGAGTATATGTCCTTCTTTAAGGTAGCGATAACCTTATAATAAGAGAGTGATTGAGTTTTATCAGTCACTCTTTTTTCTTGAGGGGAGCAAGTAAACTAGGCACTATTAGATGAGTCATTATATTAGTCCATAAAAGTAAAGATAAATAATAATTGGAAGTATGAGTATAGAGGATATCAATGAATAACGTTGAACAAAAAAAGAGAAGTGTTTTTCTAAAGCCTGAATGCTATCAAAAGATAGTTGAGTTTTATAATAAACATTATAAATATCGGAATATTTTTTCCATAACACCGCCTAAATATATTCAAGAAAGAGGGGCAGAAGATATAAATTATTATTATAAGGGGCTCAGCTGGGATTTAAGTTCCCACAAAATGGAATATATGCAGATCCAATACTCTGCAGGCATTGATATGAACGAGATTGCAGAAGAAACAAAATCTATGTTAGCTTGTTTCAAACAACATTTTAGTCAAGATTTCCCCCGGGAGAAATTATATCTATGGGAGGCAGACAGTTATATTTATATTCTTTGGCTATTAAGTTTAGCCGTGTTATCAGATAGTCCAGAATATCTTCAAATTATTCCTACATGGATTGGTTCGGAAAATGAGCATACTGATTTGCCTTTTGTGGATAAACCGATGAAAGCCTTTTTAGATTTAGTCGGTTATCAAGGGCAAGTGCAGGTTGAAGAAAAAGCCCTTTTCCCGAAATCTGTTTATCCTTTAATTCCCGAAATAATTGAAGCAGATGCACATAAAAAAGGCGAATTGCTGAAAAAGTATCTTAAAGGTTGGTATAAGAGTAATAAAGATACCTATTGGTATGATTACCATCGAAGTAATAAGGGGAAATTATTTTTCGGCTATTGGTCATTTGAAAGTGCGGTATTGGCATTGCTACTTAATATTGACGTAAGTATTGAGGAAATTAACCAGATGAGTGTTTTTCCAAAGGATTATTTTGATTGGTCGAATACAGCTGGTAGGATAAGAACACTTTGCGCTTGACCCTACACATAACCTTATTGAGCAGGAAAGTGAACGGAGATTATCAAGAGGGAAAATTCAAACGTACTGCTACAATGTGAAAGACTAATTTATCAAATAAGGAAAAAACTAAAAGGAAAAATAATGAACTTTACATTTAACCCAAGATAAGTATTTATTAGACAAGCCAATGCGGAAAGAACAATTGATTATGGAATTGAAGGTATTCAATTTTATAATGACAAATTGAAGTTAGAAGATCCGAATGAAAAATATCTTTATACGGGGCTAGTTGATAATTTATGGATGTTATTACGCATATATTATACGGTTGGGGAGGATATTGAAAAGTTACCGCCTTTACTGGAACAAATGATAGAAAGTGCGGAAATTGGCACAAAAGTGTGGCAAGAGAATAAACATTTTTTAACTAAAGAAGAACAAAATACCCCACCTTATGAGTGGCACAATGGATTAAATTACCTTAATACGTTAGGTTATGTCTGTATGTGTTATTTATTACATCGGGAAAATTTATTAGAACGGCTATTAAAAGTGATTACTGATAACAGCGTTTATACTGAATTAGATGCCGCAATTGAAGATTTATGTTACTATCATTTAAAAGACCGCCCTGAACGGGATTGGAACAAATATGTCTATATTGTGAAATTTACCGATGCAATGCGTTCAAAAGGCGAAGAACAATTAGCCTTACTTCATCAATATATGAAGGACTGGTATAAAGAGATGGTCGGATTAAATGATATTGAATATAACACCCATTTAACCGAAGAGCAGTATGGCTATTATGGTTACTGGGCATTTGAAGTGGCAGCGGTGATTTATTTAGAAGATTTAGATGACAGCGATTTTAGACAATATCCGTATTACCCGAAAGATTTGGTAGATTGGGCAAGGGCGAAAAAACGAGAAAATGAAGCGAGTCAAAAGAAGCCTTAATCTAAACCAAAAGGAAGAAAATAATGAACATTAAATTTAACCCAAGACAAGTATTTATTAGACAAACCAATGCGGAAAGAATGCTCAAACAAGCCTTAGATGAAGTCCCATATTGGAATGATAAATTAAAAGATAAAAACCCTGAAGAAAAATATCTATATTATCTTCAGGTTGATAACTATTGGATGTTAATAAAACTCTATTATACCATTGGGGAAGATATTGATAAATTACCGCCTTTACTGGAACAAATGATAGAGAGTGTAGAAATAGGCACAAAAGTGTGGCAAGAAAATAAACATTTATTAAGTAAGGAACGACAAAACACCCCACCTTATGAATGGCACAATGGATTAAATTACCTCAACACGCTAGGTTATATCAGTATGTGCTATTTATTACATCGGGAAGATTTATTAGAACGGCTGTTAAAAGTGATTATTGATAATAGTGTTTATACTGAATTAGATGCTGCGATTGAAGATTTATTTTACTACCATTTAAAAGACCGCCCTGAAAGAGATTGGAATAAATATGTCTATATTGTGAAATTTACCGATGCAATACGTTCAGAAGGCGAAGAACAATTAGCTTTACTTCATCAATATATGAAGGACTGGTATAAAGAGATGGTCGGATTAAATGATATTGAATATAACACCCATTTAACCGAAGAGCAGTATGGCTATTATGGTTACTGGGCATTTGAAGTAGCCGCAGTGATTTATTTAGAAGATTTAGATGACAGCGATTTTAGACAATATCCGTATTACCCGAAAGATTTGGTAGATTGGGCAAGGGCGAAAAAACGAGAAAATGAAGCGAGTCAACAAAAGCCTTAATCTAAACCAAAAGGAGAAATAATGAACGTTACATTTAACCCAAGACAAGTATTTATTAGGCAAGCCAATGCAGAAAGAACGATTGATTATGGAATTGAAGGTATTCAATTTTATAATGACAAATTGAAGTTAGAAGATCCGAATGAAAAATATCTTTATACGGGGCTAGTTGATAATTTATGGATGTTATTACGCATATATTATACGGTTGGGGAAGATATTGAAAAATTACCGCCTTTACTGGAACAAATGATAGAAAGTGCGGAAATTGGCACAAAAGTGTGGCAAGAGAATAAACATTTATTAAGTAAGGAACAGCAAAACCTTCCCCCCTATGCTTGGTATACTTCTTTGAATTATCTCAATACCTTAGGCTACATTAGTATGTGCTATTTATTACATCGGGAAGATTTATTGGAGAGGCTTTTAAATGTAATTTTGGCAAATGAAAATGTAGATGGTTCATTAGATGGATTAATTGAAGATTTATTCTATTATCATTTAAAAGATCATCCGGAGGAGAATTGGGTAAAATATAAATATGCTATTCCTTTTGCTGATGCCATCAATTCAAAAGGCGAAGAACAATTAGCCTTACTTCATCAATATATGAAGGACTGGTATAAAGAGATGATGGGGTTGAATGATATTGAATATAACACCCATTTAACCGAAGAGCAGTATGGCTATTATGGTTACTGGGCATTTGAAGTGGCAGCGGTGATTTATTTAGAAGATTTAGATGACAGCGATTTTAGAAAGTATCCATATTATCCGAAAGATTTGGTAGATTGGGCAAGGGAGAAAAAACGGGAAAAAGAAGCAAGTCAAAAAAAGAGCTAAACAACTATTTTGACGACCTACTCCACTAATACCCCATATTTCCTATGATAAAATACCCTTTTCCCATCTAAGCATTCACAATGAAAAAAGCACTTGATATTTTAAAAAAAGAGCTTCAATCCACTATCAACCAAGCCCCTATTACAGGCTCACTCCCCCTATATATTAACCAAATCCTTACGGGTACAATTCACCCACTCACCATACAAGCCACCAAAGGATACGATTACTTTCAACATCATTCCCAATTTGTTAATATCCAATTACCCTTTGATTCACTCACTGAAAAAAGCCATTTTTTTAATACACTTGCCCTTTACCTGCGCGAACAAAATTGCTTACCCTTTTGGCGAGATGAACAAGTCTTTGTCTGGCAAAATAATACCGTTTTTGCCCATATAGAACGCACGGCTACTCGCCCTCTTGGCTTATTAACACAAGCCATTCATCTCAATGCTCGTACACCAGATGGCAGAATTTATCTTTCGTTAAGATCTCCCACTAAACAAACCGATCCCAATAAATGGGATACCCTAGCAGGCGGTTTACTGAATGCACAAGATACACCAGAAGAAGGTCTCGCACGAGAAGCCTACGAAGAAGCAGGTATTCCTAAATGGGTAATACAACAATGTACGCCTATTCACTCTATAGGCTATATTAATCGTCCTCTTCCCGAAGGGTATCAATACGAAGAAATGCTCAGTAGCGACTGTATTTTACCAAGCAATATTAAACCCCAAAATACCGATGGCGAAGTTAGTCAAATCGAAACCTTTACCCCTCAAGAAGTATTAACACTCATGCAAGACGGTATGGTCACAACAGAAGCCATGATCGTGCTGATTGATAGTATTGAGAAAAATAATCTTATCTAAAAAATTTTATATATAAAGCCTTATACTACCATAAAATATAGCTGTCTAACTCAATCACCATATGTGCACCTAATAGGAATTTCAATAAGATTTTAATTACCTAGTGGCATCTTCCTAATGATGATAGCCTTTCCTTTAGCAGTACCGTACAAAAAAGAGTAAAATGGGCTTTATATGACACAAGAAGGGGTTTGCTAATAGAGGAATAATAACAATCTATTTACATCAACCCTTTACTTTATACTAACCTCACCTTTTTAGAGTATTTATATGGCATTAAATATTGTTATTCTAGCGGCTGGCATGGGTAAGCGTATGCAGTCTGATCTTCCTAAGGTACTACACCCTATTGCAGGAAAACCCATGCTATCTCATGTTATTGATACGGCACGAAAATTACAACCCAACCGTATTATTGTGGTTGTGGGGCATGGTGCAGAAATAGTCAAAACACATTATGCACAAGATAATGATTTAGGTTTTGCCCTGCAAATGCCACAGAAAGGAACAGCACACGCGGTACAACAAGCAGTCGATCAATTAGTTGGCGGAGATAGCCCACAAGATATGACGCTTATCCTCTATGGTGATGTACCCCTTGTACAAAAAGAGACCCTCCAGACTCTTATCCAAAATGCAAGACAAGGTGTAGGTGTTCTTACTGAAATACTCACCGATCCGACAGGATATGGACGTATTGTACGAGATACCCACGGGCAGATTAATCGTATTGTTGAACATAAAGATGCTTCAACAGAAGAATTACAGATTACAGAAGTAAATACAGGTATTTTATGCGTCCCTACTGCTTTATTAAAAAACTGGCTTACACGCATTGATAATCATAATGCACAAGGTGAATACTACCTAACCGATATTATTGGATTAGCCGTTCAAGACCAAGTTACCGTCAATGCAGCTCACCCCCATGCCGCTTGGGAGACACTAGGGGTTAATAGCCGTATTCAGCAAGCCCAACTAGAACGTTTATGGCAAGCAGAACAAGCACGTCGCCTACTTGAACAAGGGGTAACATTAGCCGATCCATCACATTTTGATTTACGTGGTGAACTGATTTGTGGAAAAGATGTCTTTATTGATACGGGATGTATTTTTGAAGGAAAAGTTGTTCTTGCCGATGGTGTACATATTGGGGCTCACTGTGTCTTGCGTGATGTTTCTCTCGGACAAGGTACACGGGTAGAAGCTTTTAGCCATCTTGAGCAAGCCAGTGCTGATGATCATGCGGTCATTGGTCCTTATGCTCGCTTACGCCCTGCCACCCATCTTGGCTCACATAGCCACGTGGGTAATTTTGTCGAATTGAAAAAAACACAGCTAGGTGCATACAGTAAAGCCAATCATTTAAGTTATTTGGGTGATGCAACTATTGGTCAATATGTCAATATTGGTGCAGGTACAATTACATGTAATTATGATGGGGTCAATAAATTCCAAACGATTATTGAAGATGGTGCTTTTATCGGTTCTGACTCTCAGCTTATTGCGCCTGTTAAAGTTGGCACTAATGCAACACTCGGTGCAGGCACAACATTAGCAAATGATGCTCCTGCTGAACAGTTAACCATTTCTCGTGTCAAACAATTGACGATTTCACACTGGAAACGACCTACGAAACAAAAAACATCTTAATAAAGCTATTTTAATCTCCTTGATAGCGTTTATCATTAAACGCTATCTAAAAAATTGATATGGCTATCACAGAAAAGATAACAGCAACAAATGCTCCATTATCACAAGAACCTGATGGGCTTCCTACACCCCAGCGATATTGGGCAGCACTTACCCTACTACTTACAATAGCGATGGGGGTTGTCGATAGTAGTATTACCAATATTGCACTACCAACCATTAGCCGTTCTTTAAACGTTCCTCCTGCTTCTATTGTATGGGTAATTAATGCCTATACCATTGCTATTATTGCTTTACTTCTACCCTTTTCTGCTCTGGCTGAACAGATTGGTATGCGCCGCCTATTACGAATCGGTTTAGTTATTTTTATGCTAGGTGCAGTTGGTAGTATGTTTGCTAACTCATTAACACATCTGCTGATCACTCGTATTATACAAGGAATTGGTTGCTCCGCTTGTATGGCTTTATTTGGTGGATTAGTCCGACATATTTATCCTCGTCATGCACTAGCAACGGGCATTAGTTTAAATGCCATGGTAGTCGGTGCCTCTGCTCTTATTAGTCCATCATTAGGGGCATTTATTATTGAAATTGCCTCATGGCATTGGATTTATGGTTTTTCTATTCCTTTAAGTATTATTGCATTAGTATTTACTATCTATATCCCTCGCATTCATCGTATAAAAAAACCTTTTGACTATAGTAGTGCCATACTGAATGCATTAGCACTTGGCTGTTTTGTAGCTGCATTAGACATTGCTTTTTATAAACCCTCCATTGCACTACTCTTTGTCTTTATTTCAATATTATCTGGTTACCTACTCTACCAACGCTGTATCCGCCAGACAGCACCATTAGTTCCTCTTGATTTATTAAAAATTATTGCTTTTAGAGATGCCATTATTGTTTCCTCTTTAAGTTTTGCGACAGCTTCTCTCACTATGATTTCTGCGCCCTTTTATTTCCAGACAGCATTACATATGTCCACAAAAACAGTAGGTTTACTCTTTAGTGCATGGCCAGTTGCAAGCCTATTAATCGCCCCTATTGCCGCCCATCTCTCGAATAAATACCCTACCTCTGTCCTTGCTGGTACGGGTAGTGTGATAATTAGTATGAGTTTACTTTCTTTATTGTTATTACCCAAAGATGCTCCTACACTTTATTTTGGACTTTGTTTATTTTTTGCAGGTTTAGGTTTTGGTTTTTTTCAAACGCCCAATAATAAAGCCATTTTATTATCTGCTCCTTCTCACCGTGCCAGTGCTACAGGAGGAATGCAATCAACAGCAAGGCTATTTGGGCAATGTATAGGAGCCGCTTTAGTCGGACTTTCATTTAGTATGAGTGCAGAACATGGTCATTACTATGGACTTATCCTAGGATTTATCATGATTACCATAGCAAGTGCTGTTAATCTGAGTCGTTATATCAGAAAAACAGATATTGCGGTATATTAACAATAGATACTAACTTCTACACAATTATCTACCTTAATACACCATAATAAGCAAAGAGCTATACCGATTTCGATATAGCTCTTTCTTTTAGTTAATATGTAAAATAAATACCCAATCTCCTGATTTCATCTATTGAAACAGATAGACAGGTCATAACAAAATTACCCTTCTACACCTGCATTATGGGCTTGTTGATCAGCATGGTAAGACGAGCGAACCATTGCCCCCACTGCCGCATGAGAAAAGCCCATTTTATAAGCGGCTTCTTCATACATCTTAAAGGTATCTGGTGTCACATAACGCATCACGGGTAAATGGTGATCGGATGGTTGTAAATACTGACCAATGGTAAGCATCTCAATATCATGATCACGCATATCTTGCATCACTTGTAGGATTTCTTCATCCGTTTCACCTAAACCCACCATTAAGCCAGATTTAGTTGGGATATGTGGATAGCGTGCTTTAAAATCTTTGAGAAGTTTTAAAGAATGTAGATAATCTGCCCCTGGACGTGCTTGTTTATATAGGCGAGGCACTGTTTCTAAATTATGGTTCATCACATCAGGTAAACCATGCTCAAAAATAGCTAATGCTTTATCGGCACGACCACGAAAATCAGGAACAAGCACCTCAATTTTTGTTATAGGCGCTCTTTCACGAATCTCATTGATACAATCTACATAATGCTGAGCACCACCATCACGCAAGTCATCACGGTCAACAGAAGTAATGACTGCATAGCGGAGCTTCATTGCAGCAATAGATTTAGCAAGATTTATGGGTTCATTCGTATCAAGAGGATCTGGACGACCATGCCCTACATCACAGAAAGGGCAACGGCGAGTACACTTATCACCCATAATCATAAAGGTTGCTGTACCACGACCAAAACACTCACCAATATTAGGACAAGACGCTTCTTCACAAACCGTTACCATATTGTTTTCACGAAGAATACGTTTAATATCACCATATTTAGAGTTAGCTGGTGCTGCTTTAACACGAATCCAATCTGGTTTTTTCAGCTTCTCAATGGGAATAATTTTAATAGGAATACGAGAGGTTTTTTCAAAAGACTTTTGCTTTTTGGTCGCATCATACGCCGTATCTTTATCGGCTGGGGTTTGTGTGATTGTACTCATAACTCTACTTAGGGCTGGTCATAAATTTTATATGGAAAATAACTTTTTTCCGACAAAATAATTTATCACGAAACCCATAAAAAAGATAATCAAAAGAGCATTTTAACCCGATTAAGGCAAGATGAAAAGAAAACCTATTTTTTCTTTATGACAATTTATTTATTCCCTTATGTTTAACGTAATGATTCGGAAAATATAAATAAGATAATCCTTTTCTTTAACCTTATAAAATACCGATAAAAACTTTTTAGGTATTTTTATGCGATGGCTTCTTTTTTGATCCTAATTTTCTTAGATAACATCAAAACTATCATGGTTTCATTAAGGTATTAGGAATAAATATTAATCTATATGAATCCAGTCAAAATTCTCAAAAAACTATTACCTCATTTCAAGCCATTTCAATATGCTAAATAAGCATTATCTTTTCTTAACCCCCTATTTTCTATTTGTAACGCATTAATTTTCTACTTTCACTCCAAAAATATCTTCACTATAATAATATCTATTAAACATTTTTATTTATTTTTCAAAATACGGATGGTTTATTCTGCATTACTTATTCAGACTACGGTTTCAGACCTTTTATTTGCTAAAAAATTAGCTCAGATACTCGTTAAAGAGCATCTTGCTGCTTGTGTGCATATTGCACCGCAAGGATTATCTCTTTATCAATGGGAGAATACCTTAGAGCGTAATGAAGAACTGACCCTCAGTATTAAAACGTCTCAAAAGGCAGCTAAAGCCTGTATGGCACGTATCCAAGCCCTTCATCCCTATGAAGTTCCAGAAATCATCTGCTTACCTATTATTGATGGGTTGCCCGACTATCTTTCGTGGATAGAGGATCAAACACGAGAGTATTGATATGCGCAAAAATCTTTTTCATTTTTTTCTTATTTTTTCCCTCATTATTCAGGGATTATTATCTCCTACGCTGAGTCATGCAGCAGAGGATTTTTTAGAACCTGATAGGGCATTTCAACTCACGGCTAGCCTAACACAGGATAATCAAGTTGATTTACAATTTACCATTGCTCCGGGTTACTATATGTACAGAGAGCAGTTTACTTTTACCCCAATTGTTGCCAATAAAGCGGACTTTTCTTTACTGAATCCTGCTTCTATTCAATATATGCAAGGGGAAGAGAAATTTGATGCCACATTTGACAAAAAAATGGAAGTTTATCACGATGCAACTCGTGTGACGATACCACTCAAACTTCCACCACAAATGCATACATTAGAAATTGTGGCACAAGGGTGTGCAGATGCAGGTCTTTGCTACCCTCCTATGTATTACTATCTTCCTCTATCACCCACTAGTCAAGGTTATGAGATTGCATTACCCGATGCTCAACAAGGTGTCTTATTAGTATCTCAAGACCAGATAACCTTGGATGAAGAAGCGGTACAAACAGCAACAGGTGGTACCTTACCAGAAACAAGTCATCAAGGGATTACGATTAATACCAGTGATACACAAATTGCGAATTGGTTAAATCAAGCCAGTCTATGGCATATGTTAGCCATTGCATTCTTACTCGGTTTAGCCCTATCTTTTACGCCTTGCGTATTACCCATGCTGCCCATCTTATTATCCTTAGTCGTTGGCTCTTCTCAGCAAGAACGCCCTTCTAAAGCACATAGCCTAAAGCTAACCCTCTTCTATGTACTGGGGACATCAATTGTTTATAGCTTACTAGGTATTGCAGCCGCCTCTATTGGTGCCGTATTAGCTAACTGGATTCAAAACCCTTGGGTACTCAGTATCTTTGCTATCTGCCTTGTTTTATTTGGTATAGCCATGTTCGGTGCTTATACTATTCAAATGCCTGCAGGTATTCAAAGTCGCTTAAACAACTTGGCAAACCGTATCCCTGCAGGGCAATCAGTAGGGGCTTTATTAATGGGCATGATATCATCACTTATTTGTGGCCCATGCGTAGCGGCTCCTTTAGCAGGCATTCTCCTCTTTATTTCCCAAACAGGCGATATACTTACAGGCGGATTAATCCTGTTTGTCTTAGCATGGGGACAAGGGGTTTCGCTCATTATTCTAGGGACAGGCTCTGGTATGCTTCTACCTAAAGTAGGTATGTGGATGGAAACCGTTAAAAAAGTATGTGGTCTCTTATTGTTTGCCGCTGCTTTATGGATGACTGCTCCTCTAATGCCAACTTGGCTACCCATGATATTATGGGCAATCCTTGCACTTGCTTTTGCTTATATTATTGGAACATTCAAAGGGTATAAACCCTTTCCTCGTTTTATACCTCTTTTAGTAAAACTAATCGGCTGGATAGCCACTGTCTGGGCAATTAGCTTATTAATTGGTGTTTCTTTAGGTGCTCGTAGTGTATTAGCGCCTTTTAACTATCAGGCACAATCCACTGAACACGTTCAATTTACCCGTGTACAGTCATTAGAAGAACTACAAAACTTCCTCAAGACAACGGATAAACCTGTTTTATTAGACTTCTATGCTGACTGGTGTATTTCATGTAAAGAGATGGAAAACTTTACCTTTACTGATAAAACGGTTCAGGATTTAATGGGACAGATGCATCTTCTCCAAGCTGATGTGACTAAAAACACACCTCAGGATAGAGAGCTATTAAAAGCCTTTAATCTATTTGGACCACCAGGGATTATTTTCTTTGATAAAAATGGTCAAGAAAATAGTGATGTTCGTGTCATCGGCTTCCAAAATGCTGAAAAATTTGCACAGCAATTAAGAAAAGCATTAGAAAAATAAAAGTATCAAAAAAACACCCCCATCATTGTTTTGCAATATGGGGGTTTCTTTATGGGATAGTCTTTTAGCAATTAAATCTACCTATAAGCCTATATATTTATAAGTTTATATTACCCCAATATTAATCCTCTTGGATATTTATAACTTCCATCTTTGCTTAGCAAAAACCAGTCAGTATGACAAAATACTTACAGCCCTATATATCTAATTCAATTGTTGTACCGGGCTTACCACGGGATACACAAATCATCATACAGTCTTGCGCTTGCTTTTCATCTTCCATTAAATAGGTATCCTGATGAAGAATTTCTCCACTTAGTACGGTAGTATAACAAGTGCCACAAACACCATATTCACAGGAAGTATTTACCTTAATATTATGTTCTCTTAAAGTATCTGAAATACTCATACCTTCAGGTATCGCAATTGTTACTCCTGTACGAGCTAATTTGACGTAAAAATCAATATCATCACTACGTACTTCTTCATTAAATGGTGAGGTAATCTCAATTAATTCGTCAGGTTCAAATATTTTAAACATACTCTTTGTTCCTTCTGAATCATCTGATGATGATATTTGAATCACTACTTCATATTGCGCTTCATTCACAGAAATAATCGGATAGTGGCAAACAAAACCAGAGGGTGTCTTTACATCAATAAAAACACCTGTAGGCGATAAACCCATAAATCGGGTAAATGAAGGTAAGAATAATCTTAGCTCCCTACCCCCTTCCTCACAGAAAGACACCTCCCGAATATGAGCAGGAATCCAACGTAATTGATGATGAAGCATAGATTATTCTCCTTATGATACAACAATATTATTTTACTATTGACATTACCTTATACCACTAGTTAGTTATTAACGATAAGGTTATATCGTAAAACACGTTATTTTACGCTATAAAAAGTAAGAATACAGCTTTTTAACCTAAACAACACATGAGAAAATATTATGGCAAAAGTGTAGAATAAAATACTCACTCTTTAAGAAAAGCCTACATTATAAATAAATGCGAGCATTCATCACCGTTTAGATAACACTACCAATATACAATACCCCATCATACCATTCACCTTATTATTTTTCTATTGATGTCTATTTTGAATTCAGCAGTATTATTGCAAAATCTTTATTTTTATAACGAATACTAGCATAAAGTAATCTATGATTCGTTTAAATTTATTTTGACTGATACCTAATCTGTATATAGATAAAAAAACACGCTTAATTCAAATAAGACTAAGCGTGTTTATTTTTTCTTTTATGAGGATATAAAAGACTTTTATTCAGCAGATTCTGTCACTTCAGGACGATCCACTAATTCCATATAGGCCATAGGAGCATTGTCCCCTTGACGGAAACCCATCTTAAGGATACGAGTGTAACCACCATTACGAGCTTTAAAACGAGGACCTAAATCTTCAAATAATTTAGTCACAGCATCACGATCGCGTAAGCGAGCAAATGCTAAACGTCTGTTTGCAAGAGTTGGTTCTTTTGCTAGGGTGATTAATGGTTCAACCACACGGCGCAATTCTTTAGCTTTTGGCAATGTTGTTTTGATCGCCTCATGCTGAATCAATGATACAGACATATTGCGGAACATTGCTAAACGATGACTACTTGTACGATTTAATTTACGAAGACCACTACGGTGACGCATAATAATTTCCTTTGAATCTAAATAAATGATAAGTCATAAAACCTATCGTTGTTAACCAGATCTTCTATCCATAAATATGGCGGTCCGGTGAGGATACTCATTGCTGAGTTATTAAAGGTGATGTAAAAATAATACATCACCTAAAATTCATCATTAAGGGTGCTCTAAGCCAATAGGAGGCCAGTTTTCTAGCTTCATACCTAATGATAGACCACGAGCGGTAAGCACATCTTTAATCTCATTGAGTGACTTACGACCCAAGTTAGGTGTTTTGAGTAACTCATTTTCTGTTTTCTGAATTAAGTCACCAATGTAGTAAACATTTTCAGCTTTTAAGCAGTTAGCAGAACGAACGGTTAGCTCTAAATCATCAACTGAACGCAATAATACAGGGTCAATCTGTGGTGTACCGCGAGCAGGAGTTTCATAAGATTCTGTTGCTCCTTCAAGAGCGGCAAAGACAGAAATCTGATCCATTAAAATACGAGCAGATTGACGTACTGCCTCTTCTGGAGAAATAACACCGTTTGTTTCAATATCTAATATTAATTTATCCAAATCTGTACGTTGTTCAACACGTGCATTTTCTACTTCATAGCTTACACGGCGAACTGGGCTATATGATGCATCTAAGATAATACGACCGATTGTGTGCTGACGATCTTCACGTAAAGCACGCACATTACCCGCTACATAACCACGACCTTGCTCTACTTTGATATGCATTTCTAGCTTACCATTACCTTGTAGATGAGCGATAACATGGTCAGGATTCACAATTTCTACATCATGAGGAAGTGCAATATCACTCGCTAATACAGGACCCTCACCTTCTTTATTAAGCACTAAGGTTACTTCTTCACGACCGTGTAATTTGAATACAACACCTTTTAAATTTAAAAGAATATCTACAACATCTTCCTGTACACCAGGAATAGTCGAATACTCATGCACAACACCTGTAATTTGTACTTCTGTTGGTGCAAAACCTGTCATAGAAGACAATAAGATACGGCGTAAAGCATTACCTAGGGTGTGACCAAAACCACGCTCAAAGGGTTCCATAACTACTTTGGCATGATGCTCTGTAATAGGTTGCACAGTAATTGTGCGAGGCTTTAAGAAAGCTTGTGACATTATCAATTCCTTTTCAATACCCTCGGCTCGTTACACCGATAAGGCTGATGGATAAGAAAAAAAGTAAAGTTATAAAACTTCACTCATATAAAAGAACTACTCTATTTTTCTGAAAAGTTCTATAACACTATCTTGATTTAATAGAAAGACACATAATAGGGTTAGTTATTGTATCTTTGTAGCGTATATTGGATAAACTCTTTTTAGAAAAATAGTTAAAAATCACTTATTGATAAGCAGTGACAGCGTATTATTTTAGCATAAAACTATGCTTATCTTCAAAAAATACCACTGAAAATAAGCATATTGTAATGAAAGAAAAACACAGCAAGAAAACCCCTGCTGTGTTTTGTTCTTTTAAGATTAGCGAGAATACAATTCCACAATCATTGATTCGTTAATGTCGCGAGCAACATCTGAACGATCAGGTGTTTGTTTGAAAGTACCTTCTAATTTAGAAGCATCTACTTCAACCCATTGAGGTAAGCCAATGCTTGTTGCTAATTCCATAGCTTCTTTAATACGTGCTTGACCTTTTGATTTTTCACGTACAGAAATTTTATCACCAGCTTTCACTAGGATAGATGGAATATCTGCTTTATGACCATTTAACTCAATTGCACCATGGCTCACTAATTGGCGAGCTTCTGCGCGAGTTGAACCAAACCCCATACGATACACAACGTTATCTAAGCGAGATTCTAGAAGTTGAATCAGGGTCTCGCCTGTGTTACCACGGCGACGCTCAGCTTCTGCAAAGTATTTACGGAATTGTTTTTCTAAAACACCGTACATACGTTTGAGCTTCTGTTTCTCACGTAATTGTGTACCATAGTCAGATGTACGAGCACCAGAAGTGCGACCATGCTGACCAGGTTTACTTTCAAATTTACATTTAGAATCTAAAGGACGGCGTGCGCTCTTTAGAAATAAATCAATACCTTCACGGCGTGAAAGTTTACATTTTGGACCAGTATATCGTGCCATTATGTATGTTCCCTATAAAATTAGATACGGCGGCGTTTTGGTGGGCGGCAACCGTTGTGCGGAACTGGCGTGATATCTGAAATACTTGTAATTTTGATACCAAGCGCATTCAATGCACGGATTGAAGATTCACGGCCTGGGCCTGGACCTTTTACACGTACATCAAGTGTTTTGATACCGTATTCCAATGCTACACGTCCCGCTGACTCGGCTGCAACCTGAGCTGCAAAAGGCGTCGATTTACGAGAGCCTTTGAAGCCCGCGCCACCCGACGTCGCCCATGACAAGGCATTGCCTTGACGGTCAGTAATCGTGATGATTGTGTTGTTAAAGGAAGCATGAACGTGTGCAATACCGTCTGTTACTACCTTTCTGATTTTTTTACGTGCGCGTGCTGCGCTACTAGAAGCTTTCGCCATAATTAGCTACTCCGATTATTTCTTCAATGATTGAGCTGCACGACGCGGTCCTTTACGGGTACGCGCATTCGTACGAGTGCGCTGACCGCGCACTGGCAGTCCACGTCTGTGGCGCATGCCACGATAGGTTCCCAAGTCGATTAAACGTTTAATCGAAAGTTGTACTTCGCGTCGCAAATCACCCTCGACCGTGAACGAACCCACTTGCTCACGAATTTTTTCGAGTTCTGCGTCTGTTAAATCTTTAACTTTTTTATCGAATGGTACACCTGCTGCTTCGCAAATTAAGCGAGCGCGTGGGCGACCAATACCATAAATTGCTGTTAAACCGATTTCAGCGTGCTGATGCGGCGGAATGTTAATGCCTGCGATACGGGCCATGACTGTTCCTCGTTATATCTAAAACGTAGGGGATTAACCCTGACGTTGCTTGTGTCGTGGATCTGTACAAATTACTCGTACAATTCCGTGACGTTTAATGATCTTGCAATTACGGCAGATCCTCTTAACCGATGCCATTACCTTCATTGGTAGACTCCTAATAGTTCCGCTTATTTAGAGCGGAATACGATTCTAGCACGATTTAGGTCATATGGGGTTAATTCCACAGTAACCTTATCTCCTGGAAGAATCCGAATATAATGCATACGCATCTTGCCAGAAATATGTCCAAGTACGACATGACCATTTTCTAACTTGACACGAAACGTTGCGTTTGGGAGGTTTTCAATTACCTCACCTTGCATCTGAATGACGTCGTCCTTTGCCATTGTTTATTACCTCATTGGAAGATTATTACCGCGGAAATTTACTTTCTTGAGTAATGAATCATACTGGTTCGACATCATATAGGCTTGTACTTGTGCCATAAAATCCATGGTAACTACTACAACAATGAGTAGCGAAGTACCACCGAAATAGAACGGTACATTACTCCATTGCATACGTAAGAATTCTGGTACTAAAGCTACAAGAGCCATATATATCGCACCAACTAATGTCAAACGCATTAGAATCTTATCTAAATATTTAGCAGTTTGTTGTCCTGGACGAATACCCGGAACAAAAGCACCACTTCTTTTTAGGTTATCCGCTGTTTCTCGACTATTGAAAATCAATGCCGTATAGAAAAAGCTAAAGAAGATAATTAAAGCAGTAAGTACAGTACCATAAAGCGGTTGACCAGGTTGCAATGCAGCAGATAAATCGCTTAACCAACGAATTTGGTTAGCATTAGAAAACCAATTTGCAATAGTTGCTGGGAATAAAATCACTGAAGAAGCAAAGATTGCGGGAATAACACCTGCCATATTTACTTTTAGTGGTAGATGAGAACTCTGTCCACCATAGATTTTATTGCCAACCTGACGTTTAGCATAATTGACCGTAATGCGACGTTGTCCACGTTCTACAAAAACAACCAATGCTGTAACGACAACAACTAAGGCAAAAATAACAATCGCTGCAAATGCACCAATTTGGTTTTGAGTGACCAATTCAAACATACCACCAAGGGCAGCAGGTAATCCTGCAATAATACCAGTACAGATAAGGATAGAAATACCATTACCGATACCACGTTCTGTAATTTGTTCACCCAACCACATCACAAACATTGTACCTGTCACTAATGTTACCACTGTTGTAAAAACAAACATTGGACCTGGACTAAAAATCAATCCAGGATAAGCTGACATATATGCCTGTAATGTAGATGCAATACCAAAGGCCTGTAATGAAGCTAAAACAACTGTCCCGTAGCGAGTGTACTGGGTAATCTTACGACGACCAGCCTCACCCTCTTTTTTAAGTGCTTCTAGTGATGGAACAACGGCTGCCATCATTTGCATAATAATGGATGCTGTAATATACGGCATAATCCCTAATGCAAAGACAGAGAAACGCTCTAATGCACCACCAGAGAACATGTTAAAAAAGCCTACAATCCCTTCCGCTTGTGAAGCAAAAAGTTGCTTCATCACTTCAGGGTTAATGCCTGGCACTGGAATATGCGTACCAAAACGATACACGACCAATGCCAAGAGTAGGAACACAAGACGCTGTCTTAAGTCGCTGTATTTATTACCGCCACCTTGACTTGTTGTCTGCGCTTTAGCCACATTTACCCCTTAATTTATTTAAGCAATTGAACCACCTGCTGCTTCGATTGCAGCACGTGCACCCGCAGTTGCATTGATACCTTTTAGGGTTACTTTGCGAGTAAGTTCACCTGATTTGATTACCTTAACATAGCAAACAGCTTGGGCAATCACTCCAGCTTGCTTGAGAACTTGTACGTCGATTTCTTCCGCAGTTAAACGCTCTAAATCAGACAAACGAATTTGATCGTATAAGTGTTGATTGAGTGTTGTGAAACCACGTTTTGGTAAACGACGATGTAAAGGCATTTGACCACCTTCAAAACCGACTTTATGGAAGCCGCCTGAACGTGATTTTTGACCTTTGTGACCACGACCTGCAGTTTTACCTAAACCTGAACCAATACCGCGACCAACGCGACGCTTGGCATGCTTACTACCTGCAGCTGGTGATAAAGTGTTGAGTTGCATTTCAGACATCTTTATTCCTTTAGGCTTCTGAAACTGACACGAGATAATCCACTTTACGAATCATCCCACGCACTTCAGGTGTATCGAGTAACACACGACTGCTATTAACTTTACCTAAACCTAAACCACGAATAGTGGCACGGTGATCAGATTTTGTACCAATAACAGAACGAACTAATGTTACTTTAATTTGTTTTTGTGCCATGATCTTATCCTAGGATTTCTTCAACCGTTTTACCGCGTTTTGCAGCAACCTCAGAAGGTGTCATGCAAGCGTTTAAACCGTTAAGTGTTGCACGTACTAAGTTGTATGGATTGCTAGAACCTAAGCTCTTAGCGACCACATTACGTACACCCATTACTTCAAAAATAGCACGCATTGGACCACCGGCGATTACACCAGTACCTTCAGCAGCTGGAGAAATAAGTACAGTTGATGCACCATGCTTACCAACAACAGTGTGATGTAATGTACCATTGTTTAAAGCAATTTTCTTCATACCGCGACGAGCTTGTTCCATTGCTTTTTGAACTGCAACAGGAACTTCACGTGCTTTACCTTTGCCCATGCCGATGCGACCATCGCCATCACCAACCACGGTTAACGCTGCAAAACTCATGGTGCGACCACCTTTTACTGTTTTGCTGACGCGGTTAACCGCGATCATTTTTTCACGAAAACCGTCATCGCGCTCTTGTTCAGGGGCTTGTTTTTGTGCTTTTGCCATTTGACAATCCTTCCTTAGAACTTAAGACCGGCTTCACGCGCAGCTTCAGCTAACGCTTTAACACGGCCATGATAACGGAAACCCGAACGGTCAAATGCGACCGATTCGATACCAGCTGCTTTAGCTTTTTCAGCAACACGTTTACCTACTAATGTAGCAGCAACAACATTGCCACCGTTTGTTTTGCTATCAGCTAACTCTTTGCGCACTTCTGCTTCAAGAGTAGAGGCAGCGACCAATACTTTATCGCCTTCAGGCGAAATAATGTTCGCGTAAATGTGCAGATTGGTACGGTGCACTGATAAACGGTGTACGCGTAATTGAGCAATCTTGCGGCGAGTAGCCACTGCACGACGCAAACGAGATAATTTCTTGTCCATAGTAATTCCTTGTCTGCGTTATTATTTTTTCTTAACTTCTTTGATGATAACAGTTTCATCAGAGTAGCGAACGCCTTTACCTTTATAAGGCTCTGGTGGACGATATGCGCGAATTTTCGCTGCAACTTGACCTACCGCTTGTTTGTCATAGCCTTTGAGAACAATCTCAGTTTGGCTTGGACATTCTGCTTTTACGCCTTTTGGTAATGGATGAACCACATCATGTGAGAAGCCTAACTCTAGTTTTAATGCTTCGCCTTGTACTGCAGCACGGTAACCCACGCCAACAAGTGTTAAACGACGCTCAAAACCTTTGCTCACGCCAACAACCATGTTGTTAACAAGAGCACGTAGAGTGCCAGACATCGCTTTAGCATGACGAGAGTCATTAGCAACAGCAAAGCTTACTTTACCATCATCTAATGTAACTGCAACATCACCTGTTAAAGCTTGATTTAATTCACCTAATGGACCTTTTACATTGATGTTATCAGCAGCAATTTTGACTTCAACACCACTAGGTACAATAACTGGATTCTTAGCAATACGTGACATATTTCTTCTCCTTATGCCACATAGCATAGTACTTCACCACCTACGCCAACTGAACGTGCTTTACGATCAGTCATAACACCGCGTGAGGTAGATACGATTGCTACACCAAGACCATTCATTACTTGAGGGATACTTGCACGACCTTTGTAAATACGTAAACCAGGACGTGATACGCGTTCAATACGCTCAATCACAGGTTGGTTATTGTAGTATTTAAGTTCGATTTCAAGTTCTGGTTTAGCCTTGTCACCTTTAACTTGGAAGTTTTCGATATAGCCTTCTTCTTTCAGCACAGTAGCGATAGCTACTTTAAGCTTTGAGGACGGCATAGATACAGAAACCTTCTCGACTTGTTGACCATTACGGATACGAGTCAACATGTCTGCGATTGGATCGCTCATGCTCATAATTCTTTCTCCTACCAGCTTGCTTTCGTCATTCCAGGCACTTCACCACGCATTGCCATTTCGCGTAGTTTGTGACGAGTAAGACCAAATTTGCTGAAAACGCCACGAGGACGGCCAGTGATTACACAACGATTACGTACGCGTGTTGGATTTGCATTGCGTGGTAATTGTTGTAACTTCAAGCGCGCTTGATAACGCTCTTCATCTGATTTTGATTGATCGTTGATAATCGCTACAAGTGCTGCACGTTTAGCAGAGAATTTTTCTACTAATTTAGCACGTTTGATATCACGATTGATGAGTGATAATTTTGCCACGTCATCGCCCCTTAATTACGAAACGGGAAACCAAACGCTTTTAATAACGCTTTAGCTTCATCGTCAGTCTTAGCAGTTGTTGTGATGCTAATGTTTAAACCACGTAATGCATCAATTTTGTCGTACTCAATTTCAGGGAAAATGATTTGCTCTTTAACCCCTACATTGTAGTTACCACGACCATCGAATGCACGACCAGAAATACCACGGAAGTCACGTACACGTGGTAATGCGATAGTGATTAAACGATCTAAGAACTCATACATACGTTGACCGCGTAGAGTTACCATACAACCGATAGGATAGTTTTCACGAATTTTAAAACCCGCAATCGCTTTGCGTGTTTTAGTGATTACTGGTTTTTGACCTGCAATTTTGGTTAAATCAGAAACAGCGTGTTCGATAACTTTTTTATCAGCTACTGCTTCAGACACACCCATATTTAAAGTGATTTTGGTAATGCGAGGCACTTCCATATCACTAGAGTAACCAAATTGTTGTTTGATTTCACCAGCAATTTTATTGTTGTATAAATCTTGTAAACGAGCCATTGTTACGTTGCTCCTTAAGCTTTAACGCCAACGACTTCACCGTTGGAGCGATAAACACGAACTTTATGACCGTCAACTTCTTTGATACCTACACGATCAGCTTTACCTGTCGCTGGATTGAAGATTGCCACGTTAGAGATATGGATAGGCATAGCCTTATCAACGATACCCCCTTGTGTACCAGCCATTGGATTTGGTTTCTGATGTTTTTTAGCAACATTCACGCCTTCCACGATTACGTGATCAGCATCAACTCGTGCTAAAACAACACCACGACGTTTTTTGTCGCGACCAGTAATAACGATAACTTCGTCACCTTTACGAATTTTATTCATTGCCTGCCCCTTAGATTACTTCTGGTGCCAATGAAACGATCTTCATAAAGCGCTCAGTACGTAATTCACGTGTTACTGGCCCGAAGATACGAGTACCAATTGGCTCTAATTTAGCATTAAGCAATACAGCTGCATTACCACCGAAGCGGATTAATGAGCCATCTTTACGGCGAACACCTTTCGCAGTACGCACTACTACTGCATTGTAAACTTCGCCTTTTTTGACGCGACCGCGCGGTGATGCATCTTTGACACTTACTTTGATAATGTCACCGATAGCAGCATAACGGCGCTTAGAACCGCCAAGCACTTTAATGCACATTACTCGGCGTGCACCAGTGTTGTCAGCCACGTCTAGCGTGCTTTGCATTTGGATCATGATTATTCCTGTTCCAACTTAGTTACATTAATGACTCAAAATGAGCCATTTCCCATTAAGACATATAACCAGTTTTGGGCCCGTATAAGCCAAGTTTAGCCTGTAAAAAAGCCTCACCCAGCTTTGGGATTGATTCTGTTTATTTACCTTCACTTCTTTTTTGACAAGTGAAGACTAGCATTCTATCCTTTTTTTCTAAGTTATTCAAGCCCTTACTCCATATTTTTAAAAAAACGTATAAAAAGCAACACTATTTAATACGTTTTAAATCAATCAATACATCTTTCTTTTAATAAAAATGACATATTCATTCATATATTCTTTGTTATTCACTATTTTTGTCTCTTTCATGCAAATGAATATATCGCCACTAAACATAAATTTTTTGATAACTACTCTCAAAATATAAATAGTAGATTTACCACGATCATATTTTCTATTAAGTGAAAATAAGGCTTATCCTCAAAAAGAAAGGCGGATTATTTTATTCCGCCCTCTTTTATTCTAAATGGAGATAAGAACAACTTATTTAGAACTATTCTTTGATAAGTTCCCCTTGCTGTAGTCCCACGGGGATAATCGTACCCTTATATTTTTCTTCAATGAATTGAACAGTAGCTGGACTATGCCATTCTTTCATTAATTTAGCGACTAAAGGTGAATCCTGATACGCTGGATCAGTTGCGCATAAATTAGCATACAATGAACCTGCATCCTCTAAGACTAAAGCATCCTTTTTAGGGTTAAGTTTAGCTTCTAAGGCATAATTTGTATTGATAACCGCCAAATCGACATCATCAACAACACGGGGTAATGTTGCCGCCTCTAACTCTTTAAAGACCAATTTTTTAGGATTTTCTGTAATATCTAAAACAGTTGCGGTAATATCGGTTGGGTCTTTTAGTTTAATTAAACCTCCTTTTTCTAATAGCAATAAAGCACGGGTACTATTAGTCGTATCATTTGGTATCGCGACAGAAGCACCCTCAGGTAAATCAGATAGTGTTTTCACCTTATGTGAATACGCTCCTAATGGCGGTACATAAACATAACCTACTGGCACAAGTTTAGCCCCTGTTTGTTTATTAAAAGTATCTAAATGAGGTTTATGCTGGAAGCAATTCATCATAATATTTTTCTGAGCGACCTGTTGATTAGGTTGAATATAATCCGTAAAAACAACAACCTCTAAATCAACACCTTCTTTAGCAAGTGCTGGTTTCATAAACTCTAAAATTTCAGCAGCAGGTACTGGCGTAGCCGCTACACTTAGTTTTTCACCCGCAAAAACGGCTTGCATACACCCTAATGCTACAAGAGCAGATACAAATAATTTTTTGTTATACATATAACTTCCTTTATATAAAATATGCTATATATAAGAGCATAACAAAATCTTTCTTTATCACACTATACTTTTTAGTGATAAGCATATAACTAATCCAAATTATGCATTGACATTAATTTTCACTTACTCTTACAATGGCTAATGACTATTGATTATCTTAAAAGGTCTATTCTCCATCTATATTATGAGTACCTCTAAACACCAACTTCCCTCTACCCCTTGGTCTGCTCAATCACACTGGAAACCCTCTTGGCTTTCACTTTGTGTTCTTATTCCTTCACTATTTTTATTTGGTGTCGGCGAAGGCTTACTCGTTAATGCTAGCTTAGGCTCTGCACCATGGGCTGTACTTGCACAAGGCATATCACTCAAAACGGGTAGTAATATCGGGTGGGTTACGTTAGGGATTAGTATTATCGTTATGTTAGGTTGGATACCCCTAAAACAAAAACCCGGTCTTGGTACTATCCTTAATATGACATTAATTGCACTCGGTCTGGGCTTAACAGTTCACTATCTACCCATACCAGAATCGCTTACACTTCGTCTATTATCCATTATTTTCGCTATTGTACTCATTGGGGTTTGCTCATCTTTTTACCTTACCTGCAAAATGGGTTCTGGCCCAAGAGATGGATTAATGGTAGGTATTTTTCAAAATACAGGCTGGAAAATAGGTAAAATCCGTATTTGTATTGAAATTATTGTTTGCCTTCTAGGTTGGCTACTAGGGGGGATTATTGGTATAGGCACGCTATTATTTGCCTTTGGTGTAGGCTGGGTTATTCAATTTTGCCTATCTTTAATGGCTAAGTATTACTAGACTTAACCCTCTTTATAAATCGTTTATGGTATTCGTTTCACTAAACCATTCTTTTATACATCAATCCATTTTATTATTTGAGGAGAGAAAATGAACGCTGTTGTTATTGCAGTTGTTGTCATGCTGGTACTATCACTGGCACGTATGCATGTTGTTCTTAGTTTAATTTTAGGGGCTATTGCTGGTGGTTTATCAGCTGGTTTAGGAATAGAAGTAACTATGCAAGCCTTTAAAACTGGGCTTTCTAACGGCGCAGAAACCGCTTTAAACTATGCATTACTGGGTGCTTTTGCAGTGGCTATTGCTCACTCTGGCTTACCCCAAATGCTTGCCAATGCCATTATTTCTCGGTTAAACAATACGAATAAAAAGGGTGCTACGATTAAATGGGGAATTTTAGGTTTAATTCTTATCATGAGTGTGATGAGTCAAAATATTATCCCTATTCATATTGCTTTTATTCCCCTTATTATCCCACCACTTTTATTAGTATTTAATCGTATGCAAGTGGATCGCCGTCTCCTCGGTTGTATTATGACCTTTGGTTTAGTGACAACCTATATGTGGGTACCTTATGGTTTTGGTGAAATTTTCCTTGAAAAAATCCTACTGGCTAATATTAGTAAAGAAGGTCTTAATATTGATAATATCAATATCTTTAGTGTTATGAGTATCCCTGCCCTTGGTATGATTGCTGGGTTATTGATTGCCGTTTTTATTAGTTACCGTAAACCTCGCCAATATACGACAACCGATATTGATATTGAAAATAATGAAAAGGGAAATCAACCTGTTGTATCACGCTATCGTAGCTTTGTGGCACTCTTTGCTATTATTGTCTCTTTTGGTGTTCAGCTAGCCACCGACTCTCTATTACTCGGCGCAATGATTGGTTTTGCCGTCTTTATGGCACTAGGTGTTGTTCGATTAAAAGAAGCTGATAATGTTTTTAATGATGGCATCAAAATGATGGCAATGATTGGTTTTATTATGATTTCTGCACAAGGTTTTGCCGAAGTGATGAAAGCAACGGGTGAAATTGAACCTCTTGTCAAAGCCTCTACCTCCTTATTTGGTGACAGCAAGGGGATTGCTGCATTTGCTATGCTATTAGTCGGTTTACTCGTCACAATGGGGATTGGCAGTTCTTTCTCAACCCTACCTATTATTGCCAGTATTTATGTTCCTCTTTGCATACAGATGGGGTTTTCGCCTGCCGCTACAGTGGCATTAATTGGAACAGCAGGCGCTTTAGGTGATGCAGGCTCTCCTGCCTCTGACTCTACCTTAGGCCCTACAGCGGGTCTGAATGTTGATGGTCAGCACGATCATATTCGTGATACCGTTATCCCTACCTTTCTTCACTATAATATTCCGCTTATGATCTCGGGTTGGGTAGCAGCTATGCTATTATAATAATTATTTTCTATTTTTTATATTTAGTAAAATATTAACCATTTGCTCTTTTTAATGCTCTGCTATATCCTTTTATAGCAGAGTTTTTTTTATGTTGTTTTTATGATGAATAATATTGCTACACTTAATATCCACGCTCTATTCATGGGTATTTTGAGCGAGATAGATAAGTTTGTTTTTTAAAGGTTTTTCTCTACTATATGCCCTCATTAAAAATAGCTATTTTGCCTATTAAAAAAAGCTACGGTCAAAATCTTGACTTTTATCATTTGATTCTATGATAATTGCGTTTACATTATCCCAAACATAAAACACATTCTTTCTTTTCCTTACTTAGAGGAGTAAATTTAAAATGAGCAAAAAGTTTGTCGTATCCGCAATTTGTGCGGCTTTATTAGGTGCTAGTGCTTATGCAGCAGACCCTGTTGTGTCAACTACTGGTGGTTTACCTGGTTATGAAGTTATCAAAGCTTCTGATGAAATCGCTAAATTACCTCGTGTTAAACAAACATTAGTAGCACCTCCTAATGTGCCTGAGCATACTTTAGAAGCACCAGCAACACCACGTGTCGTTGAAGTTGAAATGTTTATCGAAGAAAAAGAAATCGAGGTAGAACCTGGTGTCTTTATGTGGGCATTTACTTTCAACGGTTCTGTTCCTGGTCCACTAATTGTTGTACATGAAGGGGATTATGTAGAACTAACACTTAAAAACCTTTCAAAAAATGTTCTCGTTCATAACATTGACTTCCATGCCTCTACTGGTGCATTAGGTGGTGGCGAATTAACTCACGTTGCTCCTGGTGAAGAAGTTAAACTTCGTTGGAAAGCGATCAAACCGGGCGTTCATATTTACCACTGCGCTCCTGGCGGTGCAATGATTCCTTGGCACGTTGTTCACGGTATGAATGGTGCAGTTGTTGTTCTACCTAAAGATGGTCTAAAAGACAAAAACGGTAATAAACTCACTTATGATAAAGCGATTTATATTGGTGAGCAAGACTTCTACATTCCAAAAGATGAAAACGGTAACTACAAACGTTATGCAAATGCCGCTGAATCTTATGCAGATGACAAAAAAGTCATGGATGGTCTTATCCCAACACATATCGTTTTCGGTGAACGCAAAGGTCATTACACAGGCGATAACTCTCCAACCGCTAAAGTTGGCGAAACATTAATGATTTATCACTCTCAAGCTAACCGCTTTACTTACCCACACCTTATCGGTGGTCATGGTGAGTATGTTTGGGAACGTGGTAACTTAGCTGATGTTCCTGCACAAGACCTTGAAACTTGGTCAATTGCAGCAGGTTCTGCTGGTGCAGCAATGTACACCTTCAAACAACCAGGTACTTATGTTTACTTAAATCATAACTTAATTGAAGCACTTAACTTAGGTGCACTAGCAACAATTAAAGTAGATGGTAAATGGGATAATAACTTAATGGAACAATTAGTAGCTCCACGTAAGTTCAAAGAATAATCCACGATACCTTACATTCTTTTTACCTCGGCTACTAGTCAGATATGGTTAGTAGCCGCTTTTTTCATAAGGAGACTATTATTATGTTTACTCGTATCATCTCACACTTTGTTTTGGCTTTCCTTGTTAGCTTAATGGCATTAGGTCAAGCGGCTTATGCTCGCTCCATTTCCTTTAATCTAGAAGACAACAAAGGCAAGGTGACAGAGAAAAGTTATCCCGGTAAATATCTATTAGTCTCTATCGGCTATTCATCATGCCCAGATATTTGCCCAACCACATTATCTGAATATGCCTTAACATTAGAAAACCTCAAAAATCCAGAAGCAATTGCACCTATCTTTGTTTCTATTGATCCTGTACACGATACACCTGAAATTTTACACACCTATGTAACACAGTTTGATGAGCGTATTATCGGTTTATCGGGTGATTTACCTCGTATCAAAGCATTAACGGATCAATTAGGCGCATCTTTTGGTTATCGTTTAGATGGTAAACGCATAGAAGTACCCCAAAAAGGCACTGACTATACCGTTTATCACTCATCGCTTATCTATCTTATTAATCCAGAGCATCAATTACTAGATGTATTTGATTATCAAATTGGTGCAGAAGATCTTGCTCAGTCGATTGATGCTATCTTAGCCAAAGAGTCTACTCAGCAAAAAACACAATAAACATACATTTCGGTATAAAGAGTTACATGGTACAAGTGACTCTTTATGCTTACTCTTAACAGAAAGAGACTATCATTATCTTAAAGCCACTATCCGTCTATCAATGACATGGTTTTAAATCTCAAAGGAAATTTTGATGAAAAGACGAGATTTTTTATCGCTCGCCACTGCTACAGGTATCAGCTCATCGTTGCCTTTTCTTTCAGCAAAGGCGGCAAATAATAACTCACCAGTTAATGGGGCTACTCAATCACTCTATGCCCCTACCCGTTATCTATTTATTGCTGATATTAGTACATACTACATCTCTGTCTATGATACCGTTACGATGGAGCAAGTTGCTCATCTTAATTTTAATATTAAACCAAAAGTAATGGAAATAGCCCGTGATGATAGTATGCTAGCATTCGGCAATCCTGAGGTTTCCTCTCTCTATTTATACAATCTTATTTCACGAGAGATTAAAGTTATTGATATGCCCTCCCCTGTTTATCAAATTTTCTTTGTTCCTCAGTCCAAATTACTCGCCGTTGGTTTACGAGATCAAGTTGGTATGGTCAATTACGATACAGGAGAAGTCACTATTTTCCCTGAAAAATTTGATTCTCCACAACGTGAAACGGTTCTCTATGCCTACTATACCTTACTCTTTAGCTCTTTCAGCCAATCTTTTTGGGTATTAGATAAAACCAAACCCGTCATCTACCGCAAACATGGGTATGATCCCATCAAAAAACCTTGGGAAGTGTTAGATTTTACAAAACGTATTCGTCCTACCGTTGGTTTTGATAAAGGGGTTGCAAGTCCCGAAGACTATATGGTGGCATTTAATACGCTCGATGGCTCTGAGGGTTTATTATATTTCCCTGAAACAGATAAACTACTCAGTACAGGTCCTATGTACACGGCAGGAACAACCTATCGCCCAATGGTTTCCCCTTATATTGATGCCTATTCTCAACGCGTATTATTCTCAGACGTATCAGGACATCTCGCTTACTTTAACCTTGAACAAGGTGATGAAAAACCGATTCGTTATGAAGTCGATTTTTCTCCTCGTATTATTCGTAGCGGTTGGTTAGAAAGTACATGGGTTATTGGTGGTGATAAGGGGCTTATGTTCCAATCATTTGATAATCCTGATGATCATAAGATCTACCGTTTCCCCTACGAAGTTGTTGATATGTGGGTAACAGGTGATAGCAAAACCCTCTATATGACCCTTGATGAAGGTCCTCCACAAATCTTCCGTTACGATATTCGTACACGAGAAATGTTAGATCCTATTCGCATCAAAGGTGTTGTGATGGGTGGCTTACTCCGCATGGGAAGTAATAATAGTATCTGTTATTAATAGCGTTTAATTCATCCTATATCTGGTTTTTTAAAAAAGAGAACAGCATTGCTTGCTTCTCTTTTTTTATAAACAATAACCATAAAGTATTTATCATAAAAAGGGGGCTACTCCCTATAGCCCCTCTTATATTTACATGAAAAACACCAATCAACAATGCTTATTAATCAATCTTAATATATTTTAATCTTAACGCATTACTTAATACAGAAACAGAACTTAATGCCATCGCTGCCCCAGCAATAATTGGATTTAAGAAACCCAATGCCGCTAATGGAATACCAATAATGTTGTAGATAAAGGCAAAGAATAAGTTTTGTTTAATATTTTTTAACGTTGCTCGAGAGACCAATAAAGCATCCACCATCTGATTCACCGATTGTTGCATCAATGTAGCAGATGCCGTATTTTCCGCTACATCAGCCCCCCCTTTCATCGCAAAGCTAACATTTGCAGCGGCGAGTGCGGGCGCATCATTAACACCATCACCCACCATAGCAACAACTTTACCCTCAGCCTTTAGCGACTGGATTTTTTCCGCTTTATCACGAGGACTCATATTACCAAAAGCATATTGAATACCCAATGCATTAGCAACATAGCTTACCACCTGTTGATGATCGCCACTCATCACATACACATCAATATGATGTGCTTGTAAACGAGCAATTGCCTTAGCGGTATCCTCTTTCAATGCATCAGCTAAGGCAAAAGCACCAACCGCCTTGCCATCAACAGAGACCGCTACCACACTCGCAATAGACCATATCTCACCTGATACTTGTTGCATATCAAAGTGACAAAAACTTGGTTTACCAACATGGACTACGCCTATGCCATCAATAACGGCACGAATACCCTCACCCGTAACACTCTCTACTTGCTGGGGTTCTATAAGCGCCAAAGACTGTGCTTGTGCCGCATTTACAATCGCTCTTGCTAAAGGATGTGTCGCACTTTGTTCAACACTGGCAGCAATACGAAGTAATTCACTTTCTGAATACGTACCTGTTGAAAATATCGCATTAACAGTAGGTTTACCCTCCGTTAATGTACCTGTTTTATCCAAAACAACAGCATTAACATGAGCCGCCTCTTCAATCACTGTTGCATCTTTAAACCAGATACCACGTTTAACAGCCTGTCCCATACCCACCATAATAGCAGCAGGGGTTGCTAAGCCTAATGCACAAGGGCAGGCAATTACTAATACTGCCACCGCATTCATCAAGGCAACCGTCCAATCAGCACGCACCATACCTGTTACGATAAAGGTGATTAATGCAATCAATACCACCACCGGCACAAAAATCCCAGAGACTTTATCCGCTATACGGGCAATAGGAGCTTTACTACCTTGTGCCTCTGATAAAGCAGACATCATATCCCCTAATAACGTTTGACTACCTAATTGCTCCGCTTGATAAATCAGGCTACCATCACTGACTAAAGAGCCAGCCAATACCTTACTACCGGCTTTTTTCTCTTCTGGTTGAGATTCTCCCGTTAAATGACTTTCATCTGTCCAGCCCGTACCACTGATTACCATACCATCCGCCGCAATACGCTCACCATGATTAGCACGGATAATTTCACCAAGCTGTACTTGATCAATAGGGATAGAATACCATTGATCTTCTCGTTTTACATTCACTTGAGAGGGGCGTAATTTCAAAAGCATACCTAAGCTATTAAGGCTATTTTTCTTTGCACTTTCTTCTAAGAATTTACCAAAGCTAACAAATCCTATCACCATCACACTTGCCTCAAAGTACACATGGGGCATACCGCCTTCATGCCCTGTATGAGGGTAGAAAAAAAGCATATAGGTAGAATATAGATAAATAGCGATCGTACCAATGGTGACTAAGACATCCATATTAGCAAGCCCCCCTTTAATAGAGCCCCACGCACTCTTATAAAAAGGAATCGCTAAAAATAATTGCACAATACTTGCTAATACCCATTGCCAAATCGGAGGAAGCATCCAGTCATGTCGCCCGATAAGCATGCCTGCCATGCCGATTAAAAAGGGAATATTAATTACCAATAACAACCATAGGCGCCATGACATATGTTTCACCGTAATTTGAGGAATCTCACCCTCTTTTTTCAGTGAAGCACGATAGCCCGTTTTTTGAATAAACCCAATAATATCCTGTGCAGACAATTTATGATCACTAACAAGCACTTGTGCTTCTTCACTCGCAAAATTAACCTGTGCTTGCACTACACCATCTTTTTTATTTAAAACTTTTTCAATACGCGTTGCGCATGCTTGGCAAGTCATACCATCAATTGCAAAACTAAGTTTTTCTGGTGTATTGCTCATTATGAGTACCTCTTTGTTTAAATATCTTACCTAAAATAGACAACACCACTAGCCCCTAATGGGGCTTATTAGTATAAGAATGCAGAAAGGAAGATACTTGGTAATTTACTACGATATAGAGTCATAAAAGACCCTATTAATTCCTTAGGGGGAAAGGTTACCCTTTCCCGAGATATTATCCACTATCCCTAGCGGTATTCACCTGATTTGATGATGAAATCTACCCATACATATGGGGATAATTTTTACATAATCAAGGGGCGACTATTGATCCACCACATCATAGCCAGCATCTTCGATCACTTCTTTAAGCTGCGATACTGATACAGCACTTTCATCAAAAGTGATAACAGCCTGCTTATTTTCTAAGCTAACTTCTGCTTTTTGTACACCGGCTTGTTCTGTTAAAACACGAGTGACACTTTTCACACAACCACCGCAAGTCATTCCCTCAATATGAAGTGTTACTGTTTGCATCTCTAATCTCCTATTAATACAACAAAGAATTTATATCATCATAACTGCTGAACGTATAGTTTACTACGCTATCAACCATGTTCAGCTAAATTACCCTAAAGCATACGCCTTTCTATACCATTTCTTTTAAATAGTCATGATGTCATCAGGGTTTTAGCGGATTTGGTTAAATCTATCATCTATGACAACACCACTCTACAAATATTATTATTTTACATCTATTGTCAAGATAGACCTATTACTAAATAAATAGGTATTACCAACACGTATATACCTACCATTCTTAATATACCTCAGGCATTAAATAAACCGTTGCTGTCACTACCTGTGCAGGTTTCATATCCATCCCCCCAATCTGCTCTCGAGGGAACCGCTGACGTAGATTAAAACTATCCGTAATATTCCCAAATGGTTCAGCACAAAACCATTCTTTACCACGAGGGTTATACAGCACCAGAAAATCAAAGGGACTACTCACTTCATACCGTAATTGGCGATCCGCCCATTGAATGAATACCTGTTTATCCCACCCTGTCAGAATAATATCCCATGGCGTATCTTGCACTCGAAAACCTTGAGATAGCTGATGAACTAAGGGATGATCACCTAAATGCGTTGGCATTAATTCTTCATCGCTATACCATGCTTTCTGTACATTGGCATAGAGGCGAGTTTCACTATCACAAGGAAAAAAGGGATGATAACCCATACTAAAAGGCATCACCGTATCCCCTGTATTTTCGACCATAACCTGTATAGATAAGCCCTTATCCGTTAATGTATAAATTTGTTCAATCTTAAAAGAAAATGGCCATTCTTGTGTTTTTTGATAATGCAATTTTAAATGTGCGGTATGTGAACAGTGATCAATAACTATCCACTCCATATCTCGTGCAAACCCATGCATACTATGTGCAAAGTCTTTTATTTTACTGGGATAATGAATATGTTTACCTTCATAAGTAAATTGCCCATTTTGAATACGTCCCGCCCAAGGTGCCATCAGAAAATTAGCCGTCTCTTCAATGTTGTTTTGTAAAAGTGCTTTTTCAGGAGTTGGGCGTAAAAAATGATATACCTTACCTTGAATCTCCATATAGTAGCAAGCAGTTGCTGCACCTAATGATGGGTAAAGATCTAATCGCTGATGTTGATAAGAAAGGCTAATTTTTTGCATAGTAAGCTTGTACTGTTGTAAAGAGTTTATATTGTAAAACTTTTAGATAGATTTTTATTTAGGTATTTCTTTCATTTATATCTTATGGATAATAAAAGCAGAAATTTTTCTTATCAAGAATACATTATGCCTATTTAACCTCTCCTGTTTCAAAATTGTTTTGAAATAAGATTTTAGTTTAGGTTTATACTATTTATATTTAAGTTAAATACTGATAAACAATATAAGCCGCTAACTTTGCTGTACGATTATCAATATCATAATGTGGATTACACTCTGCAATATCTAATAGACAGATTTTTTGTGATTGTTTAATCTGCTGAAATAAAGTCTCAAAGCACACTAAATCTACCCCTCGCACCGCAGGAGCACTTACTCCTGGAGCAATAGCACTATGGAAAACATCTAAATCTACTGTTACATAAAGCATATCCATAGCATCGATAAAATCCGCTAATTTCTTTTGTATAGCAGAAAGATTCTGGTGATTTATTTCATAATCATAGACATATTGACACCCCAACTGATCCGCAGTATCAAATAAAACTTTTGTATTACCATGCTTTGCAATACCCAAGCAAAAATAATGAAATGGAGATTGATGCGCAAGGCTATATTTTGCTGCCTGTAAAAATGGCGTTCCTGATGTTGATCTATCTGCCTGTCGTAAATCAAAATGTGCATCAAAGTTAATAATACCTAATTTTGCCTTAGGGCTTATTTGTTGTAGATAATGAAATACACCCATAAAGCTACCATAAGCCACCTCATGTCCTCCTCCTAACACGATAGGACGACTTGTAGATAACAAGGTTGCTGTTATTTTTTGTGCTAACTCTGTTTGCGCTTGTTCTAACTTACCTTCTTGACAGATGATATTACCCCCATCTTTGATACTAATTGCTTGGTGAATAGGCAATGAAGCTAATTGTTGCCGTATCGTATTAGGCGCTAGTGCTGCACCTTGTCTTCCCTTATTTCTGATTACACCTTCATCACTACAGAAGCCTAGTAAAGTATATTCTGCTTGCTCGGATTGATTAATAACTTGGTGAAAACGGAGATGTTCTGGGGTAGTCCCATCAACTCGTCCTGTCCATGTATAGGTTGATTGCATCATTTACTCCTTATTCCTTTAGTGATATATGATCGATATTATTTGATAAATAAACCTTTTATCCACTTTCAACAAGCATATTTATACTATCTCTCATTAGAATAATAGATACAAGTCGCTTTTTATCTGTTTTTACACCTAAAATATACTATCCTATAATATATCGTACGCTTTATTATTTGTCTATACATTTAATACGTTTTAATAAAATAGGAATATACAAATGAAGCATTTTAATCAGCACGCTATTCCACTATATAAACAAATTCAAGAATATATTATGCAGCAAATTACTAGCAATGCATGGAAAGCAGGAGAAAAAATTCCTACAGAAATAGATATTGCCGTACAATTTAAAGTCAGCCGTATGACAGTGAATAAAGCCATTTCTTTACTTAGCGAACAAGGTATTTTATTTCGTGTTGCAGGAAAAGGCACTTTTGTTAAACACCATCAAGCTGAAATGCCCCTCACGACAATTGTTGATTTATCACAAGAGATTCAACAGCGTGGTAGCACCTATTCATCTAAGGTTTTAGCCCAAAAACAGCTTATTCCAGCAGAAGATATCGCTTGGCATTTAGGTGTTAAAACAGGTACAAAAGTCAGTTATGTAGAAATACTACACTTAGAAAATAATTTTCCTACTATGCTAGAAAGACGGTACGTTAATCCCCTACACGCCCCCGATTTTATTACACAAGATTTTCAGAAAATAACACCGACTGCTTATTTGTTAAAACATTTCCCTCTTAGCGAAATAGAACAATATATAGAAGCTATTAATGCCTTACCCGAATGGGAATCTATTTTAAATATCCCTCCTCAAACAGCCTGCTTACAAATGTTCCGCCGTACATGGTCAAATAATATTCTCATTAGCTATACTTGTTTAGTTGCAGTAGGTTCTCGATATAAGCTACATTCTCGTTATACACCCTATGAATAAAACACTATTTACCTTATCATAAATCAGTTGTTTAAAAAAAATCCATTAAAAAACGTTTTTTAAATCTTCTACTCATACAAAACCTCTTTCAGTATTTCACATACCATCAATATAGTTAAATAATATTCTTCTTATCCTTTCTACAACACCAGCATACCCCCATTACAATTATTTTATTGACATTATTTTATATTTTATTGTATATATATGTATATACATTTAAAAAGGAGATAAAAATTGTTAATAAAAAGAGTATTACAAAACGCAAATATTGCCACTAGTCTTCCTACAGGAGACTATCACGCTCCTTTTCAATATTTTCCCCTGCATGATATTGTGATTGAGGGTGCTTATATCAAAGCCGTACTACCTCATCAACCAGCATCTACTTATAATTGTGAAATAGAAGATTTACAAGGAGCGCTTGTTACGGCAGGTTTAATTGATTGCCATACACACCTCATTTTTGCAGGAAATCGTGCACATGAATGGGAACGCCGTCAACAAGGCATACCTTATAGTCAAATAGCAAAAGAAGGTGGTGGGATCAATCAAACCGTCAAGGCTACTCGTCAAGCATCTATGGAAGAATTAGCTTCCTTAGCACAACCTCGATTACAACGATTGATACAAGAGGGCGTTACAACCATAGAATGTAAAACAGGGTATGGGCTTAATTTAGAAGATGAAAGAAAACAACTACTTGTCGCTGATCAATTAGCACAACATTATCCTATTGAAATAATTAAAACCTTACTTTCTGCTCATACTATCCCTTCAGAGTTTAAAAATAATCCTGATGACTACGTCAATTTAATTTGTCAAAAAATCATACCAACCCTTTGGCAAGAAAAAGCATTTTCAGCAATAGATATTTTTTGTGAAACAGTTGGGTTTTCTATAGCACAATCAACAAAAATTCTACAGACAGCAAAAGCATTAGGTATTCCAATCAAAGGTCATACCGAACAACTTTCTAATCTAGGGGGATCTGCCCTAATCGCCTCTTTTAATGGCTTATCTGTTGATCATATCGAATACTTAGATGAGCAAGGTATTCAAGCAATTAAACAAAGCAATACAACCGCCGTATTACTTCCCTTCGCCTATTATTTCTTACGAGAAAAGCAATGCCCCCCTATTGACTTATTACGACAATATCAAGTACCTATCGCCATTTCTACTGACTTTAATCCCGGTACTGCACCATTTACCAGTATTCATTGGGCAATGAATATGGCTTGTGTACAGTTCGGTTTAACGATTGAAGAAGCATGGGCTGGCGTCACATGGAATGCAGCTAAAGCACTGGGATTAACTCATTCACATGGTTGTATTGCTCCTGGTTATCTTGCTGATTTATTAGTTTGGGATGCTGAGAGACCTGTTGATATTATCTATGAAGTTGGTAGTAACCCTTTAGTACAGCGTATATTCAGAGGAAAGAATACGCTTTAATTCTCCCTTTTTATTTCTTTATAGGAGACAGTTATGTTAGATAGAACCGATACCACACGTATCATTAAATCCCCCAAAGGATCAACACTACAGTGTAAAAGTTGGCTAACAGAAGCCCCTTTTCGTATGTTGCAAAATAATCTAGATCCTGAGGTAGCAGAACACCCTCAAAGCCTTGTTGTCTATGGTGGAATTGGTCGAGCAACAAGAAATTGGGAATGTTATGACAAAATTCTAGAAGTATTAAAACAACTTAATGATGATGAAACACTGCTTGTGCAATCAGGAAAACCTGTAGGTGTTTTTCCTACCCATAAAGACGCACCAAGAGTATTAATTGCTAACTCAAACCTCGTTCCTCACTGGGCAACATGGGATCATTTTAATGAACTTGATCGTAAAGGCTTGATGATGTATGGGCAAATGACTGCAGGTTCATGGATTTATATTGGTTCTCAAGGTATTGTTCAAGGCACCTATGAAACCTTTGTTGCTGTTGCCAAAAAACATTTTAATGGTAATACTCATGGTCGTTGGATTCTGACAGGTGGTTTAGGGGGTATGGGTGGTGCACAACCACTTGCCGCAACCATGGCTGGTTTTAGTATGATTGCCGTAGAATGCGATGAAAGTCGTATTGATTTTCGTATTCAAACACGCTATTGTGATAAGAAAGCCTATTCGCTTGATGAAGCCCTCAATCTTATTAAAAATACGGATAAACCTATCTCTGTCGGTTTACTAGGCAATGCCGCAGATATTTTTGCAGAACTTGTCGCAAGAGGAATTACACCTGATGTTGTAACAGATCAAACAAGTGCCCATGATCCTATTCACGGTTATTTACCTAGTGGATGGAGTTTAACACAATGGAAAGAAGCACAAAAAATAGCACCTGAAACAATTACATTACCAGCAAAACTCAGTATGGCAAAACAAGTCAAAGCCATGCTTACACTTCAAGAAAGAGGGGCAGCAACTCTAGATTATGGTAATAATATCCGACAAATGGCAAAAGAAATGGGGGTAGAAAATGCCTTTGATTTTCCCGGTTTTGTCCCTGCCTATATTCGTCCTCTATTCTGCGAAGGTATTGGCCCATTCCGCTGGGTAGCATTATCTGGCGATCCAGAAGATATTTATAAAACAGATCAAAAAGTAAAAGAATTAATCCCTAACGATCCTCATTTACATAACTGGCTTGATATGGCAAAAGAACGTATCGCATTCCAAGGTCTCCCTGCTCGTATTTGTTGGGTTGGATTAAAAGACCGAGCCAGATTAGGTCTAGCTTTTAATGAAATGGTTAAAAATGGCGAACTAAAAGCACCTATTGTTATCGGACGAGATCATCTTGATTCTGGTTCTGTTGCCAGCCCTAATCGAGAAACAGAAAGTATGCTAGATGGATCAGATGCGGTATCCGATTGGCCACTACTTAATGCTCTATTAAATACTGCTGGTGGGGCAACTTGGGTAAGTTTACATCACGGTGGTGGTGTTGGTATGGGATTTTCTCAACACGCAGGGGTTGTGATTGTATGCGATGGTACTGATGAGGCTTCTCAACGCATCGCCCGTGTATTACATAATGATCCTGCTACTGGTGTTATGCGTCATGCCGATGCTGGTTATGATATTGCTAAGCATTGTGCTAAAGAACAAGGATTAAACTTACCAATGGTCAAGTAATATTGTATAGGAGGTGAAAAACTCTCTTTTCACCTCTTTTTTAAAACACGGGGACAATTTATTATAAGGAGGCAATGATGAAAACATCTCGCCTAACGGTTCTGCTTCACCTGAGCCTATTAAGTAGTATCGGGATTTTCCTTTTCTTTATTCCTATTGAAATTCAAGGGAAATCAAGTATTCTGGTTGATCATATCTCACAATTCTTTATTCACGACTTACGCTCTTTTTCACTTACTTTTTTGCTATGTCTTATTATTTATAACCTTATTCATGAAGTCATCAAAGGAAGTTACAAAACCTCACTTACGCATCAAGTATTATTTTTCATTAAGATAATAGGATTCTTATTAAGTATTTTATACCTGACGAATACCGCGCCTCACTGGTTAATGGAAAAAGATATGTTACCTTTCTTATTTGAAAAACTAGCTTTTTCTGTTGGTATCTTAATTCCTATTGGCGCACTAGCACTCACTTTTCTTATTGGTTTCGGGCTAATGGAATTTGTAGGCGTTTTTT
Organism: Pelistega ratti; assembly: GCF_009833965.1. NCBI lineage: Bacteria > Pseudomonadati > Pseudomonadota > Betaproteobacteria > Burkholderiales > Alcaligenaceae > Pelistega > Pelistega ratti. The sequence continues at coordinate 1,558,637 of NZ_CP047165.1, forward strand.
TAGAACCCTTTATGCGGCCACTTTTCCGTACACCTGGAGCCTCAGCAATTGATGCCGTTGCTTCCTTTGTAGGTAGTTACTCTATTGGTTTACTCATTACGGATCGTGTTTACCAAAAAGGACAATATTCTTTACGTGAAGCTACTATTATTGCAACAGGGTTTTCTACTGTCTCAGCAACCTTTATGATTATTGTCGCTAAGACATTAGATTTAATGAATCACTGGAACTTCTTTTTCTGGTCTTGCTTAGTGATTACATTTATCGTAACCTCTATTACAGCCTATCTCCCTCCTATTACGCAATTAGATAATCAGTCTAATAGAGAAGAAGATTTACTCTCTCAGCAAGGTAATTATTGGCAACGTGCTATTACTACCGCTAAAAATCACTATCAACAATCTCCTCGGTGGTATCAGATGGTTTATATCAATCTAAAAGATGGACTAGCAATGAGTGCAACCGTTGCTCCTGCTATTCTTGCTATTGGATTAATTGGACTTTTAATTTCAAAACATACCCCCCTTTTTGACTGGGTAGGTATTTTATTAAAACCAGCACTTTGGATAACAGGCTTTGATATTACCCAATATGCGGGAGAATTAGCGACAGGGTTAGCAGAAATGTTTTTACCTGCCTTACTCGTTAAGGATGGCGCGATGGAAATTCGCTATATTACCTCTATTGTCTCTATTAGTAGTATATTATTCTTATCAGGCAGTATTCCTTGCATATTAGCCACTAAAATTCCTATTTCATTTCTTCATCTTATTATGATTTGGTTTTGGCGCACCTTCTTTAGTATTATTCTCGCTTCTCTATCATTTAGATTAGGGGTTTATCTGGGTTGGATATAAAGTTCACTATCCACCATACTTAAAAAGCGTACTATTCTAATAACAGTACGCTTTTTTATTGTCTCTATACTATATAATTACTATCAGCTGAAAAAGTTAAAATAAACAATAACACTTTATTATAATAATTTGAATTTAAATAATTATTCTTTTTTCTCTAACCTAAAACATAACACATTATTAAAAAGATGAATTAGGTTCTTTTAGAAATGCCTCTTCTTCTGGTGTAGAAGTTCGCCCTAATATCGCATTACGATGAGGATAACGTCCAAAACGGTCAATAATAACTTTATGCTTATACTCAAAATCTAAGACATAATCATCACCCATTTGCTGGAATAATTTTACTGCCTCTTGGTGAATAAGGGCTGATTCTGAGTGCATATAGGGTAAAAGTAAGAATTGTTTTTCATTCATCGCTAATGTAGTATAGTCAGGTAATTCCACAGCCGTTTGTGACAATACCAATGCCATACTATCTTGAGCAAATGCTTGTGCCTGACCTCGGAAAATATTTCGAGAAAACTGATCCAACACAATAATCTCAGCCAAACGCCCCTTTATTGAAGAACGCCAAGTATAAAGTTCTCCTTTCATGGCTTGTTGTAAGGTTTCCGTAAATTGGGTACGAATTGTCTCATCAAACGCATCTGACTGAGCGAACCAAAACGCTCTATTTTCTTCTTTATACCAAAAATCCAAAACGATTTGTGCTTGAGGGTGAATAGTTGTCATCAATAATCCTTTAAAAAGTAAGTATCGCAACTTATTATATCGTTAAAATTTTATTGAGGATAATTACTTTGTAAGGGAATATTATTAAATCAATTGGCTTAAATATTTAGTAAATTTAAGGTTGAAGTACAACTTTGTATATCATATATTATCTATTTATTATTTAGAATGTTGTACTTCTATTTTGAATACTAGTTTTATTAAAGAATAAACTAATTATTTAGGTATTACAAATATTTTAATAAACCAAATTGTTGAAGGTTGATAGATAATATCTACTAAAAAAGCCCCTACTATAGGAACAATAATCATCGCTTTCCTTGACATACCGTATTTTTCATTTAAAGCTGTCATATTAACAATAGCAGATGGTGTCGCCCCTAACCCATGCCCACATAAACCAGCACACATAACTGCTGCATCATAATTTGAACCTAATATTCTGAACATAATGAAGTAAGCAATAATAATCATCAATATTACTTGACACACAACAACCAATAATACGCCCCCTATTAATCCCGATAGTTCCCAAAGTTTTAAGGTCATTAAGGCAAGCGAAAGGTATAAGCTCAACATAACATTACCTATACCATCAACTAATGAGAAATTAAAATTATATATATGCCATTTTTCATTTAAATTTCTAAAAATGACAGCAACAAACATAGCACCAACATAGGAAGGAAAACTCATATTAATAAATTTTCCAATTTGTGTAGAAAGTAAACTCCCAACTGCCATACATACTAATATAGCAGCAATATTTTTGATAGTGTCTATCTCAGATAACTTTTCTCCGTTATCACTATTGATAGTATTCACTGAACTATCAAACTCTTCAGATAAATCTGGCGTGAGATTATGTTTTTGTATTAATTTTCTACCAAGTGGACCACCAATTAAGACTGCTGTTATTAAGCCAAAGGTAGCTGCAGCAGCACCAACTAAAGGAGCTATTTCATACCCCATTTTAGCAAAACTACTACCATAAGCAAGAGCTGCTCCATGTCCCCCTATCATAGAAATAGCACTTGATAAAAGAGCATACGGTGTATCTAACCCTGTTATTTTTGAAATAGCGATACCTACTCCATTTTGGAAAATAGAAATAACACCGCAAGCTAGCCAATAGATAACTAATAACTTACCTCCTTTTTTCAATAATGTAAAACTAGCCCCTAATCCTACTGTCGTAAAGAATGCTAGCATAAAGAGTGACTGAAAATTATTTTCAAAACTAAACTTGAACAGGTGATAATAATGTCCTAGCCAAGTAATAAACATAAATAAAAAACCGCCAACAACTGGAGCAGGAATACAATATCTATCTAAAAAAGTAAATTGCTTTTGTATCCTATAGCCTAGAATTAGTAAAATAGCGGCAAGTGCTAAAGTCATTATAGAATCTAATTTTATCGTTAAAATACCTTCTATTATGTCAAAATGCATCAGTCCTCTCCTTAATATAAACTTTCATGATAAGTAGTAATTTAAGTCTATTATTTAGTATTACTAAAATCAATTAGTGGTTTTGCTAATAAATTTTGCATTTATTAAAATTTATTAACGAAAAGGCAATATTTAAGTACTTATACTCTATGCTTTATGAAAATTATATTAAATAAAGCGATTTACTATTAATGTATTTTTAACCTTAATAATTTCTTATTTATTCAATATATTATCTCAAAGTATATAACAAAATATAGGATACCCCTCTCAATAATCTTTTAAAATACTACTTATATACAATGATGATTTTATACTCTCTTATATAGGTAAACTTATTTTTACCTATACGGAGTGATACTGATGAAGAAAATAGAATATACCCAAGAAATTGACCAATTAAGCAAACAAAAAGCCTATGAATTATACGATTCAGGAACAATTCATCAGCTTGAGATAGGCACAACCAAAGGTTTACAAGCTATTCATCATTATTTATTTAATGGTCTTTATGATTTTGCAGGGGAGATACGAACATTAAATATTTCTAAGGGACATTTTCGTTTTACAAATGCTCTCTACCTCAAGGAAGCATTAAATGCCATTGAAAAAATGCCTGAAACAACTTTTGAGGAAATTATTAGTAAATATATTGAAATGAATATTGCTCATCCATTCCTAGAGGGCAATGGGCGATCAACACGTATCTGGTTAGATTTAATTTTTAAGAAAAATCTACAACGTGTCGTTAATTGGCAATTAGTCGATAAACGTCTTTATTTACAAGCGATGGAGAGAAGTCCTATTAATGATTTGGAGTTACGTTTCTTACTACAAAATGCCTTAACCGATCAAATTCATGACCGTGAAATTTTTCTAAAAGGAATTGAGCAATCTTATTATTATGAGCGACCAGAGTAAAGTATTATTAAACCTTAGTGATAAAATATCTAGATATACCCTAATCTGAAATAAGCGAAAGGTAGATTCAAATTTGAAGTACAAAAAATAAGTGAATAGGTAAAGGATATTTTACACTTCAATATTGAATCTAAGGTTTATTTTAGATAAAGCTATTTAGGAAGAACAAATGTTTTAATAAACCAAATCGTAGATGGTTGATAAATAATATTCACCAGAAATGCTCCTACGACGGGTACAATAATATTATAAGGGACTGTATTAGATTAGCCCTAAATTTTACACCATTTCTAATACAGCCCCTATTATAAAATAACACCTTGCTTAACATTCTCAACAGCAATAATCACTTCCTTCGTTCGATTTCCTAATTTTTGTCTAATTTCACTTAAAAAATTAGCACCTAATAATTTTTGTAATCTTTCAAGTTCCTCTACATAGAGCATAAAATTATCATCTCTACGTGTATTACTTATTTGAGCAATTTTCTTTAAACTATATTTAGGTAAAGTTTTATATTCTCGAAGGTCTATTTTTAAAGCATCTGCAAAAGAAACTAAATCAGGGCGGACTTCAAAAAGTTGTTTTCTAAAAAAATTGATAGTATCTAATGCCTTTACTTCACTAGATATATCTGAGGCACCTCTATTATTTCGGGTTTTTACCTTACCCTCTTTAAACTCTTCATATAATTCCCAGAAATTCATTGAAAACTTTACTCTAGGCTCATCTACTTCACATTCTAAATTATATAAAAACTCTTCTATAGAGACATCCTTTACTTCTGATTTATCTTCTTTTTTTGTAATAATTTGAGCAAAAAGGCTATCCCCTTTTTTTCTCAAAATATTTAAATTATGGCTAGTATGGCTCTTTGCTGTTTTTATTCTAGTAGGATACTGTTCTATCCTTTTAATAATTTTAGGATATTTTTTACTTATATCATAGTATAAATTTCGTATTTTTGTACTAAGATTAATTTCTCCTTCTTCTTCAGGATTAGCATTAATACGTTCTACAAAATTTGAGGGCGAAGGAGTTTCGTTTTCTGCAAAAATTTTCACATCTTCTCCTAACGCATTATGAATTAAAAACATTTTCTTACCTGCAATCTCCCTAGATTTAACAACACTAGCTCCTTTAATAGAAGGGAAAAAGTTAAATAAATAAAGCTCATCAAATACTTTAGATCCTATACGATTAATACGTCCTAATCGCTGAATAACTTTAGTAGGATTCCAAGGAATATCATAATTAATAACCACACCTGCACGATTTAAATTAAAACCTTCTGCTAGCTTATCTGAAGTAATTAAAATTTGAAATTGATTAGTTTGCTCTCCCTGAAATTGTGCATTAAAATCAGTTTGTAGCCATTTAGCTAAATCTTTTGGTACAAGTCCATCACAAATCAATACTTTATCGCCAAAAACTTTTTTAAACCCAGACTCAAGATATTTCACTGTATCTACATATTCAGAGAAAAGAATTATCTTTCTATCCGGTTCTTTTAAAAATAATTCTCTAACCTTTTCTATTATAGTTTCTTGCTTAGGATCATTAGCAATTAAGTTTAAGGTTTTTAATTGCTTTTGAATATCTTCAAACATTTGAATATCTGAGTCAATATTCTTCAAAAATCTATCCTTATCATTAAGGTCTTCAATCGTATAAATTTCTCCCCTTTCATTATTAATATTCTCAGCTAGATAATTTTCAAAAAAAGTTTCTATATCATCTAAATTATCATCCTTAATTTTTTCTAAATATTTTCTATCTAAAATAAATTTTCCTGTTTTATGGATAAAATTTCTTACCATTTTATGCGTATTTAAAAAACGCTCTATTGATTTTTCAAAAGAACCAAAAGAAGATTCAAAACGTTTAACTAATAAACGTCGCATAAACTCAAATAAGTTTGTTTGATGTTGATATTTTCTATTTTCTTCTTTATCTAAGTTATCCATATCAAGCTTTGTTTGATATAAGAACGGAGTATAGATAGCACCTGTAAATAATCCATTAAGACCAAAATATTTAGATAATACGGCATCATAAAAAGCATTTTGCTCTTCTGTTAGATAATAAAATATTTCTTCAGGATCCCTTACTTTTGATAACTCATCAATTTCTTTAGAGTAAATATAATCAGCCTGAAGATCCAAACGATTACGTCGAATAACAATAGGACTAATTAAATGTTTTATTTTTTCTGATAGTTGTTTAATTTCTTCCTGTACTTCTTTAATTTTTATAGGTAAAGGTAAACCTATACGTTGCTCATAAATTTTCTCTACTTTCTCTCTTTTCTTAAAATCATCAGATTGATAATCTTTTAGAATAGTAGATAGTTGGTCATAGATATAACCAAAACTTCGGAATTGACTTTCTAGGTCATCATCTAGTGATAAACTTGACTTACCAGGAATAATAAATAATTTTAATAATGCAAAAATATCAGCTGGTGAGTTATTAAATGGAGTTGCTGTTAATAAAATAACTTTTTTCCCTCTACAAATTGAGGATAAATACTCATAATCTTGCGTACTTTCATTTCTAAAATAATGTGCCTCATCAATAATAACAACCTCAAATCCTTTTCCTTCAATTTGGTTACTTATTTGTTCTAAAGCTCCTCTACTAAATACTTGCCAATTATATAAACCAAATTTTTCTAAATACTCCCACCAACCACTATCTCGACTATAACTACTTCCCATCAATCCTGGAGGACAAATAATCAAACCTCGCTGATTAAGTTGTTTAGCAATTAATGAAGCAATAACTGATTTACCTAAACCAACTACATCAGCAATAATACATCCATTATGCTCTTCAATAATTTTTAATGATTGCTGTACAGCATCTAATTGATAAGAAAATTTTTTAAATCCTAATTTTTCTAATAAATCACCTAAATTTAAATTACTATCTTTTTGATCATATAAATCTAAATAGGTTTTTAAAACCAAGCAATACGCCTCAAATGGAGAAACATTAGCCACCAAAGTATTAGTATGAATCAATTCTATTAACAATTCTTTATATTTAGGGTTATCTGTAATAGGTAAAGCATCTTCCCATAACTCATCAAAATAAGATTCTGCTGTTTCATACCCATAATCACGGATTTCAACATTAAACTCCTGCTGTCCCGATAGACCAGCTTTTGTTAAATTACTACTACCAGTAATAAATTCCCCTGATATTCCTTGAATATGTCTCTGCTCACTATTTAAGTGAAATAAATATAATTTTGCATGATTAGGAGACTCTGTTTTTCTAATTTCTAACCGATTATCTTCAATCATAGAAATAAAAAACTGAATCTGTTCATAAAATTCTTGTGTATCTAAAATATCCTGATTTAAGGCTATTTTAGTAGAGTTCAAAAAAGTATTAAACTGCTCATTTTGTGATGCTCCATCATGGTTTAATCCATACTCTACTACAGCTCCCATATGATTAAACGTATCTAATCCTACTAATATTTTAAGAACAACCTTATTATTATTTTGTAAACTCTCTGCTATCTCAGACCAACCTGAAAAATAAAAAAAACCAACGAGAAACTTTAACTCATCACTGATAGAAATCAATGTATTTACTCTTTTGGCTACTGATACAGCATTTCCATTATTTGTAATAAATTCAGACATATTAAAATTTACCCTTTAATCATTGTAATTTATGTTTTTTTACAAAACTTGATACAGTTAATCGGTGTACTCCTAGAATTCTTCCTATTGCAGAATAAGATACTTTTTTTTCTAATAACTCTATAATCTTTTTTTCTTGCCCTGTTAATTTGGTTTTTAATGAAATACTTCCTCTTGGTCTTCCTAGAATGACACCTTCTGCTCTTTTCCTTGCTAACGCTTCTTTTGTACGTTGTGAAATTAAATTTCTTTCTATCTCTGCAGATAATCCAAAAGCAAAAGCCAATACCTTTGAGTTAATATCACTACCTAATCGATAATTATCTTTTATTGTCCAAACCTGAATATCTCTATTCATACATTCATTTAATACAGCCATAATCATCAGGATATTACGTCCTAATCTTGATAACTCAGAGCAAATTAGAATATCTCCTTTTTTCATTTTTTTTAATAATACCCCAAGCTTTCTATCTTGTACATTTTTAGATCCAGAAATAGTTTCTTCTATCCATTTATTGACACATAAAGTTTGTTTTTCACAAAAAGCATTAATTTCAAATCGTTGATTTTCAACTGTTTGTTTATCTGTACTTACTCTAATATATCCATAAATCATCTAATAATTTCCTATAAATATTCAATTTTAGATGAAATTAAAGATTAACGTAAATTATAAAATATATATAAAAGTAGAAAATAAAATATCAGCGATTATTTTCAACAAAATGCTTTAGCTATACAATTTTACAATAATGAAAATTGGGTAATCCTTAATCCTATTGAGCAACAAATTAAAGCTAAAGTTGAAAAACATGGTATTCCTTTAAAAGAATGGAATATTTCTATTTATCGAGGTATTTTAACTGGCTTTAATGAGGCTTTTATTATTGACGGGAAGACAAAAGATAGACTCATTGCTGAGGATCCTAAATCTGCCGAAATTATTCGACCGATTTTACGTGGCAGAGATATTAAAAAGTATTCTTATGAATTTGCTGACCTATGGTTAATAAATACTCATAATGGAATTCAAGAGAGAGGTATTTTTCCTATAGATGTAAATAAATATCCTGCAATTAAAAAGCATTTAAATCAATACTATGATAAGTTAGAAAGTAGACAAGATAAGGGAGTTACTCCATACAATTTAAGAAACTGTAATTATATGGAGGATTTTTTTAAACCAAAACTTATTTATAGTGAAATAGTAAGAGATTCACAATTCTATTTTGATAAATCTGAAAATTTTTTCCCTGAAGCTACAGCCTTTATTATGGTAGGGGATTATATTGAGAAATTTCAATATATTTTAAATTCAAAATTTATGACATATATTTTTAAAACTTTTTATGCTGGTGGGGGACTAGGAGATGAGGGGCTTCGTTATAAAAAAATATTTCTAGAGAAACTACCAATTCCTTTATCTATGAAAGATATTATGCTGACAGAAGAAAATGTAGATGACATCCTTTTCAAAGAATATCATCTAAATTATCAAGAAGTAGTTTTTTTTAAAAATTTATTTTAGTTAAAATATAAATTCGATATTTAAAATTCAGAATTTATTTCTATATATTGAATTTCTTCTGTTGTTAATTGATAGTATTTATATAAAGTATTATCAATTTCTTGATATTGTTGTTTACGAAGATATTCTTCGAATTTCTTTAATTCACTGTCATTTGGAAAAGGTATTTTTAAATTTTTTATATTATCTGAATTACCTGCATTCCCTCCAACGGCATCTCCTATGGATAAATATAAGAAATACTGAAATAGTTTAGAGTTTAATATAGCAATTAAATAATTTAAATACTCTCCCGTAAAAAAATGCATACTATCTTGTATTAAAATATTTTCATTAACTAATGAAAATATTTTTTTACTTGCTATTCTATTCCAAACTATTTTTTGTTTAAAAAAATCCTCCCAATAACTTATACTATCTTGTGTTTCAAACCATTGATTATGTGTTTTCTTTCTAGCTGAAGATAGCATACTATCAGATACACTAATATTGTATTGTTTTGCATGATCTAAAATTTTGTTCTTATCCTTATTGCATAACTTTTCTCCTGTTTGATTTATCTTAGGTCTGAATCCAGATAGAAACTTTTGAATTGCAGGATACTTTTCTATATTATATTTTTTACTTGGGAATGTAGCAATAAGATACTTATCAGCAAACTCATAAGAATACTTTTTAATATCTCTGCCACGTAAAATCGGTCGAATAATTTCGGCAGATTTAGGATCCTCAGCAATGAGTCTATCTTTTGTCTTCCCGTCAATAATAAAAGCTTCATTAAAACCTGTTTTAATTCCATAGTTAATAGAAATATTCCATTCTTTTAAAGGAATACCATGCTTTTCAACTTTAGCTTTAATTTGTTGCTCAATAGGATTAAGGATTACCCAATTTTCATTATTGTAAAATTGTATAGCTAAAGCATTTTGTTGAAAATAATCGCTCAAATTATTTAACACTTCATATTTCATTACGACAGCTTTTAAATTATGTCTATTTTTATCCCGTATAAGTAATAAGATATTTGTATCTACAGTAGCAGACTCAAAAACCTTTTGTCCTGCAAAATCAATAAGCTGTAAAGGATTTGTATATTCAATAAAAAATTGTCTAGTTTTTTTACCATATTCCGCTCTCATCCATTTATTAGATGTAATAAAACAAAGAATCCCTTTTTCTTTTAAAAGAGAAACTCCTTTCTCATAAAAAAGAGAATATATATCGCCAGTTTTTGAAAAAGTTTTATACCCATACTTTTCATATTTCTTTGCAAGTATTCCTTTATTTTTTTGTAATTGAATGTATGGTGGATTTCCTATTACAATATCAAAACCATCTTTAATACCAAACATCCACTCTGCATCAAAAAAGGGAGAACTAGCATTTTGGTCATACGGATTCCATTGTGCAAATTGTTTAATATCTTCAGAAGTAAAGTCACTGTTTTCTTGTATTAATAAACTTAACTGTTCGCGTTTCTCTTCATCTTGCATACGAAGACTTTTCTTCTCTTTTTCTGTTTTTGCATAAAAATGATTTCTTCTAATAGTTAATAAATTATCTTTTAACTCTTCTATTACGGGGTCTTCAAATAAAGACAAATTTTGAGGTTTAGTCTGCTTACCTATCAAAGTATCAGCAATAACAAACTTTGTTTCTAAATTAGGAAGTGGTCTAATATTATAATTTTGCTCTTGATTTGATATATCTAATTTATCTTGTTCTACAATTAAAGAAATAAAGAATCGTAATTTTGTAATTTGTATAGCAATTGTTTGTAAATCAATACCATAAATACACTTTTCAATTAAATGCAATTTTAAATCATATAAATTACTATTTGATTTATTACTATCTGATTTTAATTTTTCCATAATATGAATCATTCGCTTTAATATTCCCATAGGGAAAGCACCTGATCCACAAGCAGGGTCAATAATTTTAATTTCTTCTAATTTTCGATAAACCTTATGTCGAAGTGTAGCATCAGTTTTTAAAATATCAGGAAGGTCTTCACCTTCTACTAAACCACGAACATCTTCCTCAGATAAGCTTAGATCCGATTTATTTAAATAAGCAATAATTGATTCATCCACCATATAGTGAACAATTTCTTTAGGTGTATAAAAACTACCTGACTGTTTACGTGCAGATTCTGTCGTTTCCTTATTATATGCACCTAATAAATTTTCAAATACATTCCCTAATAACTCAGGATCAAGTGCCACCTGAGTTTCACTTGGTTCATTTTCTTCTACTGTAAAATTATATCTTTCTAAAATAGAAAAAAGACCTCTTTCTTTATCAAAGAAAACAATATTTGGAATAAATGCAATTTCCTTATAACGCCCCTTTTCATCTTTTTCATAATTTCGACTAAAGCCGTCTAAATGATATTTAATTCCATGGGTTTCTTTTTCTTTATCTAAGCATTCAAAAAGCCCCCCATTTAGAAAAGGGACAGGTGAAAATAATTGAATAATATCTTCTTCCTTTTCAGCAATAAATTTATCTTTATAGCGATATTTTGTCTTAATATCCCTACTTCCTTCTACTGAAGCAAAACACCTTTCGTTTACTGTTCGATTAAGTGTTGCAAAGAATAGATTTTGTAAAATAGCATTATAATAATTCCCTTCTTTTAAACTAGTAGGATCAAAATTTTTTAAAATTCTATATAATTCTTCTTTTTTAAATAAATGTGCAGGAACTAGATTTTTTTGCCTAATAAACCATACAAATAACACTCGAGTAATCAGACGAATAATTTTCTCATCAAGATTATCTCTGTCGTCCTCATTATTACGTACATCATTTGGAAATGTCACACCAACTTCTTCACTTTTTATCCACTCATACCAGCAATATAGTTGACTATAAAAATCTTTTGTTAATTTCTCAACAGAAAAAGCTTCCTTAATATTATCTAGGGAATTAAAAGTACAGTTTTCTATCCTATCTTTAAATGTTCTATTTGTTTCTTTTTTTGATACAAAATAGGTATATCTCTTCCAGTCCGAGTATTTATTATTTGAGTTAGAAGAAATATTTCTCATAATATATGAAAATCTAAATTTCCCCTCACAATCATAAAAAACAAATATGGCTGCATCAGCCATTTCATATCTTAAAACTTTTTTTGTAATCTCAAATTGTTGTTTCTTTGATGAGCGTTCGCTTAATTGTCCTTCATATTGACAAGTAACAATTACTAGCCTACTATTATCGTCTAAATCAGCCTCACCTAACTTTTCGAGTAGACTAAACTTCTTATCAAAAGCATCTAATAAATCAGAGTAGTCTTGCAAATTTTTTGCTAAAGATGGCATTCTTCTTTGGAGATACTTTAATAAATAATCAGTTGAAAATTTTTCAATTAATTTTTCCATCTTTTGTGACTCTCTAGATAATATTAATACTATAAAATAATATCCTATTTTATACTCGAATCTATATTCCAAGTATCTCAACAACTGTTTTTTCTTAAAATCAAAGATACCTCCAAATTATCTCTTAAACACTAATTCAATTCAATCTAACCCTACAAATACTAATCAATATTGTCACCCAAAATTACTCAAAAATGAATAACAAGCCATTTTGTATCGCATAAATAGATAACAAAATTTATTAATATTTCCTTTGAAAATGACAATGCAACATATTGATTTATCATCTGCCGTACATTACCATGATAGTAAATTTCCTCCTTCTGCAATTGATTATCAACAAATTATCCCTGCTTTAACAGGTGCTGTTGAGGCTATTTCACGTTATGATCAAATGTTGAAGAATATGCATAATAGTGAAATTTTACTCACTCCTCTACGTAAGCAATAGGCTGTTATCTCTTCAAGAATAGAGGGTACGATTAGCACCATGGATGAAATTTTACAATATGAAGCTGACTATCCTGAAACAGATACCTCTAATGGATATGGAGTTAATATTAGACTAGATATTATTGAAACCGTCCTTTATCAACGTACTTTAAGAAATACCCAAAAAGCAATGCAAGATGGTTATCCTCTATCTAAGTCACTTATTAAAACTATGCATCAACAACTCTTATCATTAGAAAGAGGGGCAGATAAATCTCCTGGGGATTTTAAAAAAGAACAAAATTATCTTGCAGATACATTAAAACGTAATGTACTATTTGTTCCTATTGCACCTGAAAAATTAGAAAATGTCTTAGATAATTTATTTAACTATATTAATACCAATAAAGATCATATTTTAATTAAAACAGGCATTAACCATCTAGAATTTGAGGCACTACATCCCTTTAAAGATGGGAATGGTCGTATTGGTCGTATGCTTATTACACTAATGTTATGGAATGCTAAAGTTATTTCTGAACCTCATCTTTATATTAGTGGTTAATTTTGAAGACAATAAAGATACCTATATTAATTTAGGGGCTGTACTAGATAACTAGATTAAACTTCCTTTAACTAGTTGTTTTAAAATGGAAATTTTAGATTTTATATTACTGTGATTAAAACGCCATTCACATTCCTTTAAATAAAGCTCAAAATGTACTTTGGGAATACCATTAAATTTGCGTAAATGGCGTTTTGCTTGATTCCAGAAATTCTCAATTCCATTAATATGGTTATGATTTTCAGCAAAATGTGTACTATGATTGATGCGAAAATGGCTAAATTCACTGACATCAAGCATATCATAACTAGGATAGGTATCTGTGTAAACGATACTATCAGGTTTTACTTGCTCACGAATAATGGGTAATAAAGTTGTTGATTTGGTATTCGGAACAGCAATGGTATAGACCTTGCTATTGCACTTGAGAAGCCCGAATACCGCCACTTTACCAGCTGCACCTCGACCTCGTTTACCTTTGCGAGCACCACCAAAATAACTTTCATCTGCCTCGATTTCTCCGTCAAACATCTCTAAATAAGGGCTTGCTTGGTAAATTAGTAAACGTAAACGACGAAAATAATAAGTGGCTGTATTCTTATTTATATTAACTAATTCACTTGCTGTTCTCGCCGTTACACCGGCAATAAAGAGCTCGATAAGTTTATATTGTTTATGTTGACTTAAACGACTTTTTCTCATTGGAGTATTCTAACCTAAATAGGACTTTATGTCGTTATCTAGTACAGCTCCTTAATTAAAATGAATGTAAGTGGATTGCGAGTGATGTGGTCAGCGTTGGGTCTCTGGAGGTATTCAGAGGTCCTTCGACTTTCATAAAGGTTACTTATCCGCCTATACCTATTTTCTTTTAATATAACCAGGAATAGGTGTAAGTACACCATCAGGTACTTCTATACAAAATTTCTCTATATAGTCCTTATCAATTTCTGTTTTCTTCTCTTTTGGATAAGCACAAAATACTTTTATATCCCCTAAATTCCATACAAAAAAACCAAATAATGTATTGGGCTTTTCAGCATATTTTGTATCAATGGCAACTCTTGTAGCCAAATCACTTTGACTATTAGTCTCTTGAGTATTTTCTTGCTGAGTGATTTTATTGTTTTCTAAAAGATCGGGTGTTATTTTAAAAGGCTTTAATTTATCTTTATCCAATTGCCAATGATATTGATTAGCTTGAGTAATTAATTTTTCATCTAGGACAAAAGAGTACCAGCGAGATTCATATTGATTCTGAGTAAATCCAGATAAAATTAATACTTTATCTTTTAATTTAATAATAGGATACAATATCTCAATATATATAATGAAAATAACTACTATACCAGTTAAAGTAAATATTATTTTATTAGAAATTTCTCTTTTAAACTTTAATTCAACAAATGCAATAACAGCACTCAAAAAACTTAAAATTATAAAAAGGAAAAAAAAAGAAAAAGTTTTACTATTAAATATAGTAAAGAAATATAACAAAATAAAACTAAAAAACAAGAAGAAAAACATTATATAGATAAAGTAAAAATCTATATTATTTTTAAATGATAATTTTTTACTTTGGAATAATCTATAATAAAAACAAATTGTAATAAAGATAAAAATACAAACTACTATTACTAAGATAACAGAATATATTTTATTATCAATACTAATAACTATCATTAACCCAATACTCAAGAGCCACATTATTGTACTATAAATTAATAAATCCCTATAAAATAAAGACTTTGACTCTATTTCTAACTTATAAACCTCTTGTCCTAACTTCAAAAAACTTATAAATACAGTACCAAATAAAAATGTACAAAAAATGGTACCACTAACAACAATTGCAAGTAATACATAAACATCTGTCAGCAATCCTGGAAATAAATGCCTTAATCCTAAATCAGTTAAATGAAACCATACTACTAAAGCCGAAATGATAATACTAATAAAAAGATTATATTTTGAAAAAATGCTAGACAATAATTTTTCAGAAGAAGTATCTTCTACTTTCCCTTTAGAAGAAACATCTTTTTGTTTTTTAAATAAACGATTAAAATCTCTCATCTTCTCCTCCATCACCTTTACTTAAAACTTAAACTTTAACAACCAATTGTATCTTTATATTAACAAATTTTCCACGTCCCCCTAAAAATACCCATCAAATACTAAAATACTATCCTCCAAAATACTCACTAAACTACTCTTTAAAACACCACCACAAAAACAAAAAGCCACCTCTTTCAAGGTGGCTCTTTTTGTACGATAATGAGTACCCTAAAGATACTCATTGCACATTCGTTATTAGATAACGCGTACAGCTTCAATCAAACGTACAACACTCCAAGATTTAGAGCGAGAGATAGGACGACCTTCTGCAATTTCTACAGTATCGCCTTCATTGTATTGATTGTTTTCATCATGTGCTTTGTACTTGTTAGTACGGATAATGATTTTGCCATAAATAGGGTGTTTAACACGGCGTTCTACTTGAACAACCACTGTTTTATCCATTTTATTGCTAACCACTTTACCGATTAAAGTACGTTGGCGTTTTTCAGTTTGCGTTTGGCTCATATTACTTTCCTGCCTTTTCGGTCAATACGGTACGTACACGAGCGATATCGCGGCGTACTTTGCCTAACTGACTTGTGTTAGAAAGTTGTTGAGTAGCACGTTGCATACGCAAATTAAATTGTGCTTTCAACAAATCCTCGAGCTCTTTATTTAGCTCAGTTGCGTCTTTTGAACGTAGTTCACTCGCTTTCATAAAGATCTCCTTACGAACCTAAGTGACGAGTTACAAACGTCGTCGCAATAGGTAATTTGGCAGCAGCCAGACGGAATGCCTCACGGGCTAGCTCTTCGCTTACACCGTCCATTTCGTATAACACTTTGCCTGGTTGAATTTCAGCGACCCAGTATTCTGGATTACCCTTACCGTTACCCATACGAACCTCAGCAGGTTTTTGTGAAATAGGTTTGTCAGGGAAAATACGAATCCAAATACGGCCACCACGTTTAATATGGCGAGTCATGGCACGACGAGCCGCCTCAATTTGACGAGCTGTTAAACGACCACGACCAGTTGCTTTTAAACCGAAATCGCCAAAGTTGACGTTGGTACCGCGAGTAGCTAGACCAGTATTACGGCCTTTCTGCTCTTTACGGTATTTTCTACGTGCTGGTGATAACATATTTATTCTCCTTCTGCCGCAGGTGTTGCCTCAGCAGCTGGAGCTGCTTTACGAGCACGACGAGGACGGCGTTGTTCTGTACGTTCGCCACGAGGACGACGAGAACGGCGTTCTTCTTCACGAGGAGCTTCAGCAGGTGCTTCACCGTTTGGTAATAAATCACCTTTGTAAACCCATACTTTGATACCAATGATACCGTAAGTAGTTTGCGCTTCAGAAGTAGCATAATCGATAATCGCACGTAATGTATGTAGAGGTACACGACCTTCACGATACCATTCAGTACGAGCAATCTCAATACCGTTCAAACGACCAGATGCAGCCACTTTGATACCTTGTGCACCTAAACGCATTGCATTTTGCATCGCACGCTTCATCGCACGACGGAACATAATACGTTTTTCAAGCTGTTGAGCGATAGAGTCAGCGATTAATTGCGCATCTAACTCTGGTTTACGGATTTCTTCGATATTCACATGAACTGGCACACCCATTAGGCGTTGCAAGTCTGATTTTAGTGAATCAATATCGTCACCGCCTTTACCAATGATAACGCCTGGACGAGCTGAGAACACAGTAATACGTGCATTTTTAGCTGGACGCTCGATTAATACACGACCCACTGAAGCGGCTTTAAGTTTGCGCTTCAAGTACTCGCGTACACGAATGTCTTCTGCTAACATTGTGCCGAAGTCTTTATCTTCAGCAAACCAGCGAGAATTCCAGTTACGGTTTACAGCGAGACGGAACCCTGTAGGGTGAACTTTTTGACCCATTATGACTCCTTAAGCACCAACTTTAACCACAATGTGGCAAGTTTGCTTCTCAATACGGTTACCACGGCCTTTGGCACGTGCAGAGAATCGCTTCATTGATTGAGCTTTATCAACATAAATTGTTGTTACTCTTAATTCATCAATGTCAGCACCATCATTATGCTCAGCGTTTGCAATAGCAGACTCAAGCGCTTTTTTGATGATACCAGCGGCTTTTTTCTGTGTGAATGTTAAGATATTTAACGCTTGAGCAACTGACTTACCACGGATTAAATCCGCAACAAGGCGAGTTTTTTGCGCTGAAATATGAACACCACGGATAATAGCTGTTGTTTCCATCGCTTACCTCTTAGACTTTTTGTCCGCAGCATGACCTTTAAAAGTACGGGTATGTGCGAATTCGCCTAGTTTATGACCAACCATGTTTTCGTTAACATAAACCGGAACGTGTTGACGGCCGTTATGTACAGCGATTGTCAATCCGATAAAATCAGGAAGGATGGTTGAACGACGCGACCAAGTTTTGATCGGCTTTTTATCTTTACCTTCGATAGCAGCCTCTACCTTTTTGATAAGGTGAGCATCTACGAAAGGACCTTTTTTAATTGAACGTGACATAGTATATTACCGTCCCTTATTTACGCTTACGACGTGAGACAATCATATTGTCTGTACGTTTATTACGGCGAGTTTTGTAACCTTTAGTTGGAGTACCCCATGGGCTCACAGGTTCACGTGCCTCACCAGTACGACCTTCACCACCACCATGTGGGTGATCTACTGGGTTCATTGCCACACCGCGTACGGTTGGACGAATACCACGCCAACGTACAGCACCTGCTTTACCGATTTGACGTAAGCTATGTTCACCATTACTTACTTCACCGATAGTCGCACGGCAGTCGATATTGACTAAACGAACTTCGCCAGAACGTAAACGTACTTGAGCATAAACACCTTCACGAGCCATTAGTACAGCAGAAGCACCTGCAGAACGTACTAATTGTGCACCTTTACCAGGTTGTAACTCGATGCAGTGAATAGTTGTACCCACTGGAATGTTACGAATAGGCATTGTGTTACCTACACGGATAGGTACTTCTTTACCAGATTCGATAACGGCACCCGCTTCTAAGTTACGAGGAGCAATAATGTAACGGCGTTCACCGTCAGCATAGCAAACTAATGCAATGTGTGCTGTACGGTTAGGATCGTATTCGATACGCTCAACTTTTGCAGGGATACCATCTTTATTGCGACGGAAATCGACAATACGGTAGTGTGATTTATGACCACCACCACGATGACGTACAGTAATATGACCGTTGTTGTTACGGCCAGAACTACGTTTTTGTGACTCTAATAGCGCAGCAAATGGTACACCTTTGTGTAGATTAGGTGTAACCACCTTAATCATGCCACGGCGACCAGCTGACGTTGGTTTCATTTTAACTAATGCCATCTTAGTTCACCTCCGAAAAGTCAAGCTCTTGACCTTTTTTGAGCGAAACGTAAGCGATACGGTTGCTACGACGACGACCAGTATAACGGCCAGCACGTTTAACTTTACCTTTACGGTTCAGAACAGAGACAGACTCAACTTCTACTTTAAAAAGCATTTCAACAGCTGCTTTAATTTCTGGTTTAGTTGCATCAGGAACCACACGTAAAGCAATTTGTGGTTTCGCGCCAGATTCAGCAATAAAGGTTGCTTTTTCTGTGATGACTGGAGCCAGAATTACTTGCAATAAACGTTCTGCTTTCATCCTAAGATCTCCTCAAATTGAGCGATTGCTGCTTTAGTAATTAACACTTTTTTGTAGTGTACTAAAGATAGCGGATCAGCGTAACGTGGCTCAACAACAGCAACGTGTGGTAAGTTACGAGTAGCAAGATAAGTATTCTCATCTACTGCATCTGTAATAACAAGTACAGAATCTAAACCCATTGCTTTAAGTTTTGTTGCAGCCAATTTTGTTTTAGGGGTATCGAATGTGAAAGAATCCACAACAGCGATACGATCTTCACGAGCTAATTGTGACAAGATTGAACGGATACCAGCACGGTACATTTTCTTGTTCACTTTTTGAGTAAAGTTCTCGTCAGGAGAGTTAGGGAACGTACGACCACCTCCACGCCATAATGGTGAAGAAGACATACCAGCGCGCGCACGACCTGTGCCTTTTTGACGCCATGGTTTTTTAGTCGTGTGTTTAACTTCTGCACGATCTTTTTGAGCACGATTACCACTACGTGCATTTGCTTGATAAGCAACCACGATTTGGTGAATCAATGCTTCATTGAACTCGCGACCAAAAATTGTATCTGGTGCACTAACTGTTGCACTAGATTGACCTTGTTCATTTAGGAGCTTAAGATCCATTATTTGGCTCCTTTAGCTGACATTTTAATTGCAGGTAAAACAACGATATTTGCGTTCTTGTGGCCAGGAACTGCACCTTTAACCAACAATAAACCACGTTCAGCATCTACACGAACGATGTCAAGATTTTGAACAGTACGTGTAACGTCACCTAAGTGACCCGCCATCGTTTTACCAGGGAAAATACGACCAGGATCTTGTGCTTGACCGATAGAACCAGGAACACGGTGTGAACGAGAGTTACCGTGAGAAGCACGTTGAGAACCGAAGTTGTGACGTTTGATAGTACCAGCAAAACCTTTACCGATTGTTGTACCTTGAACATCTACTTTTTGACCAACTGCAAATACACTATCAACAGCCACAACAGCACCTGCTGTAAATTCAGCTGCTTTTGCAGGATCTAAACGGAACTCTTTAAGAATTGAACCAGCTTCAACGCCAGCTTTAGCATAGTGACCAGCTTGAGCTTTAGTCACACGAGTTGCACGGCGAGTACCGTAAGCAACTTGTACCGCTGCATAACCATCAGTTTCGATAGACTTAACTTGAGTAACACGGTTGTTAGAAACGTCTAGTACAGTTACTGGAATAGACTCGCCATCCTCAGTAAATACACGCATCATGCCAACCTTGCGACCCACAAGCCCTAACCGATGAGCGGCAGGTGTAGGTGTCGTATTCGACATCATTTTCTCCATACCTCACTACGATTGGTGAGACGCTAAAATATTAATCAATAGGTATAATACTTTTCTAACTGCCTACAACTCAAGGCATTACCTTATTACCTTTTAGGCAAAAGTATGACACCATTAAAGTAACCATAAGTATGGTTAGCCTGTTAATTTAACATTTTTCTTATTCTCTGACAAGGAAAATGCTTAAAATGTTGTAAAAAAATCCTTTTTTTCAATGGTTTATCGCTTTTTTACAAAAAATCCCTTAAAAACACTCCTTATCCCCACCCCAATATAGATAATACACCAGGAAAATAAGGGGTAAGTTTTACGATAAAGCATAGTTAAGAAGCTATCCTATCAATTCCTTCCTATCGCTCTTCTATAAAAATTACCTTGTACTTACTCCTTTAATGCCTGCTCATTGGTATCTGCTTTCTCTGGCAATACCTTATATAATGCCGTCATATCAACACTAGCATCTGTTATATCAAGCTCTGGCATCGTTTTAGCGGCTTTAGTGGATAGTGTTTTAAATCGCTCTATCTTTCCTATTAATCCTCGATTTCCTGCAAAACTCGTAATCGTATTATTATAGTGTTTACTGACCTGTGTAAATGCGATACCAAGTCGCTGTAGGTGTTCTGCAATCGTTACCACTTGATTATAAATATCAACTGCTTTATCACCAATTTCTAAGACTTGCTGGTTACTGTTCGCTATTTTCCAAAGATTATGTATCGTTCGTAATGTTGGCATTAATGTTGTTTGAGAAACCATCACCACTCCCTTATGATAAGCATACTGGAATAAGGCAGGATCTTGCTTTAATGCCTCAATATAAGCCGCCTCAATCGGCATAAACATCAACACAAACCCTAATGATTCTCCCGCCATTAAAGCACTATAATCTTTATGTGCAAGTTCATCAATATGATTTTTAACATCTCTAAGATGTATTTTTAGATAGTGTGCCACTTTCTCTGTATTCGCTTCTACCATAGCCGCTTGATACGCATTTAAAGAAACTTTACTATCTACTATAATGTGTTTATGATCAGGTAAAATTAACACGACATCAGGAATAAATGTCTTACCAGCCTCATCTTTATAATGTTGCTGTGTCAAATAATGTAAGTCTTTTTGTAAGCCTACTTGTTCCAAGGCATTTTCTAATTGTACTTCTCCCCAATTACCTAAAATTTTCTTATTCCCTTTTAACGCAGAGGCCAGATTCTGTGCTTCTTCACTCATTTTTAAGCCTAAGTCTTTCACAAATTTAATTTGTTCTGATAAGGCAGTTTGGTCTTTACTTGCTTCTGAGTGAATATCATTTACCCGTTTTTTAAAGCTTTCTATTTGTTCTTTAAACGGTTGAAGCAATTGTTCAATACTATTTTTATTTTGAAGTTCAAATTTTTCAGATTTTTTCTCTAAGATGCTATTCGCCAAATTTTCAAATTGTGTACTCAATTCTGCCTTGCTTTTATCAAACTGCATTTGTTGCTGTACTAAATTTTTCTCTTTTTGTTCTATCTCTATATGAAGACGTGCTAAAGCTTTCTCTGATTCATTATATTGATGATAGAGTTCACGTTGTTCGGCCTCTAATCGACTAATCTGTTCTTTTCTTTCAATTAACTGCTTATCTTTTTCTTCAATAGTACTCTCTCTACGAGCTAATTCTTGCTCTCGCTCATCTAATGTTTCTTCCAAGACATAATAATCATGACGCATTTGTTGTAAAGCATTTTCAGTCTTAGATAGCGAATCTATCAAACGCATATTATGTTCATCTAATTGGCTAATCTGATGGCTAACTTTTAATCGATTAAATCGCTTATAAATCAACTGTGCCACCATCACAATGACACAAAGGGCTATAATTCCCCACAATATTTCTACTTGAAAATACCACTCTACTTGGCTCACACTAAACCTCTTTTTGTATAAAAATGATGACTAATAGACTATCCATCCCAAAATTAGCTGTTTATTATGCCATATTTCCTATTTATTCATAAAACGACAAATTGGCAAAAAATAGAGATGCTTATTCTATTTATAATAGAAAAATCTTAATAACCTTAATATAAGAGTTATCTACCTATGATTAAAAATAAAAAGAGTAAATAACAAATTGTTCATAGGTAAAGAAAACGTAGCGATGACTACATACTTTAAATTTAAAGATAAGTATAAAAAATACTTAAAGTCTATGGATAGTGTATTTCCCCCTAGGTACATTATCCAAAATATACACTATGCTGTTATATATTGGCTTACTTCTATTAAATTACCATCAGGATCACGAAAATAAATAGATTGTATTTTACCTAATGCACCTGTACGGGGAACAATGCCCTCAATAATATCTACTTTTTTAGCCTGTAATTCCTGTAAAACGATTTGTAAATCTGTTTGTGTAATAAAACATAAATCCGCACTTCCACATACAGGATATTGTGCCTTTGGTTCTATCTCATGACCTTTTAAATGTAAATTAATTTTTTGCTGGCCAAAATGTAAAGCTATTCGTCCTTGAGCAAATGTCTCTGCCCGCATACCCATCACCTGAGTATAAAACTCAACTGTTCGCTCAATATCAGCTACTGTTAGCACAAAATGATCTAATCGCTCAATTTGCATCATCTATCCTTCTTTATATACATTCCCTATTCAGAAAATACACTATAACATGGATATTTACACATCATATTTGGTAGATTTAAAACTAAATGAGACATCTATAAAATAATACATATAGCAAGAGACTTATTATTTATGCTAATACAACCCCAATATTTTTAGAATACTTTACCAAATAAAAAGACTTCCACCATTGACTAAGCAATCATAGAAGTCTATAGAAAATAAATAGTTAATATTTAAACTAATATATCTATCAAATTAAAACGCAGGAACAACAGCACCTTTGTATTTATCCTCAATAAATTTTTTCACTTCAGCTGATTGAAGTGCTTTTACTAAGGCTTTAATTTCTGGTTTATCAACATTTTCTGGTAGTGTTGCCAAGAAGTTAGCATAAGGTGAGTTTGCATCTTCGATAAATAATGCTTGCTCAACAGGGTTTAGTCCTGCCTCAAGTGCATAGTTTGCATTAATGAGTGCAAAAGTTACATCATCTAATACACGGGGTAATGTTGCTACTTCTAGCTCAACAAATTTAAGTTTTTTAGGATTCTCGGTAATATCTGCTGCGGTTGCAAAAATATTATTAGGATCTTTTAGTTTGATTAAACCTTGTTTTTCAATTAATAGTAAAGCACGTGCATTATTTGATGGGTCATTAGGAATAGCTACTTTAGCACCCTCAGGAATTTCATCACCTTTCTTTAATTTATTAGAGTACGCACCAAAAGGCTCTACATGAACATTCCCTACAGAGACAATATTCATACCACGATCTTTATTAAAAGAATCTAGGTAAGGTTTATGTTGGAAAAAGTTAGCATCAATCGCTTTTTCATGTACCTGTATATTAGGTTGTACATAATCGGTAAAGACACGAATATCTAAATCCACACCCTCTTTTGCAAGCGTTGGTTTAATAGCTTCCAAAATTTCCGCATGAGGAACAGGTGTTGCTGCTACACTGACTTTAGCGGCTTGAGCACCTGTTACTGCAATACTAGCCAGTGCAAAAGCACCCAAAATTTGTTTTAATTTCATTTTATTTCTCCTAAAAATAGAATAATCAATTATTAAACAGTTACCTTTTCTCTTATAAAGATTAAGGTCACTTATACACCCCACGATAGGGATAGTCGTACTTATATTTCACCTGCAATATACAAGAAATACACAAGCAAAATTGCCTTTTATGGTGTGGATATATCCGTCTTATAAGAGGTCTATCCACACAAAAATCTACTTATTTACGTGTAAACCTAGCGACAAAATAATCACCAATCATCTGCATCAGTTGTACCATAATCACAATAATCACCACTGTTGCATACATCATTTCATATTGGAATCGTTGATACCCATAGCGTACGGCAATATCACCTAAGCCACCAGCACCCAACACACCTGCCATCGCCGAATATCCTACTAAAGCAATTGCCGTTACTGTAATCGCACTAATAATGCCTGTTAGCGATTCTGGTAATAAAGAATACACCACTGTTTGGAAAGGGGTTGCTCCCATCGCCTTACTGGCTTCAATAATACCCGGATCAAGCTCACGCAAGACATTTTCAACAAGACGCACAAAGAATGCTACCGCACCGATCACTAAAGGTGTAATCACCCCTGCTACCCCAATAGAAGTACCGACTATTAACTTACTTAATGGCATCACCGCCATAATCAGAATAATAAAAGGAATAGAGCGAAGAACATTCACGACAAATGATAATAAACGATAGGCTGTTTTATTTTCCAATAGTTGCCCTTCACTAATCAAGAATAAATACATTCCAATAGGAATACCAATAAAGACAATAAAAGGCATTGGAATAAGTACCATCAATAAAGTATCAATTGTCCCCTGACCAATTTGATCCCAATTAATCACTGACCAGTTCATGCTTGTAATACCTCCACATCTACATTTTTTTCTTTAAAAAATGTTTGCATTTTTTGCTGTGTTTCTTCAATCGATTTTCCTTCAGGGTAATTCACAACAATCACTAACTGCCCAAAAGGCGTATCTTTAATCTTACCCACTGCACCTTGGAAAATACTCAGGCTTAATCCTAATTCTTGACTAATTTGACTTAATAACGGTTCTGCGGCTGCCTGACCATGATACGTTAGGCGAATCACATCACCTTGAATATCATGCACAAACAACTTCCAACCATCTGCATCTACACCACTTTCACTCAATAATGCTAATGTTGTATCATGTTGCGGATGAAGAAATACCTCTACTACTTCACCTTGCTCAACAATCTTACCCCCATCAATTACGGCTACTTGATCACAAATATTGCGAATAACATCCATACTATGTGTAATCAATACAATCGTAATCCCAAGCGTACGATTAATCTCATTTAATAAAGCCAAGACCGATTGTGTCGTTTCAGGATCAAGTGCACTGGTTGCCTCATCACAGAGTAAAATTTTGGGATCCATGGTTAAGGCACGAGCAATACCTACCCTTTGCTTTTGTCCACCTGATAACTGGCGAGGATACTTATGGATATGATCTTCTAAACCAACCAGTTTTAATAACTCTAATGCCCTTGTTTTACGAGTCGCTTTATCAACGCCTGCAATACGCATAGGATAGATAACATTATCAAGTACTGTACGAGAATTCAATAAATTAAAGTGCTGAAAGACCATACCAATTTGCTGGCGTAGGTGACGTAACTCACCATCAGATAACTTGGTAATATCTGTTCCATCAATAATCACTTCACCCTCATCTGGGCGTTCTAATAGATTAATCATTCGGATAAGGGTTGATTTACCGGCTCCTGAACGACCAATAATACCAAAGACTTTTCCTGCTTCAATAGTAAGGTTAATCCCTTGCAAGGCATGGAGTACTTTTTCTTTAGTCCGAAAATATTTATGTATATTTTTTATTTGAATCAAGATATATCCCTATCCAAAATATTATCACTAAATCACTTATTTTTAATATAAGCGTAATATTATCACTTTTAGTAATATAATCAAGCATTATATTATTACTAAAAGAAATAAGAAAATGCCTTATCTTTACGTTATCTCATAAATAAAAAGCCGTGCTGATGGCACGGCCTCTTAAATAACTTATAAATAATAGGAGAATATTTATATGTTAATTACTGTAAAGCAATCTCTACGTCAACACCTGCTGGTAAGTCTAAACGCATTAAAGCATCAACTGTTTTATCTGTTGGATCAACAATATCCATCAAACGCTGGTGTGTACGGATTTCAAATTGGTCACGAGAAGTTTTATTCACGTGCGGAGAACGTAATACGTCATAACGTTTGATACGTGTTGGTAGTGGTACAGGACCATGCACAACAGCACCAGTACGTTTTGCTGTTTCAACAATTTCAGCAGCTGATTGATCGATTAATTTGTAGTCAAACGCTTTTAAACGAATACGAATTTTTTGGTTTTTCATTTGAATAATCCTAAAGAACAGATTTAAAGAACAATAATAAAAGAACGAATCTTATCATGAGAACACGACTACCCTAAACTAGAGTAGTCGTGCAAGAACTTATACCTAACGATATAAATTATTTAGTGATTTTAGAAACCACACCCGCACCTACTGTACGGCCACCTTCACGAATCGCAAAGCGTAAACCTTCTTCCATCGCAATCGGTGCAATTAACTCTACGTCCATCGCTACGTTATCACCCGGTAACACCATCTCTTTATCCGCTGGTAATGTGATGGTACCTGTTACGTCTGTCGTACGGAAGTAGAACTGTGGACGATATCCTTGGAAGAATGGGGTATGACGACCACCTTCTTCTTTTGAAAGAATATACACTTCTGCCGCAAAGTTTGTGTGTGGCTTAATAGTACCTGGTTTCGCTAATACTTGACCACGCTCAACATCTTCACGTTTTGTACCACGTAGTAATAAACCTACGTTATCACCCGCTTGACCTTCGTCAAGTAATTTACGGAACATTTCAACGCCTGTGCAAGTCGTTTTCGCCGTTTCACGGATACCTACGATTTCGATCTCTTCGCCTACTTTAATGATACCACGCTCAATACGCCCTGTTACCACGGTACCACGACCTGAAATAGAGAACACGTCCTCTACTGGCATTAGGAAAGTACCATCAACCGCACGCTCTGGTGTTGGGATGTATGAGTCTAGCGCTTCAGCTAACGCTAAAATGGCTTGCTCACCTAATGGACCTGTATCACCTTCTAGCGCTAATTTAGCAGAACCTTTAACGATTGGTGTATCGTCACCTGGGAAGTCGTATTTAGATAATAACTCACGCACTTCCATTTCTACTAACTCTAATAACTCTTCGTCATCCACCATATCCGCTTTGTTTAAGAATACCACGATGTATGGTACACCTACTTGGCGAGATAATAGAATATGCTCACGTGTTTGTGGCATTGGACCGTCAGCAGCTGAACATACTAAAATCGCACCGTCCATTTGTGCCGCACCTGTAATCATGTTTTTTACATAGTCAGCGTGTCCTGGGCAGTCTACGTGTGCATAGTGACGTGTTGCTGTTTCGTACTCAACGTGTGCTGTATTAATCGTAATACCACGTGCACGCTCTTCAGGAGCGGCATCAATTGCTGAGTAATCTTTCGCTTCACCACCGAATTTTTTTGCTAATACAGTAGTAATCGCTGCCGTTAATGTGGTTTTACCGTGGTCAACGTGACCAATTGTACCTACGTTTACGTGTGGTTTGGTACGTTCAAACTTTTCTTTTGCCATGATTTATATATCCCAATAAATGATGTATATAATGAATTAATTAAATGTGTATCTTTTAGATTATACCAAAAGATACACGCATATTTATGAATTATTTGCTACGAGCGCTAATCACTTCATCTGCTACGTTCTTAGGTGCTTCAGCATAGTGCTTGAATTCCATTGTATAAGTAGCACGACCTTGTGTTAATGAACGTAAGTTAGTTGCATAACCGAACATTGAAGCTAAAGGTACTTCAGCTTTAATGATCTTACCGCCACCAACCATATCGTCCATACCTTGAAGGATACCGCGACGTGAAGATAAATCACCCATTACGGTACCTGCGTACTCTTCAGGTGTTTCTACTTCAACAGCCATCATTGGTTCTAACAAGACAGGGTTTGCACGACGCATACCTTCTTTGAAAGCCATAGACGCGGCCATACGGAAAGCATTTTCGTTAGAGTCCACATCATGGTAAGAACCGAATGTTAATGTTACTTTAACGTCAACAACTGGATAACCTGCTACAACACCCGCAGAAAGTGTCTCTTGAACACCTTTGTCAACGGCAGGGATATATTCACGAGGAACAACACCCCCTTTAATTTCGTCAACGAACTCATAACCTGCACCACCTGGTTCTAGTGGTTCTAGTTTGAGTACCACGTGACCGTATTGACCACGACCACCTGATTGCTTAACGAATTTACCTTCAACATTTTCCACCATTTTGCGGATAGTTTCACGGTAAGCCACTTGAGGTTTACCAACGTTTGCTTCAACGTTGAATTCACGTTTCATACGATCAACAATAATCTCAAGGTGTAACTCACCCATACCAGAGATAATTGTTTGACCAGATTCTTCATCAGAACGTACACGGAATGAAGGGTCTTCTTGCGCTAAACGAGAAAGGGCAAGACCCATTTTCTCTTGGTCAGCTTTTGATTTTGGCTCAACCGCTTGAGAGATTACAGGCTCTGGGAATTCCATACGCTCAAGGATAATAGGCGCATCCATATCACAAAGCGTTTCACCTGTAGTCACTTCTTTAAGACCAACTACAGCAGCAATATCACCTGCCAATACTTCTTTAATTTCTTCGCGGTTATTCGCGTGCATTTGAAGAATACGACCGATACGCTCTTTTTTACCTTTTACAGAGTTAAGAACGGTTTCACCAGAATTCAGAATACCAGAATAAACACGGATAAAGGTCAATTGACCAACGAATGGGTCAGTCATTAATTTGAATGCTAAAGCAGAGAATTTTTCTTTGTCATCTGCTTTACGCTCAATCTTGTTACCGTCTTCATCTTCACCTTGTACAGGAGGAATATCAGTTGGTGCAGGTAAGAATTCAATCACAGCGTCTAACATACGTTGAACACCTTTGTTTTTGAACGCTGTACCACAAAGCATTGGTTGCACTTCACATGCAATCGTACGTTGACGTAATGCTTTGATAATTTCCTCTTCTGTTAATGTACCTTCTTCAAGGTATTTATTCATTAACTCTTCGCTTGCTTCAGCTGCTGTTTCTAGCATTTTTTCGCGCCATTCTTCAGCAGTAGCAACTAAGTCAGCAGGAATATCTTCGTAGTTAAATTTAGTACCTTGGCTCGCTTCATCCCAAATGATAGCTTTCATTTTGATAAGATCAACAACACCTAGGAAAGAGTCTTCTTGACCAATAGGAATAACGATAGGTACAGGATTTGCACGTAAACGAGTTTTTAACTGATCGTAAACTTTGAAAAAGTTAGCACCAGTACGGTCCATTTTATTAACGAACGCAAGACGAGGCACTTGGTATTTGTTTGCTTGGCGCCATACAGTTTCTGATTGAGGTTGAACACCACCCACCGCACAATACACCATGCAGGCACCGTCAAGTACACGCATAGAACGCTCTACTTCAATAGTAAAGTCCACGTGTCCTGGGGTGTCAATTACGTTAATACGATGTTCAGGATAGTTACCAGCCATACCACGCCAGAAAGCGGTAGTCGCTGCAGACGTAATAGTAATACCACGCTCTTGCTCTTGCTCCATCCAGTCCATGGTAGCAGCACCGTCATGTACCTCACCTAATTTGTGATTTACACCAGTGTAGAACAGAATACGTTCTGATGTGGTAGTTTTACCAGCATCAATGTGCGCAGAAATACCGATGTTACGGTAGCGACTAATTGGGGTTTTACGAGCCATTGTATTATCCTTTGATTACCAACGGAAATGAGAGAAGGCTTTGTTAGCTTCAGCCATTCTATGAGTATCTTCACGTTTTTTCATTGCTGCACCACGACCTTCTGATGCATCAATTAATTCACCTGCAAGACGTAAATCCATTGATTTTTCGCCACGTTTTTTAGCAGCTTCACGTACCCAACGCATCGCTAAAGCGAGACGGCGAACAGGACGTACTTCTACAGGAACTTGATAGTTAGCACCACCTACACGGCGGCTTTTAACTTCGACAATAGGTTTTACGTTATTGATTGCTAGAGTAAAAACTTCTAAAGGTTCTTTACCTGTTTTTTGTGCTATTTGCTCTAATGCACCATATACAATGCGTTCTGCAACAGCTTTTTTACCTGATAGCATAACAACGTTCATGAATTTAGCGAGTTCTACGCTACCGAATTTTGGATCAGGTAGAATCTCACGTTTGGGAACTTCGCGACGACGAGGCATCTTTACTTCCTTTTATGTGACTATTTCAGTTGAACCACTTTCGTGGCCACGGCTGCCTAATAACGAGAACAGCCCCTTACATACCGCAGTATAAAATTTTAACGCAGCTGCGGCTGCACGCTTACCACCCACGGGCAGGAAGCTGATGAAAAAATCTAACTTATTTTTTCGGACGTTTTGCACCGTATTTAGAACGGGCTTGTTTACGATCTTTAACACCTTGAAGGTCTAAAGAACCACGTACAATATGGTAACGTACACCAGGTAAGTCTTTTACACGACCACCACGAACGAGAACAACACTGTGCTCTTGTAAGTTGTGTCCTTCACCACCGATATATGAAATGACTTCAAAACCGTTGGTTAAACGTACTTTGGCAACCTTACGCATCGCTGAGTTAGGTTTTTTAGGTGTAGTAGTGTACACACGAGTACATACTCCACGGCGTTGTGGGCAGTTTTCTAGCGCTGGGCTCTTGCTGCTCACACGACTAGTTTCGCGCGGTTTACGCACGAGTTGACTAATGGTAGGCATAACCTTACTTATCCTATTACTTTGTTTATCTAATGTCTGTTTAACGTGCTGACTTTAATGCACGGGTGGCTTATCCCACCAGATACATAAATGGGTTAGGTTTATGTATAAAAAACTGCTAATTTTCACTAGCAGTCAGCTAGCTTATCACTTTTTTGGTAGCCAGTCAATAAATTCTGTGGTTTTTATCCATAAAAACAATGATTTGGCTCATTTTATTCAATATCAACGTAAACAATAATAAATGAGAAGGTATTTCTTGCATAATGCACCTTCTCTATGATTGAAAGCGATAGGATTAGGTATGTATTCTACGGTACTAATAAGTCATTATCATGACAATCTTAAAGCACTGTTTTAGGTACAGCATAATGTTAGTTTATAAAAATAGATAAACTGCACGATATAGGTCAAAGGAAAAAATAAATATTGGGAACTAAAGCGTAATAGTAAGTACCTACTATAAAACCTCTTCTAATTCTTACACCTAGTTAATTAGGATACATCCCCATTAAGCAACGCTTTTGCCAATGTTAGAACAGGTAAATCCACCATTTGCCCTTCATAGGCAAACGCCGCTAAACCTGTTCTTTCATATTCTGCCAATACTCCTTTTGCCCATTGGATTTGCTTCTCTTTGGGTTGTAAAGCACGTTGCACTGCAAAAACTTGCTGAGGATGAATACATAATGCACCTGCCATACCCATTTGTTTACTACGCTGTATATGCTGAAAAAAAGCCTTTATATTTTTAAAATCAGGATAAACAGCCTCTAACGGTGCTTGAATACCTGCCAAACGACTTTGTAAGATAAGCTGATACCGTAGCTGATTTAGGAAAACACCCCCACCCTCACTCTGTGGCTCAAAACCAAGATCCACTGCTAAATCCAATGCACCAAAAGATACCCCTATCACCGCTGGCGTATGCACGATTGCATTAAGATTCGCTATTCCTTTGGCACTTTCAATTAAGGGGAAAATCTTTTTTTGACTAAGTTGTGCTGCTTGCTGGATAACCTCGCTGCTCTCAGCCTTGGGTAACATCACTGTTTTAATTTGAGGAAATTCTGCACAAAAGGCTAAGTCTTTTTCAAAAAATGCACTCTTCTCACCATTTACTCGTACCCATAAAGCAATATCCTGATGCGTTTGTAGAAATTGACAAAACTGTGCTTGCGCCTTCTCTTTAGTCTCTATAGCAACCGCATCTTCAAAATCTACAATCACTACATCGACACCTGTCGCCATAGCTTTTTCTATACGATCAATACGAGTAGCCGGCACAAAAAGTGCAGACTGAATAACTGACTTCATATTATCCTCCTTATCTATAATCTTCCATTTTAAACTATATCTACCTATCTTTTGATAGCGTAAATATATCATCAAATCCTTCATTCCAAATATACACACTCATATACGGTATATATAGTAGTCAAAAAATTATTATCTCTATTCCAAATACACCCTACCTCTTTTCAAAAAAATAACGTAATATTTTTCATTTGTCAAATTAAGCTAGACATTTTTAGACATTGCTTTTTTAAGAGCCTCTTTTAAATAGATCAGAAAAACATGGTAAGGGGTTTTATAACCGAGAGATTTTCTAGGTATCATGTTTATTTTATTAGCAATACTGGACAAATATGATTGAGTCATTCCTATAAAATCAGTCTGTTTTGGTAGTCCATGTCGGCGTAATAATCCATTAGAATGTTCATTAAGTCCTCTCTGACTTGGACAGCCTGGATCGGCAAAGAAAATATCAATATCATGTGCATTGGCAATCGTTTTCCAGTCAGAGAACTCTTTGCCTCTATCAAAGGTGATGGATTTAAATAAATGAGGTAGAGTTGAAAAAGAAGACATCCAGCGACTGATTGCCTTTTGTATATCCTGTGCTTTTCGTCCATCTGTTTGTAAGGTAATAATAGCTTTAGACTTTCTCTCAACCAGTGTTATCACCGCACTTTGATGATTTTTCCCTACGATAGTATCACCTTCTAAATGCCCAAATTCTTCCTTAAACGCTGGATAATATTTGGCTCGTTCATGAATATCCCTTACAAAAGCTTGTTTACCCCGTGTTTCTTTTCGTCCATTGGCTCTACGCTTACCTTTCCAAGGTAAATCCTCTTTCTTAAAAACACCTCGTTCCACTAAGCGATACAGTGTTCTCATCGAGCAAGAAATTTTCTTGTGATAGACCCCTTTAATCACATCAAAGTTCCACCCCTTATCCAAATGGGCTTGTATTAACGCTCTCTCTTTTTTGGATAATTGGGTTTTACCCCGCCCACAATAGCGCTTATTCTTTTTATACTGTTCATAATACTCATAGGCAGAGTAACCCTTTTTTAACATCGCTATTACCCTATAGATCGTTTGCCTTGATCGATTTAATGCCTTAGCTATATCTATTACTTTTTTACCAATTTGGTAATATGCCTCTATCATAACCAATTCATTTGTGCTAAGATGAGTGTAAGTCATTTATGTTAGTTCCTTTTCAGTAAATGTGGTGTTTATCTGAATCTAATGTAAATGGCTTTTTTTGTCCAGTTTTTTGTCTAGCTTAATTTTACAAATTGGGAACCGAGAGATTTTCTAGGTATCATATTTATTTTATGAGCAATACTGGACAAATATGATTGAGTCATTCCTATAAAATCAGTCTGTTTCGGTAGTCCATGTCGGCGTAATAATCCATTAGAATGTTCATTAAGTCCTCTCTGACTTGGACAGCCTGGATCGGCAAAGAAAATATCAATATCATGTGCATTGGCAATCGTTTTCCAGTCAGAGAACTCTTTGCCTCTATCAAAGGTGATGGATTTAAATAAATGAGGTAGAGTTGAAAAAGAAGACATCCAGCGACTGATTGCCTTTTGTATATCCTGTGCTTTTCGTCCATCTGTTTGTAAGGTAATAATAGCTTTAGACTTTCTCTCAACCAGTGTTATCACCGCACTTTGATGATTTTTCCCTACGATAGTATCACCTTCTAAATGTCCAAATTCTTCCTTAAACGCTGGATAATATTTGGCTCGTTCATGAATATCCCTTACAAAAGCTTGTTTACCCCGTGTTTCTTTTCGTCCATTGGCTCTACGCTTACCTTTCCAAGGTAAATCCTCTTTCTTAAAAACACCTCGTTCCACTAAGCGATACAGTGTTCTCATTGAGCAAGAAATCTTCTTGCGATAGACCCCTTTAATCACATCAAAGTTCCACCCCTTATTCAAATGGGCTTGTATCAACGCTCTCTCTTTCTTGGATAATTGGGTTTTACCTCGCCCACAATAGCACTTATTTTTTTTATACTGCTCATAATACTCATAGGCAGAGCAACCCTTTTTTAACATCGCTATTACCCTATAGATCGTTTGCCTTGACCGATTCAGTGCCTTAGCTATATCTATTACTTTTTTACCAATTTGGTAATATGCCTCTATTATGACCAATTCATTTATGCTAAGATGTCTATAAGTCATTTATGTTAGTTCCTTTTCAGTAAATGTGGTGTTTATCTGAATCTAATGTAAATGGCTTTTTTTGTCTAGTCTTTTGTCTAGCTTAATTTTACAAATTGGGTCTTAAAATAATAGAGTAGAAGTTTATGCTCTATTTGTGTATGATTTCTCTACTGCCTACTATCTAGGTTCAATCTATTTTTTGTTATACACTACAAAATTTCCATTCATTATTTTCTCTATGTCTTATACTCGAAAACCAGCACTAGACGCATTTCGTGCCGCTTTTCCTTATACCATTCCTATGATGACAGGCTTTTTATTCCTAGGGGTGGCATATGGTATTTACATGAAATCACTTGGGTTTAATGCCCTATATCCTATTTTAATGGCAGCGACTATTTATGCAGGCTCCGTTGAGTTTATTGTCGCTGGCTTACTCATTACCGATTTTGATCCATGGAACACCTTTTTAATTGCTTTGATGGTGAGTGGACGACAATTTTTCTATAGTATCTCCATGCTAACCAAATATAGCAAAACGGGAAAGAAAAAAGGCTTATTAATTGCAACCCTTGTTGATGAATCCTTTTCTCTTAACTACCTTGCCAAAATTCCTCCCCATATTGATCGTGGCTGGTATATGCTGAGTGTCAGTCTTTTACTTTATACCTATTGGGTAACAGGTGCTGCATTAGGAGCGCTATTTGGCACGATGCTACCCTTTGATTTAAAAGGCGTAGAGTTTGCCATGACAGCACTATTTATTGTTATCTTCGCAGAACAATGGATAAAAGAAAAATCCCATGCTAGCTCATTACTAGGTATTGGTGTTACCGTTACTTGTTTATTAATTTTTGGTAAAAACCATTTCTTGCTACCAACATTATTTGGTATTTGGTTGATATTAACCCTTTTCCGTTCTCAGTTTGAAGCCATTCTTTCTCGTGAGTGCCACACTGAAACCCAAGGAGATAAAGTATGATGACATTCTCCCAACAGATTATCACTATTGGGCTTGCCGTATTTGCTGTACAGTTTTGTCGCTGGTTACCCTTTATTATTTTTCCAGATAACCGCCCCACCCCACCTTATATTCGCTATTTAGGCTCTATTTTGCCCGCTGCTATGTTTGGGATGTTGGTAGTGTATTGTTATAAAGATATTAGTTTATCTACCTCTCCCTACGGACTACCTGATTTTATTGCTGGCATACTTGTATTTGCCTTGCATCTCTGGAAACGTAATATGTTTCTTTCTATTATGGTGGGAACATTATTTTATATGTTTTTAATACAGCAGGTATTTGTTTAAATTTAAAAGGAATGATTTAAGAAATACTTTTATCATTCCTTTTTCATCGTTTGGTAGGCTCTATTAATAATAGTGTATATAACGATAAGTATCAAAATATAGCAAGAAACTATCTGGGTAATGCACAACGACTATTTAATGCGCTTATATAACCATTATTTAAAACTTACATTAAAAATATTGAGCTTAATACCTAAAAACTTATGCCTTTTTAACACCCGTCAATAAATAATCAATGGTTTCTTTCACCGAGCGAATAGCTGCACCAAACGGTAGGGGGTCTTTACCACGGAAAAATAATCCCTTATCTACCTCACCACGAAAGGCTTCTGCCAAGCGTAAATCAATACAAAACTGACCAATTTTACTAAGACCATCACGCAAACCACACGTTGTCAAACAATTAATTCCTTGCGTGCAACGGCGCTGATCGGCTTTCGCATTGGCTTGTAACTTGCTTTCTCGTTTAAGATAATTCGTTAAAAATTTCGTCTTCACACCACGGGCAGGCAAACCAGCGACTGACATAAACTCTACAATATGCTCTTTTTCTGCACCAGCTAGCGTATTTTTAAAATTAATATGTGCATCACCCTCACGCGTTACCGCAAATGCTGTACCAATCTGTACCGCACTCGCCCCCCAATTTTTCAAAGCAGTTGTGATTTTTTGAAAGTTCGCCATACCACCAGCCAAAATAAGGGGAATTTTTTCACTTTCCAGACCTAGGTTTTTAAATACCTCCATCGTTTCTTCTATGACACGCTTAAAGTCAAACTTCGCATCATTCACCCCCTCTATTGTCATTGCACCTAAATGCCCTGCTGCATGAGCAGGGTGTTCAATGACAATCGCATCAGGTAGAATACCTTTTTTCATCCAACGCTTTAGCACAATCGCAATGCCACGGGACTCTGAGAGGATAGGCAGTAAAGCCACATCTTTATTGCCCCCTGTTAATTCAGGCAAATCTAAAGGTAATCCCGCTCCCATCACAATGGCATCTGCACCCGATTCGCAGGCTTGACGTACTAAATGGGGATGATCTTTTACGGCTTTCATTACATTAACCGCAATCATGCCATTACCTTCACTTTGCTGCTTGGCTTTCTGAATTTCACGGTCTAGGGCAATTAAATTAAGTCGTCTGTATTTTTCTTCACTTGGGTTTTCTTTACTTTCAGCTAATAAATCTTCATGCAAATGACGCAAATCAACACTGGCAATCGTACCAATACCATTTTCACGAGCAACGGCACTTGATAGGCTAGATGCAGATATACACACTCCCATCCCTCCTTGCACAATGGGAATAAGCTCCTTTCCACGAATGACTAATGGTTTAAATGAATGGTCCATTATTTTTTCCTTATCGTATGTATGCGAATAAAGCCCTATACTTATTTACACCATTTAGTATAAATTCCTTATCTCACAAAATTAAAACAGTGTTTGAATATTCTTATTGTATGCCTTTTAATAGCAAAAATCTATTTAAGCATACTTTTTTGACAAGTTTTTTTAAAGTTTTATTAAAAATACCGTTTATACGATAAAACAACTACTCATAGATAGGTTATACATGACAAGTCATTATGTACTTGATACTATGAAATAGTTTTACCCAAATACAATCCAAAGGAGATATTATGCAAAGCAATCAATTTCCTACTTTTTTTCAACAAGCACCCAAATTAGTCATGTATGATGGGTTAGCCCAATTTTTAGGTGCAACACCAAATGGCTTATTAGCATATAGTTATGCCGATGCGGTTCGTTTATGTGGACATTCTTGCCCAACAGTCGCTGGTGCTTATTTGATGACGATCAAAGGATTAGCTGCTCTTTATGACAATGACATACCCGAACGAGGTAAAATTGATGTGGTTATTGCTGGAGAAAGAGATAGTGGTACAGCAGGTGTTGTTGCTTCTGTTGCAACATTACTTACCGGTGCAGCCACTGAATTAGGTTTTGGCGGTATTGGTATGCAATCCCTCTTTGGTCGCCGTAACTTATTAACTTTTTCTGCAGAACTACCTGCTGCCTTAACCCTACGCCGTCAAGATACTGGAAAAACCGTTGCTGTTCACTACCAACCCCATATTGTTCCATTCCCTAACGATATGCGTGAGCTAATGCCAAAAGCGGTCAGCGGTACAGCGACTGAAGCCGAACTTAAACGTTTTGGGGAATGCTGGCAAGAGCGTGTAGAGGCAATTTTGGTAAAAGAAGTGAATAATCCAGAATTGGTTTTTGTGGAAGAATTGAATTAAAAGTATTGTATTGATTTTATAACGCCCTATTAAGTAGTGATACTTGATAGGGTTTTCTCACTATATAACTTAGAGAATTAAAACAAAATCTTATTAGCAGTACTTATAATGTAAGATATTGCACTTTATTTCTTAATCTATTTAGCTTTTAATATCTCTATCCTTTCATTACTGGCTTTTCTTTTATACTTTATATTTGAACTAAAATCTTAATTAAAAATACAAAATATAGACTAAAACAACGTCAAATTCTCATTCACCACTTCAGGTGCTTTTTGTATTTTCGCTAATTTTTCTTTCACCGCACGCACTCGGCGGATACGACAGGCTTTAAGCACATCTCTTTTCTGGGAATCACTTAATTGTTGCCAATGAAACCGCTCATCTCGTGTACGGAAACAGCCCATACAATACCCTTTCTCATTAGATTGGCATACACTGATACAGGGGCTTGGAATTTCAAAAAACTCAAGCTGTTCCATACAATTTCTCTTTATACTTTAACAATTTTGCTACGAACAATATCATAGCAAAGGTTAAATAAATAGGTATAGGGAAGATAAAACAAAATAAAGACAATATCTAAAACAATCGCCTCCCAGATACTCACACCAAGATACCAAGCAATAAACGGAATTGTCATTAAAAATAAGGTAATCTCAAAACCAATTGCATGACATACTCGGATTTTTTTTGTTTTAGTATAACCCTTACGCAATAGATAAAAATCAAATACGGTGTTATAAAACATATTTAATAATAATGCCATCAACGCAATAACAACCGTAACAACCCCCATAGAAAACAAGCTATGATTAAATACCCAAGCACCTAAGGGGGCAGAAATCGTTATCCCTAGCACTTCAAATAAAAAAGCATAGAGAAAGCGTTCAGCAACACTCTTACGATAGACAGCATTAACACTACTCATACAGCGTACTCATACACGCACTAAGGTGTTCTTACCAAATAAACTTTGTACCATCTCAACTGCAATAGTCGCCGTCAAATTGCGTACATCTAATGCTGGGTTTAGCTCCACAATATCCAGTGATGCCATCAGACCCGTATCTGCAATCATTTCCATACAAAGCTGTGCTTCTCGATAATTAGGACCTCCACGAACAGTTGTCCCTACTCCGGGTGCAATCTCTGGATCTAAAAAATCCACATCAAAGCTAATGTGTAAATGTACATCTTTATGTAAACCCTCTAGGGCTTTTTCCATCGTATGTCGCATACCCACTTCATCAATATAACGCATATCATAGACTTGAATACCTGCTTGATGGATAAAGTGTTTTTCACCCTCATCTACACTACGGATACCCACTTGACGAATCATCTCCGCTTTAAGTGTCGGCACATGACCAGACATTTCTACGAGGGCTTTGGGCCCATGTCCAAATAAACATGCCACTGGCATACCATGCATATTACCTGATGGGGTAATCTCTGCGGTATTAAAGTCTGTATGTGCATCTAACCAGATAATACGAAGTTCTTTATTTTGTTCACGGCAATAACGAGCAACCGCACTGATAGAACCTGCACCTAAACAATGATCCCCCCCAAGCATAATAGGTATATGCCCTTGCTTTAATTCGGTATAAATCGCATCATGAGCAAGTTGATTCCATTCAATCACTTCATTCAAATGGCGATAACCCTCAACCGGTTTAGTAAACGGATTAGCTGGTCCATGCAAATTACCTCTATCATAAACTTCAACCCCCATACTCTCTAGCATTTGCGTAATACCTGCTACACGCAATGCCTCAGGCCCCATACTAGCACCACGATGCCCTGCTCCCACATCCGTAGGGACACCAATTAAACTGACTTTTCTTTTCATTGTCTATGCTCCTATCATCATTATCTTAAAATAGCCTTTCGCATCATATCGCATTGCTATCAGATATGCAAATGACTTCTTTTATCTTTCTTATTTTTAGGTAAAATCAACAAGGGTAAAAGCGAATAAATTATTTTGTATAAAAAGAAATTCTATTTATTGTATCTATTTAAAGGAAAAAGAACGGAGAAATAGTGATTAACCAAGCGAGTTTTCTGGAGCAACACGAAAGAACTGCTCAAGCGACTCAACACTATTTGCAGTGATTTTTCCGATATATGATGTATATAAACAGAAAATTTAGTTTTTAAAATATCAACATCATAGAGTATCTATTAAAGGAAAAAGAACGAAGAAATCGTGATTGACAAAGCGAGTTTTCTGGAGCAACGCGAAAGAACTGCCCGAGCGACTCAACACTATTTGCAGTGATTTTTCCGATATATGATATATATAAACAAAAAATTTAACTTTATATTCTCAGGTGTCAAAAATAAAAAAGCAAGCAACAATTGCCTGCTTTTTTATCATTTTATATCATCAAGAAAGGAAAATAACAAAACCTACCCTACTCCATGATATGCCACTATTTATACTCTCTTAGTACAATACACGCGCCTTAATCGTACCATCAATCGCTTTAAGCTGCTCTAAGAAGTCCTCTGTTTTACTATTCTTATCGACATCAATAACGACATAGCCAATCTGTGCATTCGTTTGCAAATATTGACCCACAATATTCACTCCATCACCCGTAAAGACTTTATTAAGGTTACTTAATACCCCGGGTTTATTGACATGGATATGCATATAACGGCTAGCATTTTTGTTTTCAGATAAAGAAACTTCTGGGAAATTAACCGCAGAAAGCGTTGAACCATGATCAGAATAACGCACAATCTTATCCGCTACTTCTATACCAATATTCGCCTGCGCTTCAATTGTAGAGCCACCAATATGAGGTGTAAGGATAACATTATCAAATTTACGCAATGGTGATTTAAACTCTTCTTGATTAGATTTAGGCTCTACAGGGAACACATCAATTGCCGCACCACTAATACGTTTTTCCTCTAATGCCAAGGCTAAAGCATCAATATCAACCACTGTTCCTCGTGAAGCATTAATCAAAATAGCATTCTGTTTCATTTGCGCAATACGCTCTGCACTCATGAGATTCTTTGTACTTTCATTCTCTGGAACGTGTAGTGTCACAATATCGCTTTCCGCCAGTAAATCACTCAGATTAGAAACCGCACGAGCATTACCTAATGGCAATTTAGCTTCAATATCATAGAACAGCACTTCCATACCCAAGGCTTCTGCCAGTACGCTAACTTGTGTACCGATATGACCATAGCCCACAATTCCTAGTTTTTTACCACGCACTTCATGACTACCTTCCGCTGATTTAATCCATTCCCCACGGTGTACTTGTGCATTTGCTTCAGGAATTCTACGCATCAGTAGAATCATTTCACCAAGCACTAGCTCAGCAACGGAACGAGTATTTGAGAAAGGCGCATTAAATACAGGAATACCACGCTTTGCCGCACTTTCTAAATCAACTTGATTTGTACCGATACAAAAACAAGCAATACCAATCAATTTTTTGGCATGAGATAATACTTCATCTGTTAAGCGTGTACGAGAACGAATACCAATAAAGTGTGCATCACTAATGGCATCAATCAAGGCTTGTCCTTCCAGTGCTTTTTTATGAAATTCAATATTGGTATAACCATGGGAACTCAGCACATCAAGCGCATTGGGGTGTACACCTTCTA
Organism: Pelistega ratti; assembly: GCF_009833965.1. Taxonomy (NCBI): domain Bacteria; kingdom Pseudomonadati; phylum Pseudomonadota; class Betaproteobacteria; order Burkholderiales; family Alcaligenaceae; genus Pelistega; species Pelistega ratti. The sequence goes on from NZ_CP047165.1 coordinate 1,600,556, forward strand.
GTAATAAAATTTTGATTTTACTTTTTTCAAGAGATAATTGTTCCATGTTTAACCTATCAAAATAATGCAAAAAATAACCGAAAAATGCCATTCACTTCTATCGTGGCAACTATAAACTTTACTGACCTTTTAGGTATTTGTCAATTTACATTAAAGATAGACTAAATCTCTTTTTAAATTAAATTTATAGTTAAACTATTTTTATTTCCCTATTCTTACTACAAATAATGCATCACCATTGGATACCCATTTATCATCACAATAGGTACATTGACCCCAAATAAACGCTCTAAATTATGCTCTGTCAGTACCGCCGTTGGTTTACCCTCTAAGATCACTTCACCACTTTTCATACCAATAATATAATCCGCATAAGCTGAAGCATAATTAATATCATGAAGCACCACAACAATTGTTCGCTGATATGTATCCGCAATATGACGAAGCTGTTGCATTAGCTGGCGAGAATGATACATATCTAAATTATTTAAGGGTTCATCTAATAATAAATAATCCGTTGATTGACAAAATACCATAGCAACCATTACTCTTTGACGCTGACCACCTGATAACTCTGTCATAAATCGTTCTCGTAAATCGATTAGTTGAAATTGTTCTAATGTAGCATTAACAATCTCAACATCTTCTGTACGGGGACGACCTTTATGATAAGGATAACGCCCAAACATCAACATACGCCCCACAGTGATACGACTATTCACCGTATTGTCTTGACGAAGAATGGCTATTTTCTTTGCCATTTCATCAATAGGTGTTTTACTCACATCAAGTTGATCAATCAGAATTTTTCCTTGTTGAATAGTTTGCAACCGAGCTATATGTGCAAATAAAGTAGATTTTCCTGCTCCATTAGGACCAACTAAAGCCGTAATTCCCCCTTTGGGGATATGGGTTGTAATATCCTTGAGAATAGGTGTTCCACCTGCCAATTGGTAATGAAGATGCTCTATTGTAATCATAAAGATTTTCGTCTAAGAAGGAGAAGAATAAAGGCTACACCACCGATAAATTCAATCACAACACTCAGCACGCCTTTCATTCCTAAAAAATGTTCAAAAATAACTTGTCCTAAGACCAGCGTAATCGCTCCAATTAAAAAAGCAGCAGGAATTAAAATACTATGTCGATCTGTTTTAAAATATTCGTATGTTAATCCAGAGACTAGTAAACCTAAAAAAGTAATAGGCCCTACTAATGCCGTTGAAACAGCCACTAATACCGCTATTAAAAAGAGAAAAAAGAGAATCCTTTTCTTAAAGTTAATTCCTAAATTAATCGCTTGATCACGTCCTAATGCAATCACATCTAATTCATGCCGACTGTGCCAAATCAAAAGACTCACTACCATAATAATCACTGCACTATAAGGTAATAAATCCGTTTTAATCAGATTAAATTGTGCAAAACTCACACTTTGCACCACTGAATATTCTTCTGGATCAATCATTCGCTGCAAAAAGGTATTAATACTACGGAATAAAATACCAAGAATCACACCCGTTAAAATCATACGGTACAAATCTTCATGGGCTTTAGAAAAAAGGGACGTAAATAACACCATAGATGCACCCAACATAAGCACTACTTCAATACTGAATTTAAACCCTATATTCAATGTTGAATAGGCTATTGCTCCTAAGATAAAAATAAGTAGTGTTTGAATCAATAAATATAAGGTATCAAACCCCATAATATAAGGTGTTAAAATCCGATTGGCTGTAATTGTCTGAAAAAGTAGCGTAGAAACAGAAACCGCATAAGCAACTATTAATAAAGCAAATAATTTGCCACCCCGAAAAGGTAAAACAAATGCCCATTGCCCATTTGCACCAAGGGTCATAAATAATACAATTGCACCTAGTAATACACCACTTAATAGAAAAAGTTTATTTTTTAGCATAGCGTGGTGCTCGACCATAAAGAAGATAAAGAAAAACGATTGTTCCTAAGATGCCGATAATCGTACCCACAGGAATTTCATAAGGGTAGTTGATTACACGGCTAAGAATATCGCAAAATAACACTAAGACGGCTCCTGATAGCATAATCCACGGGAGTGTTTCTTTCACATTATCCCCCATCAGACGGCTCACAATATTTGGGACAACCAAACCAATAAAAGGAATACCGCCTACTGTTACCACGACAATGGCAGAAATAAGGGCAACAATGACCAAGCCCATTCGCGTAATTTGTTGATGATTTAACCCTAAATTTAAACTCATTTCTTTACCCAAACCAGCAATGGTAAATTGATTAGAATAAAAGAAAGAAACCACACAAAGAATACCTGTTCCCCATAGCAACTCATAACGCCCTGTTAATACACTTGAAAAGTCCCCTATAATCCATGCCACCATACTCTGTAGCATATCCGTTTCATAGGCGATAAAAAGACTAATCGCACTAATAACACCCCCATAAAGAATACCGGTTAAAGGGATAAGTAATAAAGCAGTAGGCGGTAGTCGCCGAACAATCATCATAAAACCGCTTAAACCGATAATAGCAACAATAGCAGCCACCAGCATCTTAATACCAAGACTCGCACTTGGTATGAATATAGTAACCAGTAGTAATCCCAATGCAGCCGATTCAGTTGTCCCTGTCATAGAGGGATCAACAAAGCGGTTTCTCATCAGTATTTGCATAATTAAACCTGCATTTGCCACTGACATCCCTGTTAGGATAACTGCTAGTGTTCTTGGTATTCGACTATCTAAAAAAACAGTGAGTGCATTTGCATCAGAAAAAAGACTTGTTAATGAAACATGACTTACCCCTATAAAGAGGCTTACAATAAAAAGTAGGCATAAAATGCCTACCATCATTATCCGTCCTAGCATAACTTATTGACTAACCGCATCACGAAGTAGTTTTAGTTCACGCATCATTTGTTGATATCCACCAGAAGCAAGATAAGACGAACTATCTAAATAAATAATATGGTTATTTTTGAAGGCTTTAATATCTTTAAGCAGTGCATTATCTAAGACTGCTTTAGCACTTTCTCCCTTAGCACCAATAGCAGCATTACGATCCATCACAATAATCCAATCAGGATCCATATCACGAATAAATTCAAATGACACTGGACTGCCATGGCGAGCATCACTTTGATTATTATCAGCAGGTTCCCAACCAAAATCATTAAATAAATAACCAAAACGTGATTTCACCCCAAAAGAAGCCACTTTATTACCATTCACCATAATCATAAGGGCTTTACCTTGATTTTTGATAATATCTTGTGTTTGTTGTAGTGCTAGATCTAGTTTTTTACTTAATTCAGCAGCTTGCTCTTCTTTTCCGAATAATTTGCCATATTCCTTTAATAAGGTTTGTGCACGAGCAATATCTGTACCCGTATTAGTCATATCAAAAACAGGGGCAACCTTACTGATTTCAGCATATTTAGGCGACATACGTCCACCAATAATAATACCCTCGGGTTGTAAGGCGTTTAATTTTTCAAGATCAGGCTCAAATAATGTACCTACCGTTGTACCTGCTTCAAACACAGGTTTTAAATAATCTAATTCAACTACTTCAGGTGTTCCTTTAGGATATACCCCTAAAGCACTTAATGTATCTAAGGCAGATAACTCAAAAACTGCAACATTATTACTCAACGGTTGATTAATATTGACTTCACCCTTTGCCGTTTGAATGGTCATTGCTAAACTTTGACCTGCTATAGCCATGCTAACCATTACTAATAATATATTGAACCATTTTTTCATACTAAAATCCCTTTTAATCAACTGATATCTCTTAACATATATTTGCTATTAAGCATGATTTGGCTATAAATGATGTAATTTATAACCCCAACAGAAATAGAGCATTGCATATCCCCTAAAATGGGACTACTTATGGTGATTATGTTGTCTTTTCAAACATTCTTTTATCTTTTTCAGAATGAGAATGCTTATTATTATAATATAGATAAAAAATAATACGGTGCGATTAACTGAAATATTTCTGTAAGATTTTTTTGTTAATGAGAAGTATTATTTATTTCCTTTCCTATAGGTATCGTGTAAGATGTAAAGGTATTCATTCTATTCAAACATTGTTTTAGATAACTAAGACATACTATGGATGAATACTTTTCCTATTGGAAACGCTTGATAATTTTTCAAGTTATGCAAAATACGAAAAAAGATAATACTTCAAATAAAATAGGCAATACTATTTTAGTATGCTTTCTTTTACTGAAATAACGGTAAAAATATTATTATCTGTTTTTCCGTATTTTTAATCTGTTTTTATTAATTAGGAGTATATGATGAAAAAAACCACTATTTTATTAACTGCTATACTAGCAGCAACAACAGGCCTTACTGCTCATGCCTTAGGCTCTGCACCGACAACAGATAATGCAACAACTGTTAGTGCCGAAGCAAAACAAGAAATTATTTTTATTGATGTACGTACACCTGAAGAATTTGCTGCTGGTCATATTCAAGGGGCTGTTAATATTCCTTATGAACAAATTAAAGAGCGTATTGGTGAAGTAACAACAGACAAAAATGCCAATATTCATCTCTATTGTAAAAGTGGTCGCCGTGCAGGTATCGCCTTAGAATCATTAAAAGAAGAAGGTTTTACTAATTTAACCAATCGTGGTGGTTACGAAGACTTACGTAAAGAATTGGGTCAATAAACTCTTTTCAAATAAAAATTGGGCAAGACATGGTTTTTGCCCACTTAAAGGAATTTTTATGAAAAATCTACTCGTTGCTACGCTATTATTAGCTAGTACTCCCTTTGTTTATGCAAACCCATCTCTTCACCAACAAGCACACGAACATCCTATGAATCAAACCGTCACCCTAGACAGTAAATACTCTTTTGATGAAACCGTTAATAAACTTACCCATGCCGTTGAAAGTAAAGGGATGACTGTTTTTGCTGTTATTGATCACCAAGCCGCTGCTGCTAAAGATGGGCTTACCATGCAACCAGCTAAGGTCATTATTTTTGGAACACCAAAAGCAGGTACTCCCTTTATTCCCTTTATGGTAAAAGATCCTATTTTTGCCCTTCAATTACCCCTAAAAGTGCTTGTGACAGAAGTCGATGGCAAGGTTAAAGTCGCACACACTAGCACGCAAGCATTAATTGCAAGTAGCACTATTCAATATAATGAAGTTGAAAATAATCTAGCCAATGCTGAAAAACTAATCAAAAAAATTGTTACTGAATAAGGTTTTCATCTAGACCAAACTTTTCTGTATTCATTTATAGTGATTTAATAAAAAAATCCCTTAATAAAAACTTATTAAGGGATTTATTTTTGATAGTTAAATAACTATGCTTTACGCTTCTGATGACTCATCTGTTGTCACAGGTGTTGTAAAGAAGCTTGCCATCGCACTTTCCAATGAAACAGGTTCAGCTTGCTGTGTTTCAAATGGATTATCTTGTGCGCGTTGTGCAAGACGATCTTGCTGTTCAGCCGCCTCTTTTGCTCGACGAGCATTATGATAAGAGAGACCTGTACCAGCAGGAATCAATCGACCAACAATCACGTTTTCTTTAAGACCACGTAAATCATCACGTTTACCCATAATAGCAGCTTCTGTTAAGACACGTGTTGTCTCTTGGAAAGATGCTGCTGAAATAAATGAGTCTGTTGAAAGTGATGCTTTCGTAATACCCAATAACACGTTTTCATATGTCGCTTCACGTTTGTCTTCTGCACGAACACGATCGTTTTCATTTAGCATAGCAGAGCGTTCAACTTGCTCTCCAGGGATAAATGATGTATCACCAGCATCAACAATATTTACACGGCGGAGCATTTGACGAACGATAACCTCAATATGCTTATCATTAATCTTCACCCCTTGTAAACGATAAACATCCTGTACCTCATTAACGATATATTGCGCTAAGGCTTCAATACCTTTTAAGCGAAGAATATCGTGTGGATCAGATGGACCATCTACAATTAGCTCACCTTGGTTCACTACTTGACCATCATGCACTAAGACTTGTTTCTCTTTAGGAATCAATAACTCGTGCGTTGTACCATCTACTTTGGTAATCACTAGACGTTGTTTACCCTTAGTATCTTTACCGAAGGATACTGTACCCGTTACATCAGCCAAGATACCTGCATCTTTTGGAGAACGTGCTTCAAATAGCTCAACCACACGAGGTAAACCACCCGTAATATCACGTGTTTTTTGTGATTCTTGAGGGATACGAGCTAATACTTCACCCACATCCACATCTTGACCATCACGAACAGTAATCAATGCCCCAACAGGGAATGTGATATTAACAGAATGGTCAGAACCTACAATTTTCACTTCTTCGCCTTGCTCATTTAATAGCTTAATTTGTGGGCGAAGTGCTGATTTACCAGAGCGTGCTTTTGGTGTGATCACCACAAGGGTAGAAAGACCTGTTACTTCATCTACTTGTTTAGCAACGGTTACACCCTCTTCGATATTTTCAAAGCGAACTTTACCTTTATACTCAGAAACGATAGGACGTGTTAATGGATCCCATGTTGCTAGTTGAGCACCTGCTTTAACTTGCTCACCGTCACCAACCAATACTGTGGCACCATAAGGGATTTTATGACGTTCACGTTCACGGTTTTGATCATCATAAACAACAATCTCACCTGAACGAGAAATCGCAATACGCTCACCCTTAGCATTGGTCACATAACGCATACTACCTGTGAAACCAACATGACCAGCTGATTTTGTCTCAACGGCAGATGCTAATGAAGCACGAGAAGCCGCACCACCAATGTGGAATGTACGCATGGTTAGCTGTGTACCAGGTTCACCAATAGATTGGGCAGCAATAACACCCACGGCTTCACCCGTATTAACAAGATAACCACGACCAAGGTCACGACCATAACAATGTGCACATAGACCACGACGTGTTTCGCACGTTAATGGAGTACGGATTTTAACTTCATCAATACCTAATTTATCAATTAACTCAACTTTATCTTCATCTAATAAAGTACCTGCAAAGATAACAGTTTCTTGTGTATCAGGATTGACAATATCACTGGCTGCTACACGACCGAGTACACGCTCGCGTAATGGCTCAATAACTTCACCACCTTCTACTAAGGCTTTCATGACATAACCATTTGTTGTGCCACAATCTTGTTCAGTAATCACTAAATCTTGTGTTACATCAACAAGACGACGAGTTAAGTAACCTGAGTTCGCTGTTTTTAACGCAGTATCTGCTAGACCTTTACGCGCACCGTGTGTTGAAATAAAGTACTGTAATACATTTAAACCTTCACGGAAGTTAGCCGTAATCGGTGTTTCAATAATAGAGCCGTCTGGTTTTGCCATCAGACCACGCATACCTGCCAACTGACGAATTTGGGCAACAGAACCACGAGCACCTGAGTCTGCCATCATATAGATTGAGTTGAAAGACTCTTGACGGACTTCTTCACCAAAGCGGTCAATAACAGGTTCAGTCGATAATTGTTCCATCATCACTTTACCAACTTTATCACCTGCTTTACCCCAAATATCTACCACGTTGTTATAACGTTCTTGAGAGGTTACAAGACCTGATGCATACTGGTTATCAATCTCTTTTACTTCTGCACTCGCTTGTGCCAAGATTTCATCTTTAGCCGCAGGGATAAGCATATCACCCATAGCAATTGAAATACCTGCACGTGTCGCTAAACGGAAACCCGCTTGTAAGAGTTTATCAGCAAAAATAACGGTATCACGCAATCCACAACGGCGGAAAGATTGGTTAATCAAGCGTGAAATCTCTTTTTTCTTCAATGCTTTATTTAAAACACTGAATGGCAATCCTTTTGGCAGAATTTCAGATAATAATGCACGGCCAACCGTTGTTTCAAAACGGCGAAGAACCGCATGGTACTCACCATTCTCATCTTTCGTATATTCATTCAAACGTACAGTGATTCGGCTTTGTAAACCTACTTCACCACTATTGTACGCACGGAGCATCTCTTGAAGGTCGGCAAAGAACATACCTTCACCTTTACCATTAATACGCTCACGCGTTGTATAGTAAAGACCCAATACCGTATCTTGAGAAGGTACGATAGATGGCTCACCTGATGCGGGGAATAACACATTATTAGATGCTAACATCAATGTGCGAACTTCCATTTGTGCTTCAAGTGATAATGGTACGTGTACCGCCATTTGGTCACCGTCAAAGTCCGCATTGAACGCTGCACACACAAGAGGGTGCAATTGAATCGCTTTACCTTCGATAAGTTGTGGTTCAAAGGCTTGAATACCCAAACGGTGTAGCGTTGGTGCACGGTTTAGCATCACAGGATGTTCACGAATCACTTCTTCAAGAATATCCCATACCACCGCTTCTTGTGTTTCAACCATTTTCTTAGCCGCACGGAAAGTAGAAGCTAAGCCCATTGCTTTCAAGCGGTTAAAAATAAAGGGTTTAAACAACTCCAATGCCATCAATTTTGGTAAACCGCATTGATGTAGTTTAAGTTGAGGACCTACAGTAATCACTGAACGACCAGAGTAGTCCACACGTTTACCTAAAAGGTTTTGACGGAAACGACCGCCTTTACCTTTGATCATATCAGCCAATGACTTCAATTGACGTTTATTTGGACCCGTCATGGCTTTACCACGGCGACCATTATCTAATAATGAATCCACCGCTTCTTGTAACATACGTTTTTCGTTACGAAGGATAATCTCAGGGGCTTTTAGCTCAATTAAACGTTTTAGACGATTATTACGGTTAATGACACGACGGTATAAATCGTTTAAGTCAGAGGTTGCAAAACGACCACCATCAAGTGGTACTAATGGGCGTAAATCAGGCGGAAGCACTGGTAGCACTTCCATAATCATCCATTCGGGTTTTAAACCTGATTTTTGGAAACCTTCGATAACTTTCAGACGCTTAGAAATTTTCTTAACTTTAGCATCTGATTTGGTTGTATCAAGTGAAGAACGTAGTAATTCAGCCTCTTTATCAATATTGATCGTACGCAATAATTCACGTACGGCTTCTGCACCCATTAAGGCAACAAAATCATCACCATATTCTTCAATCTTAGCATAATACTCATCATCACTCATGATTTGACCACGTTTTAACGGTGTCATACCTGGGTCAATCACGCACCATGCCTCAAAATATAACACGCGTTCAATATCACGCAATGTCATATCTAGCACCATACCTAAGCGAGATGGTAAGCTTTTTAAGAACCAAATATGTGCAACAGGACTTGCTAATTCGATATGTCCCATACGCTCACGGCGTACTTTTGTAACAGTGACTTCAACACCACATTTTTCACAAATAACACCACGATGTTTTAAGCGTTTGTATTTACCGCACAGACATTCATAGTCTTTAATTGGACCGAAAATTTTGGCACAAAATAAACCATCACGTTCTGGTTTAAATGTACGGTAATTAATCGTTTCTGGCTTACGCACTTCACCATAAGACCATGAACGAATTTTATCAGGAGAAGCGATACCAATTTTGATGGCATCAAACTGTTCATCCGTTGAAATTTGTTTGTAGAGGTTAATCAATCCATTCATTATTTTTTACCCTCCAATTCAATATCCAATGCCAATGAGCGAATCTCTTTGACTAATACATTAAACGACTCAGGCATACCTGCATCAATCATATGGTCGCCCTCAACGATATTCTCGTACACTTTAGTACGTCCTGTTATATCGTCTGATTTCACTGTTAGCATCTCTTGTAAGGTGTAAGAAGCACCATAAGCCTCAAGTGCCCATACCTCCATCTCACCAAAACGTTGTCCACCAAACTGTGCTTTACCGCCTAGTGGTTGTTGTGTAACAAGAGAGTAAGGTCCTGTTGAACGAGCATGCATCTTATCATCCACTAAGTGATGAAGTTTCAAGTAATGCATATAACCAATTGTGACGGGACGCTCAAATGGCTCACCTGTACGACCATCAATGAGATAGGCTTGCGTACGAGAATCTGTTAGATTTAAACGTTCCTTAATTTCTGTTGGATACGCAATTTCTAACATTTGTGTAATTTCTTCCTCAGTCGCACCATCAAATACAGGTGTTGCAAAAGGGACACCTTTTTTAAGATTATGCGCCATCGCTAAAAGCTCTTCATCCGATAATTGATCCAAGGCTTCTTGCTTACCTGTTGTGTTATACACTTTATTGAGGAACTCACGCACTTCTGCAATTTGAACATGACGCTCATCTGCTAGCATATCGGCAATACGCTGACCAACACCTTTTGCTGCCCAACCTAGGTGAACTTCAAGTACCTGACCAACATTCATCCGTGAAGGTACGCCTAATGGATTCAATACAATATCCGCTGGTGTACCATCCGCCATATGTGGCATATCTTCAACAGGAAGAATACGAGAAACCACACCCTTATTACCGTGACGACCTGCCATCTTATCCCCTGGCTGTAAACGACGTTTAACGGCTAAGAATACTTTAACCATCTTACGAACACCTGGAGGTAGCTCATCACCTTGTGTTAATTTCTTACGTTTTTCTTCAAAATTGAGATCAAACTCATGACGTTTTTGCTCAATAGAGTCCTTAGCTTGTTCAAGAACAACCGCCACATCCTCATCGGCTACACGGATATCAAACCAATGCCATTGGCTAACTTTATCCAAGTATGCATCTGTAATTTCAGTACCTTTAGCCAATTGGTTTGGACCACCATTTGCTTTTTTACCAACTAAGACCTTACGAAGACGATCAAACATATCTTCTTCTACAATCGCTAATTGAGAGTTAAGATCTTGACGATAACGGCGTAGTTCTTCATCAATAATAGATTGCGCACGTTTATCACGTTCTACACCTTTACCTGTCAGCACTTGAACATCAATTACTGTACCTACCATACCTGATGGTACGCGTAAAGAGGTGTCTTTCACATCAGAAGCTTTTTCACCAAAGATGGCACGTAGTAGTTTTTCTTCAGGTGTTAATTGTGTTTCACCTTTTGGAGTTACTTTACCGACTAATACGTCATCTGCTTTAACTTCTGCACCAATATAAACAATACCAGATTCATCTAAACGGTTAAGTTGAATCTCTGGTAAGTTTGAAATATCGCGTGTGATTTCTTCATTACCTAGTTTAGTTTCACGAGCAACAACCGTTAATTCTTCAATATGGATAGAAGTATAACGATCATCAGCAACTACTTTTTCAGAGATAAGAATTGAGTCCTCAAAGTTATAACCATTCCATGGCATAAAGGCAATCAACATATTTTGACCAAGGGCTAACTCACCGAGATCAGTCGAAGCACCATCAGCCAATACATCACCACGAGCAACATGATCACCAATATTAACGATTGGACGTTGGTTAATATTCGTATTTTGGTTAGAACGCGTATATTTAGTGAGGTTATAAATATCTACACCCACTCCGCCAGAAGTGTTTTCATCATCATTAACACGGATAACGATTCGTTCTGCATCGACATAATCAACTACGCCACCACGAGTAGCTTGTACTGTTGTACCTGAGTCAACAGCTACTGTACGCTCAATACCTGTACCAACAAGTGGTTTTTCAGGACGTAAGCAAGGAACAGCTTGACGTTGCATGTTTGCACCCATCAATGCACGGTTCGCGTCATCATGCTCTAAGAATGGAATTAATGAAGCAGCAACAGAAACAATTTGTGAAGGCGCTACATCCATATATTGCACACGATCAGGTGACATAAGCATAGTCTCACCTGCTTCACGGCAAGCAATTAAATCATCGATTAAACGACCATCATCATCTAACTGTGCATTTGCCTGAGCAATAACGAACTTACTTTCTTCAATAGCTGATAAATACTCAATAATATCTGTCGCTTTACCATCAATCACTTTACGATAAGGTGTTTCTAAGAAACCATAATCATTTAAGCGAGAGAAAAGCGCCATTGAGTTAATCAAACCAATGTTTGGACCCTCTGGTGTTTCAATCGGACACACACGACCATAGTGTGTAGGATGTACGTCACGCACTTCAAAACCAGCTCGTTCACGTGTCAAACCACCTTGACCTAAGGCAGATACACGACGTTTATGGGTAATTTCAGACAATGGATTTGTCTGATCCATAAATTGAGATAATTGGTTAGAGCCAAAGAATTCTTTAATCGCAGCAGAAATAGGTTTTGAATTAATCAAATCATTGGGTAATAAATTATCAGATTCTGCCTGACCTAAACGATCTTTAACCGCACGTTCAACGCGTACTAAACCAGCACGGAATTGATTTTCAACTAACTCACCAACACAACGAACACGACGATTACCTAAATGGTCAATATCATCAATCTCACCTCGACCATTACGTAACTCTACAAGAACCTTAATCGTTTCAAGAATATCTTCATTGGTTAGTGTTAATGGACCTTCTGCTCCTTCACCCAAACCAAGACGGCTATTTACTTTCATTCGACCAACCGCAGAAAGGTCATAAGTCTCTTCACTGTAGAATAAGCGTTGGAATAAAGCCTCTACCGCTTCTTCAGTTGGTGGTTCACCTGGACGCATCATACGATAAATAGCAACACGAGCTGCCATTTGATCTGGTGTATCATCTGTGCTTAATGTCGCAGAGATATACGCACCATGCTCTAATTCATTGGTATAAATCGTATCAAATGTTTGAATACCCGAAGCACGCAATGTTGCTAATAACGCTTCAGTAATCTCTGCGTTTGCTTGTGCAAGCACTTCTCCTGTATCGGGATCAGTAATCGTTTTTGCAACCACTCGACCTAATAAATAATCATCAGGAACAGAGATTTTTTCTAATTTAGCATTCGCAATATCACGAATATGCTTCGCTGTAATACGTTTATCCTTTTCAACGATGACATTACCTTTTTTATCAGTAATATCAAAACGTGCTACTTCACCCTTCCAACGAGCAGGGATAAAGCTCAATACAGCACCATCTTCACGTAAATCAAAGTGATCAAACTCAAAGAAAGTAGCTAAGATTTGATCATTATTAAGACCAATCGCTTTAAGCAATGTAGTAACAGGCATCTTACGACGACGGTCAATACGGAAATACAGTAAATCTTTCGGATCAAACTCAAAATCCAACCATGAGCCACGGTAAGGAATAACACGAGCAGAGAATAATAATTTACTTGAACTATGATTTTTACCACGATCATGTTCAAAGAAGACACCTGGTGAACGATGTAACTGAGATACGATAACGCGTTCTGTACCATTGATAATGAAAGAACCCGTATCTGTCATCAAAGGCATATCGCCCATATACACTTCTTCTTCCTTAACTTCTTTGACTGTTGGCTTACTAGCCTCACGATCAAGTAGCTCTAAACGCACTTTAGCGTAAAGAGAAGAATGATACGTTAAACCGCGTAATTGACATTCTTTCACATCAAATACGGGATCACGCAAAGTGTAGCTAACAAACTCTAAGCGAGCTAAACCATTAGCACTTTCGATAGGGAAAATAGAATTAAAAGCAGCTTGTAAACCTTCATTCTTACGTTTTTGCGCACGAGTATCTTGTTGCAAGAAAGTACGATATGAATGTAACTGCGTTTCTAACAGGTATGGAACATCCTGGACTTCTTCGCGTTTAGCAAAGCTTTTACGAATACGTTTTATTTCTGTGTACGAGTAAGGCATGAGCACTCCGACTCGAGAGGGTTGTAGAGACTATGCAAAGCATAACTCTGTAGGGATTTACGACTTCAGAAAAAATCACTTTTTCTGACCCTGTTAAGGGGATTTGAACGACAATTAAAATGTTTTTTTCGAAAGACGCAAAAACCCGAAGAGGGCAAAAGCTCTCTTCGGGGAGGTTCTAAAGAAGAAATTATTTCAATTCAACTTTAGCGCCAGCTTCTTCTAGTTTTTTCTTAGCTTCTTCAGCTTCAGCTTTAGCTAGACCTTCTTTTAATGGTTTTGGAGCACCATCAACTAAGTCTTTAGCTTCTTTTAAGCCTAAACCAGTGATCTCACGTACAACTTTGATCACATTAACTTTAGAAGAACCTGCGTCAGCTAGAACAACAGTAAATTCTGTTTGTTCAGCAGCTGCACCACCAGCGTCACCACCAGCAGCAGGAGCAGCAACTGCAACAGCAGCAGCGGCAGCAGACACACCAAATTTTTCTTCCATTTCTTTGATTAATTCAGACAATTCTAACACAGTCATGTTAGCAATTGCGTCTAGGATTTCAGCTTTTGTAGCCATTTTAAGAACTCCAAATATAAATTTTTAAATAAATTCCAGGGTTTTGTATCGCTTAGTCATTAAAAAAGAACCAACAAATCGCTTACGCAGATTCTTTTTGATCACGTACAGCAGCAAGGCCACGTACGAATTTCGTTGGTACTTCGTTAAGCGTACGCACAAATGTAGCGACAGGTGCTTGCATTGTGCCCAATAATTTCGATAACAATTCTTCACGTGAAGGCATTGTTGCTAATGCTTTAATACCATTTACATCAAGAACTGAGCCGGGCAATGCACCAGCTTTAAGAACGATTTTATCATTCTCTTTAGCAAAATTAGAGAGTACTTTCGCCGCAGCTACAGGATCTTTACTGATACCATAGATTAATGGACCAGTTAATTGATCAGAAATACCGTCAAATGCAGTACCTTGAATAGCGCGGTTAACTAATGTGTTTTTAAGAACACGTAGATATACACCAGATTCGCGTGCTTTTTTGCGCAATACGGTGACAGAAGCGACGTCAATACCACGGTACTCAGCAACGACAACCGATTGTGCTTCTGCTAGTTGAGCAGAAACCTCTTCGATGACAACTGCTTTCTCATTACGATTGAGACTCACGGTTTGAACACTCCATCAAAAAACACGTAGGAAGGATTTCCCATTGTGTTACCATATGCGGCGTACCTCTGGTAGAGCTCGATTAAGAATTCTTCCATGGGACGCCATCTACGCCGGATCCAAATTTGCATTTGGGTTTAAGCTCTCATAGTATAAACTATTTTGCTCCTGCGGTCTTTGACAGCAGTACTCAGCTTACTACCGAGTACAGCCCAAAGTTCTGTGATTAAGCTGCTAAAGAAGCAACTTCAACTTTTGCACCACCACCCATTGTTGATGATACAGCTAATTTACGTAAATAAACGCCTTTTGCGGCAGCTGGACGTGCTTTATTTAGAGCATCAACTAAAGCTAATAAATTCTCTTGTAGTTGCTCAACATTAAAAGATGCACGACCAATAGTCGCATGAATAATACCTGCTTTATCTGTACGGTATTGTACTTGACCAGCTTTTGCATTTTTAACAGCTGTTGCTACATCTGGTGTCACAGTACCTACTTTAGGGTTAGGCATTAAACCACGAGGACCTAATACAGTACCTAAAGCACCAACCACACGCATTGTGTCAGGTGAGGCGATAACAATATCAAAATTAATATTACCTGCTTTAATTTCAGCAGCTAAGTCTTCCATACCGACAATATCAGCACCTGCAGCTTTAGCTTGTTCAGCTTTTTCACCTTGAGCAAATACTGCTACACGAACTGTTTTACCAGTACCAGCAGGTAGTACAACTGAACCACGAACTAATTGGTCTGATTTTTTAGGGTCGATACCTAATTGAACAGCTACATCAATTGATTCATCAAATTTAGCCGTTGCTGTTTCTTTGACTAAGCTAAGTGCTTCTGAAACTGAATATAATTTATTGCGATCAATTTTAGCCGCAATCGCTGCAGCACGTTTAGATAATTTCGCCATGATTATACACCCTCAACAGTGATACCCATACTACGAGCACTACCAGCAATAGTACGTACTGCAGCATCTAGGTCAGCCGCTGTTAAATCAGGGGCTTTAGTTTTTGCAATTTCTTCTGCTTGAGCACGAGTTAATTTACCTACTTTATCTAAGTGAGGACGTGCAGAGCCTGATTGAATACCAGCCGCTTTCTTAATAAGAATAGTTGCTGGAGGGGTTTTCATGATAAAAGTGAATGATTTATCTGCATAAGCAGTAATCACCACTGGGATAGGAAGACCTGGTTCCATGCCTTGAGTTTTAGCATTGAACGCTTTGCAGAATTCCATGATATTCAAACCACGTTGACCCAATGCAGGACCAATTGGTGGTGATGGATTTGCTTTACCTGCTGGCACTTGCAACTTGATAAAGCCGACGATTTTCTTCGCCATATTATTACTCCTTACGGGTATTCGCTTAAAAGCTCCCCGGGGTTAAAAGAATCAGGATAGAAAAATTATACGTTTTTCTCAACCTGGCTAAAATCTAACTCGACAGGTGTACTACGTCCAAAAATCATTACATTCACACGAACTTTGTTCTTCTCGTAATTGACTTCTTCTACTACACCGTTAAAATCTGCAAATGGGCCATCTTTAATACGTAAGGATTCACCCACTTCAAATAAAATTTTAGGACGTGGCTTCTCACCACCTTCCTGAATTTGTGACAATAAGCGTTCTACCTCATGTTTAGGAATTGGAGTTGGTCTTGCATTAGAACCACTTCCCAAGAATCCTGTTACACGATTAGTACTTTTGACTAGGTGCCATGCCTCATCAGAGAATTCCATCTCAACAAGTACATAGCCAGGAAAAATACGACGTTCACTTACCGCACGTGTACCACCACGACTTTCTACGACTTCTTCTGTTGGTACAAGAATACGTCCAAAAGAATTTTGTAAGCCGTGCTGTTCGATACGTTCTAATAAAGAACTATGAACCTTTTTCTCCATACCAGAGAAAACGTGCACTACATACCAACGCATACTCATAAGTAAGTCCTTAGTTCCAACCTAGAATTTGACCATAAACAGCCCATGTAATAAGCTTATCCACGATCCACAAGAAAATAGCCATAATTGCCACAAACACAAAGACAATACCCGTCATTTGGATAGTTTCTTTGCGAGTAGGCCATACCACGCGTTTCATCTCATTGTATGAACCTTTGGTAAAATCAAGCATTCTCTTGCCTGTTTGGCTAATACCAAGCATAACAACAGAAAGAATTAAACCACCAAGGAACATTCCTAAACGAGCATACAGACCAAAATCAGTAAAAAATGAATAAGCAAAAACTCCAGCAACTATAAAAACAATTGCTAGAGAGACTTTCAGTTTTTCACCTGAATCTGAAACGGTTTCAACTTGACTATTATTTGACATATTCTTTATGCGGAAAAACCGCCTTAATGGCAGGGGCAGTAGGAATCGAACCTACAACCTTCGGTTTTGGAGACCGACGCTCTGCCAATTGAGCTATACCCCTATTTAACACGCTCTTTTTTGAAGAGTCTGGGTAGTCTACACGACTACCCGATATTTTACAACAATAATCTTAAATTATTTAGTGATTTTAGAAACCACACCCGCACCTACTGTACGGCCACCTTCACGAATCGCAAAGCGTAAACCTTCTTCCATCGCAATCGGTGCAATTAACTCTACGTCCATCGCTACGTTATCACCCGGTAACACCATCTCTTTATCCGCTGGTAATGTGATCGTACCTGTTACGTCTGTCGTACGGAAGTAGAACTGTGGACGATATCCTTGGAAGAATGGCGTATGACGACCACCTTCTTCTTTTGAAAGAATATACACTTCTGCCGCAAAGTTTGTGTGTGGCTTAATCGTACCTGGTTTCGCTAACACTTGACCACGCTCAACATCTTCACGTTTTGTACCACGTAGTAATAAACCTACGTTATCACCCGCTTGACCTTCGTCAAGTAATTTACGGAACATTTCAACGCCTGTGCAAGTCGTTTTCGCTGTTTCACGGATACCTACGATTTCGATCTCTTCGCCTACTTTAATGATACCACGCTCAATACGCCCTGTTACCACGGTACCACGACCTGAAATAGAGAACACGTCCTCTACTGGCATTAGGAAAGTACCATCAACCGCACGCTCTGGTGTTGGGATATATGAGTCTAGCGCTTCAGCTAACGCTAAAATAGCTTGCTCACCTAATGGGCCTGTATCACCTTCTAGTGCTAATTTAGCAGAACCTTTAACGATTGGTGTATCGTCACCTGGGAAGTCGTATTTAGATAATAACTCACGCACTTCCATTTCTACTAACTCTAATAACTCTTCGTCATCCACCATATCCGCTTTGTTTAAGAATACCACGATGTATGGTACACCTACTTGGCGAGATAATAGAATGTGCTCACGTGTTTGTGGCATTGGACCGTCAGCAGCTGAACATACTAAAATCGCACCGTCCATTTGTGCCGCACCTGTAATCATGTTTTTTACATAGTCAGCGTGTCCTGGGCAGTCTACGTGTGCATAGTGACGTGTTGCTGTTTCGTACTCAACGTGTGCTGTATTAATCGTAATACCGCGTGCACGCTCTTCAGGAGCGGCGTCAATTGCTGAGTAATCTTTCGCTTCACCACCGAATTTTTTTGCTAATACAGTAGTAATCGCTGCCGTTAATGTGGTTTTACCGTGGTCAACGTGACCAATTGTACCTACGTTTACGTGTGGTTTGGTACGTTCAAACTTTTCTTTTGCCATGACCAAGACTCCTGAATATGTCTTTGAGGAAAATTAATAATAATAGATTACATGGTGCTCATGGCGGGAATCGGACCCGCGACCTCTCCCTTACCAAGGGAGTGCTCTACCACTGAGCCACATGAGCAAAACTGGAGCGGGCGAAGGGAATCGAACCCTCATCATCAGCTTGGAAGGCTGTTGCACTACCATTGTGCTACGCCCGCAAAACTCAAAACCAGCCTTTTATTTATTCTCTACTCTTCTCTTTGACTGATCGATGTAAGCTCGATAAAGAACACATAAAAAGTGGTGGTAGAGGTTGGATTCGAACCAACGTAGGCGCTAGCCAACAGATTTACAGTCTGCCCCCTTTAGCCACTCGGGCACTCTACCATAAGAATCTCGTATTATGAACGGTTTATCTAAGCTTGTCAAGACATTTTCTTAGAAATTTGCAATATACTGAAATATTATGTGCGAAATGTCGTAATTTCGCTGTGAAACAAGTATTTTACCAAAAGACGATATGAAATATCAACAAAAAGGGATGACTGTAAAAATATAATCATCCCTTTACTATTTTCTTATAATAAATTACTTTTAATAATTTCTCTTTTAAAACAATATGTTAGTTATTCAAAAACACCATCAAGTTTGAGTTTTTCTAGAATAGTATTAACATGTTCCGTATTATTAAAATCAATAATTAATTGCCCACTACCCTTTTTACCCATCTTAAAACTAACCGTTGTTGCTAAATAATCCGATAAATTATCCTGTAAGCGTACTAAATCACGATCCAGATTTTTTTCTTTTTTTGTTGTTTTTTTACCACTTTCTCCTGAAAGAATACTATTGACTAATTTTTCGGTTTCTCGCACAGACATTTGCTTAGCATGAACTTGATTAGCAACAATAATTTGTTGTGCATTATCTAATGCTAATAGCGCTCTAGCATGTCCCATATCAATATCACCTGCACTTAACATCGTTTGTACAGGCTCTGCCAAATTTAATAAACGGAGAAGATTCGTTGTAAAAGAACGAGAACGACCTATTGCTTGAGCAACTTCATCATGATTAAATTTAAATTCATTAATAAGACGCTTAATCCCTTTCGCTTCTTCTAAGGCATTTAAATCCTCTCTTTGCATATTTTCAATCAATGCCATAATAGCGGCATTTTGATCGCTAACCTCTTTAATAAGTACAGGTATTTCTTCTAAACCTGCTAATTTTGCTGCACGAAAACGGCGTTCACCAGCAATAATTTCATACAACCCTTCTTTTAATGGACGGACAAGAATAGGTTGCATCAGTCCTTGTGTTTTAATAGAGTCTGCTAATTCAAGCAATGCACTTTCATCCATATGTGAGCGAGGCTGATACTTTCCTGCTTTTAAAGAAGAAAGCGTTAACATACTCACACCCTCAGTCGTTTTCTTCTGCAATGCATCAAAAACATCTTTATCATCACCTAATAAACTATTTAGTCCTTTTCCAAGACCCTTTTGTGTTTTTTTAGGTGCTATTGTTTTCTTTGCTACTGTCTTACTACTTACCTTACTTACTTTTGTTGCCATTATGCTTTATCCAATTTTTTAACACGTTTAATTAACTCAGCACCAAACTGTGCATAAGCCTTAGCACCTCGAGAACTCTGGTCATAATTAATACCAGGAATTCCATGGCTAGGTGCTTCAGCTAACCTTACATTACGTGGGATAATCGTTTTATAAACATTATCCTTAAAATGCTCTACTAATTGATCAGAAACTTGTTGCTGTAAAGTAATACGAGCATCAAACATTACTCTTAGTATACCAATCTGTGTAAGATTAGCGTTAAGATTTTTATGAACTCGTTTAATTGTATTTACTAAATCAGCTAAACCTTCTAAAGCAAAGTATTCACACTGCATTGGAATAATAACACCATGTGCAGCACTTAACCCATTTAATGTTAATAAGGACAATGTTGGAGGACAATCAATTAGAATAAAATCATATTGATCATCAACAACTTCTAATGCTTTTTTAAGTTGATGTTCCCTATCTTCTAACTGAGCCAGATCTAAATCAGCCCCAGATAATTCCCTATTAGCAGGTAAAACATCATACCCACCTATTTCTGAGCGAATACGTACATCTTCTATAGTAGATTGATTAATAAGTACTTGATAACTTGTCAATTCAACAGCATTTTTATCAATACCACTACCCATGGTTGCATTACCTTGAGGATCAATATCAATCAATAAAACTCTTTTTTTGTGTACGACTAAACTTGCTGCTAGATTAATAGCTGTTGTTGTTTTACCAACACCACCTTTTTGATTTGCAACACAAAAAATTTTAGCCACTTTAAATTCCTTTTTGCTTTAAATAAATTAAACAACGTTCTGCCTCTAATTGAGGAACCTCTATCGGGAGATAACTAGCTACTTCCCATAAAGATTTAGCATGTAGCTCTTCAATTTCTTCCTCTAAATAATGCCCTTTCATAGCTACTAAAGAACCTGTATGAGCAACATGTTTACCTGCTAAATTAGCAAAATCTGCCAACGAAGCAAAGGCACGAGAAATAACCAAATCAACAGGCTCTACACTATAATTCTCTATTCGGATATGTTTGGATTTTAAATTTTTAAGTCCTAATATTCCTGCTACCTGCAAAATAAAACTTGTTTTTTTCTCAACAGCATCAATACATTCTACCTGCCATGTAGGATTCATAATAGCAAGTACAACACCGGGTAATCCCCCGCCTGACCCCACATCTAAAACACGAACAGATTCTCTATTAGAAAAAGATTTTCTTAACGGCAAAACAACCGAAAGGCTATCTAACAGATGATGAACAAGTATTTGTTCATCTGTTTTTAATGCTGTTAAATTATACGTTTTATTCCAGCGTTTTAATAAATTCATATAACTAAATAAACGCTGTTTCTCTTCCTGACTTAATACAAGACCTAAAGACTTAGCACCTTCATCCAAGCGTTGTTGAATTATAGTATCCATTATAAATCCCTTTATTGCATTCGTTTAATTTGAATTAACAATAATGAAATTGCCGCTGGTGTTACCCCTGAAATTCGACTTGCTTGCCCAATTGTTTCAGGCATATGCTCTTTTAATTTTTGACGCACCTCAAAAGATAAATTAGTCATTGCATCATAGTCTAAAGAAGTAGGAATTTTTTGATTTTCATAATGAATATGACGATTAACTTCTTCTTGCTGACGAGCAATATAGCCTGCATATTTTAATTGAATTTCAACCTGTTCAATTTCTGCCAAACTTAATTGTTCTGCTGGATAATAATTTTTTTCAGATGGTAAATTAAGTAAAGCATCATAGCTCACATTAGGGCGTTTTAAAAGATCAGATAAAAGATAATCTCTCTCTAATGGTTTACCAAATAAAGCAACAGCGTCATTCTCTTGATAAGTACGCGGACTAACACGAATACTTTTTAAACGTACTACTTCTTTTTCAATATTATCACGTTTACGACAAAAAGCCTCCCAACGGTCATCAGGTACTAAACCCATACTCCTACCTAATTCTGTTAAACGATAATCAGCATTATCTTCCCTTAAACTCAAACGATATTCTGCTCGAGAAGTAAACATACGATAAGGTTCAGTTACGCCTCTAGTAATTAAATCATCAACTAGGACACCTAAATAAGCTTGATCACGGCGAGGAGTCCAAGCCTCTAGCTCATTAACATATCGAGAAGCGTTTAAGCCTGCTAATAGACCTTGTGCAGCGGCTTCTTCATATCCTGTTGTTCCATTGATCTGCCCAGCAAAAAATAAACCTTTTATTACTTTTGTTTCAAGACTTGCTTTTAAGCCCCTAGGATCAAAATAATCATACTCAATAGCATAACCGGGTCTTAAAATATGAGCATTTTCTAAACCAGGTAAAGAATGAATAAGTTCTAATTGAACATCAAAAGGTAAACTTGTAGAAACACCATTAGGATAAATTTCATGTGTTAATAATCCTTCAGGTTCTAAGAAAATTTGATGAGAATCTTTATCGGCAAATCGCTTAATTTTATCTTCAATAGAAGGACAATAACGAGGGCCCACTCCATCAATAATACCAGTATATAAAGGTGAGCGATCTAAACTATTTAAAATAATATCATGTGTTTTTGCATTAGTATGCGTAATCCAACAAGACACTTGCCTTGGATGCATTTCTGCATTTCCCATATAAGAAAATACTGGTATAGGATTTGTATCACCCGGTTGTTCTATTAATTTAGAATAATCTATTGTTCTGGCATCAATTCTTGGAGGCGTTCCTGTTTTTAATCTGCCCTGAGGAAGATTCATTTCCTTTAATCGATGAGCAAGGCTAATAGAGGGGGGATCGCCTGCCCTACCTGCAGAATAATTATTTAGACCAATATGGATAAGTCCATTTAAAAAAGTACCTGCTGTTAATACAACTGCTCTTGATCTAAACTTAATACCTATTTGCGTAACAGCTCCAACAACCTTATCACCTTCAAGAATTAAATCATCAACAGATTGTTGAAAAATAAAAAGATTTTCTTGATTTTCTAATCGTCCACGAATAGCTTGTTTATAAAGTAAACGATCGGCTTGCACACGAGTAGCACGCACAGCAGGGCCCTTAGAAGAATTAAGCACTCTAAATTGAATGCCTCCCTCATCCGCAGCCAACGCCATTGCCCCACCTAGAGCATCAATTTCCTTAACCAAATGTCCTTTACCAATACCTCCAATAGAAGGATTACATGACATCTGACCTAAGGTTTCTATATTATGTGTTAATAATAAAGTTTTAGCACCCGTTCTTGCTGAGGCAAGTGCTGCTTCTGTACCAGCATGACCACCACCAACAACAATAATATCAAATTCTTTAGGATAATTCATTTTTAATTAAAAATAGTAGTATATTCCACGTGGAACAATTAAAACAGATCTATTTTAACATTTCAAAACATTGCTTAAATAGGTATGAATTTATTATTTAAATTTTCTTTAATAAAATACATTAAATAAAACCTCAAAGCATATTTATATATTATTACTAATAGAATATATAAATAAAGCAATAGTTATTTTAGTAAAACCATGTTCCACGTGGAACATTACTATATCAACAAAAGAGCTATATTAAATTAGTCATTATATTAATTTATAAATAAAAAGTAGATTAAAAGCAAAGTGCAACACAGCATATCTCCCCTCATTAACTCTGTTTTCAAATATTATGTTCTATCTTAAATTTAAGAGATAATTAATTGCAAATAAATATACAACAAAGTAGATAATTGTTTTTTATACTAAAAAAGTATCCATAAATACACTGATATTTCCCTAATTTAGCTATACATCTTGTTATCATAAGATTAGAGAATAATAATTTAGAGTTAATCTACCAAAACCATAAATTATTTTATAAATTAATATAGCAATTAATCTATTGTATTTCTATTATTATTAATATTTAAGTTATTATTCTAACTCTATTTAATAAAATGTTCCACGTGGAACATTTTTATATTTTATTAATACAAATAAGAATTCTATTATCAAAACTAACATAAGCATAAAAATACTATCTATTTTAGAATTAAGTTAATTAAAAATAATAGGTTTAATCAAAACAAAGCCTTTTATATAAATGATGTATAGCATTTTAAATATTAAAATATAGTCTAAATTTATATTTTATAGATCTATTTTTAAACACTAGTAGATTTAAGGATAAAGGCATACTAAATATCTTACTTCATTAATTTATTTTTTAAAATATTACACATCTATTTTAAAGTTAAGGTATAGCTTAAACTAAATATATAGAATGATGTTCCACGTGGAACAATTGTACTAAAATAGTTGTGGATAACTTTGTTAATATCTTTTGAAATAAACTTGTATATTATGTTTATAACCTAATTATTATTTTATATACTTAAATACATTGGCAATTAAAATTAATAATTATTGATTTATAAACTACTCTCTATACAAATGCTGTTTACTAATTGGTACTAGGTAATTTTTATAAATATATTTTCTTATATAAATGATTAAACAAGCTTTATTTCTTCTTTTACCTAATCATCTAAGGTGTTAATTTATCTGTGGATAAGTATAAATAATTACTAAAATATTAGTAAGATCAACTTGATGGGTTATATAGTATTAATTTCAAAATAGATATAAATAATTAGCAGATAATATAATTCTATCGTATTATAACTTTACTACATAATAGATAATTAAAAAGTAATCATATACTATAAGTAATAATTTTAACTTTGCACATAATAATATAAAAAATAGATAAATCTTACTATATGCTGATTAAGCTATATCTGACTATATTTAAAACAAGCTTATTATTTATTTTTATCGTATTCCTCAAATAAGACAGTTATATTTACTCATTTGATAAACCCTATTTCATAGTTAATCCAATCCTAAATACTATTTATAATGATGCTTTACTAATTTATAAACATATCCTTCTTTATCTTTTTTGCATTAGTTAAAATCTTTCTATATTAAGGCTATTAATATATATAAATAAGAAGAATAATAAGGCACTGTGGATAACTAGAATAATATATTAAATAACTTTATTTTCAATAAGTTAATATATTTTATATAGAAGAATAACTTAGATAAAATATGTGTATTAAATAGGATATCTAAGATAATAATTAAAAATATATTATTTTTCCCTCTTTTATAAAAGTAAAATACACATAAAATAATGGATAACTTTACTTATCTTATTTAATTAGGTAGTTTTTAAAAATAAAGTACAATACTATAGACATTTCTCATTAACTTATCCTTTAAAACATAGTACTTCTTATTTTGAATTAATCATTAAAATATCATTAGTAAAGTATATTTTTTAAAAGTATGGGTATAAGGATACTATTTCTTTTGAATAATCTTTTTTAAACTAAATATAGTTCTTTTATCCTATTTTCATTCAATAATTTTATGCCTATTTATTAAGCCTTTCTATAAAACCTAAGATAATGAAATAAAAGATAAAAACCTATTTATTCTAGTTATCCACAGTGCCTTATTATTCTTCTTATTTATATATAAAAATAGCTTTAATACCAATAAGTTCCTTAAATCAATTAGTTTCAAAAGAAATAACATACAATATAAAATATCTTTAAGTTATTTTGATACTATATATTTATTTAATTAATTGTTTTAGGAGATTGTATGCAATACGATAATAACAATGTATTTGCCAAAATTTTAAGAGGTGAATTACCTTCTTTTAATGTTTATGAAGATGATAAAACCTATGCTATGATGGATATTATGCCTCAGTCTAAAGGACATCTTTTAATTCTTACTAAAGAACCTGCCCCTACCTTTTTTGAACTTTCAGAAGAAGGTGCAAAAGCATGTATAGCAACGGCTAAAAAAATTGCGCCTGTTTTAATGAAAATAACTCAAGCGGATGGACTAATCCTAACGCAATTTAATCATGAATGTGCAGGTCAAACAGTTTTTCATGTTCATTACCACCTGATCCCTCGTTATGCAGGTCAACAAAATGTTCAAGCACACGCAAGAGTAGAAGGTGATAAAGAAGAAATAAAAGCACTTGCAGAAGCACTACGTCATGCTTTAGCCGAATCATAAATAAAAAAACCTTATTTATAAAAAGTCATTGATAGACAATATATTTTTATATAAAAGTAGATTTTTGAAGAGATATTTTATAAATAAGGTGAGTATCAATGGATTAATCCTAAGGAATTATGATGGAAAATACACTTGCTAGAATTTATAGAGTTAAAGATACTAGTCTTATCCCTAATACATGTGAAGTACTTAAAATAGGAAAATACTTAAATAGTGATAAAGGAGAAATCCAATTTCTTCAAAAAAATTTATTAAAAAATAGTCGTTTTTTGGTAGATCCCTCTTCTGGTTGCTGGTGGTTAGAGTTTTTTACTGAAAAAGTCACACAAGTTAAAAGACGTTCAGCTAATGATATAACTGAAAATTCAAATAACTATAAGCAAGTTTTTTGTATTGATTGGAATACGCTACCTGATATAACAATTAGCCGTGAAGAATGGGTAAAACGAACAGAAAATATGCTTAAAGAGCAACAATTAGATAATAATAAATTTGATTATGATATTGCTCGTTTAGCTTATATTGAAACAGTAGAATTTACCCCTGATATAGTTGATAAAGTTTCTTTCGCTATCCGAAAAACATCTACAATTACTCTCCATGATTATCATAAAGAAACAAATCATTTAGAGCATATTGATACAAAAGGTTTATCGTATCTTACTACATTTAATACCTTTGATCACTTTCAGCGTTATGTTATTTTACTCACTTTAGCTTATGCTTATTTAAGTGTGATGGATCAAATTGGTGGACATTTATCTATGGTAGCTGAACAATCTATTCAAAAAATGGAAAATGATCAGCTTGCTTATATTCATGAAAGAATAGCACGATTTAATGCAAGGTTTTTCTTTCAATATCCTGTAGAATATAAAAATGGAGGATTATCCCAAGCATGGAAAAGTATTAATCAACTATTAGAAATTGATAAACGTCATAATGAATTGCATAAAAAAATTACGCAATTACATCATATCGTTGATCTTCGCTATGAAAAAGAGGCTCACCAATATGAAAAGGAAACTCATAAATTAAATGAAAAACGTAATTTATACATTGCTGTATTAGGTATTATTTTGGCAGCATTACAAGTTGTACAGATTTTTACTTAATAATTGGTAAATTCAAAGTGCAATATTGTATATCATTAATTTATTATTTAAAATATTGTACTTCTATTTTTTGAATTTAAGGTTTATAAAATTAATTTAGATAAAATATTTATTTTAAATTTAAAATATTATATGATAAAACAATGCTAGTAATATTAATAATTTACTAGGCTATGTCCTCAATTTACTTTAGCTTCAAATATTAAGTAAAAAATGCAAGTATTAGCTTAAATTTTGATAGTAATCTTTATAAATGGGCTAATCTAACAAGCATATTTTTGGCTTATCATAGGAGCTTTTATAAATTGTGGATACACCTTAACATTTTTAGCATTTATCTATCAAATAAAAATACCGTGTATTTACTTTATTAATACACGGTATTTCATTTTAAATATGATACTTTATTCTCAATAAAATTATCTATTTTGCTTTTAGCCAAAATTGCCCCTTTATAAGTTTCCAAAGGGTCATTAATATTAGATAGCCTATAGCAATATTAGCAAAGCTAAAAGATATTACCGCTAATTCTGGTAATACGCCTGCACGATAATAAACAATAGCTGAGTTAGCTAAAGAAGCAAGACCAAATGAAAAAGCCCAAAATCCTATATTAATACCGTTTTCACTGATCCAGTATAGTAAACGCCATAAGAAAAATAGCTGTAAAAACCCATAACCCCATAAAAACTTAGCAAAAGTATCTACCTCACCACCATTCAGTGAAAAATAAGCAGATACTCCTACAAAAGCCGGTGCTAAAATAATCCCCATAGTAGGACGAAAAGGTGCTTCTATTGAAGAAATACGTAAGTGTTGTAGTAGTACAGGCTCAAAGATAATCCATGCGAAAAAACCTGCACCTAGAAATAAATACCCTAAATCATGATATCCTAGCATGGCTAAGGAACCTGCGCTAGTAAAATTTGCAGCGACTGCTGGTAAATAAAAAGGAGGACGAGTTGATTTTTGTTGGAATGTACCTCCTTTCCATAATTCACTGATGCGAATAGAAGAAAAAAGTAACTGCCCTATTGTTCCTATCCAAATAAGGCTTTCACCTAGAGTAGGAATCCAGCGGAATAAAATAGCCCCTGACAACATAGTAGTAATAGGAATCATTGAAATAAATGAGAATCGTATAGGGCAATGATATTCTTCCAATACTTCAGAACGATAGGCAAAAATTTTATAGATATACATTGCTATAAATAATACCCAAATAAGTATAGCGATACTACCAAGAATATTACTAATAAGATGAGAATAAGCGAATAACTCATCAACATGAGCCCATGTTAAAGATAATGCAGATAAACCTAGTGGAATACCAAAATAGCTTGTTGGTAAAGGAAATGGTTTATTATTCATAAAAATTCCTACTACATAAAAGTCCCAAAATATTAGTATAACGAACGTGTCAAGTACTTGAAATTGAAACTTTAATTTTGCTTAATATCTAGTCTTTTATTACTATAATAGGATTAAATATAGTCAATTTTTAAATAAGAATAATATTAGGGACTGTAGTAGATTAATTGTTATATTAGCTGTTAAAAATAAAGATAAATGATTGTAAACGAAAGAATCTACATAGAGAAAATAACTTGAATTTTTGTATATTAGAACTGACTATCCAATCAGTAGTAGATATACTGATACTTCCCTAATTTAACCATGCTCTCTTTTGTTATAAAACTAAAGAGGTAATGAATTTAGGGTTAATCTATTACACCCCCTAGTATTTTTACCCTCTAATTTTTTGTAGGTAATTTAGTTAAAGAATTTTATTATTACTTTATACTTAAAATAAAAAGATATTTTACTTAATTATTCACTCTATTTTTTCTATTTCAATACGTATCCATTGCCGATAATCCTCGCTGCCAAAACGTTTGGGAATAAAATCAGAAAATGCTCCATTTTTTATGATGGCTTCATAGGAACAAACTTGCCATTCTTTAGAAGAAAAAATAGGACTAAAATCAACTTGTATTAGAGGTTCAAGCTGACTGAATAATGTCCAGCGTACCTTTGTACCATCAGGATAATTTGTGGCGACATGAAGTTTTGATGAGGATTCATAGCTACCAATTTTTTGTTTAGGATTAAAAGGTAATGGTGGGAATGGGCGACCACTTGCAAAGCCAAATAAACGATCATGTGCATATAGACTTTGATGCATATAAGGCCATACATATTTACCAAGGAATTCCTGATCAGCAAAGTGTTTAATTTTATAACCTTGGGCAAGGAAAGTATTTATTTTTTCTTGTATATGCGGTATAGCTCCTCCTATTGCTCCCCACATCCCCGCTAGAATGAGATCAGTATGAGAGCCTGTATCACGCATATGATGAAAGAGTTTTCCACTTTTTATCCATTCTTGTACAGCGGCAGCTTCACGATAGCCAATAACAGAGTCTGCATCACGAAAAATAACACGAGCAACAGAAGGGTCATCAATAGCAAGAAAACGCCACATTGTTCCCGGCCAGTGTTGAAGTGCCTCATCTATTTCTTCAATATAAACTAATTCTGCACCATTCGCTTTTAAACGTTTAATAGCATGATGGGGTACACTATGATCAAGATAAAAACGACAAATCCATCCAGGGTAAATATGGTTTACGATTTGTGCATTAATAACAGCAGGTTCAAGATAACGAGCGGCAGTACCATAGAGAGAAAAGGCAATGATATTTTTGCCCTCTTTTGAGATTATTTGGGGTAATTCAGGTTTTTTAGGATGCTCACCATGCAAGTGTTGTTCGCGTAAATCAAGTGCATACCGTCCATAATAAGCGGCTTTTGCATCATCGTGTAAATCACCATATAAATGCGCCAAAATATCCCATGTAGGAATATCAGAGGCATCTTTTTCTAATGCTTTTAATGCCCATTCTACACCCTGTTGTGGTTTATTCCATTTTAAATAAATATAGGCTAAACGATAAAAATGGCTAGGTTCATTTGGCTGAATTTTTAATAAGTTTTGTACTTGTTGCTCTGCTTCTGCAAACTCATTTAGCCGTACATGATAACCGTAGTTTTTTATAAAAATATTAATAACTTGTTCAATAGTATATTCTGGCATATTAAGAAGTGCTTAGATATATTTTAGTGACTTGAATAAAGATAGTGCTATTTTAAACATAGATTATATAAAAACAAAGTATAAATATTCTTTACTATCCTATTTATACTTTGTTAATTATGCTTTCTAGTAATCTACGATTTAATTTTAATATATCTAGTTTAGCTATTATTTTAGTGATTTAATCCAATCATAATACCACCACTAACAACTAAAATTAAACCAATAGTGATAAACCGCATTTCAAGCGATGTTTTCTTTTCACCAAGCAAATAAATACTACCGAGTGTAGCAATAACAACATTCATTTGAGAGAGCGTGAAGCCTGTTGCTACACCGTTACGACTGGGTTCAATAGAGATTAGATATGTGAGTGCTGCACCAGAAAAAACTAAACCACCAATAAGGTTTTGTGCTATTTTACCGTCAAAAATACGGTTTTGATGTTCACCACGGCGAGTTAATAAAATAGCAGCTGTTGCCATACCAATAGCTTGTGGTAAAAATTTTTCTTGCCCACTAAGGTTTGTCGCAAAATTAGGGAAAAAAGAATACCCAATATAGCCTATTGTAGAAATAAGTAAGGTAATTAACCCTGCTTTTAAATTTCCTGCATTTTCTTGCGTAGGGTTTTCTTGTTTGGTTGTTAGCCAAATTCCAATAGTAATTAAGGTTAATGCGATAAAACCAATAATTTTTTGTGTACTACTTGCCCAATCTCCAAAGATAAGTACACCCATTAATGCTGTTCCAACAAGCTGTAAACCAGTAGAAATAGGCATTGTTTTAGAGACACCAATTTGTGTAAAGGCACGGTATTGATTCATTTGTCCAAATGCCCAGCTAGCACCTGATAGAAAGCACATTAAATATGCCCAAGCATCAAAATGAATGGGTAGAAAAAAAATACTGCTTATAATAGCAACGGCAAGAATTCCGAACGTTGTACCTAAAATTTGCTGAGCAGGTTTACCGCCAATACGGGCAACACAAAGGGGTAAAATTCCCCAAAAGAAAGCAGGTAATAAGCCGATTAAAATATTCATAACAATTCTTCTTAAATGTTAAGAGAAAAGGCCATCTTTTGATGACCTTTTATTAAAGTATTTAATAATTGAATTAGCCGTTATTCATAAAAGCAGGATAAAGTGTCATACCACCATCAACAAAAAGAGTAATCCCTGTAACATAGGAAGATTCATCACTTGCTAACCAAGCAGCGGCATTTGCAACGACTTCTGGCTCTCCTGCATAACCCATAGGAATAATGGCTTCAAGTGCAGCTTTTTGTTCAGGATCATTCATTTTTTCTTTATTAATAGGTGTATTAATAGCACCGGGGCCAATAGCATTAACCCGAATACCTTGGCGAGCATATTCCATTGCAATAGTTTCATTAAATAGTTTTACACCACCTTTACTGGCAGCATAGTGAGCAAAGCGAGGCCAAGGAATTTGCTCATGAACAGAAGACATATTGATAATATTGCCTTTAATATTATTATCAACAAAGTATTGTAATGCTGCTCGTGCACCTAAAAACACACCTGTTAAATTGACATCAATAACTTTTTGCCAATTTTCAAGGGTCATCTCATGCGTATGAGCAGGATGTTCCATACCTGCATTATTAACAAAAATATCTAAACGACCAAAGTTATCTAAAGCAGCTTTGATTAAGGTATCAGCAACACCTTCTTTAGAGACATCGCCTTGCACAGCAATAGCCCTGCCACCTTTTGCTGTAATTTGTGCAACAATATCATCTGCACCTTGTTTATCAGAATTATAATTTAAAACAATATTAATGCCTTCCTGTGCAAAACGTAGAGCAATTGAAGCACCAATACCTTTAGATGAACCAGTAATAATAGCTGTTTTACCATTGAGATCAGGATACATATTATTTTCTCCTAGTTAATTTAAAAAAGAAGTTATTTATTACAAATATAAAATAACTATCAAATAAATACTAAGGGTTTACCCTAAATAGTGTTTGTCATATTTTTTTCAATACTTTTTTTGTATCTTTCTGTATCACTAATGTATAGGTGATAAATAATCTAATCCTCCTTTATTGCCTAGTAAAGTAGGATGAATTTCTGTGTAACGTTTATCTTGTAGCATTTCTGTTGTTTGTGCTAGGTATGCTTGAAAATGCGGTGTTGTACGATGATACTCATAAGCTGTATCATCTGCATAAATTTCAAAGAATAACCATTTATGAGGTTCTTCTTTTAAGGTGGCTGCATACATGGCAATTACCCCCTTTTCAGCCTTTAGTGATTCAGCCATTTCTGCTGTTACGATCTCACTAAAACGTTGATTAAATTCAGGCTTAACATCAACAAAAACAAGATTAGTACGTGTAGTGGCTGTTTGTGTTACTTTCTTATCACCCAGAAAACGAGGTGTTAGGGCAATACGTTTTTTATGCTCTGTCAGAATATCTGGAGAAGCTTTTAAAAAGGCTTGATATTGAGGAGATTTAAGGTGAGTCTGGTAGGCTGTTTCATCTGCATAAATTTCTACCATATAGGCTAAATGCGAATTCTCTTTATTTTTGAGTGAATACATTGCTAATGTACCTTGCTCATTATCAATAGAGGTTTGGATATTTTGTTCCCCTACTTGATCATACAAAGATATTTTTCCTTGTTGAATACCTAATTCAAAAAGATTAAAAATGGGGGCAGCTTGTAGATGAAATGACATAGATAGTCCTAAAAGGATACTAAAAAATTTTGATACATTAAACATAAACAATCCTACTGAAATGGTTTAGGTTCTATGATGTAGAAAGGATTAACTAATGATAATTTACTTTTTAAGTTAATGAAAATATTGTGTAAATAATTAGTTATTGATAAGTAATAACTAATGGATAATTTTCTTCCCTCAACTATAAAAAAGCAAGTTTTTTTATATAACTTTTCTACTGCTTACTAATACTTGTATAAGCGTAACAAAATTTGATAAAAAGGGATAGGATAATTTTTATTAAATTAATTTATATTTAAAATAATAATGATTTAAAACTTTAAGTTCCCTTTTTCTTGATACCTTATTTAGGTTTTAAAATAATCTAAGAAAGAATAGTTTTTATTTGTGCTTGTAATGCAGGGATAACCATTTGTTCAAACCAAGGGTTTTTAGATAGCCAAATCTGATTACGAGGAGAAGGGTGTACAAGTGGTAAAAAATGAGGGAGATAGTCTTGATAATGTGCAACAGTTTCTGTGACACTGAGTGAATGATGAGGCAAATAATACTGTTGTGCATATTGCCCAATCAAAATAGTAAGCTGTAGATTGGGTAAGTTTTCTAAAATAAGGGGATGCCATTTTTCAGCAAACCCTTTACGAGGAGGTAAATCGCCTGATTTGCTTTTGCCGGGATAATAAAAATCCATTGGAATAACAGCGAATAGACCAGAGTGGTAGAAAGTTTCACGATCTACACCTAACCATTGGCGTAGGCGATCACCACTTTTATCATTCCAATAAAGGCGTGATTGCTCTGCTTTTAAACCTGGAGCTTGTCCTACGATATTGATACGTGCCGTAGTTGGTGCAGCAAATAATGGTTCAATTCCCCTTTCTGTATAGTATTGATTTTGAGGGTCTGCCATAATGGCTTGAGTAATTTGTAGAATATTAGGCATGATTATTTCCTTATAATAAGTAAAACTAGGGGAGTTTATCAATACTTTTTAAGGTAAGGGATAATGAATATAGATTATGCTTTATCCTTTTTTGTTAAGAGAGTCAAACTATATTGTGCTGGCTCATACCCTTGCTCGGCTGCTGCTTGAAACCATTTAATCGCTAATGCATCATCTTGTACAACACCTCGCCCTTTTTCATATAACCATGCTAGACTGAATTGAGCTTTTGCATAACCTTGTTCAGCAGCGATTTTAAACCATCTAAAGGCTTCTGTATAATCTCGTGCTACCCCTCGACCTGTTTGATACATAACAGCCAGATTAAATTGTGCAGGGGCATAACTTTGTTCTGCGGCAATGCTATACCATCTTATTGCTTCTGTATCTTCTTGAGAAATCCCCTTTCCCTTTTCATACATCCAAGCAACATAATATTGTGCTTCTGTATGACCTTGTTTCGCTAATAATAAAAAAAGAGGAAAGGCTTTATCATAGTTTTCTTGTGCCATATAGTGTATTGCTTCATCAATACTAAGTGGTGAGCAACCTTTTTCGTCTTGTGCAGAAAGTGCTGTACGAGTAGTTGGTGATAATTGGTCAGGCATTGTTTTCCTCCTTATTGCCTAAGTAGTGATTAATGTTTTCTATTGTAAACCTTATTGTGGATTGATAGGTATGATAAATGTTAATACTTAAACTATTTTTGATATAGATTATGTATTGAATGGATAAGTGTTATATACCTTTTAGCAAGAAATAATAAGTAAATAGGATTTATAAAGATACTTTATGCGTTATTTTTGATTAATAAAATATTATTTTATAAAGATAGGTATTATTTCCAAATAAAAATAATAATCAATAATTTTGTAACATACCAATATATTAATTGAAGAATTTTATTAAATATTTAATAATAGATACATATTTAATTAATAAGATACAATTTTATTTGTTAATGACACTGGCCACTTGCACATCAATAAGGCTTGTCAGTCAGATTTTGCTTATTATTTTGGATCTTGACCATGCAAAAAATTTCTCTCTCTAAAATGACAATTGCATTATCGCTTTGTTATGTACCCTATATTAGTTATGCTGATATTCAAACAGCTAATACCCATACTCAAGTGATGCATCAAGCGGGTGTAGAAGTTGTTAATATTGCAACACCTAGCCAATCTGGTTTATCACATAACCAATACAATCAATATAATGTTAATAAAGCAGGTGCTGTACTTAATAATGGCTTACAAACTAGTCATACGCAGTTAGCAGGTGATATTGCCAGAAACCCAAATTTACAAACACATGCAGCAAAAATTATCCTAAATGAAGTAGTAAGCCGTAATCCTTCACATATTGCGGGTAAACAAGAAATTGCAGGACAGGCTGCCGATTATATCTTAGCTAATCCTAATGGTATTAGTGTTGATGGAGGTGGTTTTATTAATACACCTAGAGCCTCTCTTGTTGTGGGCAAACCAACGGTAGAAAGTGGTCAATTAATAGGCTATCATGTAGATGGTGAAAAGAGCCTTACAACAAAAGGGGTAATTTCTGGCGTATCAAATCTTGATCTTATTGCACCTACGGTTAATATTTCTGGTCAAATTCAGGCTGATGGTGGTAATGTTAATATTCTACAAGGACAAAATAAGATTGAACGTGCAGATGATGGACAGCTCACTATTAATGTTCTGCCTCAACAAACACAAGTATTAGATGGTAAAGTTGCTGGTAGTATCCAAGCTGGTCGCATCCGTATTCACTCAACTAATGAACAGGCTAATTTAGCGATTACAAGTAGTGATTTAACGGCAAAAGAAGTTATTATTACTGCGGGTAATGCCAGATTAGATGGTACGGTTTCAAGAAAGAATCTCGGTACAGTAAAAGAGATTAAAGAACCGAATAATATTGTTGGTAGTGGCGATAAAAATCATGATAAAGAATCCTTTGTCACAACAAATATTCAAGCAGACTCTGTTATTGTTATTGCATCAAATCAATTAGATCTAATTGGTACACATATTCAAGCGAAAGATGCGGTATTAATTGGTGGAAAAACACATCTTGGCGCTCAAAAAACAAAAGAAAGAACATCCGTTACCGAGCACCGTTTTGACACTAAAAAAAGATCTAAAGTAGCTGAGCGTTCATTAACCGTGGTAGAAAAAGCACAGCGTACAGTGATCAATGCCGATAAACTTAAACTAGGGGCAATCAAAGATAAACTTACTACTGATGCTGCTCAAGTTAATGTACAGCAATTAACCTTACATGGTGAAAAGGGTATTACGCTTCAAGGGGTAAAAGAACATAGTCATTATGATGATAATGTTCAATTTAAAAATCTTGGTAAAAAACGTAAAACAGGTAGTAGTCATCAAACCGCTAATGCCCAAAATTATGTCGCCACTGAACTTAATGTAAAAGGTGATTTAATTACATCAAGTAATGCTGATGTCATATTTGCAGGTGCGGTGGGGCGAATTGATGGTGATTTAGTTGTTGAAAATATCGGTAATGTCCAGTTTCAGGCTGAAAAAGTCAAAAATAGTCATGTTGTTGATGATAGAGAAAAATATTGGGGTGGTTTAGCTGGTTCAAAAACCTTGGGCTCTACTCGTAATGATGCAGAAAAGCATGGTGCGGATTTCACTGTTAATGGTGCTGTTTTAATAGATGCTAAGAAAGGTGTTAGCGTTTCAGGCAGTCG
Organism: Pelistega ratti; assembly: GCF_009833965.1. Taxonomy (NCBI): domain Bacteria; kingdom Pseudomonadati; phylum Pseudomonadota; class Betaproteobacteria; order Burkholderiales; family Alcaligenaceae; genus Pelistega; species Pelistega ratti. Next base: position 1,637,441 of record NZ_CP047165.1, read on the forward strand.
AGTGATTTCTGGGAAAGATGCTTTAGTGAAAGCCAATAAGGGTGATTTAGTTGTAGATGCTGTATCCAATGTCAGTGTCTTTGAAGAAAAAGGGCGTAAAGGAACTATTTTTGATATTACGAAAGAACGTACACAAGGTTATAAACTCGTCTATACCAAAAAAGAGGCTGAGCTTGCTTCTAAATCAAATCTACAGTTAATTACCGATAATAATGTCAATATCACAGGAAGTCGTGTAAAAGCAGGTGGTTTACTTGATATTACAGCAGGTAAAAATATTAATATTGATAGTAGTCAGGATTATCTATCGCAAAGTTATAAACAATCTGGTATTGGTTTTACGACTAAGGTTGAAAAACCTATGGTATCACTGGATAAAGAAGGACTTGCCAAATCATCTATTGATTTATTAGGTGATGTTATTATTGGTAAAGTGAAACGTGATGAATTGGTCAAAAACCTAGCAGATAATGTTAAAAATAACTTTAAATTTAAAGGTGAAGCAAGTGCTACATTCGGTTTTTATAACCACTATAAAGTAACAGAAGAGCATACCTATAATCCATCATTAGTCAGTGGTGGTAGTGCTAACCTTACAGCAAAAAATATTAATGTAATCGGTAGTAAAGTAGAGGCAACAAAGGGTGATTTATCTATTAATGCAGAAAATAAGGTAAATACAAAAGCCTCTCATGATTATGTATATGATTCAACGGTTAATACAGACTTTGGTATTACTAAAACAGTAACAGTAACAGAAAATAGCCTGACCAATAAAATCTCACTAGGTCTTCAGCACGTTGATAAAGATAAAACCAGTACAAAGGCAAAAGGTAGTCAATTATCTGCGGCTAATGACCTGACGATTAATGCTAATGAGATGATCAAACATAAGGGCACACAACTTAATGCAGGTCATGATCTCACTGAAAATGCTAAAGCTATTTATCATAGCCCAGAATATAATACCGATAGTGATAAAAAGAAAAACTTTGATTTAGGCTTGAGTTTAACAACGACTATTAATAAGGATAAATCAGCAAGTGGTAGTTTAGTATTAGGTATCTCTGGTGGTCGTGAAAGTAATACTGCTGAAAATGCACAGAGTGCAACAATTACGGCAGGAAATGATATTAATATGAATGCTGAGTATCTTCATGATATGGGTACACAATACCAAGGAGGAGGTAATGTTAACCTTAACTCCAATAAACAGATTATACAATCAGCACATAATACAAAATCACATGATAAATTGACTGCTGGTATCACTATCGGTGTGAGTGCAAGTACAAAAGACTTTACAACAACCAATGTTGGTGTGAATGCTGGTGTTCATTTCCAAAAAGACCAGAGCCACTCAAGCACAGCTCATAAGGCTAATGTACAAGGTGATAATGTTAATATCGTTACAGGTACATTAAATAGTCAAGCTGATATTGTTGCTAAAAACGATGTCAATATTCATGCGGATAAAGCGAATTTTACGCAATCGCAAAATACTAGTTCTCATAAAGGAGGTGGCTTTACCCTTAATGTTGGCGTAGGTAGCATTGTAATCCCTGCGGCTGGGGCAGCAATACCATCTGTTGATGTAAAATTTACAGCCAATGCACATCAAGGTAGCCGTACAGATGCTGTATTACATACGGTACAAGGTGGTAATGATGTTGATATTCATGGGAATGGGGGTGTCAGCTTACAAGGAACAAATGTTGCAGCAGGTAATAATGTTTACATTACAGGCAATACGGTTGAAGTAAAACCCGGCAATAGCCGAGTGCAAGACCTTAAAGTTAATGTCGGTGGTGGTGTGAGTGTAGGGGCTAATACATCTAGCCTTGGTATTACGGGTAATGTAAATGTTCAGCATGAAAATAGTACCACTCATTCTGCTGTTTCTATTGATGGTAAAAATGTCAATATTCAAGGTGAAAACGGAGTAACACTAACTGGTGTGACATCCAATAGTACAAACCTAAACATTGATGGTGGTAAAGGTGATATTACCTTAAATGCTGCTAAAAATAATGTTAATAAAACAGGTGTTGATGTTGGTCTATCATTAAGTGGTGGTCTAAGTAATGATAAATGGACACCATCAAAAGGTTCGGGCAAAGTAAATGTTGATGTTGTGCGTAATGAAACACATACAACAACTGATCTAAATGCACAAAATGCTACTATTTCAGGTAATAATGCTCACTTTAATGGCAGTAGTATTAATGCTGCTAATGTGATGAATAATCTGACAGGTAGTGTTACGACAACCCCTGTAACAAATAAAGTAAATGAAACCAGTGTACATCTTTCAGCCAGCGGTAGTGGTAAATTTACCCCTTATCCTGATGGTAAATGGGCAGAGAGTGCTAAAAAAGATTGGGATAACGGTACAATTGCAGGTGTTAAGGCAGATGTCAATGTTAAGGTGGACTCAACTAAAACAGAAGTAGTGAAACAAGGTGGTATTAATCCACCAAAACCACAGGTGGTTAAAAACCAAGTGGTTAAAACAAATATTAATGTCACAACAAATCAAAAAGAGCGCCTTGTAAAAATGATTAAACAACGTAGACGCCGTTAATTCGTTTAAATACTTACTAAAATACCGAAATTACTATTTACGAATAGTGGTTTCGGTTGATGTTTTTAAAGTTATATTAACCGTACCAAAGCAGTACGGCATAGTTGTTTGTTAAGGGGTGATTATGCGGGTATGATGTCGTGCGGAAAATTAGGATATATTTATGAAATACTCCCTGATATGGATTGCTTGTGTACCTGCTTTTGTTTGGGCAAATAATACAAATAATACATCACTACTTTCTTTGCAAAATGAATTTAATCGTTTTCAGCAAGAAACTAAGTATCAAAATGAACAACTTCAACAGACTCAGCAACAACGTTGGATAGAGCAACATCAATACCAAGCTAAACCATCTGTATCATCTCAAACAGATTTATCACAAGTATGCTTACCCTATAATACGATACAGTTTAAAGGGTTTACTTTAATCGATCCAATCCCTTTTGCACCTAAGGCAAATGAGTGCTTAAATGAGGCACGACTGAATCAGCTAAGTCAAGATATTACAGCAGCTTATTTGGCGTTAGGCTATGTGCATAATCCTTTTCATTTTGAAGTAGGTTCTACTGGTCAGCTGATTATGCGTGTTACAGAGGGGAAGATTAGTCAATTCTCCAGTAATAGTCAGCGATTAAATTTCTCAATGTTATTACCTCAACGGTTAGGTAAACCTTTAAATATTAAAGATCTTGATCAAGCATTAGATCAAGCAAATAAAATGGCTGGTAGTAAAGTGAGTGTCGATGTTTTACCTGCCAAAAATGGGAAAATTGAACTGGCTTTTCTTAATGAAGAAAAAGCACGAATAACAGGGCATTTAGGTTTAGATAATACGGCTTCAAAAAGAACAGGACGTTGGCAAGTAAAGGGAGGATTGAATATAGATAGTCCTTTAGGTCTTTCTGATAGCCTTTATCTTAATGCAAGTCATACATTAAAATCTTATCGTCAGAATGTTAACCGTTCTTTCTCTTTCTTTCATACTATCCCTTATGGTTATTGGACATTTAGTACATTTGGCTCATATTCAGCCTTTAAATCAACTATTCCATTACGGTATTTTTCAGTTGATCAAAGAGGATATACATGGCAGGCAGCGATACGAAGTGATTATACGTTTAGACGAAATTCAAATGCAGTTTCTACACTTTATACCCAGTTAGAACGGATAAAAAGTAAAAGTTATTTATTAGATAGTTTAATTACTTTACAAAGTCCTACCTTAACAACCGCTCAGATAGGGATTAATCATTTACAATTATTCCCTAATGGTTCATTGATTGCTGATATAAGCTATGAATGGGGTCTCAAATGGTGGAATGCCATGCGTAATCAAGGGCGAGATCAACCACAAGGGCAATTTAATCGTTGGCGAACAGAGTGGCAATTGACGTATTTTTATCGTATAAACGCACAGCTTTTTCGACAATCGAGCCGTTTAATTGGACAATATAGTCGCCATTATTTACCTGCTATTAAACAAGCGGATTTAATGGGGCGTTATGCTGTACGGGGATTTAATGATTTTGCTATATCAGCGGAAAAGAGTGTTGTATTACAGAATAATATTGCATGGTTATATCCGTATAAACAGGGGCAAATTGAGCCGTATATCGGTATAGATATTGGGATACAAAAAACAACGGCAAAGCAGGCGAAGAGCCAAAAAGCACTTGCCTATGTTTTAGGTGTAAAAATGATACAACCACATTGGCAAATACAGGTAGAATGGGGAACAGGACGATTATTCTTACCCAACCACCCTATTATTCAAGAGAGAAGCGTAACAGCGCATTTAAATCTAACATTCTAGGGTTTTATATGATGGGAAGACTATAAATGATGTACTACAAAAGGTATGTTATTTATTATCGTTAAGTATTATCAGGGAAGATAGGATTAAATTATGTTGAAATATATACGAATTACTATAGTGATAGTGTGTGCTATTCTTATTTGTATAGTGGGTACTGTTTATGCATTGCTACGATTACGTCACCCCAGTAGTGTAGGTGTCGTGGCGGGTTTATTTGGTGCTATGCATAAATTAGTGGGTCTAAAAGTAATTACTCGTAAAAGACCAACATTTACACAGCCAGCTATTTATATTGCTAACCATCAGAATAATTATGATATGCTGACTTTAGCGGCAATGGTACCACCAAAAACCGTTAGTATTGGTAAAAGTAGTTTGATATGGGTTCCATTTTTTGGTTTGGTTTTCTGGGCAACAGGTAATATTTTTATTCAGCGTAAAAAACGAAGTAGTGCGATTAGTACAATGAATCGAGTGGCTGAGATTATTCGTCAAAAACAAATTTCAATTTGGATGTTTCCTGAAGGGACGCGTAGTCGAGGAAGAGGTTTACTACCTTTTAAAACAGGTGCTTTTCATGCCGCCATTGATGCGGGTGTTCCTATTGTGCCAGTTGTTTGTTCTTCGTTGCATAATAAAGTGGATTTAAACCGCTGGAATAATGGGGTAGTTATTTGTGAAATACTTGATCCTATTGATACAACGGGTTATCACCGTGAAAATTTAAAAGAATTAATCGATAAATGCCATGCAGTAATGCAAGCAAAAATTGAAGCTTTAGATCAGGAAGTGGCAATATTAGAAAGTCAAACAGCAGAATAAACAATGTAATACACTTTTAAGGATAATTATTATTAGAAAGTATGTTTAGATAATTATCCTTAAATCACAAAATACTTTTAATATAAAGCATTGTTTATAAAAGTTTAAATATAAACTATATAGTAAAAACTATAATTACTAAAAATGGCTAATACCCTAGGAAATGATATAAATACTTTTGTTTATACCCTTCCCAGAAAAGGGTAAAAGTTTTTCTCTTCCTTTTTCTTTCGTAAGTCTTTTAATAACGGTTATTTGTTAAGAAATAAGAGTAATTTTTACCATAGTATAAAAATCTCTATTAATATAGTTCAAATTTAATGCTTTTAAGAAATTAAAGCGTTATACACTACTTCATCATCTTAATAATTCTACTGGCAAATTTACGTTAAAAAGCACTGATATAATCGCTTATCTTTTTAGCTATTTCGCGTATAATTCGCACTTTCTTTACATAAGGGATCAATATGAATAAGCAACTCCTTTACTCGGTTGAGGATAAACCGCCTTTTGGATTGAGTTTATTACTTGCTGCACAGCATTTATTAGCAGCACTCGGTGGCATTATTGCTGTGCCATTGGTGATTGGCAATGTATTAAAACTATCTACTGAAGATACGATTACTTTAGTTAATGCTGCTTTATTAATTTCTGGTGTGGTAACTGTAATTCAGTGTCGTGGGTTGGGCCCGATTGGTATCCGTTTACCTAGTGTGATGGGAACTAGTTTTACTTTTGTTGCGGCAGCATTGGCAATTGGGTTTAGTGATTATGGCGTAGCAGGTATTTTGGGTGCATCGTTGGTTGGCTCTTTTGTGATGATTATTGGTAGCTTTTTTATGCCCTATATTCGTAAACTTTTTCCTCCAATTGTGACGGGTACGGTTGTGATGATGATTGGATTAAGTTTAATTCCTGTTGCGGTGGATTGGTTTGCTGGTGGTCAACGAGGTGATGCCAATTATGCCACCCCAGAAAATTTAATGATGGCTACTTTTGTGTTGGTTATTGTGGTTGTTTTGGTTCAATGGGGCAAAGGAATCTTTTCTGCGGCGGCTATCGTTATTGGCATGATGACAGGTTATGTTCTCTGCTTAGCTCTTGGTTGGGTTAATTTTGAAGGGGTTGCGAATGCTCAAGCTTTTGCGGTTCCTCAACCACTTCACTTTGGACTTGCGTTTCCTCTTTCTGGCATTATCGGTATGTCTATTGCTTATTTAGTCACTATTGTCGAATCTAGTGGTAACTTCCTTGCCTTGGGTAATGCGACAAACACTGAAATTACGGGTAAGCATTTGCGAGGTGGTGTATTGGCTGATGGTTTAGGTTCTGCTTTGGCTGCGATTATGTCCACCACACCGTTTTCTTCTTTCTCACAAAATATTGGGGTGATTTCATTAACGGGTGTGGCAAGTCGTCATGTCGTTGCATTAACGGGTGTATTACTCGCATTAGCGGGGCTATTTCCTGTATTTGGGGCATTAATCGTATCAATTCCGCTACCCGTATTGGGTGGTGCAGGGTTAATGATGTTTGCAATGATTATTGCAGCAGGCATTCAAATGTTAGATAAGGTTGAACGTAGTAAACGTAATGGTTTAATTATCGCTATTTCAATCGGTTGTGGCTTAGCGGTTACTACCCGTCCAGAACTTCTTGATAAACTACCGCATTTTTTCAAAGAAGTATTAGGTTCAGGGATTACCGTTGGTTCATTACTGGCATTAATTTTAAATGTTATTTTGCCAGAAGATAAAGAAAGTGTAAAAGAATAACGTTATGGAAAACACGCAATATGTCTCGTACTAATGCGTGTTTTTATTTTGTATCAAAGGTTTTTACTAATAAAAATTGAGTCTTGATAAGCATAAGAAGCAATGTATCCAAAATAAAGGTGCTATTAAGTAATAAGCGGATTATTTTTCTAATGCATGATAGGGATGAATTTATATAATTTCTGCATAATACTAAGTCAATAGTGATTTTATACTTTGCTTAAAAACGTATTTTATCAGTGATATTTTGCAATATCACACACTAATAGTAATGAGCAAAATTCTCTTTTAATAGGTTCAATACAACGCTGACTTTTGCAGATTGTACGCGATGAGGGGTAACAGCATATAATTCTACCCCTCCCATAATTCGCCATTCGGGTAAAACAACGTGTATTTCTTGTCGCATACGTTCTTGTTGGAAATCTGTTTCTAGCACTAATCCTAATCCAATTCCTTGTTGTAGTAATTTTTGTTGGGCTAATAGTTGTGAGCAGTAAATAGGGTGTTCTATATGTAATACAAAATTATCTTTCCCCTTTTGCATAAGAAAATGTATAGGCTGATAGGCTAACCATGTTTGTGTTAGTAAATCAGTAGGGGTTTTGATAGGATACTTTGCTAAATAATCAGTCGTTGCCAAAATTTGCCACTGCGTACTGATTAAATGGTGAGCAACGATATTAGGATCATCTAAAGCATGTTTACCCCCACGAATGGCGATATCAATTTTACCTTGCTGTAAATCTTGTAAATCATCGCTAAAATGTAGATGGGGCTGAATGGCAGGGTATTGTTCAATGAGTTGTTGTAGTGTTGCAATAAATGCACGGTTATTCGCTAAACCAGATGCAAGTGCAATATGAATATCCCCTTGTGCTTCGGTTTTAGCATTTTCAAGTGCGGCAAATGTATCATTCACGTCTTGTAGTAGCTTATGACAATATTCACCTAATACCCTACCTACTTCCGTTGGTACAAGACGGCGTGTACTGCGATTAATCAATTTTACTTGATACTGTTGTTCTAAACGGGAAATATGTTGGCTAACAGCAGATGGGGTAATACCCAGTATATCAGCGGTTGCTTGCATCGTACCTTGTTGGAGCAGATGAGCAAAAACAAGTAAGGGTTTAATTTCTTGCATTTTTAAGTTTAACTTAATAATAAAATAAGATTTTACCCTATTATCATTAATTTTATTTTGAAATACAATAAATTATATAGCGTTGCTTAATAAACAACGAAATGAGTTTAACCCTTTTTGGAGGAATCAAAAATGAAATTTGCTGTTATTGGTGCTACGGGTTTAGTGGGTAATGCCGTTGTTCAAGAATTGGCTGCACGAGGTCATGAGGTAACGGCTTTTGCCCGTCATGTGGATAAAGTTTTTAAAGCGGATAATGTGAAAGCTGTTGTGGCAGATGTTAATGCCCCTGATTTTGCAGACAAACTTAAAGGTTTTGATGGAGTGGTGAGTGCGTTTAACCCTGGTTGGACAAATCCGAATTTAGCTGAAGATTTTACAAAAGGGGCTAATGCTATTGTTGAAGCAGCTAAAACAGCACAAGTAGCTTATTTATTGGTCGTTGGTGGAGCAGGTAGTCTATATGTTGCTCCAGATTTACAATTGGTGGATACACCTGATTTTCCAGCTGATGTTTACCCTGGTGCGAATGCTGCTCGTGTGTTATTAAATATGCTTAAACCTCGCCGTGATGTGAATTGGGCATTTTTATCCCCTGCAGCAATGTTTGCTGTGGCTGAATTAGATTTCAATAAAACAGGGAAATACCGTGAGGGTAAAGATGATGTGTTGCTTGATGCCAATGGCGCACCAGCTAATATTGCCGTACCTGATTTAGCTGTTGCGATTGCAGATGATGTAGAGAAGAAAGGACATTTATTTACTCGCTTTACTGTTGCGGCATAGTATTTGTGTATTTTATCAAGGTAAAAAGAGTGGAGAGTTATTTCCACTCTTTTTGTTTGAGTAAAAGAAGGGACAGTTATATTATCAATCCTTAAAAAATAGATAATAGGATAAAGAATTTAAAAATAATAAAAATTGATATAACTCATTGAATTTTCAAAGTTTTTTAAAAAAATAACTATTGTACAATAGTTATGCTTTCTCTTGCAGAGAAAGCACACCCTCCTTATAAAGCATGCATATAGAAATAATATATCTAGATGTTGTTCTTTTATAAAAGAGGATGTTATTAAATAAACTCGTTTTCTCTTTCAGAGAAAACGAGTTAGAAATGTTAATTAATTTGGAGATAATATAATGAATGACAATGACGTTAAAAAGCTTTTCTCAACTACAATAATGGGAATGAATGGTAAAGAGTTAGGTGATTTAGTAACATGGTTTAGTAGAACCCCGTTCGATAGATGTTTAGCCATCTTTAATTATGATAAAAAAAAATTAAAGATATTAGAAAATATTATTTCTATACCTACTGAAATAGATATTAAGTCATATCAGGAAAAATTAGAGTCTTTAAGAGAATATATTGTATGATGGTATGAACAGGTTTGAAAATAAGGAAGAGTAAAATGTTAAAAAAACTCTTAATAAGTACCTTTTTATTTGCTAGTATTCCTGTTTTTGCTCAAACAGCGGATGAGTTAGTTAATCAAGCGGATAATATGGTTGATAAAGCTGAAGCTATTTGGGAAAGTAATAATAGCTACATGATAGACTCAGATAATTTTAAAGAAGTAATTGCTTTATATGAAAAGGCTTTTACCTTATATCAAAGGGCTAATAAGCAGCTTCATCTCAATTATCCCAAAGTGAAAGAAAAAGAATTATCAGCAAAGGCTAGGTTATATCATTTAGTATGGAGTGGGAGTGCAAAAAATTGCTCTTTGGCTCTTTCGTTGCGTAATGAAATTATAGAAGAGCAAGATATAAATGCGTATCCACATATAAAAGCGGCTGCTTTAAACGAAGATGGCGGTCGTTATTATACGGGGATTTGTGCTAGGCAAGATGATTATAAATCATTAGAAGCTTATGGAGAAGCTTGTGATTTAGGACATAATCAAGCTTGTGTATGGTATAACATGACAAAAAATGATATAAGGAACGCGGAGATATATCTTGAAAAATGTAAAAGAGGTGATACTTTTGCTTGCTCATCTCCATTTTTGCCACAGAATAGATATAGGGTATATTAGGAATAGATTTTCTATTTCTAAACAAGGACTTATAAAATGATGTTTATTTAATACTATTGGATAAAATACATTTTAATATTGTCTAATCTAATAGCAGAGATAGTGGGTAAATTATAAAATCTAGGTAACGTTTAGTATCTTTTCCATTAGGAATACTAGGATCTTGATCTTTCTATTTTAAGATTAATTTTAGGTTAGTTTTTTCTGGTTTGCTAAAAGTTACCTTCTTACTCTATATAAAAACTCGCCGATTTGTGCATTATTCTCAATTAGAAAATAAGAGGCATGGCGAGTATGTTATCTAAAATTCTACCGTCATTTATTATTATTTGCAACTTACTATACTTATTTAACAATAATTATTCTATTTTATATATTTTCTTCCGTCTCTATTGGCTTAATCTGTTTAGTAACATACGAAAGACTATGCTTTAGCATTCTCCAAAATCAATATTTCTCTTAATAAAAAGGAAATTTAAAATTTCTTATAGTTTATTCCTTCCCCCATAAACCAATAAAATTTTTATTAATTTGAAATACCCCGTATCCCTTATTCACAAACTTCCCTTCCTCTGTAAAATCACTAAAAATCCTCAACAAAATCAAGTAGAAACCGAGTAGAATAGTACACTTTTAAATTTTTTTAGTTTAGTCATTAAGGAATTTCTATGTCGGCAGAAATAGTTGAAACGGCACAGAGTGCTGGTGATTTGATACGCGCCGTAGCATTATTAGGCGCAGCAGTAATTGCCGTACCCTTATTTAAACGTATAGGGCTAGGTTCTGTACTGGGTTACTTAGCAGCAGGCTTGGCAATTGGACCTTTTGGTTTAAAAATTGTCAGTGATTATAATGCGATCATCCACCTTGCTGAATTTGGTGTGGTTATGTTCTTATTCGTGATCGGTTTAGAGATGAATCCATCACACCTCTGGGGTTTACGCCGTCAAATTTTTGGGTTGGGTAGTTTACAAATCATTATTGCCTCCATTTTTATGACTATTGTGGGTCATCTTTTTGGGGTTTCTTGGCAAGTTGCTTTTGTCTCTTCGACAGGATTTGTATTAACCTCTACTGCTATTGTGATGCAGGTATTAGGTGAACGTAAAGAACTTACTACTAAGCGTGGGCAGCAAATTGTCTCTATCTTACTATTTGAAGATTTACTGATTGTCCCTCTATTAGCCATTGTTGCTTTTTTATCCCCTATTGAGAAAGCAGAGACGGTTTCTTGGTGGCAAACAGCCTTAATAGGTATAGGTTCATTAGTTGCATTAATATTGATTGGTCGTTTTGCACTTAATCCTATATTTAGGATCTTAGCCAATTCTAAAGCTCGTGAAGTAATGACAGCTGCTGCTTTATTTGTTGTATTAGGTGCAGCATTACTAATGGAAGAGGCGGGGCTTTCTATGGCAATGGGAGCATTTGTGGCTGGTGTTTTACTATCAGAATCCTCTTTCCGTCACCAATTAGAAGCTGATATTGAGCCATTCCGTGGTCTATTACTAGGACTATTCTTTTTAGGCGTAGGGATGTCACTCAATCTAACCGTTGTTGCGAATAATTTATGGCTCATTCTATCGGGTGTCATTGCTCTAATGCTAACGAAGGGTATTTGTATTTATCTTGTCGCACGTGCAGCTAAAAGTACACATAAAGTGGCTCTTGAACGTGCTTTATTAATGGCACAAGGTGGTGAGTTTGCCTTTGTATTATTTACGGATGCACTATCACAAGGTGTTATTGATGAAACAGTTAATGCTAATATGACGGCAATTATCGTACTCTCAATGGTATTTACACCATTAGTCCTTGTTCTTTATGAAAAATTTGCCCCTAAAGAGAAAACAGAAGCTACCCAAGATGATGAAATTGATGAACAACATTCTATCTTAATTATTGGTATGGGTCGTTTTGGACAAATCGTTAATGATATGTTGCGTCACAGCGGTTATCATACAACAGTTGTTGATTTTAATGCGGCTATGATTAAGGGTTTCCAAGAATATGGTATTAAATCCTATTTTGGTGATGCTTCTCGCCATGAATTTTTAATCGCTGCTGGTTTAGAAAAAGCAGAATTACTTGTTGTTGCCATTGATAATAAAGAACAAGCCGTTAATATTGTCGAATTTGCACGTAAAATTAATCCTAATATCAAAATTGTTGCACGTGCCTTCGATCGTTTTAGTACATTCCACCTACATCGGGCAGGTGCAGATGAAGTGATACGAGAAACCTTTGATTCAGCAGTACGTGCAGGCAAGCGTGCACTTGAAGCAGTAGGAATGGAAACAAGCACTGTTAAAGAAATTGCCAATTACTTTTTTGATGCTAGTCGTCGTGAGGTTGCCCTAATGGCACAAGTATATGACCCTAATATCAAAATGTTCCAAAACACCGCTATGCGAGATATTGCACTTGAATATGATCAACGTATGGCTGAACGTATTCAAGAAATTATTCTTCGTGCACAGCAAGAAAAGGAAGAGAAAGAAGAACAGGATAGCGATACCACTGAACAAACCCTAGAAGGGGTTAGTGAAATAGTAGAGCGTTAAGTTAGTTTTTCTATATATGGAATAATACTATTATTATTCACTTTATAAAAACCACAAAAAGATGCCCCTTGAAATCGAAACTTTAAGGGGTAAGGTTTTGTGAGAAATTCTTTATCAATATAAAAATCTGCACCTTAACATTAGAAAAAATTCTATTTTAAGGTGCAGATAATTTAATAAAAATTACTACTGATAAGTACCTTTCAGGCTGATAAAAATCATTTATTAAAGGTACTGATACCGTATATTAACTTTTCTTTAAGGTAAGCAATTGTTTACGTCTGCGTTGATTCCATGCAATGAAACCAATAAGGAATAAAGCAGGAATCATGGTGATTTCCTTAGGAAGTGCTTTTTGAGGCAGCACTACATCAAGTAATACTTGATCCCAATTTAATCCAGTATCCGCAGCAGGAGAATCAATTTCTACATTATCAATTATTATCTTATTGCTTGATTGATTATTGATGTCTATCATTTCTCCAGTATCTAACAATGTTAGACCAAGGGCTTTTATGCGATCATCACCCGTATTGCCTTCAGGTACTTTTAATTCTGCGTAGAAAATGACTTCTTTACCGTAAGGATTTAAACCAGATACTTTAACCTTAAACTTATCACCAACAGCGATTTTTTCAATTTCTTGGGTAAGCTGAACAGGTAAAATATGACGTTCACTAGGTGAGATTTTTTCCATAAAGAATCCGGGATTAAAGAGCATAAAGGCTACAATAATCAATACAAGTGTTTCCCATGGTCTATTACGGGTAAAGAAATAACCCATTGTCGCCGCTGTAAATGCTAGGATACCAATTGTAGCGGTAATAAAGACGACTGTTCCTTTGATCCAATCTACATCAATCAGTAATAAATCCGTATTAAAGATAAATAGGAATGGTAAGATAGCCGTTCGTAGGCTATAGAAGAATGCTTCAATCCCTGTTTTAATAGGACTACCACCAGAGATAGCAGCTGCAGCAAAGGAGGCAAGCCCTACAGGAGGGGTAACATCCGCCATAATACCAAAATAAAATACGAATAAATGCACAGCAATCAGCGGTACAATTAAGCCGTTTTGTCTACCTACTTCCACAATAACAAGTGCCATCAGTGAAGAGACGACAATATAGTTGGCGGTGGTTGGTAATCCCATGCCTAAGATTAAGCTAAAGATAGCCACAAGAATTAGCATGAGAAGAATATTACCCATAGATAACATTTCAATAATGCCAGATAACTGCACACCAAAGCCAGTAAGTGATACAACACCAACAATAATCCCAGCTGTGGCAGTGGCAATGCCAATACCAATCATATTCATTGCACCGGCTTCTAAACCGTTAAGTAATTCTTGAAAGCCTTGTTTAAAGAGGGGTATTTTGCACCCTTTTTCACCGCGGAAGAAGCTTAATAGTGGTCGTTGAGTCAATAATATAGCGGTTAATGTTACGGTTCCCCAGAAGGCAGATAGTCCGGGAGACATACGTTCAATCATTAAGCACCACATTAATACAACAACGGGTAATAAGAAATGTAATCCTGCATTAACTGTTGGTTTCGCTGATGGTAATTTAACAATTTGTGCATTTGGATCATCAGGCTCTAAGTCTGGGAATGTAGCGACACGGCGAATAAGTGCTAAATAGACAATAGCTAATAAAGCTAACACGATTAAAAAAGCAAAATCAGGTGTTGCCGTTTTTAACCACCCTAATCCAAATTCTAAACCAAAATATACAGCACAAATAATTAAGAAATTCGCTAATATTTTGATTAGGCTAAGTAAGAGTGGGCTTGGTGGATCAGTACGTTCTAAACCTTTTAATCCCATCTTTTGAGCTTCAAGATGCACAATATAGACTAAAGCAATATAAGAAATTAGTGCAGGTAAAAAAGCATGGGTAATTAACTGACTATACGGCATATTGACGTATTCAATCATTAAAAAAGCAGCTGCACCCATCACCGGTGGCATAATTTGCCCATTTACCGAAGAGGCTACTTCAACTGCCCCTGCCTTTTCTTGTGTGAAGCCAACACGTTTCATCATAGGAATAGTAAAAGTGCCTGTGGTAACAACATTGGCAATAGAAGAACCAGATACTAAACCTGTTAAAGCGGAAGAAACAACGGCTGCCTTGGCAGGCCCCCCACTAAAATGCCCCAGATAAGCAAAAGCAACTTTAATGAAATAATTGCCTGCTCCTGCCTTATCTAATAAAGCACCAAATAAAACAAATAAGAACACGTATTTAGTGGATACACCAAGTGCAACACCAAAAACACCTTCAGTGGTAATCCACTGTTGGTTGATAATTTGAGAGAAAGATCCCGAACGATGGCTAATAATCCAATCGGTTGGTAAAAATTGCCCAAAATAGTTATAGAGTAAAAATATACCTGCAATAATAACTAATGGTAAGCCTAAGCTACGGCGACAAGCTTCTAATAAGATAAGGATACCAAAGCAACCGACAATAATATCTTGGGTATTAGGTGCGCCAAAACGTGTAACTAAACCCTCATAAAAGAAAATGTAATATGCCGCTAAGAAAGCACCTAAGCAAGCAAATATCCAGTCAGGGAGAGGAATTCTATGTTTGGGAGAACCAGCAAAGGCAGGGAAAGAAAGATAGGCTAAAAAAAGAGCAAACGCTAAATGTACAGAGCGTGCTTTTGTGTCATCGATGACAACATTAAAGTCAAGTCCCCATGATCGAATAACTTCTTGTAGCCAAAAGGGAAGTGGTGAGGTGTAATAGAGTTGAAAAAGTGACCATAAGATGGCGACAGCGACAATGAGTTTTTTAGCAGGGCCGGCTAGGTTACGTCCTCCAGTATCACTGGAAGCAACCATATCTTGTAGATGATCATAATCAATGGTTTGGGTTTGAGTATTATTTACCATGACAATAGACACTCGATAAAAAATAACAACAAAACGGCGAGATCGGCTGATTAATAAATCTGACCGATAGCCTCGCCGCTAACTTATCAAGAATGATAGTAAAACGGGATTATTTTATCCAACCACGTTCTTTATAATAACGCACGGCTCCGTCATGTAAAGGCGCTGATAATGCGTTTGTAATCATCTCTTCTTCTTTGAGGTGTGCAAAAGCAGGGTGAAGTCGTTTAAAGCGATCAAAATTATCAAATACCGCTTTAACAACAGCATATACTTTATCGTCTGCTACATCTGTTGATGTAACGAGCGTAGCATATACACCAAATGTTTCTACAGGATTATCACTGCCTTTGTATAGCCCACCAGGGATAACGGCTTTGGCATAATAAGTGTGATCAGCGACAAGTTTATCGATTGTTTCACCAGTAACAGGTACAAGGTGAGCATCGCAAGAGGCAGCGGCTTCTTTTAAAGCCCCATTAGGATGACCAACGTTATAGGTAATGGCATCTAAGTTGTTATCACACATTGCTGATGCCATTTCAGCAGGTTTTAATTCAGAGGCTACTTTGAATACTTTATCTGTCCAACCTTTCGCATTTAAAATAACATTAAAAGTCGCACGTGTACCAGATCCGGGGTCACCTACATTGACGCGTTTCGCTTTTAAATCATCAAACTGTTTAATCCCTGAATCATCACGCGCCATGATAGTGAATGGTTCGGGATGGATAGAGAAGATGGCACGTAATTTTTCATTTTTCTTGCCTTCAAAAGAGCTTGATCCATTATAGGCATGATATTGCCAATCAGATTGGGCAATTCCCATATCCATTTGGCGATCTGCAATCGCATTAAGATTAGCAACGGAAGCACCAGTAGATGGTGCGTTACATTTAATCTGTGTTTTAGCAGTATCACGATTAACTAATTGGCAGATAGATTGTCCAACAACATAATATACACCTGTTTGACCGCCTGTCCCTATCGTAATAAATTGTTCTTCAGCGTGAGCAGATAATGATCCCAATGCAAAAGCGGTTGCAAGTGAGAAACTTAATAATTTTTTCATTTAAATATCCTCTAATTAAAAAGAAGATAGGTAATATCTTCAAAAGTAGTTATATGACAAAATGAGTTATAGCATTATTTTTGTTACTTAAACAATCAGTAAAAGCCCTAATGGTCATGTAAAACTACATTTAGATACGCTTTATGAATAAGGCAAGATAGTAGAAGATAAGTATTTTTATAGCGTCTATATCGACTATTTATATATTTTATGCACATTAAAAAGCCGTAAGGTGGTAAAACCCTACGGCTGAAAAAGCATACTAACTACCTGTTTGGGGCAAATTAGTATTGATATTGTGGAGCAGGTGGGTAGCTCTTATCGTATAGTGCTGAAGGGCCGTTTGGACCTGCTTCTGATGAAGAGGTTGGTGTAAAACCATCTGCTTTAATTTCAACACGACGGTTAGGTTTGAGGCAGTCACGTAAAGCTTGACCTTTTTCATTTGAGCATGCTTTAACTTGTTGCTCTTTACCGCGACCAATCGCCTCGATAGGTGCTGTTACACCATGTGCTTGTAATAAGGCACGTACAGTGTTTGCACGACGTTGTGATAAGTCTAAGTTATATTCTACTGAACCTAAACGATCAGTAAAGCCTGTTACGCGGACTTGTTTTGGATTCGCTTGTTTAAGCTCACCAGCAACACGTGCCACAATATCTTTACCTTCTGCTGTTAATTGGTCTTTGTCAAAGTCAAATAATGTATCGCCACTTAGTGTGTAGTGAGCATTACCATTACATCCATTTGGATACCAGAAGAAACTCTGTGCATCATAGTTTTTGTCAAATAGGATTTTGTATTGGCATACTTTGTGTTCACCATTTTCACGATAGTGGAAAACATAATCCCATTCTCTTACGCCATAAAGCCCTTCTGCGAAGTGTGGACGACCAATTAAATTGTACAATTGATCTTTGTTCATACCACGTTCGATAAGACGAACATTGTCCCAGTTAGGCCATGAGCCTTCTTGCGTACCGCTGTGGTTAAAACCTGCACGATCAATCTTTGGCCATACTAAATCGTCAAGTTCTGCTGTTCCTTCAGATGATACTTTGCTTAAATTACCGCAAGCTACTAAGGTAAGACCTAAAGCAGCAGCGCATGCAACTTGAGTTAGTTTCATAGTTAATTCCTTTACAATAAGGTGTTGATATGTCTTAATAAACATTTCATTTTAGCATACCTTTTTAGAAAAACACTATTCTTTATAGAGGGTGTTGGGGATAAACAAATAAAAAAACCCTTCTTGGTCGGAAGGGTTTTATTTTTTTAAATTAAAGTGCCACGGTTATTACTTATTTTGGGCTAAGAGTTCTTTGATTAAATCAATCGTACCTTCATAAGTACCTACCATACCGGGAGAGGTGAGGTACTTACCCGCAATAGCAAAAGAAGGAGTAGCATTTATTTGATATTGATTAGTGAGGTCTGTAGCTTGTTTAACTTTAGTAACGACACCAAAAGAATCATAAGTAGATTCAAATGTTTGCTTATCAATGCCTTGTTTACTAGCCCATTCAACAATTGCATCACGAGTGAATAATCGTTGCTTTTCTTGATGGATAGCTTGGAATACTTTAGGGTGTAAATCAGTACGCTCTAAGGCAACAAGACTGTAATACAGGTGTTGCATAGGTGTCATAGAGGCATTAAAACCAACGGGAACAGGTAAAAAGGCAACGTTTTCAGGCAGTTCTTTTTTTAGTTGCTCTACCATTGGTTCGATAGCGGCACAATGGCTACACGCATAAGAGAAGAACTCTAATACTTCGGTCTTATTGGGCGTTTGTGAATCAAAAGTAGGGTTAAAAGTGGTGTAGCGTTCTTGTGCTTGCACGGTAAATGAAGCGGCAACTAATCCTAAAATAGGGATAAATTGCTTGAATAATTTAACTATTGACATAAGAAATCCTTGGAAAATAAACGTTTATCTTGAATAAATATACTAGGAAAAGGGGACGCTTTATTTTTACCGATGAGACCAAACTGTTTGTCGTTAAGGCTGGAGCAGTTATGTTTAATCATTCTAAACAAGTTACTTTTAATACGGTAAAAATGTGTTGCGTCCTTTCGGGGTGTTGTAGAAATATCCACAGACCCTATTGTCCTAAGCGTTCCTCATTGTAACAAACTCATACGACAAATCAATATCTAAGAAAGGTGTTTGTATAAGAAATATGTCTATCTATTTCGATAAAAGATGGATATGACCATGCTGATGGGAGGATATGGCTCGGGGAGAGAGAGTAGTGCTTAGGATAGTAATCTAAAGCGATATGCTATCCTAAGAAATGGTGTATTTATCGAATGACTGTCGCGTGGATATTATTGGATTTTAATTTGGTTTGTGCCTCTTTTAGGGCGTTATCATTGGTAAAAGGACCTACACGGACACGATAGTAATCGGTATTATTAACTGTTACTTTTAATACGGTTGTATTAGAAAAACCTTGCATAAGTAAGGAAGCTCTTTTGGCTTCGGCTTCGTCAAGATTTTTAAATGCACCAACTTGGAGATAATGTGTTGCTTGCCCTTTTGGTGTAGCAGGAGTAGGTTGCATATTTTGGATAAAGCGTCCTAAATCATCAGGGTTCTTATCTACTGCTTTGTCTGGGCTTGGTTTATTGGGTGGAGCGGATACAGATGGTTTATTGACCACTGTGGGTGCTACTTTAGGTGGTGTAACAGGTTGTACGACCGTTGGCGTAGGTTTTGTTGTGACCACTTGAGAGGGTTTGGGGGTAACCGTTATAGCAGGTGGAGTAGGTACTTTCTCATGAGTAGCTGCTGGCATAACGGGTGAAGAGGGGGAGGTAACAACAACATGTTGAGATTGACCATTAATCGTTTTTTCTTGAATAATAGGTACAGTACGTTGTTGAGTAATAATTTGCGAGACACACGCATTTGAATGACTACGCATATAATAGGCAACCCCTGTGGCTATCCCGATACCGATAATCACACCAAAAAAGAAATAGCCAAAGGGAGACGAATGACTTTTACTACTTGTACGAGTGGTTGTTCGTTTTGTTGCCATAATATCCTACATTTTTTCTGGTGCTGATACACCCAATAAATCGAGCGCGTTAGCAATAACTTGGCGAGTACTGTCTGCTAAAGCTAAGCGAGCGAGCTTGAGTGCTTGATCGTCAATCATAATGCGTTCAGCGTTATACCATGAATGAAAATCAGCAGCTAAATCTAATAACCAGAAAGCGATTAAATGTGGTGAAAGTTCTTTGGCGGCAAGTTGAATCATATTGGGTAATTCAGCAAGCCGTTTTAATAAAGTCATCTCTGTTGGTGCAATAAGTAGGCTAATATCTGCCTGATGAACTTGTTGAGCCAACTCTTCGCTATCGCGTAGAATTTTACAGATACGTGCGTGGGCGTATTGAATGTAATAAACCGGGTTTTCTTCGCCTTTTGAAAGTGCTAAGTCAATATCAAAGGTAAATTCAGTATCGGCTTTACGTTGGATAAGGAAGAAACGGACAGCATCTTGACCTACCCATTCAATTAAGTCTCGCATGGTCACATAAGAGCCTGCACGTTTAGAAATTTTAACCTCTTCACCACCACGCATAACCCGTACCATTTTGTGAAGTACATAGGCAGGGAAATCTTTTGGAATATCAAGATGTAATCCTTGTAAACCTGCTCGTACACGGGCAATTGTGCCGTGGTGATCACTTCCTTGAATATCAATGGCATGATGATAGCCACGATTCCATTTACTGAGATGGTAGGCAACATCAGGCACAAAGTAGGTATAAGAACCATCTGATTTGCGCATGACGCGATCTTTATCATCACCTGTGCCTAAGTCAGTGGTGCGTAACCATAACGCACCGTCTTGTTCGTAGGTATAGCCATTTTTAGTGAGTATATCGACTGCCTCTGCAACTTTACCATCGGTATAAAGTGAGCTTTCTAGGTAGTATTGATCAAAGACAAGGTTGAAGGCTTTTAGATCAAGGTCTTGTTCATGGCGAAGATAGGCAACAGCAAAACGACGAATATCCGTTAAATTATCCAAATCACCTGTTGCGGTTACATCTTTTCCATCTGCATGGACTGTTTTCTTGGCAATAAAATCATTGGCAATATCCACAATATAATCACCACGGTAACCATCGCTTGGATAGTTGGGGTGATCAGGGTCAATTCCTTTGGCTCTGGCTTGAACACTAATGGCAAGATTATTAATCTGATTACCTGCATCATTGTAATAAAACTCACGATGGACTTGATAGCCAGCGGCAGAAAAAAGACGACAAATACAATCACCTAAAGCCGCTTGACGAGCATGTCCAACGTGTAGTGGGCCAGTAGGGTTAGCCGATACAAACTCAACCATCAGTGATGTACCATTAGCAGGTGCTTTGGCAAAATGAGCCCCTTGTTCTTGAATGACGTTAATCACTTCTTGATGAACAGCAGGTGTACAACGTAGATTAATAAATCCTGGACCAGCCACTTCAGCAGAAGCCAGTGTTTCTTTGGCAAGAGGATTGCTCATTAGCGTATCAACAATATCTTGTGCTAACTCACGAGGGTTGCGTCCTGCAGGTTTTGCCAGTTGCATGGCAACATTAGTGGCGACATCACCGTGTTCTGCTTGTTTGGGACGCTCTAATTTAATCGTTGGGTTGTGTTCAGGAAGAAGCGTGTGAACAGCTTCAGATAATAATTGAATTAATGTATTTTGAAGCTCAGGGAGCATAGTATTCGTAACCAGTAAAAACACCCAAAAGCGAGGTGTATGTTGAAAGATAAATAAGCATAATCATAGCATATTTACACTTTTTTCTCTCTGAAAAGGGGTAGATGCTTGGGCTGTTTTTAAGGAGAATAGGGTTAAAGCTAATAGGGTATTTTTATAAATTGGGAAAGTATCCTTTGTATAAGGATGAAAACAAGATAAAAAAAGAATAGGGTGCTTGAAGGTATGGTGGGCATTTTTTATAATGGGGAAGTTCATTCGTTAGGAGTTATTTATGTTGATTATTTTTTCTTCTCAATCTAGTGGTGATATTTTGATGTTAGATAAACATGCTTTACCACTCTTACAAGCGATGGGCCGTGATTATGAGACAATGCCTGCTGAGGGGGTAATTACACATAATCAGTTAGCTAGTAGTATTGCGGCACTTGAAAGAGCAATTGCCCATGACAAAGAGGAAAACCCACAAGAAGGGTACAAAGAAGAAGATGAGCGAGAAGAAAAAGAAGAAGAGAAACCCCACCCAGTTCTGGAAAATGTTAATCTTGCACGCCGTGCATTCCCTCTACTGGAAATGATGAAAGAAGCCCTTAAACAAGAAAAAGATGAGGTAGTTTGGCATCAGCAAAATGCATGGTAAGCGGTTTGTTTCATCCTTCTATCCTACTCAAATACATTAAAAGTATTAAATTATTTTGAGTTTTAACTAAATAAAATGTTAAAAATAGTCTGAGAGGAATACCCTTTCAGACTATTTTGATTTAATTGAAAAATTAAGATATTTTATGGTTTAAAAACCAATGACTGAATGGCCAGTCCACACTATCAAGTAGGTTTTTTGTTATTAATCCTAATTCAGTATCCCCTTCGATTTGTAGTTTACGATTGAAAAAAAGCGTATCAGGGTCTTCTTCACGAATGATCATTCGCATAAAATCAACACCGTTAGCGGCTAAGCGTAGGTCGGGTTGTCCTATAAAGTTTTCATCAATAAATCTTTCAGTATTGGCACTAAAGCGTACCTTAATACCAGCATCTAATACATCAATTTCAAACTTACGACCATTAAATAGCTGCATATCAGCGGGTAGTAACCCTTTTTTTAGCATGATATTTAAGACGGTGACGAGTAAAAAGCGTGGTGGTTTACTGGGTAGTTTCTCCCCAATTTTACCTATCCAAGTGGGTAATATAATTTCAGGCAGCGACATTATATAGCTCCTTTTTAACGGCTTCGATACCGGGACGGTTAAGCCAGTAGCCATCTACAAGTGTACCCGTTGCTAAACGAGTTAATTCAGGTAGTGCTTCTGCTAATAGTGTTTTTCCATCTATCACATTGCGGTGTAAACGAATGATTTCGGGCATACCGTGCAGTTGTGGTGATAAGCGTAGTACATTGACACCAATAGAGGCTAATTCCGTATGATGAGGTAATAGGTTTTGACAGCCATAGGACATGGTTTGAATGCCATTGATGGTTAGAAATGGCTTGCCTTCTCGGGTGTTCATATCCATACCATATTCGTAGTCAAGACAACGAAACTCACAGCTATCTTTATTCAGATTATAATGACGTGCGGTGAAACATCGTGATGAATAGGCTAAAGGCATTTTTCCCCAAGCAAAAACTTCGGTTTCAATCGCTTCTGAATCAGCAATAATAGAGGCTATTTTGCTACCACTTAATTCAGATGGTGTAACCCAACGATATGCACCTAGTTTTTTGAATAAAGCCAGTGTGGTTTCGTTATAAATATTGAGGCTAGCTCCCGCCACAAAAGGAATATTATGTTCCCGAGCGAGCTTAACTGCTCCCATATCATTTGCTTCAACCTTAAACTTATTTTGTTCGGTAATTTTACGCAGGCGTTTTAAGTCAGACTCACTTTCTAGCAGAACTTGTGAGGATAAGATAATCTCTTTACCGCTTTCAGCCAAGTCTTCTGCTAAGCTAAACCAGTCGGCAAAACGCATTTTCTGACGGCGAGAACATACGGTTTCCCCTAGATATATAGTATCCAAAGGCATATCCAGCATAGAGGCATAAAATTCTAATAAGGCTTCTTTTTGCCAGAAAAATTGAATAGGGCCGAGTGATAATTTTAATGAATGCATCTCCTTCTCCTCATTTCCACGGACGGTTATATGCCCCTAATGTGGTTTGATGGCCTTCAGATACCTTACTTAAAGCGGTATTCCATGCAGGGGCTACTTTAAATGTGTCGGGGTTTTTGACAGCGGCATCTAATGCCTGACGTAATGCTTTAGTAACTTGAGCCGTGTACATTGGGCTACGCTGACGACCTTCAACTTTAATGGCAGATACCCCGATTTTGATGATTTCGGGTAGCATTTCCAATATATTTAGACTGGTTGGTTCTTCTAAGGCGTAATAAATTTCGTTATTCACTTCAAAACGACCTTTACAGAGTGTTGGATAACCAGCTGGCTCATTGGGTTTAAACTGATCGATAAGCACATTATTAAGATGTACATCCATACGGTCAGGGTGTGGCATCCAGCGTACTGCCTTGGCAGGGGAGCATACCCCTTGCATATTGGGTGATTCACCCGTAGCATAACTGGATAAAATACAGCGACCCTCTACCATCACACATAAACTACCGAAACCAAATACTTCGATTTCAACATCAGTATTATCAATAACGTGCTTTACTTGGTCAATCGTCAATACGCGTGGTAATACGGCACGGCGAATACCAAAGAGTTCTTTCATCAGATTAATAGCTTCGTAATTGGTAGCGGAACTCTGTACAGACATATGTAACTGTAATTCAGGATATTTATCGCTAGCATAAGCCATAATCGCAGGGTCTGCGACAATAATGGCATCTGCACCTAATTTAACAGCAGTATCAACGGCTACTTGCCATTGTTTGATTTGCCCTGCCTGTGCAAAGGTATTAATCGCCATTAAAATCTTGCGTCCGCGAGCATGAGCATAGGCTACACCCTCTTCGGCTGATTTCATATCAAAATTGAGACCAGGAAAATTGCGAGCATTTGTCGCATCTTTTAGCCCCATGTAAACCATATCAGCACCATTATCGACTGCTGTTTTAAGTGCAGGTAAATTACCTGCGGGACATTCTAACTCGGGTATTTTCATTTTTTTGTCCTCCTTGCCAATTAAAATACTGAGTATTTAAAATATTATTAGTATTGTGTTCTCATTTTAAGATGAAAAAACACAAATATATTGGTTCAAATTTAAATGTTAATTTAACTTTTTATAATAGATTTTCTGCTTAGTTAAGTTTAACACTAATTAACAAAGATTACTTTATAAGTTTTATATTTAAAGTAATTATCAATAAGTGTCTTTTCATAAAAAGGGTGTAGTCATTTCATACATACGCCCCCTTTACCGTATCACTATAAAAATCGCTATGGCTTAGATGGTGATACCTGCATGAATATGACGATTAATAGCACTTAGTACCGCATGGAATGAAGCAGTCACAATATCTTTATGAATACCAACCCCAAAACCTGTGCCTGATTCCCCTAGACGGAGTTCAACATAACATACAGCATTCGTTTTTTCACCAGAACCAATAGCATGTTCGTGATAATCCATAAAACGAATAGGTAAATTTAATGCATCAATAAAGGCAGAAATAGAGCCATCGCCATGTCCTTTTACCTTACGGACTTCTTCCCCGTAGCCTAATTCAGCTTCTAAGGTGAAGAGACTACCGCCCTGTCCATTATCGGAAGAGGTGATACGGTGGCTGATAAGATGCCATGGTTTATTTTGTTGAAGATATTCTTTATTGAAAATATCAAATACCGCATTACCATTGACTTCTGTACCTGTTTCGTCTGTAACACGTTGGATAGCACGGCTGAATTCAATTTGAAGACGGCGAGGTAGGTTAAGCCCATGTTCATTTTCAAGTAAGTAAGCAATACCACCTTTGCCTGATTGGCTATTTACTCGAATAACGGCATCATAACTTCGTCCTAAATCGGCTGGGTCAATCGGTAAATACGGTACTTCCCAAGGTTGGTCAGCTTTTTGTTGTGCAAAACCTTTCTTAATGGCATCTTGATGAGAGCCTGAGAAAGCGGTAAAGACAAGATCGCCGACATATGGATGACGAGGGTGGACGGGTAATTGATTACAATATTCTGCGGTTAAGCGGACAGCATCAATATCCGAAAAATCTAAACCGGGATGGATGCCTTGTGTATAGAGGTTTAAGGCAAGGGTGACTAAGTCCACATTACCCGTACGCTCACCACTACCAAATAAACAACCTTCAATACGATCAGCACCTGCCATTACGGCTAATTCAGCGGCAGCAACAGCTGTGCCACGGTCATTATGAGGGTGCACACTGACAATAACATTTTCTCTATCGTTAATATATCGGCAGAAGTATTCGATCTGATCGGCGTAAAGATTGGGGGTGGTCGCTTCAATAGTAGCGGGTAAGTTAAAAATAATCTTACGTTCAGCAGAGGTTCCCCATTCTGCACTAACAGCATTACAGACGGAAATAGCAAAATCAGGTTCGGTTGTACTAAAGACTTCTGGTGAGTATTCAAAAGACCATTTGACCTCAGGATATTTTGCCATGGCTGCTTTGACCATGCGTGTGCCAGCAACGGCAAAGTCGCGCACCTCATCTTGCGTCATTTTAAAGACAATCTTACGGAAAGCAGGAGCGGTTGCATTGTACATATGGATCATGGCATTTTTTGCGCCAGCACAAGCTTCTGCGGTACGATTAATAAGGTCTTCTCGTGCTTGTGTTAACACAATAATAGTGACATCATCAGGAATAAGATTATCTTCAATTAAGGTGCGAACAAAATCAAAATCTGTTTGTGAGGCAGAAGGAAAGCCAACCTCAATTTCTTTAAAACCAATTTGAAGTAAATGTTTAAAAAAGCGTAGTTTACGCTCAACACTCATGGGTTCAATTAAAGACTGATTGCCATCACGTAAGTCGGTACTCATCCAAATGGGTGGTTTA
This sequence comes from Pelistega ratti, assembly GCF_009833965.1. NCBI lineage: Bacteria > Pseudomonadati > Pseudomonadota > Betaproteobacteria > Burkholderiales > Alcaligenaceae > Pelistega > Pelistega ratti. Next base: position 1,663,920 of record NZ_CP047165.1, read on the forward strand.
GTAATGGTTTTGCTGGGCCATGTTCTATCGGAAAAATCCTGTGTAAATGGCTTAAAAGGAATATATTTTGACGCGGGGTTTGAAAGCATAATGCACCTATTTATTTTATAGAGTTCCCAGTGCATTTTAAGGCTTTGCCTAGCAAGTCACTGGGATGATAATGAATAATCCAAAGTGGCTAAAAAAGGCTGCGGAGCACCACTAAAGCTCTAGGCTCGGCAACCGATCGCTAGGTCTAGCAGTAAGAAATACGCACGAACAGAAACACCGCTTGCGAGGAAGCGGTTAGAAGAATAAAGAGAATGGGTGTTCGTTTGTGTGTTCATGGGTTTATTATTAGTTTAAACTATCAAAAAAATCAAGTCCTAATCTAAAAATTTTTTAAAAAAATAAGTATATGTTGAAAAATATACACGAAGTGAGACGGTAGTAAATAGATAAATAGTAGCGATTTTTGTGGTTAATAGTAGGGTTATAAATATCTTATCTGGGATAGTTTTACTGATATGTAGATAAATAAAATATTTACAAATTCTAGTGAGAATAAATTATGGGGCTGTATTAGATTAGCCCTAAATTTTACACCATTTTCTCAGCATTTTTAACTGCTCTTTTGGTGTTCCAAAGTTAAACCGAAACTCACATTCTTTCAAGAATAAAGCAAAGTATTTTCGGTCTATTCCATTATACTTACGAAGCACTCTTTTTGCTTGACTCCAGAAGTTTTCTATACCATTAATATGGTTTTGTCTTATAGCAAACTGCTTAGTATGATTAATCCGTTGATGATGAAATCCATTCACATCAAGGGTATTATAACTGGGGTATGTATCGGTATAAACCCAGCTATCTGGTTTGATTTTCCTTTTAATAACAGGTAGTAAGGTCTTACTTTTCGTGTCCTGTACGATAAGCGTAAAAACCTTACCTTGCCTTTTCAATATCCCAAATACCGCTACTTTACCTGCTGCCCCTCGCCCTCGTTTCCCCTTTCGTTTACCACCAAAATAACTCTCATCAAGTTCTATTGCACCTTCAAAAATTTCATCCGCTTCTAAGGTTAAATAATAATTAATGACCTCTCTAATTTTACGATAAAAGAGTGCAGCTGAATTAGGATTAATACCTAGTATATCGGCTGCTGATCGAGCAGTTACTTCTAGTACAAAAAACTCAAGTCATTTTCTTTGTACAGATTTCTTTAATTTACAATGACTTATCTTCATTTTTATAGACTAACACAACTGCTAATCTAATACAGCCCCTAAATTATTATTTGGGGGGCAACAGATTGTTATCGCATCGGTTTAATCTAAAAGAACAATATAATTCAATTTTCATTTGTCAAATTAAGTTAGACATTTTTAGACATTGCTTTTTTAAGAGCCTCTTTTAAATAAATCAGAAAAACATGGTAAGGGGTTTTATAACCGAGAGATTTTCTAGGTATCATGTTTATTTTATGAGCAATACTGGACAAATATGATTGAGTCATTCCTATAAAATCAGTCTGTTTCGGTAGTCCATGTCGGCGTAATAATCCATTAGAATGTTCATTAAGTCCTCTCTGACTTGGACAGCCTGGATCGGCAAAGAAAATATCAATATCATGTGCATTGGCAATCGTTTTCCAGTCAGAGAACTCTTTGCCTCTATCAAAGGTGATGGATTTAAATAAATGAGGTAGAGTTGAAAAAGAAGACATCCAGCGATTGATTGCCTTTTGTATATCCTGTGCTTTTCGTCCATCTGTTTGTAAGGTAATAATAGCTTTAGACTTTCTCTCAACCAGTGTTATCACCGCACTTTGATGATTTTTCCCTACGATAGTATCACCTTCTAAATGCCCAAATTCTTCCTTAAACGCTGGATAATATTTGGCTCGTTCATGAATATCCCTTACAAAAGCTTGTTTACCCCGTGTTTCTTTTCGTCCATTGGCTCTACGCTTACCTTTCCAAGGTAAATCCTCTTTCTTAAAAACACCTCGTTCCACTAAGCGATATAGTGTTCTCATCGAGCAAGAAATTTTCTTGTGATAGACCCCTTTAATCACATCAAAGTTCCACCCCTTATCCAAATGGGCTTGTATTAACGCTCTCTCTTTTTTGGATAATTGGGTTTTACCCCGCCCACAATAGCACTTATTCTTTTTATACTGTTCATAATACTCATAGGCAGAGTAACCCTTTTTTAACATCGCTATTACCCTATAGATCGTTTGCCTTGATCGATTTAATGCCTTAGCTATATCTATTACTTTTTTACCAATTTGGTAATATGCCTCTATCATAACCAATTCATTTGTGCTAAGATGAGTGTAAGTCATTTATGTTAGTTCCTTTTCAGTAAATGTGGTGTTTATCTGAATCTAATGTAAATGGCTTTTTTTGTCCAGTTTTTTGTCTAGCTTAATTTTACAAATTGGGAATATATAACCCAGAAAAAGAACGAGATGATCATAAAAAAACCGCCCTTTAAGGGCGGTAAAATAAATAATAACCATTTAAGCGCTATTTATTCTTTATGTAGAGAATGTGGCGTATCATCATTATTTAAATCTAAATTAATATGATGAAGCAAATGATCGACTTTTTCTCTTTCCTCTGCCATATTAGGTTCATTATTGTCTGTAGGGATTAGTCCTAATAGCTCGCGATGTCGATGGATTTGGGCTAATCGGTTAATACGACCACTCCTAAGTTGTGTACGTGTATCGTATAGATTTTTAAGGGTAATGGGTTCTCGTTGATCTTGCCATACCCAAATAAGTACGTTTTTAGCATGTTGGGAAAGCTGTGGAAGTAGCTTTTCCATGACATCTGCCTTAGGGATAATACTACCTGCTTTTTCAATGCTATGGCTAACCCAGCCATATAAAACAAAATAAAGAATGATTGTTCCGATTAAAATAAGCCCCCACCAAATATAATTGTTTATACTATTGAGGTATTCCATGACTTGGGTACTATACGTTGCTAAAAAGGCATAGTTTTGTTGCTCACCAAAGGCGAGTATTTGCTTGGCTAGCCAGTACCATACAACTAAACAGACCAGTATAATAATGGTGCGTTGTATAAGACGGGGTACAGCCAATTGGAATAGGGTTTTATTTAAAAGTGAAATATCTGAGTTAGTGATTGGTGTCATGTCAGTTAGTATGCATCAAGAAATAAAATTAACGGCTCGCCAGCAAATGGTGATGACCCTGCAACAACAGCAATCATTGAGGTTATTGCAGTACTCTACTATGGAGTTTGAAGCTGAATTATATAAAATGCTTCAAGAAAATCCAATGTTAGAGTTGGTATCTTTACCAAATGAAGCGAATCAAGAAGAAGATTCTATCCAGTCGATTGATAATACCGATATATCAGATGACTATTCTAACGCATACCGCGTAGATAGTGCAGATTATTTACAAGAGATAAATGCAACGAAAAGTTTGCAAGACTATCTGTTGGAACAATTAAGTACAAGCGCTATTGATTATCGACAAAAAACAATTATCAGCTATTTGATTGGTGATATTGATGACAATGGTTATTTAACAACAGATTTATCGGTACTTACGCAAATATTATCGACTACCTTACAAGAACAAGTCCCTCTGGTAGAAGTAGAACAAGCATTAACAACGCTTCAGCGATTTGATCCTATTGGTATTGCGGCACGTTCCCTCTCTGAGTGTCTTTTATTACAATTAGATAGGCAATATTTAACACAAAAGGTCTCTGATGATGTATTGATAATCGCTAGACAGATTTGTCAATATGGTCTGGAAGCATTAGCACGAGCGGATATAGCCACATTAGAGCAATTAGTTCACGCGGATATTACCCATATTCGTCAAGCGACACAACTGATTCAACAATTAAATCCTAAACCCGGAAAAGCGTATAGTGTTGGAGAGGCAAACTATATTGTGCCTGATTTGTTATGTCAGTTTAAAGAGGGACAATGGGCTATTTACCTTAATCCACAGATATTACCTAAGGTTCGGGTACATAAAGAGTATGAAAGGTTAATTAAAATTACCCATAAAAAAGAAGTGATTAGCCCAGAAATTGCATCACAGTTAAAGCAGGCAAGAGCTTTTTTGGGACAGATGAATCAACGATTTGCAACGATTCTTTTGGTGGCTCAAACTATTATGCAAGAACAATATGATTTTTTTACTCATGGTATGCAAGCGATAAAACCATTAACCTTAAAACAAATTGCGGAACAATTATCCTTACATGAATCAACGATTTCCCGTACGGTTAATCAAAAATATATTGATACCCCTCATGGTATTTTTGAGTTAAAACGCTTTTTTAGTAGTGGACTTAATACACAAGAAGGTAGTCAAACATCTGCAACAGCTATTCAACTCAAGATTAAAGCCTTTATTGAGGCAGAATCAAAAGCAAAACCATTATCAGATAATCAATTAATGGATAAGTTACATCAAGAAGGGATTGAAATTGCTCGCCGTACGGTAGCAAAATACCGAGAAGCGGTTGGTTTTCCTGCGGCATCTATTAGAAAAGCGAAAGCCTTACTTTAATGGCTATCTATCCTAGGCTAGCGATTAGATATTGTCTATCAAGGGATAGATAAAGAAGAGGTTTAAAAACAAATTGTCGTTGTAAAACAACATATTAGCCGTAACATTTAGAAAAAAGCTATTTTGTAATCATAAATGATAATAATTATTAATTGACAAAATAGAAAAAACATATGATAATAGTTCTCAATTAATCAAATTTTATAGGTGAACCATGTACGTTTGTATTTGTAATGCAATTAGCGATAAAAAAGTCAAAGAAGCTGTTGCTAACGGTGCACGCACATTGGCTGATTTACAAGCTCAGCTTGGTGTTGCTACCTGTTGTGGTTGCTGTGCAGGTTGTGCAGAATCTTATCTTGAACCACAAGCAGATGCGTCAGCACTTCAAGTAACAGAGGTTATGCCTTCTTGGAAAGAAGCACTTTAGTCTTCTCATCACTTAGGTTTTTCTTTAAAAAATCTAAATTAAAACCATTCTTATTAGCTTAACAGCCTTTATTTAAGCCATTCTTCTATAAAAGGAATGGCTTGAATGGCTGGGTTTTGCTATGTTAAAATGCAAGCATTCATCATTAAATGGAGCATTAAATGCAAGCACCAGATAAGGTTAATAGTTTCTTAAATAAAATCCTTAAAACAGAATTAACCGCCATTAACCAGTATTTCTTACATGCACGTATGTTGAAAAACTGGGGGTTAGAAGGATTAGGTAAAGCAGAATACAAAAAATCTATTGAAGAGATGAAGCACTCGGATAAAATTATCGAACGTGTGTTTATGTTAGAAGGGCTTCCTAATCTTCAAGACCTAGGTAAAATCCGTATCGGTGAAGATGTGGCTGATATTATTGCGTGTGATTTAGCCTTAGAGCGTGAATTCCATACCGATCTAAAAGAAGCCATTGAGCATATGGAAAAAGTACAAGATTACGTTACTCGCCGTTTATTGGTCGATATTTTAGACGATAATGAAGAACAAATTGATTGGTTAGAAACACAACAAGACTTAATCGAATCACTTGGTTTAGAAAATTATCTTCAATCGCAAATAGAAGATTAATATTAGGGTGATGAGTATTTCTTTATGGTAGGTACTCATCTATCAAATGGATATAAAGGCAAAATAGAAAAGACTATTTTGCCTTTTTTATTGAGTTAAACATAAAGTAGCTATCCTGTCGTACTTACTCTTTGGGTAAAGAGTATAGGTAATTATAAAAGGTAAGTTTTGTAAGTAAGCATACAATAGAAATCCTGATTACCTACTATCCCTTTATAAACCCATTTAGTAGAAGAAAAGTCTTATTTTTTCTCTTCTAATAGATGTTCATAACGAGCATCTGTTAGTGTTTTTAAGAATGCAACCAAGGCATCTACTTTGCGATCATTGAGTACATTGGCTTTTAAATCGGTGTAATTTACTGTATCAGGGACTTCAGGTTCTCCCCATGGTTTCCCTGTTTCTGGGTTAATTTTACGCATGGGGTGATTAAAGTGATCATAGAATAAGATGACAGTACGTAAATCTTTAAAAACCCCATTATGCATATAAGGCCCTGTAACCGCAATATTACGCAGTGTTGGGGTTTTGTATTTTCCTTTTTGCTTAATATCTCCATTAACTTTAGGATTATCTAATAAGCCATTGTCTTTATAATCAGCCCCTAATTGATTTAATGCAATTAATTCTAGGTTGGCTGGAACACCAATATTATGGTATTCAAAATTAGTAAAAATCTCGCCTTCACTGTCTTCTGGTTTAAGTGAATGACAGGTTTTACAATTGACATTATTATTCGAGAAAAATAGGGTTCTTCCTAAATCCTCTAGAGGTGTTAATTCATATTCTCCGCGTAAATAGCGGTCGTATTTAGAGTCAAAAGGGGCAAATTCAGGTGTATGTTCATATGCCATAATGGCATCACCCATGGCATCATAGGCTTTATCGGTATTTGTCCAAATATCATCCCCATATATTTTTTTGAATTGTGCTTGATAGTATTCATTTTCGGCAAGACGGTTGATGATACTGGCTTTATCAGGCATTTGCATCTCAACAGGGTTAAGAGGTGGTTGCCCTGCTTGCTCTGCCATATCTTTTGCCCGACCGTCCCAGAAAGTCCCCCCTTTATAGGTTTGACGATTTTCATCATATGAGAACGGTATATTCCATGCACCATACATAGCAGTAGGGGCATTACGGTTGCCAAATGATTTTCCATCTGCTCCTTCTGATACCATACCATGACGAGTATTAGGGCGATTATCCACAAAAGCATGATTAGGGTTATGGCAACTTGAGCAACTTTGTGTTTGTGGATAAGAAAGACGGGCATCAAAAAAGAGTGCCTTACCAAGCTCAATCTTATCTTTTTGATGCTGATGAGAAGAGGCATGATGTTTGTGTGGATTTGAGGCTGTCTTTTTACCGTCATATTGGTGAGGTGTATGCGTTACTTTTTCTGCATAAACAGGTTGAATACATTGAAGCCCAAGGGTAATGGCGGTTGCCGTCAATAAACGAAAAGTAAACATTATGAAGTCCTTTTTAGACGAATTAAAGCACGAAAAGGCTGAAATAAAAGTTGAGAGACACTTTGGTATTTTTGCATTTCTTGCTGTGGCATACCAAAGGATGGTTTTGTTGAAATTGCCTTGGAAGGTAGCCAGCTATGAAAAAGCTTATCCCATATTGCTAGATAGCCACCATAGTTATAGCGACCATAGCCTTTATAATGATGAATTTGGTGCATAGCAGGAGAGATAAAAAAACGCTCAAGCCACTTGGGGTAAGTAACAAATAAATGAGAATGTCTAAGGTGTGTGCCTAAGAGTGAAAAAATAAAAACAAAACCATTTGCCCCTAATACTGTCCACATATTAATACGAGGACCAAATAAGCTAAGAAATACACCTGTCATAATGCCCACACTGATAGCATAGCGTAAACCAAATAGAAGATTTTCAATGGGGTGAACACGATAAAAAGTGAGTGGATTCAGCAGGGGAGCACTATGATGAACTTTATGAAATTGCCATAGGTATTTATTTTTGTGCATCCAGCGGTGTAGGATATATCGGCTAAAATCACTGACAACAAATAAACAAAGCGTATAAAGAATAGCAATGGCTTCGTAGGATAATGCGGTAATAGGTGTCCCTATATAAGGTGCTAAACCTTTAAAAACCCAAATAGCAATTGTTTTGACAGAGATAATAAGGGGAGCAACTAATCCTACTTTGATTAATGTTCCTATAAAGAAATACCGATAATCCAATAAAGCACTGGGATGCAGTAAATAGGCTTTAAGCTGTTGCCCTAGCGTTTTATCCTGTGATGAAAGGGGGTGTCTATACATTTGATACAGTGTATAGATAAGAGCAATAAGTGCAGAGCTTAGGATATATAACCAGAAAATACGTTGAGCAGGATTGGCTAATGAGCCTTCCCAAAGTTCAGCTAACATAGTACCCTCCGTCTAGTCACCATCTGCATCCAAGACTTTTGCCACTACAGGTAAAGCAGCAATCATACTAATATAGTATTGTTGATAAAGTTGATTGCTAATATCGTATAGTTTATTTGCCTGTGTAAAAAGGGAAGCATCATCTTTAGCCGTTTTAAGAATAGATAAGATATTCTCTAAATTATGATCAATATCTTGCCCTAGTTTGGCTTCATCATATGCGGTTAGAATACTTTGTAAACCATTTTTTTGGGGGTATGCAAATACCTGTTGTTGTGTTGCAAAAATACTGGTTAAGGCAGCACCACTATAACCACTTAGGGCATATTCGGCACGGCGTAAATCAGGTTTATTTTTGTATTTACGGGTTAAACCAGCTACATCACCAATACGCCAATCTTTTGTCGAAAAAATACTACTTGATAAGCTATGTACAATATTGGCTAATGATTTATCAGGCTCGTTAAAAAAGACAGGACGAGCATCTTGATAGGCTTGTGCTATCTCTTTATATTGGGTACATAAAGACTGAGTGATGTAATGGGCAAATTGTTGCTCACGTTCAGTGACTTGCTCATCTTGGAATAAGATATACTCTAAAGCATTAATACTACGATAAGAGTATTTAAATAAGGCAGTTTTGGGATCATTTGTCCCATTAAGCGCTCGTGTTAATTGGGCTTGCCAGTCTTCCTTTCCTTGTTTAAAAATATCAATACGTCCGGGGGTATCTAAAAATTCTTCATTAAGTTCACCCAATATATAGGTGGTTTGAACGGCTTTCCAGTCTTTGATAAGTTGTAAAAAAGGGGGGCGAACCGTATCAACATGATTAATTTTTTGATCACTGGCTAAAGCGGTTGCTAATCGTTCACAAGAAAGGTGGGCAGATTGTGCATTGGGAAGAATGACTTCATCATAAATATAAGTGAGTGGTTGCGTGAGGTCAGGAGCAGCTATACTAGAAGAAAAACTGGCTAAACTTACCATTGTACTGGATAGGCTTAGGCAAATAAATTGTTTAAGATTAAAGTATTTCATTATAAAGACTCCAAAAATTTAAATAAGTCTTGCCGTTCTTGTTCTGAAAGCTGTCGAAAGGCTTCACGTGCTTGTGTGGCTTGACCACCATGCCAAGCAATAGCTTCTGCAAGGGTTCTTGCTCTACCATCATGTAAGTAAAAGGTTTTATAACTATTTCGCCATAAAGGAGCGGTACGCCATTCTGAGGCACTAGCATCAAACTCGGGACGTTGGTCAGCAAGCTCCTCGCCCATATCATGTAATAAGAAATCGCTATAGGGGTAGAAAACTTTGCCCGTCTCCGTGGTTTGCTGGCTTTGATGACAGTGGATACATTGTGATTTGGCAAAAATTTCTTGCCCTCGCTCTATACTGGCAATTACTTTTTGTTGTGCTTCTTGGGAGAGGCCTTGCTGACGTAAACTAGCCTCTCTTTTAGCAGACGATAGGGGTTGAGGGGGTAAGGGTAATTGCCCTGTATAAAAAGCAATAGAATATAAGCGTTGAGTAGATAAATTAAAAGGTTCTTCACCTGCCAAAATACGTCCTTGAGGGGCATTTAGGCAAGCTGTTTGTGCTGGTGTACATGATTCATGTGGAAAGTACAGAGAAGTTAATCCCATATCATTAAGAGCAGCATCAGCTGACTGCATAACAAGATTGGCTTGTGATGCTTTCCAACCAAATTTTCCGACAGTTTTTTCTTTTGAGATAGCATCATATACCCAATTGACTTTGCCTGCTAACCACGGTGTTTGTTCTTGTTGTTTTTGCTGGGTTTGTAGTAGGTGAGTATTAGGAATGGCTTCGATTAAAGATAAACCAATGGTAAAGGGAGCAAGGCGAATACTCGTGCCAGTTTCTTTTGCAAGAGGCCCGTACCCTAAGTTTTGAAGCTCCAGTTCCCAGTATCGTAGAGGCAAAACCGTACCATCATTAAAAATAAAATCTTTTGTTTTAGCATGAAATAGGGGGGTGGCTTCTGCTGCAACACTGGTTATATTATTGGGCGATAATTGATAACCATAAACAGGATCAGGCACGGTAATTTGAGTAGAGTCTCGCTTAGCGTGTTGGCTTGCTTGGCTTAATTTGACAATTAAGTGTTTCCAATTGGGGTTAAAGTCAATTTTTTGCCGTTCTTCCTGTGTGAAACGTGGTTTTTTGAGTTTGGTTTCATGACAACTGACACAGGCATTTGTATTAAATAAAGGGCCTAACCCATCTCTTGCCGTGGTTGAGCTAGGGGCGGCTACCCATGGTAGGTGAAAAAAGGAGCGCCCTTGAGCAAGAGCGTCCTCTTCGGGGAGTAAGTAGGAGGCATTCGCCCACGCATGGTTCATTAGTGTTAAAAAGCCTACTACAAATGTCCAATATAATGTGCGAAATACCATCACTTTCTACTAACCCTCTATTTTGGTTTCTTCTGAATCGGTTACATCCTCTTCTGATAAATTAATATCAAATGCTTTACCGACCGTAATCATTTGATCACCCAAACGGCGCATCTGATTTTTCATGCTCACAATATTGCGAGATTCTTTTTCATGCTCTGGTTTGATTTGGTAGTCAAAATGCATCTGAGAAGAGGCTAAGGTATTTATTTTCTGAATACGCGATTGAATATCATCAATCAGTTTACTTATTGTGGCTTTATCGGTATTTGATAAGCCATCCCATAGAGCAGGGCCTACTTTTTTACCATTCATTTCCCCTTTGAGAATATCCACAAAACCTTGGAAGTTCTGGGCAATATCGCGGTGTGTATTATCAGAGAAGCAAGAATGCTCATCTTCTTCACTTGGGGTGAGAACGGCAACGGCAACACGTTCATTGGCTAATTCAGACTTCATAAAAACACCTAAGCCAGCAATAATTTGGCGAAGTGCTTCTTTAGGGGGAATATTTTTATCGGCTTCTGCCCCTTTGAGCTGTCCTAGTAAAGCAGCACGGTATAAACCTGTATTGGTGTCTTTTGTATCACGTTCAGGAGCCCATGCTTGCGTAATAGTCGTTAAATCAGCCACTAATTTTTCGGCTGCTGCATTAAGGTAGGCTTTGCGGCGATCCGCAAATTGATCACTCGTATAATCGCTAAGTGGTCGCTGACCTGCTGTTGTAGGACCATGTGTGATGGTATCCGCTACAAAGCTATTATAATCTTGGTCTTGTCCCCATAGTAAGAATTCAATGGCATGGTAGCCTGTTGCGACATTGGCTTCACCACCATTTTCATTGAGATCAGTGAGGACTTCTGGGGTAATTGTATCAATATTAACGGCTTTAGCCTCTTCACCTGTAGGGGTAAATTTACCTGTACTATCAATAATATTGCCAGAGGTACGTTTACCATCTGCATCAATGGTATAGTCAATCATCACCTCATCAAGTGGCCATGCATTGATCTGTGATTCAAGGCTACCATAAGCATCTGCTACCCAGCCTTCTTCGGCATCAATAGGCCCATTAGAAAGACGGAATGGCTCTGTTAAACCATAAGATTCTCGTGATTGAAGCCACGCTTTTTTGGCAGTATTCAGCGTGGCTTCAGTCGGTGTTTGTGTAAAGGCTTGTAGAGCAGTTTGTAGGGCTTTAGCATCTTTTAAGCTATCGGCATAGAGTGTATAAGCTTGTTCGGCATAAGTCCCTAGCACTACTGATGGTGAGATGGCATGTGCATGTTGATGAGCAAAAGCGACTGATGTTGTTGATGGAATAATAGTAGGAACTGTCATTAAAATACCGCCCATCACTAAGGCAAGGGATAAGCGATGAAGAGTGGTAGAGTATTTCATTTTTTCTCCTTTTGATAAATAAGAATTATTCTTATTGTATCACTTATATTACTAAGCTTTACACTTATCTTTATCTTTGAAACAATAAGTTAGGTTTAAAGTATAAGTATTATTATTTTGTATGAGCAGTGTTTCAGTTATGCTAGTGGCAGTGATAAGTTGCTATAAAAATTAAAAAGCAGATAAGTGTTGATAGTGCTTATCTGCTTGTTTAATGGTGTAATACGGTTGCTATTACTTGTTATGGGAGCGCCTTAACGGCGAGCAGGGCAGTCATTGACGCGTCCCCATGCTTTATTGGGCCCACAATATTGTTCTCGTACCCTACCAACACAAGAAGCACGCTCAAAGAATCCTAATTGGCGACATTGTGCCAACTCTTGTCGGAAAGCACCTTCCCAGTTTTGAGTTGTGGCGGTTGTTGTTTCCTGCCGTGCTTGTCCTATAGGACGTGTTTTAATCGATTGATTAACTGAATTAGAGACCGTTACTGTCGATGTTGTTGTCGGTACAGTCGTTTCAACAGAGGCGGTTTTCGCAGAAGTAATATTATCTGCTTTGATTGCCCAATCTACCTTAACCTCATTAGTAGGTATGCCCATTAGTCCACTCATCAGTGGTTGAGCGGGCTGTCTCATAATGGGGAGTCCTTTTTCATCTACTGGTGGTGGAGGGTCATCTTTGCTAACGTTAGGAAGGTTTGCTTGCTTAGGAGCGTGTTCAACCAGCCATTCACCAGCTGAAAGTCCGCCAACGGTTGCAGCACCAGCAAGTACAAGTAAAGTAAAAAATAATAAACGCCAACTCATAGAAAAACCTTTTAAAATCAGTGGTTATCATGAAAGACTTGACCACCATGCTCTCGCATTGCGTGGAATTTGATGTCAGGATTTAATTCTTCGGCTACTCTTAATTGTGCCATAGAACTGATTAAGAAAGCAGGTGCATCCACCACATCATAGGCGATATGTTGTGCATTACTTGTCATAAATTTTTTCAAGGCAGCAGGATTATCGCTCGTAAACCAACGTGCCATGGTATAGCGTGAAGGCATCAAACGAGCATCTACACCGTATTCTGTTTTAAGACGATGCACAACGACTTCAAATTGTAATTGTCCTACCGCGCCTAGTAGCAATGCACCACCTGCCGCTTCTGGTCTAAATACTTGAATAGCCCCTTCTTCCCCTAATTGTGTTAGTCCTGTACGGAGTTGTTTACTACGTAAGGGGTCTTTTACCTCGACTGCTTGGAATAATTCAGGGGCGAAGAAAGGTAATCCTGTAAATTGAAGCTGTTCACCTTCGGTGAGTACATCACCTAAGTGTAATACACCATGATTAGGAATACCAATCACATCGCCGGCATAGGCTTCATCAAGTAGCTCTCGCCGTTGAGAAAGAAAGGAAACCACATTATTAGGACGAATTTCTTTATTGGTACGGCTAACTTTTAGACGCATTCCACGCTCAAATCGCCCAGAACTCACACGGACAAACGCCACTCGGTCTCGATGTGCAGGATCCATATTGGCTTGTACCTTAAAAACAACCCCTGTGAATTTGGCTTCTTCAGGTTCTACCACACGCTGTAGAGCTTGACGAGAGCCTGGTTTAGGTGCCCATTCTACTAGGGTATCAAGCACTTCTTGTACCCCAAAATTATTGACTGCTGAACCAAAGAAAACAGGGGTTTGTTTCCCTGCTAAAAAGGCCTCGGGTGAGAAAGAGGGGGTTGCTTCTTGGATAAGCTCAATTTCTTCAAGGGCTTTTTCGTAGTAAGAACCAAATTTTTCTTTGATTAAGGGGTTATGTAAACCGTCAATGGTTTCTTCATTCTCATTTAATCGCTCTTGCCCTGCTTTAAAAAGACGCATACGGTCATGACGAAGGTCAAACACACCACCAAAATGTTTACCCATACCAATAGGCCATGAGAAAGGAATAGCGTCCATGCCTAGATGGGATTCAATTTCACTGAGTAGGTCAAGGGGTTCTTTTACTTCTCGGTCAAATTTATTCACAAAGGTAATAATCGGTGTATTTCTTGCTCGGCAAACTTGTAGTAAGCGAATGGTTTGAGGCTCAATACCATTGGCGGCATCAATCACCATAATGGCAGCATCAACAGCGGTCAGTACACGGTAGGTATCTTCAGAAAAGTCTTGGTGCCCGGGGGTATCCAATAGATTGATAACACAGTCCTTATACTCCATTTGCATGACAGAAGAGGCAACAGAAATTCCCCGTTGTTTTTCAATTTCCATCCAATCTGAAGCCGCATGACGAGAGGCTTTGCGTGCTTTTACACTACCTGCAATCTGGATCGCACCAGAGAAAAGTAATAATTTTTCAGTCAGTGTGGTTTTACCCGCATCAGGGTGGGAAATAATTGCAAACGTACGGCGACGTGCAACTTCTTGTGCAATGGACAAAGATGACATCTTGATATGTGTAATAAATGAAAGAAACGAGTTATTTTAACTCAAAAAAGCTTAGCTGTATAAAGTAAAGAGAAGATGGTTTAAACCTAAGTAATGGTGGCATGTTATTGCTGTTATGTAGAGGAGGTGGAAGAATAGATAAGGTTGTAGATTTCTGTTGTCTTGATGGGAATCAGTTAGTAAGTGTGTTGGATGAATTAAGTGGTGGCGGTTGTTAAATTTTTTTGCGTTTATGATGAATGATTTTGTGTTGTATGAGGAGTAGGTTAAGAATATTTTTTAATTAAATTATTTTTATTTTTATTTTTTTATTTATTTTTTTTTTTTTTGATTTAAAATTATGGACTTTTAGCATTATAGTGTACCTATTTTTGTAGGAAGAGGAATTATGTCTGAATTAAATCATTCAAGCTATGCTGATTTAAACCCAAAATGGCAAAAACGTTTTGCTTTCTTTGACAAATATGGCACAAAAGAAAGTGCACCAGAATATAAAGAAGCCTATAAAGCACTTTCTTTTAAGGATCGTCGCATACAGGGAATGAATTTTTATGCTTTCTTTTTTGGGTTAATCTACTTCTTTATATTAGGGCTTTGGCGAAAAAATCTTGCTTTGATAGGATTGTTTGTTGGTTTATTCCTTGTTTTGGACTTTGGAGTAGATATGTTATCCATTAATATACCAGAGAAAACAATTGATAGAATATTTAACTTGGTAATCATGTGGACTTATGGATCAATAGCCAATAAAGCGTATTATCTACATAAAGTAAAAGGTTCTAAAAGTTGGAATCCTTTTGAGTCATAATCAGGTTATTTATAGCACGCAAAAGCGTGCTTTTTTATGTTGAGTATAGAGGCAATATTTTTTAGTATCTTGTGATAGTGTGCTTTTTCTCTTCCCAAAAAAGCAAAAAAACCTGAGGCTCAGTGCAATGTCTGGATAATCGACAAAGCGTATTGCTACAGGGTGGATTACTGGACAGTGTAAAAATAGATAGAACAGATGTCAAGTGATTTTTAAAGTTAGGTTAATCTAATTAATATAACCTTTAGGTTTATTATGCTCCATAATGATAGTTGATATTTAGGGGGGTATAAAGGGAAGAGGGATAATGGCTGTTTAGTTATGTCTGTATATATTAAGAACCCCTATTCCTTAAAAGATTTTGCAATACGTATCGATAAAAAGTAAAATAAACTCCATATGTCTTGAATCACTATCATCAAGTAGATATAGTATAGGTGTCAATACAGTATCTGGTTCGCTGAAGTGTGTATTTATTTTAATATTTTGATAAAGAGATTTTATTCATGAAAAAATTCCGTCTTTTACTGGCATTATTTATCACTGCTTTTTTAGCTGGGTGTGGTTATAACCAAATTCAAACATTAGATGAGAGTGTAAAAGCCTCATGGTCAGAGACATTGAACCAATACCAACGCCGAGCAGATCTTGTTCCCCAATTGGTTTCTAGTGTTAATGCTTATATGGTGCATGAGCGTGATGTATTAACGCAAGTGGCTGATGCTCGTTCACGAGTGGGTTCTTTGCAAATATCTGCGGATAAATTACCCACTGAAGAAGAGTTAGCTCAATTCCAAGCGGCACAGAGTCAATTAAGCTCGGCGCTTTCTCGTTTATTAGCAGTATCAGAAAACTACCCTGACCTAAAAGCTAATGCTTTATTCCAAGATCTAAATGTACAACTTGAAGGAACAGAAAATCGTATTGCAACCGCACGAGGACGTTATATCAAAGAAGTACAAACCTATAATACGTATATTCGCCAATTCCCTCAAGTGATTACGGCAAAAATTTTTGGCTATTCGGTTAAACCTAATTTTGGGGTAGAGAATCAAGCTGAAATTATGAAAGCCCCTACCTTACAATTTGATAACCGTCCAGCGACAGCACAGTAATGAAACGCATTTTACGATTATTGCTTGGTCTGTTACTACTGGTAAGTGCCAGTAGTCTTTGGGCGCAAGAACCGGCTATTCCTGCATTAAGTAATTATGCAACGGATACGACAGGGACATTAAGTGCAAGTGAGCTTGAGCGACTTAACAGACAACTCAAAGCACTGGATCAAGAAACAGGGTCTCAGATTTTTATCTTAATGATTCCTACGGTGCAGCCTGATACAATTGAAAGCTATGCGGTTCGTGTATTTGAAGCGTGGAAAGTTGGTCGTAAAGGGATTGATGATGGGGTGCTTTTTGTTATTGCCAAAGAAGACAGACGTAATCGTATTGAAGTTGGCTATGGTTTAGAGGGGGCAATCCCTGATGTGGTGGCTTCTCGATTATTAAGAAATACGGTTGCCCCTTATTTTCAACAAGGTCAGTTTGCACAAGGTATTGAGGCGGCTGTTGCTGAGATGACCCAGCTGATTAAAAAAGAAAATTTACCTCAGCAGCAAATACGTAGTGATGATGTTGATGGTTTAGGTTTGGCAGGTCTCGTTATTATTTTCTTTATTGCGTGTATCTTGGCTGTTTTTATACACCCTATTTTTGGCGCATTTATAGCGGGTCAAGTGGCTTTTGGGCTGTTAGAGTCTGCCGTTATTGCTGTTGGGTTGGCAGCTATTGTATTGATTGTTGCTAGTATTTTACGGACTATTTTTAAAGCACCATTAAGTGCAGTCAGTAAGCAACTGAATTCAAGTAATGCACGTCGTCGCCATAATCCTTGGAAGAATGGAGGTTTTGGCGGAGGCTTTGGCGGCGGTGGTTTTGGTGGTTTTGGGGGCGGCGGCTTCGGTGGAGGCGGTGGCGGCTCAAGTGGTGGCGGAGGTGCTTCAGGTGGCTGGTAAGTGGTTAAATCAAATGGGGCTGACACAATTTTATGGGGTATATTTAAAACATAAATTTTTTACAGATGCCCTATTACAAAGGCTAAGTGAAGCGATTCAAGCCAGTGAACAAAACCATGCGGGTGAATTAGTCTTAGCGATTGAGGTGCAATCCCCTAAAGATAATTTATTAAGTCATGAGCGGGCATTAGAGGTATTTGGTCGCTTAAAGGTATGGGATACACCTTATCGTACGGGTGTTTTGCTGTATCTAAACCTCTCTTTACAAACGATAGAGATTATTGCAGATCGTGGTATTGAGGTCTCTAATACGGTTTGGGAAGAGGTTTGTACACAATTATCGCAACATCTGGCGAATAAGGACTATGAGAAAGGCTTGCAAGAAGCGATAGTAGCGATTGAGCAAGTATTGATTAATGCTTGTGGGCATCTGCCTGTGAATACACCTAATGCGCTATCGGATAAACCCGTAGTATTATAGTGGTAATGGTTACGGCTGTATTTTAGTGATATTTTAGGGCTACCATTAAGTGAGAAGTAGCCCTATTATTTCTTTATCACCTATCAACTATTTAAATATTAAAACTGTTTACTCAAGTTATTTATCGCTTGTTCTCTATCAGCACTGTTTTCAAAAGAAGATGACATACTTGACCATGAGGGATAGGCACGAGCCAGGTGAATGCTTTCAGGGAGCTTGCCTGTTTGCCATTGTGTCAGTGTGGACTGATCTAAGGTGATTTTATGTTGGGCAGCATGACCTCTTTTTTCAAGAATATCTATTAATTGTAATCCCCGTAAACCAAGTAATCGGATAACCGCATCATCAACACTTAATTCTTCATAGCCTTGGATTTTACCGATTAGTCGTTTGCCTACTTTATCAAATCCTTGCCATACACTCCCTACAACACCCCCTAATAAAGCGGCTGCTCCTAGACTTAATCCCCCTGTAAAAACATCGATAGTTGCCCCTGCTGCTGCCCCAGCCGCAAAGCCTTTACCCACTTGAATGCCCATATCGACCAAGGCATCAGGGTGAAATAAGTCCATTCCCCAGCGTTCCCCTTGAATGGGTAAGGGTTGTGCTGGGTAGTCTTGTTCTGCAAATCGGTAGTGTTTTAGTATATCCTTGATAAATTGATGCTCTCTTTTTCGGATGGTCTCTTGTAGAAAAGCCGATTGTACTTGTAGGCTTTCAGCATCTGTTTGGGTACTGACTTTGAAAGCCGCCACATCAATTAAGGTGCTTGCTAACATTGTAAAGGCAATGCGTTTGCGTAATTGACGTTGTTGTTTAATTTGCTCTGCTAGGGTGGTAAGTGATGGTGAGTGTTTATCTAAGACAAGGGCAAGTTTTTGATAGAGTTGTTCCTTTCCGTCTATGGCAGGTGCAACAGTATCAAATTCAATACTCATGTGAATCCCTAATCGAGCAAGGGTATCTCGCCATGCAGTGAGATGATTTTGAGGACTATGAATAAAGTTTAAAATGGCAATCAGTGGTTTACCACATCGGGCAAGAATGGCTAGCTCATCTTTATGTTTTGCCAAAACAGGGTCGCGAATATCGACTACATATAGCCCTGCATCACATTGTAATAGCTGACGTAATACGCGTGCTTCTTGTTCAAATCGACCGTGGCTTTCAGGGGAAGTTAAGAAATAGTGAATACTATCAGGCCCATCTAGTCGTTTGGGGTGGGATTGTTGTAGTTGATCCAGATAATCCCATAAGCCTATACTGTCTTCTATACCGGGTGTGTCATGCAGTTCAATCGTGGCTTGATTATCTATCTGAATTGTTGCCCCTTCTACATGGCGTGTTGTGCCGGGTGCATTTTGTACCTCACCAAAAGCCCGATCTTCTAGTAAGGTTCGCATTAAAGAGGTTTTACCTGTATTGGTATGACCAACAATAGCAAGACGGAGTAAATCAGGTGTTGTCATAAGGCTATCCATGAAGAAAGCTGTTGAGGGTGAGTGAAAAGTCGTGATCGGTCAATACCAATATCGCTTAGTGTTTTTTCCCATAAAGATAGACGGTCTGAAGAAGACGATGTGGTATATAAATAAACGGCTATTTGTTGGCTGTATTTTGCTATATCACGTATAAAATAGGCAATTCCACGATCAGGTGTTTGGGTTGCATCACAAACCAATAATAAGTCTTGTATAGGTTGTTGGATAAGCTGATCGAGTAGTTGATGGCGATCTTCTCGTGATTCAATATTACCTGCTATACTGACCGAGTGATGAAAGGTTAATGAATGTAGTATATCTGGTGTCGGTAGTTCTATGCCAATAACGATGCGTTGCGTTGTCCATTGTGTAATGGTGGAGCTTGGTTCAATCGTTGGTAGTGTATAAGGCGTTGCTGGACTATCTGTTCCTATCCGTTCTGTCTGTAGCTGAAAGCGTTGTGCCAGTGTGGCATATGCTGGTGAAGAAAGGTCGATAGACAGATGTTGAATACTTTTTCTGGTGCGTAATAAACAAAAGAGTAAACTGATAAAACGTACGAATACGCCCCAAATAAGGACTTGCCCCAGTAGCCAATAAGACCAGCTTTTTTGTATATCTACCGTATTATCAGCAGATGAGATCACCATCGTATCGGGTATCGGAAAACCAAAGAAAGAGGGAACTTTACCGAGTAAGTGGGTGAGTGTTGTAAATGTTTGCTGGGATAAGATAGTGGTTTCCCATGCAAAGGTGTAGGATTTGCCTGTCCAGAGTATGAGCAGTGTCAGTGAGGCAGTTGTTAGTATGATAAGCCAAAAAGCATGGCTCAATGTACCTAGTATCCAGCGAATAGCCTTTGCTTGTTTTAAGGCAGAGATAAAAGAATGCGCCACCAACGAGGTATGGGGGCTACGTGCCATTTTTTGGCTTAACCATAACCAGCATTTTCCTAGTGTTGTCTGTGGTGTTTTAAAAAAAGATAATAGCCATAATAAATAGGTAATGGCATGTAAACCAAGTAGTGCTGCAAGGGCAAGTGCTAGGTTAATATGGTTTTGCTGGGTAGCACTGAGTGCAAGGCTAATACCTGTTATCACTCCAAAAAAGGCTAAGAGGTAAAGGGCTAAGGAGGCAGATTTTGTCCATTGTTGAATGATGGTTAATATGCCTTCTCGTTGGGCGATAAGCGTGGCTCGGCGTATGATTTTGTTTTCAATGCTGGGAGAGGTGTCTCGTTGTAATTGACGCATAATGGTGCTGTCATCCAGCGGCCCCCAGTTTTCTTCTTTTTGCCGAATGGTTTCGGTTATCCAAAAATCGTTAAATTGCACGGTGCTTATATGATAAAAATAAAGGTAGGCTTTATTTTAACCTAGAATTTATTTGGGTTTTAGGGGAGAATTGATTATTTTTTATCAAGAGATAATATTGCTTAATCATAAGATTAACTATTTTAGATATGAAGTATTTTTATCATAAGTATCGTATTTATTAAAAATATGTTTCTACAGTGTATAACTATTTATAACACTTATAAAAATATACCATTAAAACCCACTCAATAAAAAAGCTAACCAAAAGGGGACAATCAGGCTTAGCACAGCACCAATATAAATAGCGAGTGCAATAGCATGATTACCTGCTGCTTTTTTAATAATCGGGAGGGTGGTATCCATGGCGGTAGCCCCTGCAATAGCGATAGAGGGGTTAGGGTATAATGCTCCCATAAAGAATAAAACAACAATAGCGATAATTTCTCTAAAGAGATCAGTCAATACGGCAATTGCCCCATAAAATTCTCCCCACTCTGCCGTTACCATTGCCCCTGATAGGGAGAACCAACCAAAGCCACCTGCTAAAACAAGGCCTTGTTGTAACGTGAGATTCATCATCCATGCAAGTAGCATACCGCCAAGAGAAGAGGTTATCAGAATAGCAATAGGCATTAAGAGGAGGGGTTTATGGATAGTCTTAAATGAAAATGGGGCATTAATAATATCAACCCCTATAATAAACAGTAAAAGGTAGAGAAAGGTATTTGATGAGGGCATGAATGAGGTATTCCAACCCAGATACACTAACCCTTGTGCCAATACATCACCTAAGATAATAGCGAGTAATGCAAAGGCACATTCTTTGAGAATATGCCAAATGCTCAGTAGAGAGACTTTATTTTTCTGTTTTTTAATGGGCTGTGGATATAAGAGATAAATACCGATACCGACAAAGAAACTACACCCAATAGAAAAAATAAGTGCTAATTTAATGACATCAACAATATTCTGTAAATTTTCTACCACCAAGCCAAATTTATAGCCAATAGCAAAAAGAAGTACCCAGATAAAGGGAGATAATAATTTAACAATTCGACAAGAGAGTTGTTCTGATCCAAATCGTCCTACAATCATACCCACGAGAAGGGAAAGAAAAATAGGATACAATGCCATCAGAATATCAATCATAAGTGTCTCTTTATAGGGTGTGATGTTGTTCTACTATTGATTTTAAACGTGTTTTATGGGTGGTAGTCCATTCGTCTTTTGTCATGCTATAGACAACAGAATCCCTGACGGTACCATCTCGCCGTAATTGATCGCCTCGAATAATGCCATCTTTTTTAGCCCCAAGACGTTCAATCGCTTTTTGAGAGCGTTCGTTTAGAATATCGGTTCGCCATGCCACGACATTTGCCTTTAGACTTTCAAAAGCATAATAGAGTAAAAGATATTTGGCGGCAGTATTTGCAAAGGTACGTTGGTAGGACTGGGCATACCAGGTATAACCAATATGTAAACGCGCACATTCAGGAATAATAGAATAATAGCGTGTTGTACCAATAATTTCTTTGGTTTTGGCATCTCTAATTGTAAAAACCAGTGCTTTTCCTTGTGCTTGTTCATGTAAAGCCTGTTTGATATATTGTGCTTCTTGGTCTGGTGCAGGCACGGAGGCATAATGTATTTTCCATAGTTCACCATCTTCTGCTGCTTTGGCTAATCCCGGCTCGTGGGCGGGTTTCATTGGTTCTAAAATAAGCCCAAATCCCTCTAATTGCACAGGGTGAAAGGGAAGCGTAAATGGTGTAACGGTGGTCATGTGAGAGGTTTCCTTTTGTGAAATATGGATGCTGTCGTGTGGTGGATAGTAAAAAGATAATGACTACGATGTGTATTCTCGAATAATTTCTTCGGCTAAATAGGCATCACTCAAGCAATGTATATCGGCAATTCCTTCGCTCATTAATTCATAGGTTTTTGAACGCATAAAGTAATCTAGTGCTTGGGCTAATGAGATATGTAATTGCTCTGCAAGTAATACAATAATTCGGGCATACTTGCGTTGTAAGAGAACAGGATTTGCCATCATAATATTTCACTACCTTTGAAAATAAGATGTTGATTTAAAATGGTTTGATTAAGAAAACAAATTTGTTGATTATTTTCTTCATATGTAGAATAAACTAGCGTTGTTTACATTATTTTAAGATAATAGTACGATGAATATACACAAAAACACTCGCTTATTACCTCGCCAAAGAGAAGAGATTTGGCTAGCTTACACGCAAAACAAACAAAATGTCACTTCTTTAGCGAAAGAATACAAGGTTTCTCGCCCCACCATCTATAAGATACTCAAACTCGCTCGTGGTCGATTATTAAAACCTCAGACCAGTATCAATAATCGGTTTAGACAGGCTAAATTTGGGATTAAACGCTTAGCCAAAGTAGAAAAGTCCATCCAAGAACGATTAAAAAAACAAGCCAAACGCTATAATAAATCCTATCCTGGCGAGATGGTTCATGTCGATACAAAACGCTTGCCTTTACTGAAAGGACAACACACGCAAAGTCAAAGGGAATATCTGTTTGTGGCTATCGATGATTACTCGCGTGAATTATATGCGGCTATTATGCCAGATAAAACCGCCTTTAGCGCAGCTACGTTCTTAACCCAACATCTGATAGACCCTTGTCCTTATACCATAGAGGTTATTTACTCGGATAATGGAACAGAATACAAAGGAACAAAAGAACATGAGTTTGGTAAAGCCTGTTATCAACATCATATCAATCAAAAATTTACTAAAGTCGCCAATCCTAAAACCAATGGAAAAGCAGAAAGGGTGATTAGAACCTTAATGCAAATGTGGCATGATAAACATGAATTTACCGATAGCCAGCATAGAAAACAGGAGCTTACCCGATTTATTAATTTCTACAACACCGTAAAACCACATAGTGCTCTTGTTTACCAAGATCAACTTGGTCATAAACGGACACTGACACCTTACGAATATTTAGAAATTTATTTTGCAAATAGTGTAAACAACGCTTGAGTTTCTAACACTTCATACATTAATCGACCTGATGCTTCCTGTTTTGTAATTAAGTTTTCTGTGAGTAATTCAATTGTATTAAAAATACGGTCATTGGCTACCCCTCCCAGTATAATATCAAAAGTTTCAACAGCAATACCTATACGATTGGCTAAGATAAAATCAAGCCATTGTTCACTATAAGAATAAAATGTTTTAGTGTGAAACTGTGTAAATAAGGTTTCATCAAATTCATAGTAATTAAGTACGGCATTTTTCCTAAGCGTTTGAAACGCATCGTCCAATTAATGGCCTGTTGCTTAATCGGTATTGTATAAAAACCTTGTCCGAAGTCTAAGTTTTTGCGTGAAAAGGTAATATTGGGTTGAGTAACTTCTACTGTTGAGCCATGGTACAAAATCATAATAAATTCTTCTCTTGCATTAAACCAATAATATCTTCCACTAAATAGTCCTTGCCAAGCGTATGTAATATTTCGTAATTTGCCACAATATAATCTTGTAATAAACCACTTTTTGCTAATTTTTGATAGATTAAAGTAGTTGGCATACAAAGTTTTTTAGCAATAAAATCAATGCAAAAGAGTACAAACTCAAGCTCTTGTTGGTGATGAATTTGAAATGTTGTGCCAATGTCTTTCATACTGTTTTACTAAAAACTAGCCGTAGTGTTTAATGGGATATATTTTTATTTATTTTAATGGAATGTTTTTCTTTAAGTTTACCACCTATAGGATATGTTTACTAGCCATTAAGGAAAGGGTATAACTATCTTATCAACTTAAATAGGGAATGTAGGCAGAAGGACTTAATTATATGGTATCTACCTAATGCTCTACGCATACAATTAAAAGTAGTTAAGTAAATTTGACTTTTTGTGAGATGATTTTATAATGAAATTTTTATAAACAAAAAAGAGAGGT
Source organism: Pelistega ratti (assembly GCF_009833965.1). Taxonomy (NCBI): domain Bacteria; kingdom Pseudomonadati; phylum Pseudomonadota; class Betaproteobacteria; order Burkholderiales; family Alcaligenaceae; genus Pelistega; species Pelistega ratti. The sequence goes on from NZ_CP047165.1 coordinate 1,688,247, forward strand.
AAGACAATGCGTTCATTATTTATTGCCATCAGTTTAGCCATGGGGGTTTCAAGTGTCGCCCTTGCGCAATCCTATCAAGAAATCAAAATTGGTACGGCACCAGCCTATGCGCCTTTTGAGTACAAGAATGAACAAGGTGAGTTGGTAGGGTTTGATATCGATGTTGCACATGCTATCTGTGAGCGATTAAAAACCAAATGTGTTTGGGTTGAACAACCATTTGAATCGTTGATGCCTGGTTTGCAAGCGCGTAAGTTTGATATTATCCATTCAGGTCTAACACATAATGCCATGCGAGAAAAGGTGATTAATTTCTCAGAAGATATTTATGCGATTCCCACTCAATTATTGGCAAAAAAAGGCAGTGGTTTTGAGCCAACGGTAGAGTCGCTTAAAGGCAAACGGGTCGGTGCTTTACAAGGGAGTGCACAAGAAGCCTATGCTAAACAAGAATGGGGGAAGAAAGGGGTAAAAATTGTTTCTTATACCGAGCAAGTACAGACCTTTATCGATTTAGCCGCAGGACGAATTGATGCCGCGATTATAGAGAAACCAAATGGTTATGCTGGCTTTTTGAGTAAACCTGAAGGGCAAGATTATGAATATGTTGGAGAGCCTTTAGAGCATCCTTTATTAGCGAATAAAATTGGTATTGGTTTGCGTAAACAAGATAAGCAATTAAAAGCGGATATTGATGCCGCTATTTTGGCATTACGTCAAGAAGGTGTTATTGCTAAATTAGCAGAAAAACATTTTCAAGCAGGTGAGTTAAACCTACTGGATTAGTAAGGATAGTCTATTATCTTTTTATACAAAAAGATAGTATAAATTCTTACGGATGTGATAGTAAAAGTGGCTCGTTTAGTCTAACTAAATGTAGCCACTTTTGCTTGATAGCAGATAGGGGTTTTAATAAAAATAATATATCACCTAAATAGGTTCTGGTGAATGCTATCTTTTGTCGTATTTTTGATGAGAAATCATCTCTTATGGTTATAGGGATTTTCCCTTAGTTAAGGGTAGGGGTAGCAGATGGGTACCCTTATCCTTTTTGAGAGGGTAGCAGTGATCTGATAAGAGCACAAAAAAGAGAGGACGGTATCCCCTCTTTTTTATTAACTCCTTGTTAATATTACGGTATTAGAAAGGTATCCCTTTAATTTACCCTTGTTGATAAAGCGAATAATAGAGCAGAAGATAGTCGTAAAATCGCTTAAATAATGTGTTTTATGATGTTTTCTTTAGGTATAAAAAATAATGTTATGCCAAATAATATACTTGCTCAAATAAATATTGGTTTTTATAATGAGACGTTTCCAACCATAAAGTGAGGTCAGACAATGCGTTCATTATTCATAACTCTTGGCTTGGTGATGGGTTTCACCAGTATGGCTTTTGCAAACCAAGAAAGTAGAGAAATTAAAATTGGTACGGAATCGGCTTATGCCCCATTTGAGTACAAAAATGAAAAGGGTGAGTTAGTCGGATTTGATATTGATGTGGGTAATGCTATTTGTGAAAAATTAAACGCAAAATGCGTATGGGTAGAGCAACCTTTTGAGTCGCTTTTACCGGGGTTACAAGCACGTAAATTTGATATTGTTCATGCGAGCTTGACGCATAATGCAGCCCGTGAGAAAGTGATTAATTTCTCTGAGAGTGTTTATGCAATTCCTACGCAGTTATTAGCTAAAAAAGGGAGTGGTCTTGAGCCAACGGTAGAGTCGCTTAAAGGTAAACGGGTCGGTGCTTTACAAGGAAGTGCGCAAGAAGCGTATGCTAAACAAGTATGGGGTAAGAAAGGGGTAAAAATTGTTTCTTATACCGAGCAAGATCAAACCTTTATTGACCTAGGTGCAGGACGTATTGATGCGGCCATTCTGGAAAAACCAAATGGTTATGCTGGCTTACTCAGTAAACCAGAGGGTAAAGATTACGAATATGTGGGTGAGCCACTTGTCCATCCTTTATTGGCCAATAAAATTGGATTGGGTTTTCGTAAACAGGATAAGCAATTAAAAGCAGAAGTCGATGAGGCAATTTTAGCTTTGCGCAAAGAAGGTGTTATTGCTCAGTTAGCTGAAAAATATTTCCAAAAAGATGAATTAGATTTGCTTGACTAATCTATCAATAAGGTATAAAAAGCGATTATGATCGTGATAGAATGAAGGGCTTATATTGAGAATATTTTTTGCTCTTCATTTCGATCATTTTAAATGAGGTGGTGTGATACATAACAAGTATGTATCGTGCTTTTTAAGAGTGTTATTTAAAAGGCGTTTATGTTTTTAGACGGTTATGCCAATCAGGTCTTGACGGGAACGATAGAGACGATTAAGTTGGCTTTCTTTTCTTTATTAGTTGCTTTTGTTTTGGGGCTTTTAGCCGCAGCAGGCAAATTATTTGGTAATTGGTTTTTTAGAGTATGGGCACAGGTCTATACAACCGTTATCCGAAGTATTCCTGATTTGGTGTTGATGCTATTGGTATTTTTTGGGATTCAACAACTGCTTAATGCGTTTACAGATGCAATACAGATAGATCAGATTGATCTTGATCCTTTTGTAACAGGGATTCTAACGATTGGTTTTATTTATGGTGCTTATTTTGCAGAAACCTTCCGTGGGGCTTTTTTAGCAGTACCTAAAGGGCAGTTAGAAGCTGGAAAAGCCTATGGTCTGACCAAGTACCAAATTTTTATGCGTATTTTATTCCCACAGATGATGCGTTTTGCTTTGCCGGGGATTGGTAATAATTGGTTGATTGTCTTAAAAGCAACGGCATTAGTCTCTATTATTGGGTTAGCGGATATTGTGTTGGTATCACAACAAGCTGGGCGAGCAACTGGGAAGATGTTCTTTTTTATCCTTGTGGCAGGGGTTATTTATCTTATTCTAACAACACTATCTAATCTGGTATTGTGGTGGTTAGAGAAGAAGTATTCAGCAGGGGTTCGAGAGGCTAAATTATGATCGAAGCTGTTGATAATTTTTTAATGATTTTAAATGACTACTGGAAACCCTTTATCTTTTGGGATGGTACAGAGTTCTCAGGGTTAGCGGTAACGCTATGGTTATTGGTTCTTTCGGTAAGTCTTGGCTTTGTGCTAGCCTTACCTTTATCGATTGCACGCGTTTCTAAAAACCGTTGGATGAGTGGTTCGGTTTGGTTATTTACCTATATCTTTCGGGGAACGCCACTTTATATCCAGATTTTGTTAATTTATAGCGGTATGATTAGTTTAGATTGGGTAAAAAATGAACCAATGCTAAACGATTTCTTCATGAGTGGTTATAATTGTGTCGTTTTAGCCTTAATGTTAAATACATTAGCTTATACGATTGAGATTTTTGCAGGTTATATCAAATCCACTAATCACGGAGAAGTAGAAGCGGCTTATGCCTTTGGTATGAGTAAAGCAAAGGTTTATCGCCGAATTATTTTACCTTCTGCTTTACGTCGAGCCATTCCTGCGTATAGTAATGAAGTGATTTTGATGTTGCATTCTACGTCATTGGCGTTTACTGCAACAGTGCCTGATATTTTAAAAGTCGCTCGTGATGCTAACTCAGAAACCTATCTGACATTTACCTCTTATGGTACAGCTGCACTGATTTATATGGTGATGTCATTTATTATTGTGGCAATATTTAGAATGATTGAGCGTAGAGCGCTTGCTTTTTTAGCCTACGAAAAGAAATAGGAAGATTATGTTTAAATTAGATATAAAAGATATTCATAAATCATATGGTGAAAATGAGGTACTTAAAGGCGTATCTTTACAAGCCAAAGCAGGGGATGTGATTGCGATTATTGGTTCAAGTGGATCAGGCAAAAGTACCTTTTTACGCTGCATTAACTTCCTTGAGTTCCCCAATAGTGGTTCTATTTCGCTGATGGGTGAAACAGTAGAGATTATTAAAGATAAACGGGGTAATGGCCGTGTACGAGATGAGAAAAAATTACAATCTTTCCGTACCAAATTAGCCATGGTGTTTCAGCATTTTAATTTATGGGCACATATGACAGCCCTAGAAAATATTATTGAAGCCCCTATTCATGTTTTGGGGTTGAGTAAAGAAGAAGCGATTAAACGGGCGCGTCATTATCTTCAAAAAGTGGGTTTGCCAGAAGCGGTAGAGCACCAGTATCCCTCACAAATGTCGGGTGGTCAGCAACAGCGTGTAGCCATTGCACGTGCATTGGCGATGGAGCCTGAAGTGATGTTGTTTGATGAACCTACCTCAGCATTAGACCCTGAATTGGTTGGTGAGGTCTTAAAAGTGATGCAACAATTGGCAGAAGAAGGGCGAACGATGATTGTGGTAACGCATGAAATGGGGTTTGCACGTAATTTGGCAACACAGGTGATGTTCTTACATAAAGGTTGTGTAGAAGAACAAGGTACACCGGATGAGGTCTTTAATCATACGAAAAGCCCTCGTCTTCAACAGTTCTTATCAGGTAATTTAAAATAAATGACACTAGCGACTGCCCTCTTTTTATTACTTCTAGGGTGTTTTAGTGGCTTTCTAGCTGGTTTATTGGGGGTTGGTGGAGGAATGACGATCGTTCCTTTCCTTACCCTGATTTTTGGTATCTATCAATTAGTACCTAGTGAGTATGTCGTGCATTCTGCTATTGCGACAGCAATGGCAACGATTGTATTCACTTCTTTGTCCAGTATGCAAGCGCACCACCGTATGGGAGGGGTCATTTGGCGAATTGTTCTACAAATAACACCGGGGATTATACTGGGCGGTTTTTTATCGGGTACGCTGATTTTCCAGTGGCTTAATATGGCATGGTTGTCATTTGTATTTGCTTTATTTGTTTTTTATTCTGCCTACAATATGTTGATGAATAAAAAGCCTAAACCTAGTCGCCAATTACCCGGTTGGTTAGGTATGACGGGGGTCGGTGTAGTGATTGGGGCTGTTTCTGGGCTTGTAGGGGCTGGTGGTGGATTTATGTCTGTGCCTTTTATGGTCTGGTCTAATGTTCCTCTCAAAAAAGCGGTTTCTACTTCGGCGGCTATTGGTTTTCCGATTGCTGTTGCCAATAGTTTTGCCTATATTGTCGGTGGGTGGAATACCTTAGGTGAGCATGACGGTATGATTGGATATCTGTACTGGCCAGCCCTTTTGCTTTTAATCTCTATGAGTATGCTATTTGCACCATTAGGTGCAAAATATGCGCAGATATTGCCCGTTGATAAGCTCAAAAAGATTTTTGCTTTATTACTTTTTGTGATTGCGTCTATGATGATGCATAAGGCATTAGAGGCTTTCGGTTTAATCGGCTAATATAAGAAAGGCATGGAGAGGATTCCATGCCTTTTGTGTATCATGATAATTTAATGATTTAGGCTAAAAATAAACAGCCTACTATATAGGCAAAAATATCAATACAAGCTACTTATTTTTTATTAAAAATCACCAAAGGCTCTTCGCCATTCCATGGCATTAAAGGAACGGTTGAAAGGCTATTATAGGGAGAGCCATCAATAATTTTTTCACTTAATACAAGATAAATAATGGCATTATTTTCTATATCGGTGAGACGGGTAATATTAAGATCTTTGAATAAGAAACTCATTTTTTGTGTAAAGACTTTTTCCTTTTTAGGCGGAATACCCTTTGTTGATTTAAGAGGGCCTACTTGATGGCAAGAAAGGGCAAAGCGAGAAGGATTTTCGGCAACCCCTAATGCCCCTGAAATTCCACCTGTTTTGGCATAAGATAGATGACAAACAATACCGTCAATATCAGGGTCTTTAAAGGCTTTGACACATACCTTATCATTATTAACAACACGCCAAGTGGTACTAACGCAAGCAAGCTCTTCCTGTGCTTGTGCTGTTTGAAAAGGACTTAAAAATAAAGTGAGTAAAAAGAACAAAGTGAGGTATTTTTTCATAGCAAATCCTAAGCGATAGAGATAGTCCTTTTATTATAGCGTAAGGTGTTGTTTGGTATAGGCTTTTTGAGTAACCCCCTGACTTTGCTAGTCTTAGCGTAGTGAATTAGGTACAATGAAGCAATGATGATAAAAATTATCGTAAGAGTATCTGAAAAGACAGTAAGATGAGTACCTTAGAAAAACTACGCATTGATAAATGGTTATGGGCGGCACGATTTTATAAAACACGTTCGTTAGCCGCAGATGAAATCGGTAAAGGTCGAGTATTGATTAACGGACAATTATGTAAGCCTGCTCGAGAAGTGAAAGTAGGCGATAGTGTTATCATTCGACAAACGCAAATGGAACGTGAGGTAGAAGTAAAAGCCTTGAGTAGTGTTAGAGGGCCTGCACCTGTTGCCCAAACACTTTATGAAGAAACGGCTGAAAGTATTACCAAGCGAGAAGCCGAGCGAGAGCGCCGCCGTTTTGTCTATGAACCAGCTGATGACTACACCAAAGGGCGACCCACCAAAAAAGATCGCCGAGAGTTAGAACATTGGCGTAGGGTATTTTAATACTTATTATCGATAGATTCTGATGTCATAAGAGGAATATATTTATGCGTACATTGCGTTTTTCAGCAGCCCCTACCGTTTTTTTATTTATCGCGTTGCCTGCTATATTGGGTATATTGGTGATGGTGGTATTGTCGATGTATTACGGGATAACAAAAGGGGGATTAACGTCTCTTGAATGGTATATTAGTCTATTAGTGCTATTACATAGCTTTGGTATGTATGCTGTGCCTTTTTTAGTATTGGGGATTATCACTGTCTTTTTATTGGATAGGGGATTAGGTTCAACAGGGGTACTCTTACTGAGTGTGATATCGGCGGTTATTCTTGCGGTATGGAATATTATTATTAGTGATGAGGTTGTACCTATTGTATTGGTGTTGTTGTTAGGATTTATTGGTGTGTATTGCCTATTACTATGGGCATCTGTACCGATAGAAGAGCGTAAAGTCCCTAAACTCTTTTCTTATGATTGATTTTTAAACCTAGGATTTTCCCTAGGTTTTGTTTTTTTGACCCTTTTTAAAGGGTTTTCCCTCTTATGATAAAAAGTGCTTTATTTATATAATATTTGTCAATCTTTTATAAATATACGATATTTTCCTCTGGAAAAGGAGAGTTTACCTTATGGAATCTTTAAATGAGTTTATTGCGAATATTGGGGGCTTAGTCTGGGGCCCCTATATGCTAACGTTTTTGGTGGGTACGGGAGTATATCTCACCCTACGATTAGCTTTTTTACAGGTGCGTATGTTGCCTTTTGCCTTAAAACAGGCATTTAGTAAACATCCTAATACAGATAATCATGAGGGGGATATTTCACATTTTGGTGCCTTGATGACGGCATTATCAGCGACAATTGGTACAGGTAATATTGCTGGTGTAGCGACAGCGGTGGTGCTAGGTGGTGCTGGTGCGGTATTCTGGATGTGGGTGAGTGCTTTTTTTGGTATGGCGACCAAATATGCAGAAGGTATTTTGGCAGTTAAGTATCGTGTAACCAATAGCAAAGGTGAAATGAGTGGTGGCCCGATGTATTACCTTGAGAGAGGGTGTAATCTTAAATGGTTAGCCATTCTTTTTGCACTTTTTGGGACGATTGCTTCTTTTGGTATTGGTAGTTCAGTACAGTCGAACTCTGTCGCTGCCTCTTTACAAACCAGTTTAGATATTGATACATGGAAAACGGGTATTGTGCTCACCATTTTTACGGGTTTAGTAATTTTAGGTGGTATTAAAGGCATCTCTCGTGCAGCATCTATTATTGTTCCCTTTATGGCAATTGTCTATGTGGCTGGTGGTATTGTTGTTATGTTTTATCATGCGGACTTAGTGATTCCTGCCATTGAAAAAATTCTGTCAGAAGCCTTTACAGGGTCTGCGGCATTAGGTGGTGCTGTTGGTTTAGCCATTCGATACGGTGTTGCACGAGGGGTATTCTCTAATGAAGCGGGGATGGGTTCGGCACCGATTGCAGCAGCCGCGGCTAAAACAGATCACCCTGCTCGTCAGGCTTTTGTATCCATGACCGCAACATTCCTTGATACGATGGTAGTATGTGCGATCACAGGGATTACGATAGTCATTGGTTTATTAACAATACCTGAGGGAACAATTGCTGCAGGTACAACAGGAGCATCTCTAACGGTGCAAACGTTTGACTATTTATTACCCGGGGTGGGTGGTTCATTAGTAACCTTTGGTTTGATCTTCTTTGCCTATTCTACTATTCTGGGTTGGTGTTACTATGGTGAGAAGTGTGCTGGCTATGTATTTGGTGATAAATCAGTACCCGTTTATCGTGTTATCTATGTACTAACCGTTTTATTAGGTACATTAGAATTCCAAGGTGATGCCAAATCAACAACAGAGATTGTATGGGGGTTATCAGATGTATTTAATGGTCTAATGGCAATTCCTAATCTCATTGGTTTAGTCTTATTGTCAGGTGTGGTCGTGAAAGAAACAAAAGATTTCCTTGAGAAACGCCGTAAAGGTGAATTACCTTAATCCAGTTTAGTAATTAAACAAATTATCGGGTTAAAGCAAGGTTTTTAACCCGATTTACTTATCTTGTTAGGTCGAATTTGAGGTTGTACAGGGCTGATAACGTTGTGTTGTACTCAAAAATAGTGTATTGGGTAAATAATTGATAGATATTACTTTTAGCATCATAAAAGATAAATCGCTTGCTTTTACGCAATAGGATGGATAAGTTTATTACAGAAAAAAGATAAAACAGACAAAGCAGATTGGTTATTCAATGGTAGAATCTTGACAGTTAATATTAATACTCATTATTAACAACATATATTTTTAATTAGGGTCTTTATATAGGGAAAGTATCCAAATGAGTTTTTTAAAGAAATTTTTTTCAGGTAATCTTGTTCTACAAATTATTAGTGCCTTAATTTTAGGAACAGTATTAGCACTTATCTCACCAGAGTTAGGCTTAAAAGCTGGTTTTTTAGGTGAACTTTTTGTAAAAGCCTTACAATCAGTTGCACCTATTTTGGTCTTTGTATTGGTGATTGCGGCTATTGCTCGTCAAAATATAGGTGCGGCATCCAATATGAAATCGATTATTATCCTTTATCTAGTGGGGACATTTGCCGCATCAGCAATAGCGGTATTGGCAAGTTTTATGTTTCCAACTGAATTAACATTACCTAAGGATAAGATTGTAGTAAGTGCACCTGCTGAGATTACCTCTGTATTAAAAACAGTTGTTTTAAATATGGCAGATAATCCTGTTAATGCCTTAGTATCGGCTAATTATCTCGGTATTTTGACATGGGCAGTGATGATTGGTATTGCTTTGCGTGTTGCTTTGCCAGAAACCAAAACAGTTGTTGTCGATTTTTCTGATGCTATTACTAAGGTGGTTCAATGGGTGATTCGTTTAGCACCTTTTGGGGTATTTGGTATTATTGCTTCTGTTGTGGCAAAAACAGGGATTGATGGGTTCAAGAGTTATATACAGTTACTCTTTGTTTTAGTAGGGACTATGCTTTTTGTGGCACTGGTGGTTAACCCTATTATTGTATGGTTTAAAATTCGCCGTAATCCGTACCCATTAGTTTTCACTTGCCTAAGAGAAAGTGGGGTAATGGCATTCTTTACACGTAGCTCTGCGGCTAATATTCCAGTAAATATGATGCTCTCTAAAAAGTTAGGATTAAGAGAAGATTTTTATACGGTATCTATTCCTATTGGGGCAACCATTAATATGGCAGGGGCTGCTATTACCATTGCCGTATTAACTTTGGCGGCAGTTTATACAATTGGTATTCAAATTGATGTAGGTACAGCCCTAATGCTTAGTCTTTTAGCAACGATTGCTGCTTGCGGGGCATCAGGTGTACCGGGTGGATCATTATTGCTTATTCCTATGGCGGCAAGTCTTTTTAGTATTCCTAATGAATATGCTTCGCAAATTGTAGCGATTGGTTATATTATTGCTGTCATTCAAGATTCTTGCGAAACAGCCTTAAACTCTTCAACAGATGTGTTATTTACCGCTGCGGTTGATATTGCTGAACGTGAACGTGCCGGTGTGTAATTAATGTAAAAAAGGTATTACGTATCCTTTTTCTGATGATTAAAAACCGTTTAATCTTGATAGGTTAAGCGGTTTTTTTATAGATAATAAGTAGTAAAGATAGTTTATTTATCATTATAAATTTTTGTAAAAAGCATGGAGAAATAATGATTAAGCAAGCGAGTTTTCTGTAGCGAAGCCAAAGAACTGTTTGAGCGACTTAATATTATTTGCAGTGTTTTAATCTATGTATTCTCACTATAGATAGTTTATTTATCGTTATAAATTATGATAAGAAAAAGTACAATACATAAAAAAGGGACTATGATTAAGTCCCTATAAGATATTCTTTAAGAAAACAATATGATTGCTATAAAACCCCTAAAAGAGTAGCGATAACTAATAATAAACCCGTGTAGATATTGGCTTTAAATAAAGCATGGCTTTTTTCAGGGCGTTGTAAATCAAAAGATTTAAGTTGCCAAAAGAGATGAATAGCCACTAAAACCATAGCGACATAGTACAACCAGTGCATAGATAGCGTAATACCAGCAAGTACCCAGAATAGAATACTGACCGCGTAAAAACCACTTAACCAATAAATTCCCTTATTACCAAATCGCCTTGCTGTAGAGCGAAGCCCTAAGCGTTCATCATCTTTAATATCGGTGTAAGCATATAGCGTATCATACCCAATTTGCCATGTTAATGCCCCTAACCACATATAAACAGCACCGCAGGGTAGCGTATTGGCGGTGTCTGTCCATGCCATTAACATTCCCCAATTAAAGGCAGCACCGAGTACAGCTTGTGGCCAGTAGGTAAAGCGTTTACATAAGGGATAAATAATTACAAGAGGTACAAGAATAACAGCCAACCATCGACTATAGCTATTAATAAAAAAGAGTAGTAATGCTGCTGCCCCGAGCTGAATAAAGAGAAAAATAACGGCTTGTTTTAAGGTAACTTGCCCACTGGTGAGGGGGCGAAACCGAGTTCGTTCAACATGCTTGTCAAAATCCCTATCCCAAATATCATTGATTGTTGAGCCAGCACTACGCATGAGTAATGCACCTAAAGAGAAAACCAGTAACCGCCAAAAATCAGGTATGCCATGAGCCGCCTGAATAAGTGCAGCAATACAAGGAAGTAAGGTTAGCCATGTACCAACAGGTCGATCAAGGCGAGCAAGCCTAGCATAGGGCTGTAAAGAAGGTGGCAAATAGCGATCAACCCAGTCATTATGATGAATATCGCTTAAATCTGGTTTCTCAATAGACATATTATTAATTGTTAGTGAAAGAGATAATGGTTTATTGTAACCATTTCTATGATAGGGAAATTATTTTTTAAGAAATTAAATGGAAATAGATGATAGGTTGAATGAAAAAAATAAGAGACACTTTACCTATTGTTGAGTAAGAAAGTTTTTGCTCTCAGATAATTAGGCTAATGTTATACAAGAGAGGGTAGAGAAATAAAAGGCTTATTTTATGCTCTTCTTAATATTTTTTAATAGGACGAATACTCATGTATATAACCGGAAGAAAATAAGGAAGAAAGATAAAATATTTGTAAAGTTATAAAGAAATAAAGTAAAAATACATCATTTTATTCATAAACAATTCATAAAAAAGTCATAAAAAAGCTGATTTTTTGAATATTCTGATGATAGAATGAAGCTCTTTAAATAAAATAAACCCTCTTATATTAGGAAATTCAGTAATGATTTTCAGATAAGTGGTGAAGTAATATGTTTACATTTGAACCAAGTAATCAATCCTCCTCAACTAAAGTAGAAAGGTATCAACTACTTGCTCAGCAACTCAGTAGTCTTTTGGCGGGTGAGTCTGATTTGATTGCCAATGCGGCGAATATGAGTGCCTTAGTGTATCATCAAGTAGAAGGTTTAAATTGGTGCGGTTTTTATCTCTTTGATGGTAAAGAACTGGTGTTAGGGCCATTTCAAGGTAAAGTTGCCTGTGTTCGTATCGCATTAGGTCGAGGTGTCTGTGGTACAGCAGCGAGTATGCGTGAAGTACAAGTGGTCAAAAATGTACATGATTTCCCCGGACATATTGCGTGTGATGTTGCTTCTCAATCTGAAATCGTCATTCCTTTAATTAAGAATGATCAACTTATTGGTGTATGGGATGTGGATAGCCCTTATGTAGCACGTTTTGATAACGATGATAAAGAAGGTATGCTAACCTTATGTAAAATATTCCTAGACTCACTCCATTCATAAAAGGTAAGAAAAATTATGTCAAGTACTATTGAAATTGTTGCGACAATACTTTTTGTATTAGCGATTATCCATACTTTTTCTGTCCCTGTATTTGCTAAATTGGCACATAAAGGTGGCCCTCACGCAGGTATATGGCACTTGATGTCAGAAGTTGAAGCTGTATTTGGAATATGGGCAGCTGTTTTATTAGTATTTATGGCAATTACTTCTGGTGTCGATTCGGCGGTGTCTTATATGGACTCCCGAAATTTTACCGAGCCACTGTTTGTGTGTGTCATTATGGTGATAGCCGGTAGTCGTCCTATTCTTGAAATGGTAAAGAGTATTGTTAGAACGATTGCTAAAAAAGTGCCTGTCCATACAGAGGTTGCTACCTTTTTTATTACCTTGAGTTTAGTGCCTTTACTTGGTTCGTTTATTACAGAGCCTGCTGCTATGACGCTAGCTGCATTGATGCTTAGAGAGGCTTTTTTCTCTCGAACAAGAAGTTTAAGGCTTAAATATCTGGTGATTGGTGTTTTATTTGTGAATATCTCTATTGGGGGGGTATTAACATCATATGCTGCTCCACCCGTATTAATGGTGGCACAAACCTTTGGTTGGGATAGTACCTATATGGCAACTCATTTTGGTTGGCGTAGTGTGATTGCCGTTTTCATTAATGCAAGCCTTGCTACATTTGCTTGTTATCGTGATATTATCGATAATGCATCCAAAAGAAAAGTATATACAACGGCAGAGCAAGAGCGTCCTCCCGTACCCTTTATCTTTATGTTGATTCACTCTTTATTCTTACTCGGGGTTGTTGTCTTTGCACACCATGTAGCAGTCTTTATTGGTTTGCTTATGTTGTTTATTGGTTTTTGTAGTGCTTATAGCAAACATCAAGATCCTTTAATGATTAAAGAAGGGTTAATGGTTGGTTTCTTCTTGGCTGGGCTGATTATTTTGGGTGGTTTACAAAAATGGTGGCTACAAGATATTCTAGCGGGTCTATCACCAATGGCATTGTATTGGGGAACAACTATTCTAACCGCAGTTACCGATAATGCAGCGCTAACGTATCTTGGCTCATTAGTTGATGGGACAAGCGATATGTGGCGTTATATGTTAGTCGCAGGTGCGGTAACAGGGGGTGGTTTAACAGTGATTGCTAACGCCCCTAACCCTGCAGGTTTCTCCATTTTACGAACCAGTTTCCCTGAGGAAGCTATTTCGCCTAAGAGTTTAATTCTTGGTGCATTAATTCCTACTCTGATTGCAGCTATTTTATTTTTGATACCAGTGTAGTTTTCTAAAGGAAAATGTATCTAAAAGCGGTAAAATAAACGGTTAATTTGATTATGTAGAAAGTTATAGATAACTTTTAATCCTAAAAGAGAGAATAACGTGCCTATTTACGCTTATCGATGCACAAACTGTGGCTATAGCAAAGAGGTATTTCAAAAAATGTCGGATGCCCCTTTGCATAAATGCCCAGAATGTCAAAAAGAAACCTTTACCAAGCAAATTACTGCCGCCAATTTTCAACTGAAAGGAACAGGTTGGTATGTAACCGATTTCCGTGGCGGAAATAAGAGTAGTGGTGGAAGTAGTGAGGGGAAATCCTAATTCCACTTAAAAAGTCGTTACCCTTATCGTATGATAAATAAGAGGGTATGCCTTTTCTTTTTAATTTTTCTTTTTAATTTTAATCGCTGTCTTTGCAGTAATTGACGGATTCCATTTATATATTTTCATTTTTACAATGATTTTCGGAGCATATTCATGACTCGTACTTGTTATACAGGTGATGTAAGCCTAGCACAATTAGACCAAACAGTAACTTTATATGGTTGGTGTCATCGCCGTCGTGACCACGGTGGTGTTATTTTTGTGGATTTACGCGACCGTGAGGGGTTGGCACAAATCGTTTTTGACCCTGATAACCAAGAAGCGTTTAACATTGCTGAGGGTATCCGTAATGAGTATTGCCTTAAAATTACGGGTTTAGTACGTCGTCGCCCTGAGGGTACTGTCAATGCCGAACTTAAATCAGGCGAAATTGAAGTATTATGCCGTACAGTAGAAATTCTTAATGCCTCTGTTACGCCTCCATTCCAGCTTGATGATGAAAACCTATCCGAAACGATTCGCTTAACGCATCGTATTATTGATTTACGCCGTCCGGTAATGCAAAACAATTTAAAATTACGTTACCGTGTTTCGATGGAAGCCCGTAAATATTTGGATCAATTAGGGTTTATTGATATTGAAACCCCTATGCTGACCCGTTCTACACCAGAGGGTGCGCGAGATTATTTAGTCCCTTCTCGTGTACATGATGGTCAATTCTTTGCCTTACCACAATCACCACAACTCTTTAAACAAATGCTAATGGTGGCAGGTTTTGATCGCTATTATCAAATTACAAAATGCTTCCGTGATGAGGACCTACGTGCTGATCGTCAGCCAGAATTTACCCAAATTGACTGCGAAACCTCTTTCTTAAATGAAGTCGAAATTCGCGATATTTTTGAAGGTATGATGCGTCATATTTTTAAAGAGGTAAAAGGCATTGAATTAGCTAATCCATTCCCTATTATGTCATGGGATGAGGCAATGGCTCGTTTTGGTTCTGACAAGCCTGATTTACGAGTGAAATTAGAGTTTACAGAACTGACGGATGTGATGCGTGATGTTGAATTTAAAGTATTCAATAGTGCAGCTAACCTGGCTGGTGGTCGTGTTGTTGCTTTACGTGTTCCCGGTGGTGCTGAATTATCACGTAAAGAAATTGATGAGTACACACAATTTGTGGGTATTTACGGTGCAAAAGGATTGGCATATATCAAAGTCAATGAATTAGCAAAAGGACGTGATGGCTTACAATCACCTATCGTCAAAAATATTCATGATGCTGCGATTGCCGAAGTGCTAAAACGTACAGGTGCTCAAGATGGCGATATTCTTTTCTTTGGTGCCGATAAAGCTAAAGTGGTAAATGATGCGATTGGTGCTTTACGCGTGAAAATTGGTCTAAGTGATTTTGCTAAAGCAAAAGGACTGTTTGAGGCGACTTGGAAACCATTATGGGTAGTTGATTTCCCGATGTTTGAATATGATGAAGAAGAGGGACGCTATTTTGCAGCACATCACCCCTTCACAAGCCCTAAAGATGGTCATGAAGATTTTCTATCGACTAACCCAGAAAAAGCCTATGCAAAAGCCTATGATATGGTGCTAAATGGTTGGGAAGTCGGTGGTGGCTCTGTGCGTATTCACCGTGAAGAAGTACAAAGCAAAGTCTTTAAAGCATTAAATATTGATGCCGAAGAAGCACGTGCTAAGTTTGGATTCTTATTAGATGCCTTACAATATGGTGCGCCTCCGCATGGTGGTTTAGCCTTTGGTTTAGATCGTCTCGTTACATTGATGACAGGCTCAGAATCTATTCGTGATGTGATTGCTTTCCCTAAAACGCAGCGTGCACAGGATTTATTAGTACAAGCACCATCACCTGTTGATGAAAAACAATTGCGTGAATTACATATCCGCTTGCGTAATCCAGTAGATATTAAATAAATGTAGTGTCAAAGAGCCTATCCATATGGATAGGCTTTTTTCATATCAGCATTAGCTTATCCAAAGAGTCGTTTAATTTTAAAATCTAATAAAAGACTACGCTAAAATACATCATCATTCTTTTTATTTGTATGACCTATGTCTTTTGAACAAATTCTTTTCTTTATCAGTGTTTATATACCTCCCTTACTCTTTGCGATTGCACTACACGAAGCAGCACATGGTTATGTGGCACGTTATTTTGGGGATAATACCGCCCATATGTTAGGAAGATTAAGTTTAAATCCTACTAAACATATTGATCCTATCGGAACGATCATCTTACCTGCTGTATTAATTTTATTAAAAAGTCCTTTTATCTTTGGCTGGGCAAAGCCTGTTCCTGTTGTCGCAAGAAATTTACGTAATCCTAAGCAGGATATGATTTTTGTTGCTTTAGCAGGCCCCGGTGCAAATTTAGTGATGGCATTATTATGGGCAGTATTATTAAAAATATGGGTCATATTAGATATTCAATCAGAGGTGCTGGTTACGATGGCACTATTTGGCATAAGGATTAACCTTTTATTAATGCTTTTTAATCTTATTCCCGTGCCACCTTTAGATGGTGGACGTATTTTGGTGGGATTGCTCCCTATAAAATTTTCACTGATGCTATCACGTGTAGAGCCTTATGGCATAATGATTGTTTTCGCCTTGATTTTACTGACAGATTTAAGTAATTTATTAGGTATGTTTATTTATTATCTACAAAAAGGTATTTTGCAATTATTCGGGTTTTAATTCGCTACAATAGCAAGTAATTTGCGTTTTAATAAGATTAGATTATCAATGAGTACAAAAATATTAATCGTTCGTTCCTCCTCCCTAGGAGATTTGGTGCATATGCTACCAGCCATCTCTGATATTGCTAAATATGTTCCTGATGCGCAAATTGATTGGGTTGTTGAGGAGGTTTTTCAAGAAATCCCTTCTTGGCATCCTGCTGTTCATGAAGTCATTCCTATTGCTCACCGTAAATGGCGTAAATCATGGTGGTCTCAAGCATCACGTCAAGCACGACAAGCCTTTAAAGAAAAGATGAATCAGCGTCATTATGATGTGGTTTTGGATATGCAAGCCCTCATGAAATCCATCTGGGTCGTCCGACAAACACATGGTAAAAGACATGGTTTGGATTGGAAGTCTGCCAGAGAGCCTTTAGCATCACTGTTTTACGATGTGAAACATCGAGTAGAGTTTTGGCAACCTGCTGTTACGCGTCAGCGTTTGTTGGCGAGTTTGACATTTCATTATACCTATGAGGGAGAGCCTGATTTTGGCTTACAACGGTTTACGGAGGGTGTTGAGATTGAACCTTATGCCGTGATTATGCCTTCTGCTAGCCGTGATGATAAGTTATATCCCGAAAAAGACTGGCATGCTATTTTTGATAAATTAACCGAAAAAGGTTTAAGTTTAAAATTATTGGCAGGTAATGAACGAGAAAGTGAGCGTGCAAAAGCCTTGGTAGCACATTATGATAATGCAGAAGTGTTACCGCGGATGAATCTAACGGGTGTGGCACAAGTACTAGCAAAATCGCGTATTATGGTAGGTTTAGATAGTGGTTTAACGCATCTATCTGCAGCATTAGGTCGCCCAACCATTGGTATCTATTCTGCTTCTACCCCTGTGCGTACGCCATTGGTAGGTGCTGGGTTTACAGCAAGTTTAGGTGATAGAGGTGTCCCACCCTCACGAGAAATTGTATTAAATAAAGTTGAGCAGGCACTATCGCTATGAATCAGTTTTTTTATACCTTATTGCTTCGGTGTTTTAAACCACTTATCCTTAAATTACTTGATCGAAAAGCAAAAAAAGCAGGTGGTGTATGGGATATTTATGCACCAGAACGATTTGGTATTTATACTGAACTAGCCCATGTACAGCAACAAACAAATAGTGTTAAGTTTGAACGACCTATTTGGATTCATGCTGTTAGTATGGGTGAAACAAAGGCGGCACAACCCTTTATTCGTTTATTATTAGACCAAGGCTATCCTGTTTTATTAACCCATATGACGGCAACCGCACGTGCCTTGGGTGAAAAACAGTTTATAGCAGATATTCAGCGAGGACAATTGGTTCAAGCGTGGCTTCCTTATGATTTGCCAGAGGCGGCAAAAGGATTCTTTGCACATTGGAAACCGCGGTGTGGTATTTTAATCGAACGAGAAGTGTGGCCAAATATTGTCTTAGAAGCGACTCAGCAAAAGATTCCCACCATTTTAGCGAGTGCGCGTTTTTCAGCTAAAACAGCAAAACAAGTCAAACGGATAGGCGGTGTTCTCTGTAAAGCCTATCGTTCACTGACTGTTATACTTGCTCAAAGTCATCAAGATGCCGAACGCTTTGAGGAAATAGGTTTGCCTAAACCGATGGTATTGGGTAATTTAAAGTTTGATTTAAATATTGTCGCTTCTCAAGTACAGGCAGGTGAAGTCTTACGTACAGCAATTGATCGTCAAGTGATTGTCATTGCCAGTACACGAGATGGCGAAGAGAATGATTTTATCCAAAGTATTTTAAACCATAAAAATATTCAATACCCTCCACTTTATGTGATTGTGCCTCGCCATCCAGAGCGATTTGCACAGGTAGAAGGGCTTTTACAAAAATCCTCTTTGCATTATGTAAAACAATCTGATCACCCTTCACAAGAAGAACTGCGTTATGTGGATGTTTTATTTGGCGATACATTAGGAGAAATGTTTTTCTACTATGGTTTAGCGGATATTGCGATTGTGGCAGGTAGTTTTGGGGATTATGGGGGGCAAAACCATATTGAGGCTTGTGCCGTGGGTGTGCCAGTAATTGTTGGCCCTCATACAAAGAATTTTGAAAAATCCGTTAATGATGCTTTAATTGAGGGAGCGGCACGTCGTACAGAAAATCCAGAAAGTGCCTTATTATTAGCCCATCAGTTGTTGGGGGATACAACACAGTTATTACGAATGGGTAAAGCAGGCATAAATTGGCTTACCTTGCATCAAGGCGTTAGTCAGCGATTATACAAAATGATTCTACCTTATTTGGATTAAGTATGAATACCACTTTTCTTCCTTCTCCAGATATTATGCAAAGTAGTTTGCGTAGTTGCTTGCCGGATTTTACCTTTGTGCAATGGTTAAGCCAGATTAATTCTACTAATATCTTTTTATTGCAAGCAGCAAAAGATACGCAACAAGAAAGTGTCCGCCCTGCTTTAATAGGGGCACATTATCAAACATCAGGTAAGGGAAGATTAGGACGTAAGTGGGCAAATGAAGCAGGGGGTACATTAATGTTTTCCTGTGCCTATGATGTCTTTCTACCTGATAATAAATTACCCATGTTAGCCCCTGTTGCTGGTATTGTTGCCTGTGAAGAATTGCGTAAAACTGTTGGTGAACGATTTGCGGATCGTTTAATGATGAAATGGCCTAATGATATTCAATATCAAGAGGCAAAATTATCTGGATTATTGGTAGAAACCGTTAGACCCTCATTGTCACGTCAAAATGAAAATCATCGGGTGGTCGTGGTCGGTATGGGAATGAACCTTGCCCATGCGAAAGCATTAAGTATTACACTTGGTCGCCGAGTGGCAGATTGGACATCTGTTTTACAAGATATGTACCAAGATAATCAAGAAGTCAATGTCTCTATTGCTGTATTGGTCGCGCGTATTGCTAAAGCGTGGCAAAAGGCTTTTTCCTTATATGAACAAGAGGGTTTTGCACCATTTGTTCAACGACATACCGTTTTGGATGCCTTAGCAGGTAAACAGATTGATGTTTGGTCAGAAGATAAATTTGTAACACAAGGGATTGCTAGAGGATTAAACGATCAAGCCCATCTATTATTGGAAATGAGTAATGGACAATGTTTACCCTTGATGACGGGTGATATTACCGTTAGACCACATGAATAGTGACTGGTGAGAAAGTATGATGAAAAAGGCATTTATTTTGCTATTAGATAGCGGTAATACCCGTTTAAAATGTCGCGTTATCTCTACCAATCTATCGCAGCAAACAGCGGAAGAAGCGGTTATTGATAACCATACGCCAGAACAGTTGAAAATATGGCTTGAAAAGTGTTTAGTACAGTATGGAATTTTACAGGCAGCTTATGGTGTATCAGTTGCTTCAGTAGATTTACAACAAAAATGGGAACGTATTTTACAAACGGTACAACCCTTATCGCCAGTACAAATAGAATGGTTAAAGGTTGAAGAAAATAGTTTAGGTTTAAAAAATCTATACCATATTCATCAATTGGGTAAAGATCGTTGGTATAGTTTATTGGGAAATTTTACTTTTACAGAGAAAAAGCATACCCCCTTTTTATCAATTAGTTTTGGTACGGCAACGACAATTGATGCCGTTGTTAATCAACAATTTATTGGGGGGGTTATTCTGCCGGGGATTAAGATGATGCAACAGAGTTTGCACCAAGGTACGGCATTATTACCAGAGGTAGGATTACCTTATCAGATTGATGATTTTCCTAAGGCGACACAGCAAGCGATTGAAGCAGGTATTGTACTAGCACAATCGGGGGCAGTATTAATACAGATCCAGAAAGTTTTTCAGCAGTATCAGCAAATCCCCACGCTATATGTGAGTGGGGGGGCTAAACAAAGTATGCTATCAGCAATACAAGAACAGTATCAACAGTGGTCATCTTATCTATCCTTACCTCATTTGGTTTTGATAGAACGGCATTCTCCCGTATTAGATGGGATAGCGGCTTATATTGCTAATCGTAATTGTTGTTGAAGAAGATGCTTTAAAATGACTAACTTACCATGAAAAAAGTGAGTTGCATTGGGAATAACGGTAATAGGTACTTCACGGTCTTTTAACCATTCATAAGCATCTACCAATGGGATAACATCATCTTTTTCACCATGCACAATAAACACATCTTCAGGTAACTTGACCTCTCTATAGGCATAACGCCAGACACCAACCCCCATTAAAATCAATTTTTGTGGCAATGTGATCGCATGATCTTGTAATTCTGCATACAATTGTGCGGCAACTGCCGTCCCAAAAGAAAAGCCACCAAGTATCCATGGTTGATGACTAAACTCAGGGTGTTGAGCAAGAAACTGTTGAATAAGTGCGACCATATCTAGGGTTTCGCCATGTGCTTTATCAAATTCTCCTGCGGATTGACCTACTCCTCTGAAATTAGGACGTAAGGTGACTAAACCATGTGCAACACAAGCCCGTGATAAGGTAGTGATGACTTTATTGGTATTCGTTCCTTTAAATAAAGGATGGGGGTGTAAACATAATGCCCACCCTCTTGGTGGTGAGTCAGGATAATCAATGGCACATTCAATTTGACCTATATGCCCAGAGAAAAAAACAGTATCAGTATGCATGAATCCTCTTAGTTTTTGTTGAGCTGAATATCTTGAGGACGAAATTCTACAAGTGGTTTTGTCTTAACACCCATTGTGGTATCACTTGGGGTGAAACCAAACCAACCTGAACCTAAACCAAAGAGTAATAGGTTAATCAGAACAAGGAAAAATAAGAATTTAAACACCGTCATTCCTAAATCGTCATGAAATAATGGATTATTGTACTATAGGATAAGGATGTGTTGGCATTTTATTTTTACCACAACCCAATGGAATAGGAGAAATATTCTTTATGGATATTGATACCTTATTTAGACGGATATTTCTTTTTATTCTGTTGATGATAAAACTTGCTTTTTAGTGGCGATTTAATCGTATAGAATAGATAAGTTTTGTAAATAATGCCTATTTCATATACATCAGTGTGGAGAGGCTTTTATAATGAAAGGTATTTCCCTTTGCATGACTTTTTTCATTATATAGTGAGCTAAGGCAAAGGGTTTAGTTTATTTATTATTACTTTTTTAATCCATAGATATGTCTCGTAAACTTACTATTATTGGTGCTGCCATTGTTGTCTTGGCGGCTGGTGGTTATTTTGCCATGAATAAGTCATCTGATACAACGACAACCAATACGGCACAAACAGTTACCTCATCAGCGGCAAGTACACCAATGTTTACTATTCCACTGACAGATGCTAACACACCAACAGTACAAAGTTTTTCTAATACGATTGCACCAACGATTAATGCGAAAGCATGGATGGTGATGGACGTTAGTAGTGGGCAGATTATTGCTCAATCTAATCCTGATGAACGTGTTGCGCCAGCGTCATTAACCAAATTAATGACCGCTAGCTTAGTATTTTCTGCGATTGATAATCACCGTTTACGTTTGGATCAGCGAGTAACGGTTTCAGAGAAAGCGTGGAAAACAGGTGGTTCACGAATGTTTATTGAGGTGAATAAAGAAGTATCTATTGGTGAGCTATTACAGGGTATGATTGTTCAATCGGGTAATGATGCTACTATTCAGCTCGCTGAAAGTGTATCAGGTAGTGTGGATGTTTTTGTGGATCAAATGAATAAGCAAGCACAAGCCTTTGGTATGCGTAATACCCATTTTGCTGATCCGACTGGCTTACCCTCACCAGAGACCTATACCACTGTACGTGATTTATCTGTTTTAGCACAGCATATTATCAAAGATTATCCAGATTATTATCACTATTTTAGCCAACAAGAATTTACCTATAATAAAATTCGTCAGCCTAACCGAAATGGTTTGCTTTCGCGCAATTTAGGGGTAGATGGGCTAAAAACAGGGCATACAGATGATGCAGGGTATTGTTTAATTTCAACAGCAAAACGTGATGATCGCCGTCTTGTTGTGATTATGATGGGTACAAAAACAATCCGAGAGCGTGAACAGTTTAGCCAACAATTATTAGATTGGGGCTATCAGAATTTTGAAGCGCGCACTTTTGCACCAGCAGGACAAGCGGTTATTTCTCCTCGTGTATATGAAGGTGAACTAAAGAATGTGAATTTAGGTACGGCAAATGGGGTGGTGGTAACTGTACCGCGAGATCAAGCACAAAATGTTCAAATGCTAACACAACTTAACCGTAAAATGGTAGCGCCTATTGCGAAAGGTGAGGCGTTGGGGACAGTACAATTTGTATTGGATGGTAAGATTGTCAAGCAAGATACCTTGGTTGCTTTAGAAGATATTCCGCAAGCGGGTTTCTTTGGTCGCTTATGGGATAAGGTTGTGCAGTTATTTTAAATATAGATGCTATATTTTTAAAATATGGTGGTTGATATAAAGCATGGTAAATAGCGTTGAGTTGCAGTTTCTCACTTCGTTCGTAAAACTCGCTTTGTCAATCACTGTTTTCCATGTTTTACCTATAATAGCGATATAGATTAAATAGAGTGTTTTATTATCCTCTATTTTTATCAGTTTCATCCTATGAATATATTGCTTAAATAAGCATAGAATGTGCTTATATGCAATTTGAGTTAAACTTAAACTATTACTACTTAAAATATAGTAATACGCTAAGTCAATCATAATGGAATCAAATATGACGGATTTTTTTATTCAAGGTATTCCCCACGATATAACGGTCTATCTTAATGGTGAATATCTGCCGTTAAGCCAAGCTAAGGTATCCGTACTAGATAGGGGCTTTATCTTTGGTGATGGGGTGTATGAGGTTGTACCAGCCTATCAACGTAAACCTTTTCGATTAAAAGAGCATATTGCTCGATTAGTGCGTAGCCTAGATAAAGTGAGTATTCAAACGGGGAAAGATGAGGCTTTTTGGGAAACATTACTCACTGATTTAATCCAACAATCTGATTGGGAGGATAACTATGTTTATCTTCAGGTAACCCGAGGTGTGGCTAAACGGGATCATGCCTTTCCCAATCCGCCTGTTGCACCGACTATTTTTGCGATGACTTGCCCCCTAAAACGCTTAACAGAACAAGAGCGTCAAGAGGGCGTGAAAGCCTTGAGTTACCCTGAAATGCGATGGTTGCATTGTGATATTAAATCTATTTCCTTATTGGGAAATGTTTTGGCTAAGCAATATGCGGTTGCACATGGGGTACAAGAAGTTGTGCAATTTAGAGAGGGAATATTAACAGAGGGTGCTTCTTCTAATATTTGGGTGATTAAAGAAGGTGTCATCTATGCCCCTAAACGGGATAATCGTATCTTAGAAGGTATCCGTTATGGTTTAATAGAGGAATTTGCAACGCAACTGAATATCCCCTTTGTTGAGGCGGATATCGCACAATCCTTTGTTGAAGAGGCGGATGAGTTATTACAAACATCCGCAACACGAGAAGTTGTTGCGATTACAACCTATAATCATAAACCAGTAGGTAAGGGTGTTCCCGGGCCTATTTTTCATCAATTACGTCAAACCTATGATGAGGTATTAGCAAAACTATGAGTACAAAACAATTTGATGCAGAGCAGTTATCTGATTTAGTAAAAGACAATACTTTCGGTTTAAAGGAAATTCCACCAGAGCAATCATTGATTGAATACCCTACGGATTTTCCGATTAAAGTGATGGCACAAGCCCACCCTGAATTAATTGATGTTTTAACAGAATTGGTGCTTGAGCATGATCCAGAATTTAAAAAAGAAACGATTGAAGTACGCCCAAGTTCAAAAGGTAACTATACAGGATTAACCTTTATTGTTAGAGCGACTTCACGTGAACAGTTAGATACGATTTATCGTACCTTACATGGACATGAATTAGTGAAAGTGGTTCTTTAATCATGATTATTCGGCGGCTAGAGGGATTGGCTTTATATGAGCCAACCTTTGAGGCAATGCAAACGTTTACACAGCAACGTACGGCAGAAACAGAAGATGAAATCTGGCAAGTAGAGCATTCCCCTGTCTATACACTGGGGCAAGCAGGAAAGCCAGAGCATATACTTAACCCTAAAGATATTCCTATTGTACAAACCAATAGAGGCGGACAAGTTACTTATCATGGCCCGGGGCAAGTGGTGTTGTATCCTTTGATTGACTTACATCGAGCAAAACTATTTGTGCGTGCTTATGTCAATATTTTAGAAGAGGCGATTATTCAAACCTTAACTTTTTTTGGTATTGAGAACGCACAACGCAAAGATGGTGCTCCCGGTGTTTATGTACCGATGCCAGAAGGGGATTTAGCTAAAATTGCAGCCCTTGGGGTCAAGGTAAGTAATGGCTGTACCTATCACGGATTATCACTGAATGTAAAGATGGATTTGTCTCCTTTTTATGGGATTAATCCTTGTGGTTATGCAGGGTTGCGTACCGTGGATATGGCAACCATGGGTGTTGAGGTAGGATGGCAAGAAGTCGCCGATAAAGTGAGTAGCTTATTAGTGCAGATGATAGAGAATCATCAGCAAAGGGGGGCATAATCGTAGAATATGGTATGTAAATGGTTCTACGTTTTAGGGAAATAAAAAATGGAAGATAATAAAGTTAATAAAATAATCGTTTTAGGCAAAATTGTGGTACTTGCTATGATTGCCATAGCAGTATTTATTATTACCTTCTTAATTGTTAGTAACCTGCGCTCAACCCACTCTTTTTGTGGTGTTGGCTGTTTGGGTGATTTAGTTTATTCCTTTTTTTATGCTGGCATCAGTGCTACTATTGCCGTTATACTGGGAATTATCTATTTTGTCAAAAAGAAAAAACGGTAATTTATTGGTATTTTTGTTTATCATTTGATTCTCAACATTATACTTGCACATATAATGAGCTAAAGAAGTAATAAGATGCTAACCAAAAATGCGTTATCAAAAAAAGAACAACGTTTAATGCGTCGTTGGTTTAGAAAAACCGGTGAAAATACCATTGAACTGAAAGAAAAGCGGTGGGCAGCAGTGAAAATTGTTCATTACATGACACCGATTCGGTATCGCTTGGAGAAATGAGGTAAAAAATGTTGAGCCTTGTACTAAACCACCTAAGCCAAATAAATGGAAAACGCAGAAACTGAAATATAGGAAGAAGAAATTAAAAAGGAGAGTGTGATTACTTTTAAGTATTTTGTATAAAATAGTTGAAAAGCAATCATTAAAAGAAAAGGATTTGAAACTAAAAAAGAAGATTAAATAAAGTATTATGTAGAATACAATTTTAATTATTCAGAAATAAGATGAGTTGAGTATGATATAAAAACTGAATATGGCTTTTCAAATTAAAACGAGGAGGATAATAATATGTTTCAACGTCCTATATCGATAGGTTTGTTATTTTTAATGACATCATGCTTGCCTTTTGATCCATTAGAGGGAGGAGGTGTAGTTTATAATTTTTGTGAATACCCTATTGAATGGAGAAGCGATAATATCCCAGAACATTATTATAAAAATAATCAACACAAGAAAATTATTTATCCTAATGAAACTAAGTATATATCTTTCATCATACAAGATAACTTAGTAGAAGAACAAAATGAAGACAGAAAAAAACTGTATTTTGTCCGAAGTAAAAGTAATGTAAAAAATAGATTTTATATTGATGAGTATTCTCAATTTAGAATAAACCTTATTGCTTGCCATGAAAATGCCAAACCCACAGGTGATGGAAATTGGGTAAAAACTAATTCATCAGAAAATCTGAAAAATATTGAAGAGTAAGCATGAAGAAAATTATTATATTTTTTAGTTTATTTTTAACAGCTTGTTTTTCTAACTTTAATAAACCAGTTAGAATCACCACTTTTTATAATTTTTGTAAAAATGATATTAGACTTCACCTAAGAAAAGGTAGTGATTTTCAATCTACTACCATTCAACCAGAAAAAAGTGTATTTTTTTATGGTTCAAATAAGGATGATAACTTTTTTTATATATCAAATGGAAAAGAATATAATTTTTCCGTGTATCAAAATTCCTCGGAATCTAATAAGGCCTATATAGCTTGCCCTGAAAATAATGAGACGATTAAATAGAACCTTTCTACCATATAGTCTCTAAGATAACCTAGCCAGTGAAGAAGCATTTAAGAACCAATTTAAAAATATACGCCATCAACCCAATGCGACATCAAGAATCATCATAATTGCAAATCCCAATAATAGGCTTAATGTGGCAATATCGGTATTTCCACCACTTTGCGATTCAGGAATTAGCTCTTCGACTACGACAAAAATCATTGCACCTGCTGCAAAGGCTAGGGCATAGGGTAAGATACTTGACATAGAAATGACAAAGAGTGCACCTAATACCGCACCAATAGGTTCAAATACGGCAGAAAGTGCGCCATACCAGAAAGCCGTTTTTCGACTTTTACCCTCTGCCCGTAAAGGCATTGATAAAGCTAGCCCCTCAGGAATATTTTGTAATCCAATCCCCAAGGCTAATCCAACGGCACTAAGTGCAATGGCAGGATTATCACTCGTAAGCCCCATTGTACCAATTGCCCCGAAAGCAACGCCAAGTGCTAAACCCTCTGGAATATTATGGATAGTCATGGCTAAGAAAAGGAGCATGGATTTTGAGAGTTTTTGACGGGTTTGAGGATTGCTCCCCTCAGCCTCTTCAATACTTTTATCTAAGTGTAAGTGTGGAATAATATGGTCGATTAAACGTAAGAATAAACCACCCACTAAAAAACCAATCGTAGTCGGTAACCAGTTCCAAGAACCGTATGTTGTTTCACCAAAATCAAGAGAAGGTTCTAATAATGACCAAAAAGAGGCAGCAATCATCACCCCGGCGGCAAATCCCATCATACTATCTAGCATCTTGCGGTGGATGGTTTTTACAAAAAATACGCCAGCAGCGCCTACAATCGTACAGAACCATGTAAATAGCCCAGCAATAAGGGCTTGCCAAATAGGGTTTAAGCTAAAAAATGATGCTAACATGAATAAAATAAAAAGGTGTATTGTAGAAAATCCCTTTTTAAGGGATAAAATAAAACGTGCTATTCTCTCATTTTATAGATAATTAAGAAACAACCGTAATAGAGTGTAATAGAAAATAATATATTTATGTTAAAGTGAGAGAAGCATTATTTTTATTCAATGGATTTTTCTTAATGGCGAGGGAGTCTTATTTATATGAAAAAAAGGACAAATTAATGTTTAATTTGCCCTTTTGTCTGTGCTTTCTTTGAAAGAAAGTGTATGTAATAAAATATAGTTGAAATTTAAACGTGTTTAAGTAATTTAGCCGCTTCAATCGCAAAATACGTTAAGATGCCATCAGCTCCCGCACGTTTAAAGGCAAGTAGTGATTCCATCATCACCTTATCATGATCTAACCACCCATTTTGAGCAGCTGCTTTAATCATAGCGTATTCACCACTGACCTGATAAGCATAGGTGGGCATTTTAAATTCATCTTTGACATCACGCAAAATATCTAAGTAGGGCATACCCGGTTTAACCATAACTAAATCTGCCCCCTCTTTAATATCGGCGGCTACCTCTCTAAGGGCTTCATAGCGGTTAGCTGGATCAATCTGATAGGTCATTTTATTGGATTTACCTAGATTGCCTGATGAACCCACAGCATCACGGAAAGGACCGTAGAAAGCACTGGCATATTTAGCCGAGTACGCCATAATACGCGTATAGATAAAACGGTTATCTTCTAAGGCTTGACGGATTTTACCAATACGACCGTCCATCATATCACTTGGTGCAACATAATCTGCCCCTGCTTCTGCTTGTACAAGGGCTTGTTGGCATAGCATGGCTAAGGTTTCGTCATTAAGCACATAACCCGTATCATCAATAATACCATCTTGCCCATGACTGGTATAAGGGTCTAGTGCCACATCGCATAAGATTCCTAATTCAGGAAAAGCAGTTTTTAATTGACGAACCATACGGGGGATTAATCCATCAGGGCGAGTAGCTTCAATGCCGTCTGGTGTTTTTTTATCATTTTCAATCGAGGGGAAGAGGGCTAGTACAGGAATCCCGAGTTTGACGCACTCTTCAGCAACAGACATGAGGGTATCTGGTGAATAACGTACAATACCCGGCATTGAGGGGATAGGCTGTAAGATACCTTTACCTTCTTGTACAAAAACAGGGTAAATAAAATCATCTACGCTAAGTGATGATTCACGCACAAGACGGCGAGAAAAATCATCACGGCGATTACGGCGAAGACGACTAGCAGGAAAGTCAGGAACAATAATACTCATTTTAAGCAACCTTTGGAGAAATCCAGTTAATAATGTGGGTAGAGGTTTCTTCTAAGCCTATACGTTCACTAGAAGAAAAGGGAATGACTTTAAGTGCACCAATGTTTTTTAGCTCTTTCGTTACCGCAAATACGGCTCGTACACGCTGACCATAGGGGAGTTTATCCGCTTTTGTTAAGAGGGCTAATACTGGCTTACCTGTAGGGGCAATCCATTCGGCTAAACGGCGGTCAAGATCCGTAACCCCTCGGCGAATATCGATTAAGAGTACAATCCCTGCAAGGGATTGACGCTCGCGTAGATAGTTACCTAGAACATCAGCCCATTCTTCACGCGTATTTTGTGCAACGGAAGCAAAACCATAGCCGGGGAGATCGACCAAGAATCCCATAGCATGATCAGGTGCTTGAGGATTAGGAATACCAAAGAGATTGATTAAACGTGTGCGACCCGGTGTTTTACTTGAAAAAGCTAAACGGCGTTGATTGGTGAGAACATTAATTGCCGATGATTTACCGACATTTGAACGACCAACAAAACAAACCTCAGGAACAGAGGCGGGGGGGAGCTGATTCAGTTTAGCGGCAGAAACAAAGAACTTAGATTGATGTAAAATTGACACAATTTCCCTTCTGTGAGTCAAGGATAAACCATTATTGTATAATATCCGCCATAAAAGCAAGTAAATTTCCTCTAATCGGTTTATACTCATACGTTAAAGGGTTATTTTTTATAAAATAGACACTGTGCATCAGTCTATTAAAACAAACAATTTGATCTGTAATTGAGGGTCTGCATGAAACAAGTTTTTTCTAAAGTTCTGCTAGCGAGTAGTCTAGTAATGGGTTTGACCGCAACAGTAGCACACGCGGCAGATGTAACACCACCAGATATTCAACGTGGTGAAACACTTTATATGCAAGGTGATGTTTCGCGTGGCATCTTAGCCTGTGTTGCCTGTCATGGCGTGGGTGGTAATAGTGCTATTCCTATGTACCCCCATGTAGCAGGTTTACCTGAAGGGTATATTGTTAGTCAGCTCAAAAATTTCCAAGTACCAGCAGGGCAAAGCAAAAGTGCCCGTATGAGTATAGATGGCGCACCTACTATGATGGCTCCTGTTGTGGCACAGATGACAGATGCCGATATGCGTGATTTAGCCGCTTATATTTCGCAACAAAAACTCACTAGCCCAGCATTTGCTAAACAGGCTAATGATTTAGACTTTGTTCACCGTGGTCGTGAGATTTGGCGCGCAGGTATTCCAGAGCGTAATGTTCCAGCCTGTGCTTCTTGTCATGGTGCTGATGGCAAAGGTATGCCAGAGCAATTCCCTGCTTTATCAGGGCAACATCCAGAGTACATCTTAGCGCAGTTACAAGCCTTTTCTGAAGGGGCGCGTACAAATGGTGGTGCTGAGAACATGATGGGTACGATTGCTAATCGTATGAGCAATGCTGATATGAAAGCAGTTGCTGATTATGCGGCAGGTATTCGCTAATCTTTTTTAGCGTGAATAGTAGCCATTATAAAATTGAAATTTAATCAAAGGGATGCCACAGGTGGTGTCCCTTTTATTTGCGAAATGTATGGGAAAAGCACAACAAAATCATCGACATTGGCGGACAGAACTATTTGAACTTTTTAGCTCAATGCGATTCGCAATTGCTCTTTTAGTCGTTATTTGTATTGCCAGTGCGGTTGGCACACTGATAGAACAAAACCGAGAAGAGATTTTTTATATTGATAGATTTGGTACATACTGGTATCAGGTATTTAGCAAATTTAGTATTAATCAGATTTATAACACATGGTGGTTTTTACTGGTAATGGGATTTTTGGTGATTTCTACCAGTTTTTGCCTTGTTCGTAATGTGCCTAAAATTATTAAAGATATGCGTTCGTTTAAAGAGCATATTCGTCAAGGTAGTTTTAGAGCCTTTTCTCATAAATTATCTCTTCAAACAGATTATTCTGCTGAACAAGCCAAACCTATGATACAGGTATGGCTTAAAAAGCATGGTTATGTATTCAAAGAAAAAGAAGTTGATAATACACTGACCATTGCGGCGAAGAAAGGTAGCAGTAATCGTTTGGGGTATATTTTTGCGCATCTTGCTATTGTAACTATCTGTATTGGTGGTTTATTGGATAGTGAGTTACCAAATCGCTTGCAATTATGGATGGGTGATAAAGCTCCTATCCCTCCAACCGCACGCTATATGTCAGATGTACCTGAACAGTCCAAATTTGGTGTAAGTAATATCAGTTTTAGAGGCAATATCTCAGTGAGTGAGGGAGAAAATGCGAATCATGCCCTGTTATTATTGAGTGATGATCGTTATTTACAAAATCTACCTTTTGATATTCATCTTAATCGTTTTATTATTGAATATTACGAAACCAATGGTATGCCAAAACGGTTTGCCAGTGATGTAACGATTACAGATTTTGCAACAGGTAAAAAAGAAAATAAAATTATTGAAGTAAATCACCCATACCAATTGCATGGAATTACCCTATATCAATCCAGTTTTCATGATGGAGGCTCTAAGTTAGATTTAACCCTTTATCCAATCAAAGGGAAAAATACTGAAACGCAAACCATCAAAACAAAAGTTGGAGAAACCACTGAATTAAAAACAACCCTAAATGATGTGGAACAAACATATCAACTGACAATAAATGATTTTAGACCGATTAATGTTGAGAACCTATCTAATGCAGGTAGTGCACAGCCTAAAGATTTTGAACATCAAATTTTAGCGGTAACGGGGAGTGCTGCCAGCAAAGTGGCAAATGATAGTGTAAATGTAGGGCCTCTTTTTCAATATACGCTGACGGATGAAAGTAATCAGTCTGTACAATATCAAAACTATATGCTTCCTGTCCAATTAGATGGACGTTTAGTCTTTTTGATTGGTATGAAATTACCGACGGATGCTGGGTTTAGCTATGCAAGAATTCCTGCGGATGAAAAAGGCACCATGCAAGAGTTTTTAGCCTTAAAAGCCGCTTTTGAAAATCCTGAAATGCGCCGTCAAGCGGCACAGGCTTATGCGGATAAGCTAGAAGAAGATCCACGGATAGATAAACAAAATATCGTAGTATTGGCATCAATGGCATTAGAAATTTTTGCTAATAATGGTTTTAAAGGTTTAGATGATTATATTGAAGGGAAAGGTATCCCTGAAGCAGAACGTGTACCAGAAGCATTACGCGCTCCTATGAAAAGTATCCTTCGTGATTATTTAATCTTTTCAGCGATTGATTTACGCAATATGGCTCGCCAGACGATTGGTTTACCTGCACTTAGTTATGTCAATCAAAGTGATGCAGAGCAACAGGCTTTATGGTTTGATAGTGCGATTCGGGCTTTATCGGATATGACTTTTTATCCTGCTCCGATGATATTGCAACTTAATAGTTTTGAGCATATTCAAGCGACTGTCTTACAAGCAACACGATCTCCCGGTAAATGGATTGTGTATTTAGGCTGTCTCTTTTTGATTATTGGTATTTTCCAAATGTTTTATATTCGTGAGCGACGTCTCTGGATTTGGTTGACCCCACTAGATAATGGTAGTGAAATTAAAGGGGCAATGACTTCTGTTAAACGTACGCTTGATTTCCAACGAGAGTTTACACAGTTTCAGCAAGACTTTAGCGAATTAGCAAGGAAAGAGTGATGATGTCTTCTCAATTAACCAATCCTTCAGTGCCATCCGATAAGTGGGTAGAAAATAAATCTGAGAAAAAACGTCTTAATTGGACAGATGCTGCTTTTTTTGCCGTATTGATGGCAGCGGCTATCTATATTTTAAGAACTTGGTCTCAATCAATGGATAGTTATGAAAAATGGATTCTCATTGCCACGACTTTCTTTCTCACTTGGTTAGGGTGGTTATGGCGACCATTACGCACATTAAGTATAGCGGTTTTCTTAATCGCATTATTGGCGATAGGTTTATATGATGGGAATCTTAGTCATGCTCAAGAGAAGTTTTTATTAAAGTATCTCATCTCTTCACAATCTGCTATTTTATGGATGAGTGCCTTAATGTTTATGGCAACGATTGTCTATTGGGTATCGTATTTCTATCCAAAAGTAGATTGGATGGGGACAATATTTACATGGGCTGGGGTTGTTTTTGGTTTTGTTGGGCTGTTGGTTCGTTGGCGTGAGGGGCATCTTATTGCATCCGATATGGGGCATATTCCAGTCAGTAATTTATATGAAGTGTTTGTCCTTTTCTGCTTATTAACGGCTTTGTTCTATCTTTATTATGAAAAGCGATATAACACCCGAGCATTAGGTGGATTTGTTTTATTGGTGATTACTTCGGCAATTATCTTTTTGATGTGGTACACCTTTGAGCGTGATGCGGCAACCATTACACCGTTAAATAATGCACTAAATAGCTGGTGGATGAAATTACACGTTCCTGCTAATTTTGTAGGCTATGGTACATTTGCCTTATCGGCTATGGTGGGATTTGCCTATCTGGTGAAACATCATGGTAATACAAACGCTTGGTTACCGATGACCCCCTTACTACTGATTGGTGCGGCATTAGTGGCAGAAGTATTTATCTTTGGTGGACAACAAGTGCGACCCAGTGCGGAGTTTTCAGGGTTTTGGTTAGTGTATTTTGGGATTAGTATTATCCTTGTTGCTTTAATCCTAATGATGCGTAAGCGGATTGCTGAAAAACTTCCCTCTTTTGAAGTCTTAGACGATATGATGTACCGCGCGATTGCAGTAGGGTTTGCTTTCTTTACGGTGGCGACTGTATTAGGGGCATTATGGGCGGCAGATGCGTGGGGAACGTACTGGCAATGGGACCCTAAAGAAACATGGGCATTAGTGGTATGGCTAAATTATGCGGCTTGGTTGCATTTACGCTTGATGAAAGGAATGCGAGGTGTCGTAGCGGCTTACTGGGCTTTAGCGGGTTTAGTGATTACGACCTTTGCTTTTATTGGTGTTAATATTTTTCTCTCAGGATTACATTCTTACGGGGAATTATAGGTTTTAGTCAGAAATATAGAGTGAATAAAAGCAGATGTGAATAGCATCTGCTTTTTTGTTGGTTTAGCAGTAGGTCAGTTTTATCCTACCTTGATATTACACTATTTAAATATTGAGTAACACTTGCTAAACTAAAAATAACATGATATCCCAAAAACTATATATTCCTTATGCCTAAAAAATTTATTAATATTCATATTCCAGCGTTTTTTACAGAAAAAACAATATATAAAAGTATCTCTAAAATACTTTCTAAAAATAACTTTTTAGAAGATATTGTTCTTCTAAATATTGATTTAACTTCTTTGAAAACTATAGATATTATTGGGATAACAGCGTTATCTAATTTGATTGAATGGGTGAGACTATATAATATTCAAGTTAATTTTTCTTATGATAAAGAAAATATTACTAGGTTACTGGAAGAAAGTGGATTTATAAAACGCTACATAAAGACAGATAATCTATTTTTTAAAAAATGGCATATACTTGCAATAGAAGTAGTCCGTACTGAGGAAGTTGTTAAACATCTATCATATAGAATAGTTCCTTGGTTTTTAGACTGTTTAGAAAAAGAAACACAACAAAAAAATCTTTGCTCATATCAATTAAGTTCTATTCAAACAGCACTACAGGAAATCTTTAATAATATTAATGATCATTCATTCAGTAAAATAGCTTGTTATTGTGGCTATTATGATGCACAACAACGGATTTTTAAATTATGTATTTCAGATTTTGGAATAGGTATTCCATCAAAAATTATTAATTTAAATCCTACATTAACGGATAGTCAAGCTATTGAAAAGGCATGTGAGAATGGATATACTACAAAAAGCACTCCTAATAATATGGGTGCTGGACTTGATATATTATTAAAAAATAAAGTAATTGCTAACAAAGGTGCATTGACTATTTATTCTCTCAAGGGTGCTTTCTCTGCAAGATTTTATGAGGGGAAAGTGATTCAATTACCTCAAATAGAAAGAGAGAATAATATTTTCCCGGGAACAATGATTATTATGGAATATCCTATTGATAGGATACAATTAGATGAGGTTCAAGAGTTTTCTTGGTAAAGAGAAATGATCAGGATTATTGCTAAAAATCATATAAATCGATTCCTTACGAACGAGGATGGATTCTTGCTATTCCATATTATTCACCCTTATTTAGAACAAGGTGAGCAAGTAATAGTCTCTTTTGATGGTGTAGATAGTCTGCCAAGTTCTTTTGTGAATACAGCATTATTACCCTTACTACACCATTTTTCGTTTAAAACAATTAAAGAGTCATTGTTTTTTGAAAATACAAATTCTCAAATTAATACAATGATTAAAGATAGATTCAAAAGTGCGACTGAAAAGCAACTAATAATACCTATGGTAAGTGAGCCAAAACAGCCACTTGCCTGATAATAAGTATTGATCAGATGAGTTTTGATAACATAATTTAAATCGTTAAAACCTGCCCTGCTAATCCTGAACAGAGTATTGCTACTTGCTCATTGAGTGTAGGTCCTTCTTCTCGAGTATTAACCCATTGTTCCTCTTGGAGACGATAATGAAAAGCACCGCTTGGTGCGGCTAACCACATTTCTTGTAGGGGTGTCTGTGCATTAATCACCACATGAAATTTAGCATTAAAAATTAAGGTAAGGACATAACCCTCACGTTTTGCATCAACGTCAATATCTTTTTCTTCAAACCAATAATCGGCTTTTTCTTGAATATGGCGTAAAATCTTATCTGCACGGACAAGGAATTCTGTTTCTGTCATAATAAAACTCTTTCATTAATTAGGAATTAAGGCAAAGGTGAATATAATGATACACCGACATAAGCTTATTGTAACGCTCATTTTAATGAGTATTGGTATTTCGGCTTGTGGATATAAAGCGCCAGTTTACTATCCAACAGAG
Organism: Pelistega ratti; assembly: GCF_009833965.1. NCBI lineage: Bacteria > Pseudomonadati > Pseudomonadota > Betaproteobacteria > Burkholderiales > Alcaligenaceae > Pelistega > Pelistega ratti. Next base: position 1,724,137 of record NZ_CP047165.1, read on the forward strand.
GCACAACGTCAAGAGCTGGCTGAAAAAGAAGCACGTATTAAAGCACGTAAACAAGCTAAGAAAGCACAGCAAGAAGCAAACCAAACACAGAAGAAACCATCATCTGTCGCCCAATAAATGATAACCCTTATTTTATCCTGTTCTTTTTATGATGACTACTTTACCCATACCCGTAGCTAGCCCTTTTTTTCACTACCACCAAAATCAACTGTTTGTAGAAAATTGTTCAATAAAAGCATTAGCTCAACAATATGGTACGCCGCTTTTTGTGTACTCTAAAGCTGCCTTAGTACATCAATGGCATACTTACCAAAAAGTGATTGATACTTACCCTAATACGTTGATTTGCTATGCCGTAAAGGCAAATTCAAATTTAGCCATTCTAAACCTATTTGCCAAGTTAGGGGCAGGTTTTGATTTGGTCTCTGGTGGAGAGCTTTTTCGTGTACTAAAAGCAGGAGGCGATCCTGCAAAAGTTATTTTTTCTGGGGTAGCAAAACAAGTCTGGGAAATAGAGGCTGCCTTAGATGCGGGCATTAAGTGTTTTAATGTTGAGTCTATTCCAGAACTTGATTTAATTGCTCAAGTAGCACAACGATTAGGAAAAAAAGCGCCGATTTCGTTGCGTGTAAATCCTGATGTTGATGCAAAAACTCATCCCTATATCTCAACTGGACTAAAAGAAAATAAATTTGGTATTGATATTAATGTAGCAGCAGCGATATATCAAAAAGCATTGGATAATCCCTTCCTCGAAATTAAAGGGGTGGATTGCCATATTGGATCTCAAATTACAGAGGTTGCGCCCTTTGTCGATGCGGCGGATAAGGTGATTGCCTTATTACAACAGCTTAAAGAAAAGGGTATTGCATTAAGCCATATTGATATGGGCGGTGGTTTGGGTATTCGCTATTTGGATGAGGAAGTGGTTGAACCATTAGAAATGGTAAGACAAATTAAAGATAAATTGCATAAAGCAGGATTTGATAATTTACAACTTGTTTTAGAGCCAGGACGCTCTCTTGTTGGTAATACGGGGGTGTTACTCACACAAGTGCAGTTTATTAAACCTACAGAAGCACGTTGTTTTGCCATTGTTGATGCGGCTATGAATGACTTAATCCGTCCTACGTTATATGATGCCTATCATGGTGTTTTACCAGTGCTTATTCAAGATATCCCTAAGCAAACCTATGATATTGTTGGGCCTATTTGTGAAACAGGGGACTGGTTAGCCAAACAGCGAGAATTAGCTATTCAATCAGGTGATTATTTAGTCGTTGAATCAACAGGTGCGTATGGGTTTTCTATGGCGAGCCAATACAATACACGCCCCAGAGCGGCAGAAATATTAGTTGATGGTGAGCAGTCCTATCTTATCCGAGAAAGAGAAACTTTAGCACAGCTTGTTGCCTTAGAACATATCGTGGAATAATATTTTTGGTTTTCATCTGATAGAGGGATATATTTTTACCTATTTTAAAGGGGCTAGTCTTAATGATACATTGTTACGGCTTCCTTGATGGATTTAATCATCGTTTTTGTTGTAGGTAAAATATCATCACCCTTTATGATGCGATATTAAAAAGCCTTCTCTCTTATAGAAGAAAGAAGGCTTTATTTTCAGACGTGTTTAGTAAAATAATATTTCTACATCATCTCTTTTTTTAGAACCGTACAGGAGGCCCACTAGGTGAGGGAGATTGACTAGGGTTCAACGTTTTTATTAAATTCCCGATATCATCAGAAGAGGTATTTAACTCAAAAACCTTAGCTTGACCACCTGTTGAGGGACTACTACTGCTGACCCCTGCAGTACCAACTGTGCGAATAGCCTTTCCAGCAGGGAATTCTTTATAGTAGAAATTATCCCCTACCTTGCTAAGTCCCTCTGGCATTTTACCTTGAGGGGTAACAGGAATATCTTTAAGGGCTTTTCGCATAAAATTTATCCAGATCGGCATAGCGGCACCACCGCCTGTTTCACGATCCCCTAAAGAGGTAGGCTGATCAAATCCTAACCATGTAACAGCCACTAATTTAGGTGTATAGCCTGCAAACCATGCATCAACAGAGCGATTAGTCGTCCCGGTTTTCCCAGCAATATCTGAGCGACCAAGCGCTTTTGAGGCAGAGGCAGCCGTACCTGAACGAGCTACACCACGCAATAAATCATTCATTACATAGGCAGTACGGGCATCAATGACACGGTTTTTCTCATCACCTGCTTTTAAGGGATTCGCTTTCATTACCGTAGCACGGCTTCCTTCTTGGATATTGATGTCTTCGACATAGTCAATAATATAGGGATTCACACGATATCCACCATTCGCAAAAACAGCATAAGCAGATGCCATCTGGAGAGGGGTAACATTGCCAGCCCCTAAAGCCATAGTAAGATAAGCCCCTTTAGGTGGTTGACGCTTCATATCAAAGCCTAATCGCTCAATAAAATTGGCGGCATAATCAGGGCCTACTGCTTCTAAAATGCGGATAGAGACCATATTTTTAGATTTGTATAAACCTTGACGTAGTGTTAGGCTATCCACATAACTATTACCATAGTTTTTGGGTGTCCATGCCTTGCCACCAGCGTATTTAGCAGGTAGTACAAAGGGTCTATCAGAAATCTGTGTTTCAGGTGTAAGACCACGTTCTAAACCAGAGGCATAGACAAAAGGTTTAAATGTAGAACCCGGTTGTCGCCATGCTTGCGTAACACGATTAAAATCACCTAAATAAAAATCAAAACCACCAATCATTGCCTTGATAGCACCGTCTTGTGGATTAAGAGCAATTAATGCGGCTTGTACCAGTGGAAGGTTAATAATACTCCATTGATTGTTGAGTTTTTCAATATAGATAACAGAGCCACGCTTGATCTTGCGAGAAGGGCTTACCTTATCGACAAGTGAACGCTTAGCATTGTTTAGTGATGTTCCTGTTAATTCAATCACTTCATCAGGGCTTCGCATCACAACAACCTTATCTTTACTGGCGGATAGGACAACCACTGCAAGAATATCATCACTATCAGGGTGTTTTTCTTGCATGGCTTGTAGGAAAGCAATCATTTTTGAGCGATCATTTTCCATGCCTTCAGGTAAATCAAGCTGTTCGGCTGGCCCTGTATAGGGTTTACGGCGAGTGTAAGAGAGTAAGCCTTGACGTACGGCTTCATAAGCGGCTTGTTGTTCATCAGAACGAACAGTGGTATATACCTTGAGACCACGACCATAAAGACTATCACCGTATTGAGTGTACATCAGCTGACGTGCTAGCTCTGCCACATATTGCCCATGGCGTGCGGTACGTGCTTCTTTATCATCCTTTTTAGTGCTTTGAACGATGAGTTTTTCGGCTTTTGCTTGTTCGTATTGCTCTTGCGTGATAAATTTTAAGGCAAGCATACGGTTTAAGACGTAATGCTGACGATTAATAGTGGCATCTAAATTTGTAATCGGATTAACGCGAGAGGGTGATTTAGGAATACCAGCTAATGCTGCCGCTTCTGCAATAGAAATCTCTGATAGGGGTTTCCCAAAATAACGGCGAGCTGCTGCCGCAAAACCATAAGAACGATGTCCCAGATAGATTTGGTTCATGTAGAGCTCAAGAATCTGGTCTTTAGAGAGTTTTTCCTCAATTTTATAGGTTAATAATAACTCATAGAATTTACGTGTAAATTTTTTATCCGAAGAGAGGTAAAAATTACGCGCTAATTGCATGGTAATGGTACTTGCCCCCTGTGCTTTAGCACCAGAGGTGAGATTAACGAGTGCTGCTCGACCGACACCAGCCCAATCAACCCCCCCATGCGTATAAAAACTATCATCTTCTGCTGCCAAAATAGCATGACGCATAACCAAGGGAATTTCTTGTAAATTAAGTACATTACGGCGTTCATCACCATATTCGGCGAGTAACACCTTGTCAGCGGAATAAATATAGAGGGGTAAACGAGGGCGATATTCCGTCATTGCTTTAAGGTCAGGCAGAGAAGACCATGTTAAGCGAATGGCGAGAATACCCAGTAAAAGTAAGCAAACCCCTATGCCACAGAGAAAAACAAGTGGTTTTAGGATAAATCGACTAAAAATAGAGCTTTGCTGTTTTTTGGGTGTTTTAGTATTCATGCTTTGGAATGCATCTCATGAAAAAGAAAAAAGACATCCTAGTGTATCCTAGTACATTTATAGGGATTTTACCCGAGTTTAGTGGAAAATGGATGGGTGATTGCGTCTCTATACAAAATTCAAAAAAGTATAAAATTCAACTTTCTTAAAACAATCATCGTAGACGAGAGGTAGTATAGTTGCTGTTATACAAGTGTTATCTATGTATTGATCATAAGTAATTATATGAAAAGATATTGATGTGTCAGTCATTTTTTTGTAATAAAGCGAAAGAATTAAAGTCCTATTTTGGGTGTTTATTTTTACACATTGAGTCCCTGTTATTTTCATCAGACATAATAGGGTCAGGGTATTGAATGTGTTATTTACCTTTAAAAGCAAAGATTTTTTTGGTGATTAGGTATATTTACCTAAGAAAAGATACGCCTAATGGTAATATTTCTTTCTATATACCATTTTTATATTTATCCATGACAAAAACAGCAGTAAATGAACAAATATATCCCCCATTAATTATTTTTATCGGTATGATGGGAGCAGGCAAAACAACGATAGGACGAGCGCTAGCAAGAGAATTGAATATTGAGTTTATTGATTTAGACCATGAAATTGTTCAACGATGCGGTGTGGCTATCCCCACCATCTTTGATATTGAGGGAGAGGACGGATTTCGTAAGCGTGAAACGGCGGTTTTAGCGGAAGTGATACAACAAAAAAATATTGTTTTAGCAACAGGAGGTGGCGCTATTTTAGCCACAGAGAATCAAGCCTTACTCAAAAAAGGATTGGTCGTTTACCTTAAAGCCTCTGCAGATGAACTCTTTTGTCGGATTGCAAAAGACAGTAATCGCCCTTTACTTAAAACCGAGAATCCACAGGATAAAGTGAAACAATTACTTGCTGTGCGTAGCCCTATTTATGAAAAACTAGCCGATATTACGGTAGAAACAGGTAATCAAACGATTTATGCAACAGTAAAGAAATTAAAAAAAGCTATTATTGCTTTACAGGAGAATACATGAGTCTTGTCAATGTTAATACACTAGGGGGCAACTATCCTATCCGTATTGCCCCTAAAATGCTTCAACAGATAGCGACATCTGTACCTGAAAATGCCAGTAGTGTAGTGATCATCAGTAATACAACCGTGATGCCACTGTATGGTGAACAGGTGCAACAATCATTGCAAGGGATTCATAAGCCCATATATACATTGGTGTTACCTGATGGAGAATCCTTTAAAACCCTAGAAACGCTTAATACCATTTATACCTTTTTATTACGTCATAAGGTTGATCGTAAAGCAGTGATAATAGCCCTAGGGGGTGGTGTAATAGGGGATATGGCAGGTTATGCGGCGGCGAGCTATATGCGAGGGATTCGTTTTATCCAAGTACCTACCACCCTATTAGCGCAGGTGGATTCTTCGGTAGGAGGAAAAACAGCGGTGAACCACCCTCTGGGTAAAAATATGATTGGTGCGTTTTATCAACCCATTGCAGTAGATATTGATATTGATGTACTTCACACATTACCCTCTCGAGAAGTGAGTGCAGGGCTAGCAGAAGTAATTAAATATGGCATGATTATGGATGCTGATTTTTTTGCTTGGTGTGAGCGTCATGTTGAACAATTGCGTGCCTTAGCACCAGAGATAATAAGCTATGCGATTCAGCGTTCTTGTGAATTAAAAGCCTATGTGGTAGAACAAGATGAAAAAGAATCAGGATTACGAGCGATTCTTAATCTAGGGCATACCTTTGGTCATGCCATTGAAACAGCACTTGGCTACGGTACATGGTTGCATGGTGAAGCGGTGGGTTGTGGTATGGTACAAGCAGCAGAATTATCGGCTCAACTACTGGGTTTTCCGAGAGAATCGGTTGAACGTATCCGTGCTTTGGTGAAAGCGATTGGTTGTCCAACAATTGCCCCAGATCTTGGTATGGATAAATGGATAAGTTTAATGCAAGTAGATAAAAAATCAGAAGCAGGTCAGATTAAGTTTGTATTACTTAATCGTATCGGTGAGGCGACTATTAGCACCGCACCGATTGATGCGATAGAGGCAGTATTAGCCCGCACCGTTGAACGATAGAAAGAGGGAATATGACATTAGCCAGCTATGCTAGCCACAATGAAGCCAGTAAGGGAAGAGTATATCCTGAACCATCTGATCCCAATAGGGGGCCTTATCAGCGAGATAGAGACCGTATTATTCATTGCAGTGCCTTTCGCCGATTAGAATATAAAACACAGGTATTTGTAAATCATGAAGGGGATTTGTTCCGCACACGCTTAACACATAGCTTAGAGGTAGCACAGATTGGACGGGCTATTGCACGGAATTTATCTTTAAATGAGGATTTGGTTGAAGCCATTGCATTGGCACATGATTTAGGTCATACCCCATTTGGTCATGCAGGTCAGGATGTTCTTAATGAATGTATGCGTGATTATGCCCCTACTATTGGAGGTTTTGAGCATAACCTACAAAGTTTGAGAATTGTAGATGAGCTGGAAGAACGTTATGCAGATTTTAATGGACTAAATCTTACTTTTGAGACAAGGGCAGGTATCCTTAAACATTGCTCTATTCATCATGCCAAACAGTTAGGTGAAGTGGCGCAACGCTTTATTGATAAAAAGCAGCCTAGCTTAGAAGCACAATTAACCAATCTAGCGGATGGGATTGCCTATAACAACCATGATATAGATGATGGTTTACGTTCAGGCTTAATTACGATTGAGCAGTTGCGAGAAGTCCCTATTTTTAATGAACATTATGAAAGAGTGCTTTGGCAGCACCCTGATTTATACGGTCGTCGGGTAATTTCTGAAACCATTCGCCGAATGATTAATACCCTTATTGTGGATTTAACACAGACAACATTAGCGAATATTCAGCAATATCAAGTGCGTACGATAGAAGATGTGCATCATGCCCCTATGCTAGTCGCTTTTTCAGCGGCAGTAAAAGAACAAGAGCGAGAACTTAAAAAATTCTTAATGGATAACCTATATCGCCATTATAAAGTGATGAGAATGTCGGCTAAAGCATCAATGATTATTCGTTCCTTGTTTGAAGCCTTTTTGTTAAACCCTAAACTATTGCCAACAGATTACCGCCGAGAAGATGATATCGAACAAAAAAGAGCAATTGCCGATTATATTGCTGGTATGACAGATAGATTTGCGATACGAGAATATCGGAATTTATTTGAAATGTGAAGTAATTATTTGTTCATAGATGAGATATAAGTTGGTTTATTGCAAAAAATATAGTAAGTATTCCGTAATGGCGTAAGTAGGGTATTTATTGAGTATAAAAGATAATGAATAAGAGGCTATGTATTAATCTTAATCGTATGTATTAGTTTGAATATTTATACCGTATTTGCTAAACTAAACAGATAACTTACTTTACAGAGTAAAGGAAATAGAATGAAATTTCTTAGTCGCTTGACAACAAGTTTACAAATTGTTCCCAGTGTTCTTTTAGCTGCTTCAAACTACCGTTCTCTAAAAGATGGTTTTGTAATAGATAAGAGTAATTTACGAAATGATGCAAAAACAGTAGTGAAATCTTTAAACGATAATATTAAGAAATATGGCTACAAAGAGTACTCACGTTAAAGCTAAAAGTACATTGGGAGATGAAATTAGCTTATCACACAGCCAAACAGATAGCCCTGTTCTGGATGTTAATGCACTGGAACGTTTGCATCAGTTTCGTCCTGATATAGTCGATTTTATTATTGAACAGACAAGTAAAGAAGCTGAGTTTCGAAGAAAAGAAGCAAAACGCATAAACTCTTTTACTTTTGTAGAGCGTATAGGAGCACTAGCTTTAGCTACTATTATTGGCGGTGGAAGCATCTATGGTTCGATTTATGCTGCACAACAAGGTAATAGCAAATTGGGTATTGCTATTGCTGTAGTAGGGTTAGGATCTTTGGCTGTTGCATTTTTAAGACGTAACAAATAAAAATGTAGCTTATCTTTATAATCGCCCACCTAACCATATTACTACAAATACTTCTCCAAATATTTTCCTGTCAAACTCTGAGGGTTTTTGACAATATCAGCAGGTATACCTGTTGCTATAATTTGTCCGCCATTTTGCCCCCCTTCAGGGCCTAAATCAATGATCCAATCTGCGGTTTTGATAACATCTAAATTATGCTCAATAATAACCACCGAATTACCTGCATCAACCAATTGATTAATCACTTGAAGGAGTAACTCAATATCCGCAAAATGTAACCCTGTTGTGGGTTCGTCAAGAATATAGAGTGTTTTGCCTGTACTTCGTTTTGACAATTCTAACGATAACTTAATACGTTGTGCCTCACCACCAGATAGGGTTGTAGCACTTTGACCAAGTCGAATATAGCCTAAACCAACATCAACAAGGGTTTGTAAACGGCGAGCAATAGCTGGTACGGCAGAAAAATAAGTCAGGGCAGTACTAACGGTCATATCCAGTACCTCACTGATATTATGCCCTCGATAGCGTATATCTAATGTTTCTTGGTTGTAGCGTTTTCCTTTGCACGTATCACAAGGGACATACACATCGGGTAAAAAGTGCATTTCTACCTTGATGACGCCATCACCTTGGCAAATTTCACACCGTCCCCCTTTTACATTAAAAGAAAATCGCCCTGCATCATAGCCCCTTGCTCTGGCTTCTGGTGTACCTGCAAATAGCTCACGAATAGGAGTAAATAAGCCTGTGTAAGTAGCAGGATTACTACGAGGTGTACGACCAATAGGACTTTGATCGACATTGATAAGTTTATCTAATACCTCAATACCTTCAATGCTTTCATAAGGGGCAGGTTCAGTATGGGCACGATTTAAATCTCTCATAAGAATTGCCGCAAGGGTTTCATTAATAAGCGTAGATTTCCCTGAACCAGATACCCCTGTAACACACACTAATTTACCAAGAGGAATGGCTAAATCAACCGATTTAAGATTATTCCCTGTACAACCTTTAAGATGTAACCATTTAGTATGCTCATCAATAGGACGAAAATGAGTGGATTGAATCCGTTTACGTCCACTAAGATAATTGCCCGTTAAAGAGTGTTTTTGTTGCATCAACGCCTTAGCCGTTCCTGTCGCAATAACCTCTCCGCCTAGCTCACCGGCACCGGGGCCCATATCAATCACCCAATCGGCGGATCGAATCATATCTTCATCATGCTCTACAACAATAACACTGTTTCCTAAATCGCGTAAATGTTGTAACGTTTGAATTAATCGATCATTATCCCGTTGGTGTAAACCAATAGAAGGTTCATCAAGCACATACATCACACCTGTTAAACCAGAACCAATTTGTGAGGCTAACCGTATGCGTTGTGCCTCTCCTCCTGAAATGGTATCGGCACTTCGATCGAGTGATAAGTAATTAAGACCCACATTATTCAGAAAAACCAATCGAGATTGAATTTCTTTTACAATCCTTTCGGCAATCTCTTGTTTAGTACCAGTGAGTGTTAGTTGTTCAAACCATGCTAAACAATCGGATAGTGATAAGGCTTCTACCTCATAAATCCCTAGTCCTTTTTTCTTGTCATTAGGACGTATATCATTGCCTACCATGACATAGCGAGCAGCTTCTTTTAAACGTGAACCATGACAAGTAGGGCATATTACCGTTGAACGATATTTCGCCAGTTCTTCCTTAATATGTGTAGATTCACTTTCTGACCAACGGCGTTCTAGGTTGGGGATAATTCCTTCAAAAGTATGTTTTTTTATCGTGGTACGACCATCATCGTTTAAGTATAAAAAATCAATTTCTTCTTCACCAGAACCATGTAATAAGATATGCTGAATCCGTTCGTCCAGTGCATTAAAAGGTGTTTCAATATCAAACTGATAATGTAATGCCAGACTATTTAATAACATTTGGCTAAAGCGATTTCTTGCATCCCAGCCTGCAATAGCACCACTCTTGAGACTTAGCTCTGGAAAAACAACGATACGTTTCTCATCAAAAACTTGTGTAACCCCCAATCCATCACAGCTAGGACAAGCCCCTACAGGATTATTAAAACTAAATAGACGAGGCTCTAAGGTATCAATACTGTAGCCACAAATAGGGCAGGCATATTTTGTAGAATAGGCAATCTCTTCTTCTGTATCCATATTAAAGAGAAGAACTTGTCCATCACTGAGTTTAATCGCCGTTTCAATACTATCTGCAAGACGTTGACGGTTACTTGTGCGTACCTTGAGGCGATCAACAACAACTTCAATCGTATTTTTTTCTTGAGGGTTGGGCAGTGTTACCGTATCAATATCTTGTATCTCACCATTAATTCTGACACGGATAAACCCTTGTGTTTGTAGTTGGATCAGTTTATCTTCAATATTGCCTTTTTTATGACGAATAATCGGCGCTAGTAAACTAATACGCGTATCTTCGGGTAAAGCAAGAATGGTATCTACAATATGAGAGACACTTTGTGCTTCTAAAGGCTCTTGATGAATAGGACAATGCGGCGTACCAACTCGAGCATAAAGTAAACGCAGATAGTCATGAATTTCTGTTACTGTACCGACTGTGGAGCGAGGATTATGTCCAGCTGTTTTTTGTTCAATCGCAATAGCGGGTGAAAGCCCTTCAATTAAATCCACATCCGGCTTATCCATGAGTTGTAAAAATTGCCTTGCATACGCAGATAGACTTTCTACATAGCGGCGTTGCCCCTCAGCATAGAGTGTGTCAAAAGCAAGCGAAGATTTTCCTGAACCAGATAGTCCTGTAAGAACCACTAGTTGATGACGAGGAATATCAATCGAAATATTTTTGAGATTATGTGTTCTTGCCCCTCGAATACGGATAACTTCTTGTAAAGAAAGAGAGGGTTCATGATCATGAAAAACGGTCATATCAGTAGGCATACAAAATGAATAAGCAACCTATTACTATAACTGAGTAAATCTTTCTGGTAAACCCCATCAGCTCATAAAACATAAAACCCTATGCTTTCAGGGTAGTAAGAAATCTCAATACACAATATGGGGTACAATAAATTCTTAATTGATTATGCTTTTATATGGATATGTCTGATACCTTACATAATACCGATCATACCTCAACACATCAGCAAGAAGCACGTATGCCATTGACCCCTCAAGAAAGAAAAATTAGTGCAAATTTGGCATTACTTTTTGCAGTAAGAATGTTGGGTTTATTCCTATTAACACCCGTTTTTGCGGATGCCGCTAAACAGTTATCGGGAGGGGATAATACCGCTTTAGTGGGTTTTGCCATTGGTGTTTACGGATTAACACAAGCCGTGATGCAAATTCCTTTTGGTATGTTATCCGATCGATTTGGGCGCAGACCCATCATTATGATAGGTATGGTGATGTTTATTGTCGGTGGTATCATTTGTGCCATGACAGACTCTGTAACAGGTATTATCATAGGTCGTGCCATTCAAGGATTAGGAGCTATATCGGCAGCTATTACGGCATGGATTGCTGATGCTACTCGTCCAGAAGTGAGAGCAAGAGCAATGGCAATGGTAGGAGGATCAATTGGATTATCCTTTGCCCTTTCATTAGTTTTATCCCCCTTATTAGTAGATAGTGTTGGATTGAGTGGACTCTTTTGGGTAATTAGTTTACTTGGTTTTGTCTGTTTATTACTCACTACTTTTTTTGTACCAACCGTTCCTATGCATCAGCAAGTGATCGCCGATGTTAAAGCCAAAGAAGTTCTCAAAAATCGACAGCTTTTTGGCTTAAATGCAGGCGTATTTTGCCTACATTTTACGCTGATGTCACTTTTTGTGGTATTACCCTCTTTATTATTACAGCTAGGTCAAATCCCCCTGGGTGATTTATGGAAAGTCTATCTTCCTGTTATCGTTATTGCCCTAGTATTAATGGTGCCAGCAGTATTTTGGATAGAGACCAGAAAACAACATATACGAGGATTACTACTATGTGTGGGGGGACTGGTTGGGCTATTGTTTGTATGGCAGTTTGTGAGTGCCTCTTTCTGGGCAAGCGTTGTGGCACTAGGGGTGTTTTTTGTGATTTTTAATATTTTAGAAGCCCTTATTCCCTCAATGATTTCACGTGCAACACCACCACAACATAAAGGATTAGCCCTTGGTTTATACAATATGTTCCAAGCCCTAGGCGTAGCGACAGGGGGGGCTGTTGGTGGCTTATTAGTGCAGTATTTTTCAGCTAATACCGTTTTCCTCTTAGCGGCAATGTTATGCTTAATATGGTTATGGATAACGTATAAAACACAATAGGTAGTAAGTAGAGCATACCTTACACTCAAAATAGAAGTGCAATGATTTAAAAGAAGAATGACATAATGCCCTATGCCATACATGGCTAATTTTGTCCCAGTCTATCCATAAGGGGCTAGTCAAGTCCATAAAAATCAGCGAGAATAAAGACTGTTTTTTTGGAGGTAATAATTATGGCATCTGTTAATAAAGTGATTCTTATCGGTAATTTAGGTCGAGACCCTGAAATTCGTTATAACCCAAATGGTATGGGTATGGCAACATTAAATCTGGCGACAACACAAGCGTGGACAGATAAACAAACAGGTACACGCAAAGAGACCACAGAGTGGCACAGAGTAGTGGCTTTTGGTGGATTAGTTGATGTGATTGAACGCTATCTTAAAAAAGGGAGTGCAGTGTATATAGAAGGACGCTTACAAACCCGTAAATGGCAAGATAAAGATGGCAAAGACCAATACACGACCGAAGTGATTACTGAACAATTACAAATGTTAGGCAGTCGTCCAACAGAAGAAGCCCCTAAAGCAGAAGAAGATACTACTAATAAAGCCGTATTAGAGGATGAAGAAATGCCTCCGTTTTGAGGTGGATTTTTATAAATATAACCTAACAACCCTCATAATGGTATATAAACAATGAGGGTTAGTTATTTAGTCTTTTTTATTTAAGAGACAATAAAAATAAATCACCATCTTATCTATCTATACATAAGTAAACTTAAAAAGAAAAGAATTTCTCAAGAGTAATTTATCATTGACAGGTTATAATGCCATAATGAGTAGCGAGGTGAGTGTATTGATTCACCCATCAAAATTTATATAGGAAAGAGAATGGCATCCGTTAATAAAGTAATTTTAGTGGGCAACCTAGGGCGAGATCCCGAAGTAAGATACCAACCCGATGGGTTTAATGTTGCCAATATTAGTTTAGCGACAACCTCTGTTTGGAAAGATAGAAACACAGGTGATCGCCGAGAAGAAACCGAATGGCATCGAGTCGTTTTTTATAATCGTCAAGCAGAAATTGTAGGGCAATACCTAAGAAAAGGTAGCTCAATTTATGTTGAGGGTCGCCTAAGAACCCGTAAATATATTGATAACAATAATATTGAGCGTTACACCACAGAGATTGTGGCAGAAACCATGCAAATGCTTGGTGGCCGTGGTAATACGGGTGATGCTGAGTTTGCAGGTGGCGGTCAATATCAACAAGGTAATTATCCGAATAATGCTGGGGTATCAAGTGGTGCAAGAGCGAACTATCCACAAGATGGTGGTTTTTCTTCTAATACTCCTGCACCAAGTGCTTATGGTAGAGGGGTATCGAGTCCTCAGCCAACCATGCCACCTAATGGTACTCAACCGACTAGCCCAGCTCCACATACAAACACAGCGACACAAAGTCCTGCTCCTACTATTCCTTCAGCGAATAATGCTCCTCGTCCAGCCGCTCCTAAAGCAGCCGATGCAGGGCTAGCTGATTTGGGTGAGGATATTCCATTCTAAAGTTATGTATAAATTAAAAATATAAACCCTTATATTTCAGAGAACCCTTTAAATAAAGGGTTTTTTTATTAAATGGTGTATTAAGACTTCTTCGTTTCTTTTCCTAAATGGCAAATGCTTGTCATTACTTTGGTTAAAGGTATATGGATAAATAGTTTGGGTAGTTGAATATCTTAAATTATTTAGGGTTATACCCCTAAAAACTTTAAATAGTTAAATATTTTTATGGTGATAACTAAAATATAACGCCATTGAATTTAAAAAAATTACAAAATTTTCTTAAAACGCCATGCCTACTTACTCATCTAGTCACTTCAAGAGAATGAAAGTAACCTTTCAAGATTTTTCTGTTGTGTTTTAATTTGACGTGGCTATTGAGGCTTTACGAGAAAAAGGCTCTGTGAATGGCTTAGGTTAAAAGAGAATCACTATTCTTCTTGAATGACCTAAAAATCTTTCTGCTTATCTTCTTGAATAGTGAAAGTATCCTATCGAACAATCCCTAAAAAATAATCATTTCTAATTATCATGATAGGTGAAAACTATTAAAAGTAAGTTTGCAATAGAATTTTATTTTTTTCAATTTGAAATAATTTGATATATTTTTCATATTTAAAATTATTTATTAATAAAAATCAATGATTTATATCAAGTGAAATTTAAAAATTACTTCTCTTTTAAAAAATTCTAAGATGTTTTTTCACAACAACAAAAATTTTAGGTAGAAAAGATAGTGTTAGAATATCCCACCTTTTAGCCATACCTCACGCGTTTATAAGGTTGATGGTGAGAATAGTTAATGAGAAACGGTTAAAAGAAATTTGTTTTAAGCATTAAGTTTTTAACAATTAAGTATATAAGAGCAAAATAAATATGATTGATAAACAGTCATTTTTATTTTGTCCTTACGTCTAGGACTAAGTCGTTATGATTTCTCTATATCAATAGCACAGGAAAGAATAACGAATTTATAGTGTTTTTAATCATTAGTTGAGCAATTAAATGGTTATGTATTTATGAAGAAGGTAATCATAAATCAAACCCATTGCTAATCGTATAAAAGCTGTTTGTAGTACCCCATAGGGTGGTTTACTAGTTATTCATGGCTTTTATTTTCTTTAAGGAAAACAGATGAATAAAATATTTAAAGTAATTTGGAACCATGCGACACAAAGCTGGGTGGCAGTCTCTGAACTTAACAAAACAAGAGGTAAAACAAAAGCCGTATCGCTAGCTAAAGAAGAGGTGAGTCAATCCGCTTCAGTCCTACTCAAATTCTCTTTAATTGCATCTGGTTTATTGCTTGCAAGCGGTCAGGTGATGGCAGCTGTAGGTACGGATAATACAGCAGCTGGTCAATGTTATTACGATACAGCAACGAATAGTGTTGTGTGCGGAGATAGCACCACAACAACAAACGGTAATGGTTCAAATAAAGTTGCCATCGGTACAGGTGCACAAGCCAATAATAACAACGATATTTCGATTGGTAATAGAGCAGGTTTTGGCTTTAACGATAAAGGTTCAAACTTTAATGGTTCTGGTAAATTCTCTTTTGTTGGTCAAGGAACTTTTACAACTAATACGGCAGAAACCATCGCTACTCACAGTAATCTTGCCATCGGTATTAATGCGGGTACAAATGCAACAGGTATAAGAAATATCGCTATTGGTGAAAACGCAGCAACCCAACACTTTGGTGATGAATCTATTACCATTGGTTATGGTGCGAATAATTTCAGTGGTGTTCGTAAAAATACTGATGGTACCGCATTAGCTGCTGGAGATACCTATCGTGCCAGACGTACCATTGCAATTGGTAAAGAAGCGATGACCTATGGTGAAGAATCTATTGCGATTGGTTATGGTGCAAATACAAAACAAACCGCTTATAACAATCGTGCTAATTATACCAATGCAGCTAGTGCAGTTGCACTAGGACGTGGTGCGACAGCGAGTGGAGATAGCTCTTTTGCTCAAGGTTACTTTGCTTCTGCACAAGGTCAAGGTGATATCGCTATTGGTATAGCTGCAAGAACATTATTAGATCCATCTTTACCAAATGGAGCGAGGAATTTCAGAATTGCTATCGGTCGTGAGGCTAAAATCGGTGAGGCTGCACTTAGCAACTCACTCGCTATTGGGAGCAGTGCTAAGGTCCTCGGAGGGAATAATGGCGTAGCTTTAGGTGCTTCTTCACAAACCATTGGTAACAATTTAAATGTGGCATTAGGTTCTTTTAGCCGTACATGGGGCGACCGTCCGAATGCGATTGGTAACTCAAACACCGCAGGGGGATTTGACTCTTCTGCTATTGGTGCTGCTTCTCATGTGCTAATGCGTTATGGCACAAACGGGGATACGTCAAATAATGGCGTTGCGGTAGGTGCAGGTGCGGTATCTGGCAATAGCTATGCTGTAGCACTCGGTAATGCGGTAGCCGTATTTGGTCTGAACTCAGGAGCTTTATCTGCTTCAAGTAAAAACCCTAATGCGATTAATTCACTTAATTTGGGTGATACAACTCAAGTGGGGAGTGCAACGAATACTAAATCGCCAATCACTATTATTGGCGGTGATGAAAACTTTGCGATTGGTAATAATAATGTTATCGGTTCAAGCTCACATAATAATATGGTGATGGGTAACCGTATCGCTGTGGGGGCAAGCAGCGCAACGACCAATGGAACGATTAATATCTACCGTTTAGCCATCAGAGATTCGGCAACCGGTCAAGTAACAGCACCTGCAACGGCTTATATTAAAGAAGGTAATGGAAATAATGCGATTTATTATGCCTTTGACCGTAATGCCGCAGATTATAAAGGTGCTCAATTAGATATGACCGGCAAAGCAGTAGCGGATGAAGTACCGTTTGTGCATATTGTTCCAATCTTTAATAACACTAAACCAATTAACCGTGCCGTGGCGATTGGTCAATCGGCTTCTGTCAATGATAATGATACCATTGCAATGGGTTCTGGTGCTGTTGCCGGAAATGCAAGTAAAGCGGCTAATACAACAGCTAATGCTATTGCGATTGGTAATAACGCAAAAGCAACAGAAATAAATGCTATTGCACAAGGGATGTCTGCCAATGCTTCAGCAGAAAATGCGATTGCATTGGGTAAATCAGCCAACTCAACTGGTACTCAAGCGATTTCAATCGGTGATACCTCAAAAGCATCAGGCAATGCAAGTGTGGCATTAGGTCCATCCACTAATTCAACAGGTGTAAGTTCAACCGCATTGGGTGATGGTTCTCAAAGTACACAGCGTTACGCAACAGCAGTCGGTGCTTTTGCCAAATCTTCTGGAGCAAGTTCAGTGGCATTAGGGCATGATGCTAATGCATCAAAAGCAAGTGCTGTTGCGGTGGGTCAAAATGCGAATGCTTCAGGAACAAACTCTCTTGCCTTAGGGCAAAATGCTAATGCAACACACAACAATGCGGTTGCCTTAGGTAGTAATTCTGTTTCAGCTGCTGCCAATCCAACATCAGAAGGTTTGGTAAGAGGCATAAAATATGATGGTTTTGCTGGAACAAATCCAACCTCAACCGTTAGTGTAGGTTCTAGTGGTAATGAGCGACAAATTACCAATGTCGCAGCAGGTCGTATTTCGGAAACATCTACTGATGCCATTAACGGTAGCCAGTTATATGCCGTTGCCAATAATATCAGTTGGAATATTACCTCATCCGCCTCTACTGGTGGAGAAGTCAGTGGGAATACTGAAGAGCGTGTTTATGCCGGTGAGCAGGTAAAACTGGATGCGGGTAAAAATATTAAGATTACGCAGGCTGGTCAAAACTTTACCTTTGCAACACGAGAGAATGTATCCTTTACCAATGTGACAACTGGTAATACTTCTCTAGATAATAATGGATTAAAAGTGGGTGATATTACAGTTACAAATACATCAATTACGGTTGATGATATGGATATTACTAATATCAACGATGCACTTCAAAGAACGGCTAAACAAGCCTTTAGCCCATTGAGTTTCAGGGGGGATGAAGGTAGCGCAACGCGCAAGTTAGGTGAGACTTTGCACATTGTAGCGGGTAACGCAGCCAATACCAGTACCAAAAACTTGAAGACAACCGTTACTAACATACAAGACGAGGGATACGCGGCAGTTGAAATCAGTATGTCTGAAAACCCTGTATTTAATTCAGTGCAAGTAGGCGGTGATAATGGTCCTAAGATTTCAGCAGATACAAACAACCCGAACAGCATTGCTATCGGTGATAAAGACGGTAACCCAACCAGTATTACCAATGTAGCCGGTAACTTAGATGGTGCAAAAGCGAATACAACAGCACCAACAACGGTAGGTACAGCACCAGATACAGCCACATTGGCTAATATTAGCAATAATGCCGCAACTGTAGGCGATGTACTTAATGCCGGTTGGAACTTGCAAGGAAATGGCGAAGCGAAAGATTTTGTAAGAGCCTACGATACCGTAAACTTTGTAAACGGTACAGGTACAACAGCTAGTGTAGAGAACAGTGATGGTATAACAAGTACGGTTACTTTTAACGTTAAGGCTGCTGACAGCTCTGTTGTAGTAGATGATAATGGCGTAAAAGTTAATATGGGTAATATCACTGCAGCGGTTAATACACCTGTAACAGATGCTGATGGTAATGTTGTTACTCCGGCAGGTAAAGTAACCGTAGCTGATGCCGATAAAGGTAAGGTAGCAACGGTTGATAATGTAGCGGAAGCGATTAACAGTGCAGGCTGGTTAGTGAATACAGGAGAAGCCACAGATCAAAATGCTTTTAACACAAGCTCACTTGAGAATGATCGTAAGGTCAGTGCTGGTGATAAAGTTGTCTTTCAATCTGGTAAAAATATGGCTGTAAAAGCAGATGCCGATGGTAATATTATCTATGCTACAAAAGATAATGTAACCTTTACCAATGTAACTGTTGGCGAGACTACTATCACAACAGATGGATTAACCATCAATAATGGTCCAAGTATTACTAACAACGGTGTAGATGCTGGTAATAAAGTGATTACCAATGTAGCTGATGGTGGAATAGGTCCAGATAGTAAAGATGCTATTAATGGTAGCCAGCTTTACCAAACCAATCAAAATGTAGCGAATAATACGCAAAATATTATTAACAATGCTAATACTATTGCGAATAACACAAAAGCTATTGCAAACAATACGCAAAATATCACAAACAATACCAATGCGATTAATAAATTAGCTAATAACACCATCACACTGGGTGGTGATGCGGATACAACAACGGATGCGCAAACCTTAAATAAAGAAGGTGGCATACAGTTTAATATCAAAGGTAGCAACGGCTTAACGACTAATGCTAATGGTGCAGATGTTACTGTTTCAATTACCCAATCAACCATTACAGCAGATGAAAACGGTAATGTAACAGTGGGTACTGAGGGTAACGCTTATGCGACAGCAGAAAATGTTGCCAAAGCAATTAATGATGCCCAAAAGACAACGATTGTGACTGCAGGTAAACATACAACCGTTGAGGGTAAGACAGAAGGTAAAGTCACTACTTACACTGTCAATGCCGAAAAAACAACCGTCAGTAGTACAACGGATAAATTAACCGTTACCGCAGGTGCAAAAGATGCTGATGGTGTAACAGACTATGCGATTGATTTAAGCCAAGAAACAAAAGACCTTATTGATAATGCGGCAAATAAAGACTTGAGCAATATCACTGATAACGGTAAAAATGTGATCAAAGGTTTAGTCGCCATGGAAGATGGTGAAAATACAAAAGTAACCACTGCAGATAAAGATGGTGTTAAAACATTTAAAGTTGATGTTGCTACGACCAATATTGCAATGAATGGTAATACCGTTCAATCAACCAATTCAACAGGACCTGTCTCTGCCACATCGGTAGCAAATGCGATTAATAATGCCGCATGGGTGGCTACCGCCTCAAAATCAGAGGGTGGTGAAGTCTTAAGTGCATCACAGCAAGCAGTCAAGGCAGGTACAACTGTCACCTTTGATGCCGGTAAAAACATCAAAATTACCCAAGATGGGGCGAAGTTTAGTTTTGCAACCAGGGATAACGTTACCTTTACCAATGTGGATGCGACTACGGTGAATGCAAGCACTGTCAATGTAGGTAATACCACCATGACGACAGATGGCTTAACCATCAATAATGGCCCAAGCATCACCAATAAGGGCATCAACGCAGGTAATCAGAAAATTACCAACGTAGCCAATGGCACAGCACCAACTGATGCCGTGAATGTGAGCCAATTAAATGCGGCTAAAACAAATGTGGTAGGTACACAAGGTGTGACCGTTACCCCGACACCTAGTGCTGATGGTGGTACGACATACACGGTTGCCGCTAAAACAGACAATGCCACGATTAGTGTGGATGCAACAGGCAATATCACGGCAAATACAGGCACAATTACCATTGCCTCTGACCTTGATGTAACTGATGCTTCTGGCAATATTATCCCTGCAGGTAAAGTAAGCGTTGCTACAGATAAGGGCGGTAAAATCGCCACGGTGGGTGATGTGGCTAATGCGATCAATAGTGCAGGTTGGGTAGTGAATACGGGTAAAGCTGCTGATCAAAATAGCTTTGATACCAACGCCATTACCCATCAACCAGCTAAAGTGAGCACAGGTGATAAAGTGACTTTCCAAGCAGGTAAAAACATGGAAGTCAAACGTGAGGGTGAAAACATTGTATATGCCACATCTGATAACGTGAGCTTTAACACCGTCAGTGCGGCTAATATCAATGTGAGTAATAACATTGTGGCAGGTAATAGTATCTCTATCGCCAATGGTGGGCCAAGTCTTTCAACACAAGGCATTGATGCCGCAAATAAAGTCATCAGCAATGTCGCACCGGGGGTAAGAGACACTGATGCGGTAAACGTAAGCCAACTCAAAGGAGCGGTGAATAATATTAATTCACAACTCAATAAGATGGATAAACGCCGTAAAGCAGGTCATGCGTCAGCCTTAGCGACAGCGGGACTTATGCAAGCCTACCGTGAAGGACAATCTGCCTTAACCGCCGGTGTGGGTCAATACCAAAGCCAAAGTGCAATTGCAATTGGTTACTCTCGTATTGCGGATAGTGGTAAATACGGTATCAAAGCAAGTGCAACCGCCAATACACAAGGGGAAGTAGGCGGAACACTAAGTGCAGGTTACTTCTGGTAATCCAATCGGTTAAGTATTAACTGTATTCAACAATAAAGACCCGTTTTAGCAATAGAACGGGTCTTTTCATATGCATAATAAAGAATAAACGGATAGATATACCCTTAATAACAAAATTTATAACGGTTAGTATAGAAAAAGCGTTATTTCATTATAAATAAAATCATTAAAGCACAAATAAAATGGATCGGATAAAAGACTTGAATGGAAAAGATATAAAGTATCACAAAAGTCAACTAAGCGATATTTGTAAAATAGTGTAAACACAAGATAACCCTATTCTAATAATGGGTATAGAAGTATTTTATTTCTTTAACGCAAATAGTATGAATATAAAGCAACAGACTAGATAAAAATTAATATTGTTTAGAAATAGTGTATTGATTTTATGAATAATTAAGTATAGTATAACCCAATTTTTATACACTAATTTAGATAATAGATACAAATATCTTTTAATTTATTATAATGTAATTTATTTTAATTAGATAATAAAATTTACATTTAGGTAATAGATTAGTAAGTAATTTTTCAATGCAGTATTAATAAAGAAAACAGGCTATAAAAGCATGTTTTCTTTATATTTATATGGTGAACATTTATGAATAAAATATTTAAAGTTATTTGGAATCATGCGACACAAACATGGGTTGCTGTATCAGAATTACAAACAGCAAGAGGCAAAACAAAGACTTTATCTTCAAGTAAAGTCTCCGTCATCGCATTATCATTAGCGACTACAGGGGCGACACTGATTGGTGGTGAGGCACTGGGTGCTGTTGTTGTAAATGATGGGTTTACTGGAGGTGGTGGTAATGCTCAAGCGACAGGCTCTAGTGCGATTGCAATTGGTTGGGGGGCGAAAGCTGGAACTAATACTTCTTGTAATACGGTATCTAGACAAGCCATTGCTATTGGTAATGAAGCGAATGCAAGCGGTGAAATGTCTGTTGCAATTTCATCTTCCGCAAATGCATCTGCAAATGATGCGGTAGCTATAGGTAATAGATCAAATTCTGCAGGTTCTAATGGGGTGGCTATAGGTAGTCACGCAAGCTCATCAAGTGAGCATTCAACCGCAGTTGGTTCTCACGCAAATGCAGTAACAAGAGGATCGGTAGCGATTGGGAAATATGCTCAGGTAATCAATGGAACTATTGTTGATAATAACCCTCAAGAGCGTAATCCGGATGGCACGCTGAAGCCGACGTTACTAGATCATTTTCAGTGGATAAGAGGAAAACAGGGTGATTCCCCAACGGTTGGAGAAAATAGTACAGGCGGATTTGCGTTGGGTGCTTTTGCGGTTGCTTATCCTACCGGTACGGCAATTGGTAATAATGCTTTCTCACAGCCGGATAGTCTTGCGTTTGGTAATGGTGCGGTGTCATTAAGTAAGCCTTCTTCAGGTGGTACATCATTACCCGGAATGGCGTTAGGTTTGACTGCATGGTCATCCGGGCAAGGTGCTCAAGCAATCGGTACAGGCACTCGTGCTGATGGAGCTTATTCAATTTCTCAAGGTTCAAAAGCTACAACATCTCGAGGTGGATCTGTTGCTATTGGTTATGAAGCCGGTGGAAAATCAGCTACTTCAGGTGATAGACGACAATTCCCAGCTGGTTCATTTGCAACTTATACGCTTCAAGAAACTCCGGAAGGATTAACTTCTACCTCTATCGGTGCTACAGCTCGTGGTCTTGCAGATGGCTCTGTTGCTATTGGTCGTTCAGCAAATGTTGATTCTAACTATAAACTTTCTGTTGCGTTGGGTACAGGCTCGGAAGTAACAGAAGATGTGCATAGCGGTAATGAGGCGAAATTTGTTACTTATAAAGACGCAAATGGTAATAATGTTACTCAAAACTTCACAGGTACTTACAAAGCGATTGAAGGTTTAGGTACAAGTAGTACAGGGCTTTTAACATCAAGCAATGCAAAAGGTACAAGTGTTTTATCTGTGGGTAGAGCAGGCCTAGAACGCCAAATCCAACACGTTGCCGCAGGTCGTGTAGCAGATGATTCGACCGATGCGATCAATGGTTCACAGCTCTATAATATTTTAAATTATATGGGCTTTAACGTGCATGAGAAAAACAACTCAGTAGCTCGTATCAACAATAACCAATTTATTAATTTTATTGATGGCAACTTAACGTCTGTCACCGTTACACCAAATAACGGCACCAATCCAAGCATTAAATATGATGTCAAACAAGGGACATTTGGCACAACAACAAACGGTACGTTAAGTTCTGGCAATCCTGGTGTGGCGACGGTTGCTTCTGTTGTCACTGCTGTAAATAATTCAGGTTGGTGGACAAATGCTGGCGGTAATGTTGTCGGAAGCTCAACGAATACATTGATTAAGCCTGGAAATGGCGTTAATTTTGTCGCAGGATCTGGCTTAACCATTGCACAAAGTGTGGTGAATGGTGTCGTAACCTATACGCTTACGGCTAACGCAACAGGCGGAGCGACCGGGGCAACGGGCGCGACTGGTGCTACTGGGGCAACCGGTCCACAGGGTGAGAAAGGTGATACCGGTGCGACAGGTGCAACCGGAGCAACCGGCGAGAAAGGTGATACCGGCGCAACAGGTGCAACCGGTGCAACCGGTCCGCAAGGTGAAACAGGAGCTACTGGGGCAACCGGTCCACAAGGTGCAACAGGTGCTACTGGGGCAACCGGTCCACAAGGTGAAACAGGTGCTACTGGGGCAACCGGTCCGCAAGGTGAAACAGGTGCTACTGGGGCAACCGGCGCACAAGGCGAAAAAGGTGATACCGGCGCGACAGGTGCAACTGGTGCACAAGGTGAGAAAGGTGATACCGGCGCGACAGGTGCAACTGGTGCACAAGGTGAGAAAGGTGATACCGGCGCGACAGGTGCACAAGGCGAGAAAGGTGATACTGGTGCGACAGGTGCAACCGGTGCACAAGGCGAGAAAGGTGATACTGGTGCAACAGGTGCAACCGGTCCACAAGGTGAGAAAGGTGATACCGGCGCAACAGGTGCAACCGGCCCACAAGGCGAGAAAGGTGATACTGGTGCAACAGGTGCAACCGGTGCACAAGGTGAGAAAGGTGATACCGGCGCAACAGGTGCTACTGGTGCTACTGGGGCAACCGGCGCACAAGGCGAAAAAGGTGATACCGGCGCGACAGGTGCAACTGGTGCACAAGGTGAGAAAGGTGATACCGGCGCGACAGGTGCAACCGGTGCACAAGGTGAGAAAGGTGATACCGGCGCAACAGGTGCAACCGGCGCACAAGGTGAGAAAGGTGATACCGGCGCGACAGGTGCAACCGGTCCACAAGGTGAGAAAGGTGATACCGGCGCGACAGGTGCAACCGGTCCACAAGGTGAGAAAGGTGATACCGGCGCGACAGGTGCAACCGGTCCACAAGGTCCAGCAGGTAAAGATGCCAAAGCGAATGTAACCTCAGATGAGGCAAACGGTACCCACACCATTACGATTGTGGACGGTAACGGTACGACAACCTCAGCAGTTGTAAAAGACGGTCATCACTTTGTTAAGACTGAGAAATCTCAAGATAGTATTTCTGGTAAACCAAATGATGAAGGAAGCAAAGTAAATACCGGTGATAATGTGACCTTTGTTGCTGCGAAAAACTTAGAAATCGCTCAAGATGGTAACAAAGTGACTTATGGTTTATCTGATCAAGTTGAACTTGGTCAAAAAGGTGAACCGGGTCAAGATGGTCAACCGGGTAAAGACGGTGTTGATGGCTCTATCGGTGTAAACGGTAAAGACGGTTCAGCGGTGGTGATCAACGGTAAAGATGGTTCAATTGGCTTGAATGGTAAAGACGGTAAAGACGGTTTAACCTTCAAATCAGCTGACGGTCCTCAAGGCGTTCAGGGTGAGAAAGGTGAGAATGGTTTACCGGGTGCAAACGGTACAACCCGTATTGTTTACCAACCAACCGATCCGGATGGTACGCCAAAAGGTGATCCTGAGCAAGTGGCAACACTCAATGACGGACTTATCTTCACTGGTAATAACGAAGAGCTAAATCGTCACAAATTAAATACCGTGGTGAAAATTGTCGGTGAAGGTGTAAATAAAGAGGCTTCAGATAAGTTTACATCTGCGACAGGCAATATCAATGTGAAAGCAGATGGTGCGGATACATTAGAAGTTCAATTGAACAAAGATTTAGACCTCACATCAAATGGTAGCGTAACAATTGGTGATACGGTTATTAAGAATGGCAATATAACATTTACCAATAATAATGGTACTGTTTCGGGTCTAAAAGATCATTTAACCGCTCCAGTTACTGCACCAACAAGCAATGTAACACAAACCACCGTACCTGATACCATTACAGAGGATCAGAAAAACCAAGCGGCTACAGTGGGTGATGTACTTAATGCAGGTTGGAACTTAAAAGCCAATGGTCAAGCTGTAGATGCTGTAACCCATGGTAATACTGTGGACTTTACAAGCAAAAATGGTAGTGTAACTATTAATGCAACAACTAATGGCAGCGTTTCAACCGTTGATTTATCGGTAGCAACAACCAATATTGCGGCGAATAACACAACAGGTCAAGCACAGATTGTGGATGATAAGGGCGACCCTATCACCAATAAAGATGACTTGGATAAAGCAAGCAATAAAACAGTTACGGCAGGCGATGTTGTCAATACCATCAATAACAGTGGTTGGACGACCAACAATGCCAAAGTGATTGATGAAAATGGCAATGTTGTTAAAGATGCTGATGGTAATGATGTAACTAAAAATGTTGTTGTTAACCCGGGCGATCAAGTCAATTACGTTAATGGCAAAGGTAGTACCGCTAATGTAACGGTAACGACTGATCCATCATCAGGTAAAGATACCGTTAACGTATCTTACGACGTGAAAGCCGGTGATAGCACCATTACCGTGGATGATGACGGTGTGAAAGTGAATACCGGAAATATCACAGCAGCAAGCGATCAAGACGTGAAAGATGCTGCCGGTAATGTTACTACTAAAGCGGGTCAAGTGAGCGTTAAAGGTACACCTGTTGGTGAAGAAACCCAAGCTGATGCAGATGCTCGTGAGGGTAATAAAGTTGCTACTGTGAAAAATGTTGCGGATGCCATTAACAGTGCAGGTTGGATCGTGAATACCGGTAGAGCAGATGATAAGAATATGTCATTTGAAACCGAAAAAGGTACAGCTGAGAAAATCAGTGCCGGTGATAAAGTTAACTTCCAAGCGGGTAAAAACTTAGAAGTGAAACGTGATGGTGAGAATATCATCTACACGACCTCGAAAGACATCGAAGTTCAAACTGTGACAGTAACAGGTGAACCGGGTAAAGACGGTCAGCCAGGCAAAGATGCTTCTGTTGTTGTTGGTCAAAAAGGTGAACCGGGTCAAGATGGTCAACCGGGTAAAGACGGTGTTGATGGCTCTATCGGTGTAAACGGTAAAGACGGTTCAGCGGTGGTGATCAACGGTAAAGATGGTTCAATCGGCTTGAATGGTAAAGACGGTAAAGACGGACTCACCTTCAAATCAGCTGATGGTCCTCAAGGCGTTCAGGGTGAGAAAGGTGAGAATGGTTTACCGGGTGCAAACGGTACAACCCGTATTGTTTACCAACCAACCGATCCGGATGGTACGCCAAAAGGTGATCCTGAGCAAGTGGCAACACTCAATGATGGACTTATCTTCACCGGTAACAACGAAGAGTTAAATCGTCACAAATTAAATACCGTGGTGAAAATTGTCGGTGAAGGTGTAAATAAAGAGGCTTCAGCTAACTTTACATCTGCGACAGGCAATATCAATGTAGTTGCTAATAAAGCGGATACATTAACGGTTAAATTGAACAAAGATTTAGACCTCACATCAGATGGTAGCGTGAAGATTGGTGATACGGTTATTAAGAATGGTACGGTTTCTAATTTAACCAACCATATTAATAATGCGAAAAATGTCACAGGCGGTGTGGATAATGCAACCCAAACAGCACCGATTACCAACATTACCGAGGCAGAGAAAAACCAAGCGGCTACAGTGGGTGATGTACTTAATGCAGGTTGGAACTTAAAAGCCAATGGTCAAGCTGTAGATGCGGTAACGCATGGTAATACTGTGGACTTTACAAGCAAAAATGGTAGTGTAACTATTAATGCAACAACTAATGGCAGCGTTTCAACCGTTGATTTATCGGTAGCAACAACCAATATTGCGGCGAATAACACAACAGGTCAAGCACAGATTGTGGATGATAAGGGTGACCCTATCACCGATTCAAAAGAATTGGCTGATGCCGGTAATAAGACCGTTACGGCAGGTGATGTCGTCAATACCATTAATAACAGTGGTTGGACGACCAACAATGCCAAAGTGATTGATGAAAATGGCAATGTTGTTAAAGATGCTGATGGTAAAGAAATCACTAAATCTGTTGTGGTGAATCCGGGCGATCAAGTCAATTACGTTGATGGCAAAGGTTCAACTGCAAATATCACAGTGACTACTGATCCTACAACAGGTAAAGATACCGTTAACGTATCTTATGACGTGAAAGCCGGTGATAACACCATTACCGTGGATAATGACGGTGTGAAAGTGAATACCGGAAATATCACAGCAGCAAGCAATCAAGACGTGAAAGATGCTGCCGGTAATGTTATTACTAAAGCGGGTCAAGTGAGCGTAGTTGGTACACCTGTTGGTGAAGAAACCCAAGCAAAAGCCAATGCACGTGAAGGTAGCAAAGTTGCCACCGTACAAAACGTAGCCGATGCCATTAACAGTGCATATCATACAGTTAATGCCTCAAATAGTGATATTCAAGTAGTGGCTAGTAATGGTACAACAACGGTGAGAGCAGGCGATACGTTAAACTTTGAAGCAGGTAAAAATCTGGTTGTAAACCAAACAGGTAAGAATATTGCCTTTGGTTTGGTAAAAGATATTGACGTTCAAACAGTAACGGTTACAGGTGAACCGGGTAAAGACGGTCAGCCGGGTAAAGATGCTTCTGTTGTTGTTGGTCAAAAAGGTGAACCGGGTAAAGATGGTCAACCGGGTAAAGACGGTGTTGATGGTACTATCGGAGTGAACGGTAAAGACGGTTCAGCGGTGGTGATCAACGGTAAAGATGGCTCAATCGGCTTGAATGGTAAAGACGGTAAAGACGGTTTAACCTTCAAATCGGCTGATGGTCCTCAAGGCGTTGAGGGTAAAGCAGGTAAAGATGGTTTACCGGGTGCAAACGGTACAACACGTATTGTTTACCAACCAACCAATCCGGACGGTACGCCAAAAGGTGATCCTGAGCAAGTGGCAACACTCAATGATGGTCTCATCTTTGCCGGTAATGACAATGTTAAGAAACGTCATAAACTCAATACTGTTGTTCAGGTGAAAGGTGAAGGTGTTGATGAAGCCGCTTCTAAATCATTCCAGTCGGCAAGTGGTAACATCAATGTCAAAGCGGATGATAACGGTACATTGCAAGTTCAATTAAATAAAGACTTACAAAATATCAATACCATCAGCAATGGCAATACACGCATTACCCTTAACCCAGGTGGTGGTACAACCATCAGTGGTGGTAATGTAAGTGTTGATGGTAACCGAATCACCAATGTTGCTCCTGGTCGTGATGGAACAGATGCGGTTAATGTTAATCAGCTGAACCAAGTGACTAACAACATCAACAAGAAAGTAGGTGATTTGAATAAACGCATTAAAGGTGTTGGTGCGAATGCAGCAGCAACTGCAGCATTGCCACAAGTCTTCTTACCGGGTAAATCAATGGTTGCCGCTGGTGCAGGTACATACGAAGGTGCTTCTGCGTTAGCAATCGGCTACTCACGTGCGAGTGATAATGGTAAAGTTATCCTCAAACTTAACGGTACTGTTAATACACAGAATGAGTACTCAGCCGGTGTTGGTGTTGGTTACCAATGGTAAGCTAGACAAGGAGTAAAATGAATGCTACAATTTAGAAGTTAAATTTTAGTTTTTTCATAAAACTCCCTTAAACCCCGATAGCATTTTGCTGTTGGGGTTTTTTTATTTTTCTAAGGTATTTGGATGTTTTATGACTAGACAAAAAATATGATTCTATTTATAATTGGGTTGAGGGCAACTGCTGCTGATAGTTACCCCTTACTTGTTGTAAAAAGCTACTTAGTAAGCATTATTCATGCATATTAAGAGCAAAACCAACAAGAGAAGAATTTGAAGGTATAGCTTCATTTTCAACTCCCTTTTATAGCCCATCTAAAACGGTGGGCTTTTCCGTTTGTTGAGCCACCTCAACGCAATGACTATCCGAGGATAGCCAAATACTCAGATCCCAACAAAGGAAGTGCAGCTATTCTACTGTATTTTATGGTTTAGGAAAATAAGGGTAAAAAGTAGGGTGGCTAAAAATAGCCTAGGGAATTATCATTAGAAGAGAGTTTTTTAATTAGGAAAAATAATATCCCCTTCTTCAAAAAATAGTGAAAAAGGGGAGGATGTGTTTTGAGAGTATAATATTGTTATTCTCTTTTATGGGTATTAAATTACTCTTTTTCTTGAGGAATAATCATCACGGGGCAAATTCCTGCATTAATAATGGCATAACTAACGCTACCGAGTATGCCACTAAAGAAAGGGCTTGTACCGCGAGATCCCATAATAATTAAATCAATAGGACTATCTGTCTGACGGCTTGCTTTTACTAATTCCACAATGACTTCTTTAGGGTCGCCTACCCCCATTTCTAAAGTAGCAGGAACACCTGCTTTATCTAATAGGGCTTGAACACCTTGAGTAGCTTCATTAAAGAGCTGTGTTTGATATTCTTCAATATCTTGTTTGGTAAATAATGTTTTGGCATGCGCAGTATGAAAACTAGGCTGAACATTAATCACACGAATATTTGCCTCTAATCGTTTGGCATTTTCAATTGCCCAAGCAAGGGCTTTTTTAGCATAATCAGATGCATCATAAGGTACAAGATAGGTATGTGTCATAAGTATCTCCTTTTTATAACAATACTATTAAGGTTTCTCTTTCTATTCTACCTTATTCATGATGGTTTGTATGCTTATGACGAGTTCTTTATAGATGAATAATTTAAATCTAAATAAAGTATGATAAAAAATCCAGAAAGTATAGTATTATTAAAAATATAATATAGTTTAAATTTATTGAATTACTATAAATAATAGTAAATTATTAAAGTTGTTTTTTATATATTGTATAAACTTGCTTTATCATCCTAATTTTACAAATTAGGATGATAATGGAGGAAATAATATGCGAGGGAGAGCTTTATATTATTAGAGGATTTTTTATTAGGTTTTTCTGAGTAGACAAAAATACCTAGTCTAATTTAATGTCTTGAAAAATCAAAAAATATAAACATAATATACACCTATTATTTCAGTATAATTTACCTAAGAATATTGAAAAAATTTGACTTAAAATGGTTATTGTTAAGTTTATTCTGTTGAGTTGGATAAATTTTCGTTTATAATTTTTATACGTTTCTATCTATTATCTGTTAAGCCTAGAAGGCAATAAAATGAGAGCGGAATTACATATTTCTCCAAAAATTATTCATTGGATTGCAGACTTGGAACATATTGATCCACAAGTGCTGGCGGATGAGCTTGCTCCTAAAAAAACAGATGATTTTTTAAATGGTGTCTTAACTAAAACTACGGCAGAAAAACTAGCAAAGAGAGCGAATATTCCGTTTGGTTATCTTTTTTTGCAAACACCTCCAACTGTACCGGCAATTAATATACCTGATTTACGTCAAGTAGTAGGGGCAGAACCACTTAGTAGAGATTTTATTGATGTATTGCAAGATATTGAATATAAACAAGAGTGGTTCAAAGATTACTTAATTGAGCAAGGTAATGAGGAATTACCGTTTGTAGGTAAATTTCCGTTCTGTATCAACGTAAATCCTAATGATGTCGCTAAGGATATTTTAGACACTTTAGGAATTCAGGATTTAATGGATCATATTAGAAAACTAAAGCGAGAAGATTACTTTAAGTTTTTAGCAACAGAATTTGAACGCATTGGTATTTTGGTTTTTAAAAATAGTGTGGTTAAACATAACAATAATAGAAAATTAAATATTAATGAGTTTCGAGGTTTTGCCTTAGTTGATGATATTGCCCCTGTTGTATTTATTAATGGTGCGGATTATCCTGCCGCTCAATTATTTACACTTATTCATGAGGTTGCTCATATTTGGATAGGTAAATCTGGTGTTTCTTCTTGGAATCAGGAACAAGCTGTTGAAGCCTTTTGCAATAAGGTTGCTGCAGAATTTTTGATGCCTACGATTGAATTTTATCGATATTGGAAAGAAGATGATGAGGAATTTAGTTTAGAAAAGTTAAGTAGCATATTTAAAGTTAGTCGACTTGCTGTTACTATCAAGGCGGTAACTTTAAATCTATTAGATCCAAATAAAATCGCTAAAGAACGAGAGAAATTAAAAACATTAAAGAAAACAAGTAGTGGTAGTGGTGATTTTCATCATACAGTTAGAGTACGGCAGAGTTATCGATTTAGTAATACGGTTATTAATCAGGTAATAAGTCGACATATTCCTCTTAGAGAGGCAGGAAAATTATTAAATATTCAAGCGGATACGCTAATATCTATTTATAAAAAACAACTGAGGAATGTTGAATGAAGCGTTACTTAATGGATGCTAATATTTTTATTACAGCAAAAAATACCTTTTATCAGTTTGGATTTGCTCAGTGTTTTTGGGATTTAATACTTGATCTACACAAAAAAGGAATTATTTATAGTATTAAAGCAGTGAAAGATGAAATCTTAAAACCATCAAAAGCAGATGAATTACAGAACTGGGTAGCGTTTTTACCCACTCAGTTTTGGGAAGATCATTTTTTATCCATAGCAAGCTATAGTAAATTAATGCAATATGCTCAAACGCTTAATGTAAAAGATATTGCGAAGCGGGAATTTGCTGAAATTAATAATGCAGATGCTTGGATTATAGCTCATGCCATGAATTATAATTTTGCTATTATCACAGAAGAAAAGTATAATCCTGATGTAAAAAAGAGAATTATGATTCCTAATGTAGCAAAAGTTCATAATATAGACACAATTACTTTATTTGAGTTTATGGAAAAATATGTGGGGCATAATTTTTCTATAAAGTAGATGAGAGGAACGTTAGGTATTATATTATTCTGGTAGTAAATAAACAGTATTAAAAATTATCAACAAAAGCTACTTTTCAAATACAGACTTATTTTTCTTTATATAATGGAAAAATATGATTTCTACAAAGGAT
The DNA here is from genome assembly GCF_009833965.1 of Pelistega ratti. NCBI lineage: Bacteria > Pseudomonadati > Pseudomonadota > Betaproteobacteria > Burkholderiales > Alcaligenaceae > Pelistega > Pelistega ratti. The sequence goes on from NZ_CP047165.1 coordinate 1,756,620, forward strand.
GATCTGATGAAGAAATATACAAAAGTATTATCATTTGCCACTATGATGATGGTAGGTGCGATTGCTTTTGCTCAAGAGCAAGGGAGTGCAACGGGTGAAGTTCGCCGTATTGATGCACAAAAGGGTAAGATTGCCATTAAGCATGGCCCTATTGCCGATTTAAAATTATCAGCCATGACCTTGGTTTATGATATTGATAAAAAGTTATTAGTACCAATCAAAGCGGGCGATAAAGTAAAGTTTACCGCAACACATAAAGATAATCGCTACATTATTGATGAAATTGAAGTGAATAATTAATATTTTTGTTCGCTATATTTTACTTATAAAATTAGGATGTAATAAGCCCCTCATTTGAGGGGCTTTACGTTAGGTTTAAATAAAGAAAAATTAATTTTGTCCAATAAAATCAGGTAATGCTAATGAAATCTCAGGAATATACGTAATTAAGATGAGGAACAATAGCATAATGGTTAACCAAGGCATGGTGGCTCGGATAACGTGAGATAGTGGTAGTTTGGTAATCACAGAAGCCACAAAAAGGTTAAGACCAATAGGTGGTGTTAAAAGACCAATTTCCATATTGACCACCATAATAATACCGAGGTGAATAGGATCAATGCCTAAATGGGTAGCAATCGGGAATACAATAGGTGCTAAGATAAGGATAATGGCAGAGGGTTCCATAAAAGCACCTGCAAACAATAGCACAAGATTGACAATAATAAGGAATTCCCATGCTTTTAAATCCATACCCGTAACAATTTCTGTTAATTGTTGAGGGATTTGCTCTGTCGTAAGGACATGTGCAAAGAGCATGGCATTGGCAATGATAAACATTAGCATCACACTGAGTTTACCCGCCTCTAATAATACTTTAGGACATTCTTTTAGTTTAATATCTTTAAAGACAAAGACGGCAATAAAGAAAGCATAAACTGCTGCTACTGCCGCAGCCTCTGTTGCTGTAAAGATGCCTGAATAAATCCCACCTAAGATAATAACCATTAAGGTAATCCCCCAGAAGGCTTCTCTAGCCGCTTTTAACCATTCACGGAAAGTGGCACGAGGTAAAGCAGGGAGATTTTTCTTGCGAGCAATAATGTAGATGGCAACCATTAGAATAAGCCCTAATAAAGCCCCCGGTACAACGCCAGCCATAAATAAACGCCCTACGGATTGTTCGGTCGCTGCGGCATAGACTACCATCACAACAGAAGGTGGAATTAAAATCCCTAGTGTCCCTGCATTGGTAATAATCCCTGTACCAAATTCAATAGGATAGCCTGATCGAACCATACCTGCAATAGCGATAGAACCTACGGCTGCCACAGTAGCAGGACTAGAACCCGATAAAGCGGCAAAGAGCATACAAGATAGTACAGAGGCAATGGCTAAGCCCCCACGGATATGACCTACTGTTGCATTGGCAAAGTCAATTAACCGTCTCGCCACGCCACCCGTTGTCATAAAGACACCTGCAAGTAAGAAGAAAGGAATGGCTAATAAGGTATAGTGTTCAGAGGTTTCAAAGATTTTAACCGCAACAGAACTTAATGAGTCATTACTAAAGAAGATAATAACGACTGAACCTGCTAACCCCAATGATATAGCGATAGGTACACCAATAATCATGAGGAGGAATAATGTACTGAATAAAACGATAATAGACATTTTTATTCCTTATATTCTTCGTTAATTTTTAAGGCATCACTTGCTTCATCTGCCAGTCCTAAATCACTTTGCTGACCTTTGAATAAGCGGATAAGGATTTCAGTAAAACGCATAAAAATAAGGGCATAACCAAAAGGAAGAATAAGACCGATATGCCATATTTTGAGATGAAAAGTGTGTAAATCTTCTGCCCCTACATCGGCTTCATACATCACTTGAAGCCAATCATGACTTGCATAGAGAATAAGTCCTACATAGGTTAGGCAGAGTAAACAAGCAATAATACTGATAAAACGGCGCGTTTCTGTAGAGAACTTTTTAATAACAAAATCTACCCCAATATGTCCTGCCGTACGAACACCATAAGAAGCACCCAAAAAGATTAATGCACCAAAGAATACTTTTGTAATGGCGACACTCCATGTCATATCCATTGCCAGTGTCATAATAAAAATACCAATGGGTTCTGCAATAGGTTTTAAAGAGTCGTATTTTTCGGCAAGGAATAAAAAGGGTTGATAAAGACTATTCAGAACAACATAAATAAACGTAACTATTGTCATGATAGCCAGTGATAGAACAATACTTATTTCTTCTAATTTATTCCAAAAGCAGGAAAGGTATTTCATGAAAAATCCTTTATAAACAAGTAGGGAGATGCCTCCTGATAGTGGTCTATCTCCCTACTTGATGTACTACTACAAAATCATTATGGATTATTCGCCGCTTCGGCAGCAGAGATTAAATCTTTACCGATTTGTGCTTCAAATTTTTTCCATACAGGACGCATAGCCTCTCGCCATTTAGCGCGTTCTTCAGGGGTAAGGGTGATGATTTCAGTTTTACCACTATCAAGAATTTTTTGTTTATCGGCAAGATTAAAGTCATGAGAAATTTTATTCGTTTCAACAGCAACTTGGTCTAATGCTTCTTGTAAACCCGTGCGAATATCTTCTGGTAATCCTTCCCAGAATTTTGTATTCACAATCACCATATAAGAGAGTAAACCGTGGTTAGATTCTGTAATGTATTTTTGAACCTCGTGGATTTTTTGTGAATAGATATTTGAGTATGGGTTCTCTGCACCATTAACAACACCTGTTTGCAAGCCTTGGTACATCTCACCAAAAGCCATTTTACGTGGAACGGCTAAGATTTGCTTAAATTGGGCATCAAGTACCTCAGAGTTTTGAACGCGGAATTTTTGACCACGGGCATCTGTTGGCACACGAAGTGGTTTATTAGCAGAAAGTTGTTTAAGGTCATTGTTCCAATAAGTCAAACCTGTGATGCCTTTATCACGCATGACATTGAGTAACTCTTTCCCTTTCGCACTAAATTGGAATCGCTCTACGGCTTTAATATCATCAAAAAGAAAGGGTAAATCAAATAATTGAATTTTAGGGGTGTATTTATCAAATTTGGCTAAAGAGGGAGCAAGCATTTGTACATTATTGGTTAATAAGGCTTCCATCTCTTTCCCATCACCATAGAGTGAAGAGTTTGGGTAGATCTCAACAACAACACGTCCCGGAAACTTTTCTTCGGCAAGTTTTTTAAAGAGTGTTGCACCCTGACCTTTAGGTGTTTCTGCCGCAACAACGTGTGAAAATTTAATTACAATTGGTGCGTCAGCTGCAATGGCTGAATTTAGGGTAAAAGCACCAACTGTCGCCATAAATAATGTTTGTAGAAGTGTTTTTTTGAACATCATTATTTCCTTAAAAATATCCTAATGATGCATCTTAGAACACTTTGATATATTTATAGTCATTTTTTTATTAATATAGGGTTTATACTTAGAGCTATTGGATGTCCCGCATCTGGATTGACGATTTCTATCCTATAAGGCAATAATCTATTTGTATCATGTAGAATGTCATGGTAGGATAAGTGATAGTGAAAGATCTTTACTATCAAGTGGTAAAGGTATTGGGTGATAAAAGAATATGATGAATGGTTTTTTAGAATCTTTAAATAAGAAGAAGTTAATTTTTATTTTTGGTACTGGTGGCGCCGGCAAAACAACGCACGCAGCGAGCTTGGCTTTACAATTAGTGGCTTCAGGAAAAAAGGTATTTTTACTCTCTGCCAATGAAGAGGGTAGCTTATCAGAGATTTTGCAACGTTCACTTTCTTCAAGACCAAAGGAATTACAAGAGGGATTCTGGGCAACAGAAATAGATACGCGATCAAGTATATTAGCCTTTCTGAGAAATATAGAAATTACGGGGCATAGTGTTGCTTCATCTGGGCTACATCCCTTACCCTTATTGGAGGATTATTTATTACAGGCAAAAAATTTATCGGCTGATCATATTATTTTAGATTTAAATGATATGGCAATGATACAGTTTTTTTCACGATTTGCCGCTGTTGATAAAGGGTTATTTAATAGCACACAAATACAAGCAATAGGGGTAATGACTGCCACACAATTATCTTTAGTGTCTATGCGTCATATGCTTCAGATTTTAAAAAATTATAACGTAGCGTGTGATCAATTGATTATTAATAAATTGATGCCATTTAAGCAAGATGAATGGGCAGAATATGCGCACCGACAGCAATCCGTTCTTTCCTTATTAGAAGATGATTTTGAAGGATTTATTTATTACTATGTTGGGTTTTTATCATCAGATTTAAGAGGTTCTGAAGCCTTACTCGCCTTAGGGGAGAAAGGTGTGCTAAGAGAGGCAACATGGACACCACCGAGTGCCGGTATTTTTGCACGACATCAGATGGGTTGCCCTTGTTGTATGCCTTTATTAGATGATGGCGAGGACTAAGCTAGGTATGATGAATGAATAGATAAAGCATTTGCTGCTTTTACATCAAAATACTATACAGGCTGGCTATAAATAACCCCCACTATTTGGTATAAATAATGGGGGTTAATGCTAAGAATGGGATAAGTAGAAAGTGCTTATCATAAGGTGAGTTAGGGCATTATAAATCACCACGGATAAGCTAAGTATTTTCTCTTTCCTCTCGCTATTTAAAGTACATAGCGAGAGAGGTCTTGGCTACTAGCCGTTTCTTGAAGTTGTTGATTGACATAGTGGGCATCAATAACCACTTCTGTTCCACTCTTGGTAGTGGCATCAAAAGAAATTTCTTCAAGTAGTTTTTCCATGACGGTATAAAGACGGCGAGCACCAATATTTTCTGTGCGTTCATTCACTTCATAAGCAATTTCGGCAATACGTTTTAAGCCGTCATCAGTAAAGGTTAGGCAAACACCTTCTGTTTCAAGTAAAACAGAATATTGCTTAACGAGTGAGGCATCTGTTTCATTTAAGATTAAAACAAAATCCTCAGCAGTAAGTGAATCTAACTCAACACGAATAGGGAAACGCCCCTGTAATTCAGGAATTAAGTCAGATGGACGTGAAAGGTGGAAAGCACCAGAAGCAATAAAGAGGATATGGTCGGTTTTAATCATACCGTATTTGGTATTAACCGTTGTCCCTTCTACAAGCGGTAGTAAATCACGCTGTACCCCTTGGCGAGATACATCAGCACCACCATGTTCTGCACGACTAGCGATTTTATCCACTTCGTCTAAGAAAACAATACCGTTTTGTTCGGCATTACGAATGGCAATATTACGGATCTCTTCTTCATTGATACGTTTAGCAGATTCTTCTTCAACTAAGGCTTTAAAGGCATTTTTAACCGTCATTTTGCGAGGTTTTGTATTCTCTTTTCCAAGATTAGAGAATAGCCCACGGATTTGTTCGGTCATTTCTTCCATGCCAGGCATACCCAACACTTCTAGTTGAGGGCTAGCTTGTGCGATCTCAATGTCAATTTCCATATCATCAAGTTTTCCTTCGCGTAAGCGTTTACGGAAGGTTTGACGTGCGGTATTTTCTTCTCGGATAGGCTCACCATGTGCATCACGAGCTGGTGTTACTAATACATCTAAAATACGGTCTTCTGCCGCATCTTCTGCTTGTGTTTTCACACGGCGCATTTCGATATCACGTGTTTGTTTGACAGAGATATTGACTAAATCACGAATAATGGTATCGACATCACGTCCAACATAACCAACTTCTGTAAATTTGGTTGCCTCTACTTTGATAAAAGGGGCATTAGCAAGTTTAGCCAAACGGCGAGCTATTTCTGTTTTACCAACACCTGTAGGCCCAATCATTAAAATATTTTTAGGCTGAATTTCATGGCGTAGTGGTTCTGCTACTTGCTGACGACGCCAACGGTTTCGGAGAGCAACAGCGACTGATTTTTTGGCTTTATGTTGTCCGATAATATGTTTGTCTAGTTCTGAGACAATTTCTTTTGGGGTCATTACACTGATTTCGCTCATGACGGTATCCTATAATTAAAGTTTTTCAACGATATGATTTTGATTGGTATAAATACATAAGTCACCAGCGATTTCTAAGGATTTTTTAACAATTTCCTCAGGTGATAATTCTGTATTATATAAAAGGGCTTGTGCTGCGGATTGTGCATAAGCACCGCCTGAACCAATAGCGGCAATACCATGTTCAGGTTCTAGTACGTCTCCATTGCCGGTTAGTACAAGGGTATGCTCTTTATCGGCTACGATAAGCATTGCCTCTAGTCGGCGAAGTACACGATCGGTACGCCAGTCTCGTGTAAGCTCTACTGCCGCACGCATTAGATGACCTTGATGTTTTTCCAGTTTGGCTTCAAAGCGTTCTTGTAGGGTAAATGCATCAGCTGTTGCTCCAGCAAATCCAGCTAATACAGTGTCTTTATATAGACGGCGAATTTTACGGGCAGTCCCTTTGATAACGATATTACCTAGGGTCACTTGACCGTCTCCACCAATAGCGACTTCATTGCCTCGGCGGACACAAAGAATAGTAGTTGCGTGAAATTGTTCCATAATCATTCCTAAAATTTTTCACTATATGGGGGGGATATATGTATTTTCAAGGTGTTGATGGATAGAAAGTTCTGCTTATCATTTATCCGTTATGATTTCTAGTGGTGATAAATAATCGTAAGGTTAAGGTGTTATATTGCCTCTTATATCATCAAGTTATTATTTAAATCTTATCCTTTTATTTTAAATTTAAGGGTTTTTCTACACAATAGAAAGTGTGTTAGCGGTATAACAACTCATATACTATGCTAACTTATACTGTCTGATATTCTTTAGGTTAAATATGAATTTTTTTGTATCGGTAAAGAATAAAAAAGGCGAGTAAATTGCCTCGCCTTTCGTTATTGTTTATTAATCACCATAGAGTTTTTGACGTTTCTCACGGCGTTCCTGTGCTTCAAGTGAAAGGGTTGCGGTAGGGCGAGCGAGTAAGCGACCCAAACCAATAGGCTCACCTGTTTCTTCACACCAACCGTACTCTTTACTTTCGATTAGTTGTAAAGATTGCTGCACTTTTTTGAGTAATTTTCGCTCGCGATCGCGTGTTCTTAACTCAAGTGCGTGTTCTTCTTCAATCGTTGCTCGATCGGCTGGGTCAGGAACAAACTGTGTTTCCCGTAAATTTTCTGTGGTAATATCCGCTTTATTAAGAATGTCATGCTCTAGCATTTTAAGACGATGTTTAAAGAATGCTAGTTGAACATCATTCATATAATCGTCTTCAGACATTGCTAATAATTGCTCTTCCGTGATAACAGTTTCGTTATCAGGGGTTATCTCTTTTTTTGATGATTTTGCCATCCTTCAGTCTCCTAGATTAATACGGTTATTAAAACTACAGCTACCTTTACTACCTTTAAGCTAGGCACTGCATAAGTCCTTGTTGGAAGATTTCTTGGGGAAGTTTTCGTCCAATAAAGACAATTTTGGTTTGTTTTTGCTCTTTACTTGCCCAAGGTTTACCAGGATTTGTACCTAAAATCATGTGAACCCCTTGAAGTAAGTAACGAACAGGAGCGCCTTTAAGGTAAAGAATACCTTTATAGCGATATAAATCAGGACCATATACCTGTACTAAACCACTGAGAAAATCGTCTAGTTTAACAGGATCAAAAGGTCGGTCTGATGTAAATAAGAAAGCACCAATCTCATCATCATGATGTGCGTGATGGTGGTGATGGTGATCATGATGGCAGTGTTCATCACATTGATGGTCGTGGTGATGTTCATGATGGTGATGTTCATGGTCACAATCAGGGCCACACTCATGATCGTTTTTTTTAAGGAAATCTGGGTCAATCTCGAGAACTGAGTTTAAGTTAAAACCAGTGATATCAAGAATGGAATGTAAATCGACTTCACCAAAATTAACCGGTGTAATTTTAGCGCGAGGATTCATTTTAATAAGCCGTTGACGTAATGCTTGATATTCGGCATCACTCACTAAATCGAGTTTAGATACCAAGATACGATCCGCAAAACCGACTTGTTGTTGTGCTTCTGGTTGTGTATCAAGTGTTTCCATACCATGTTTGGCATCAACAACGGTTAATACAGCATCTAACATATAGTAGCTAGCCACTTCTTCATCAATAAAGAAAGTTTGGCAGACAGGGCCTGGATTGGCTACACCTGTGGTTTCAATCATCACGCGTTCAAACTGTAGCTCACCTTTTTCACGGCGTGCTTTTAGGTCAAGTAAGGTGCGTTGTAAATCACCGCGGACAGTACAACATACGCAGCCATTATTAAGTTCGATAATTTCTTCTTCGGTGTCTTGAACCAGTAATTCATTATCAATGCTTTCTGGCCCAAACTCATTTTCAATGACGGCGATTCGGCGACCATGAAACTCGTTAAGAATACGTTTCAAGAGCGTTGTTTTTCCTGATCCTAAAAAACCAGTAAGTACCGTAACCGGGATCATTTCTGTAGCCATTCTGAATTCCTAATTGAAATTAATTGGATGCTAATATTAAATAAGTTAAGTGTAGAAGTCTACCATAAAATTTGTTACGGTAACATGACAATATGCGATTAAAAATATCACTGCATCACAAAAATAAAAATATCAGCCCTATATGGGGGTAGGGGGTGAAAAAAACAAGTATTTTTTTATAGTTTTATTATCTTTTACAATCCAATACCGATAAGTGACTAAATATATTTGGTAAATTTTGTTATAAATTAAGGTATGTGTTTTGAAAAAATAGATAAGTGTTATTAAAGCACAGTAAATAGCATTAAGTTACTCAAACAGTTCTTCCGCTTTGCTTCAGAAAATTCAGAAAACTCGCCTTATTAATTGCTTTGTGCTGCTGAAAAGGTAATGTTAAAGATAATTTAAGTATAAAGTATTTTGAACAAAAGAGGTTTATCACTTTTTATGAAAAACGTATCTTTTACGCATAGGTATAAAAGATACGTTTTTGTAACGTGCTATTGATTATTCTTCTTTATGTTGTTGGCAGTTAGGACAAGTTGCTCGAATTTCTGTTTGTGGTGCGTTTTGGCTAAAACCGACTGCTTGGAGTAAGTCTTTCAATTGTTGATTAATTTCTGGAGCACTGATTTCTTGTACTGTACCACATTCTGTACAAACGGCTAGTAAATCATGGTGTTGATGTGCATCTTCATGGATATGCTGACAGGCTGTCCAGCCATTAATAGCATCTAGGCGGTGGATAAATCCTTCTTCTTCTAAAAACTCAAGTGCACGATAGATGGTGGCTGGTTTTGAGCTAGGATGGATAGCCTGCATTTGCTCAAGTAATTCATAGGCTTTAAGCCCTCGTCCATTCTTGAGCATAAGTGTTAAGACTTGTTCTCGAATAGGGGTAAGTCGTTTACCTCGTGCCATACATAAGGAATTGGCTTCGGCTAGGCTTTGTTCTATAGAATGAGGGTAGGGACATGTCATCGTAAAATCCATTTCTGTCTCTCTTTATGCAGTACCTGATTTTATAAAAATGTGATACTATCACTTATGTTATATTATAACATATGATACAATATCTCAAAATCATAATACGCAGGTGATAATGTGCATTCTACCGTAAAACCAACACTTTATGTCAATACATTCGCTTCTAATAATGTCATGCATTCAACCAAAAATACGCTCTCAGGTATAAAGAAGAGTATTTTAACGGAATCTGTTTTTGCTCGTTTAGCCGGGGTAGGTATTGCTTTGGTGCTACTTTGGGGTATTGTTGCTTATGCTTTGGGATGGCTCTAAATGTTTGCTATCCGTTTAGATGGTGTGTGTGTTGGTAAACGTGAGAATACCGATGATTTTATCCTAAAGGATATTACGGGACAATTTGAACAAGGATCTATGACGGCTATTTTAGGGCCTAATGGCGCAGGTAAGTCCACATTAATTAAAACGATTAGTGGGTTTTTAAAGCCTATTCAAGGTAGTATCACCATTGCCGATACTTTAAAAAATCAGCTCAGTTTATTACCTCAACTCAGTGAGATAGATCGCTCTTTTCCTATTACTGTATATGATTTGGTCGCATTAGGGGCTTGGCGAAGAGTGGGGGCTTTTAGAGGGTATAGTCAGCAAGAAAAAGAAAAAATTGCGACAGCCTTAGAGCAAGTTGGTCTAACGGCTTATGCGAATCAATTAATCGGAACACTATCAGGTGGACAGCTACAGCGTGCTTTGTTTGCACGTTTAATTGTTAGAGATCCTCAAGTATTCTTATTAGATGAGCCATTAACGGCGATTGATGAAGATACAGAAGAGCAATTGGTTCAGATTATGCAAGGGTGGTATAAAGCAGGTCGTACGGTTATGGCGGTATTGCATGATGCTGCATTGGTGCAACGTGTGTTCCCCCAAACTTTATTACTGGCAAGTGAAGTCGTTGCATGGGGTGAAACATCAACTGTTTTACAAGAAGAAAATCTGCAAAAAGCGCGCCGTCTCGTATTAAGGGGATTTTAATGCTATATGAGCTTTTTATTGCCCCTTTTACGATGTTTGATTTTATGGCAAGGGGCTTGTTTGGCGGTATATTTTTGGCTTTATCTGCTAGTTCGCTTGGTGTTTTTTTGGTATTAAGGCGAATGAGTCTTGTGGCAGATTCTATGTCTCATACGATTTTACCGGGGGTTGCACTAGGTTTTTTAGTGGCTGGTATGTCAATGGGAGCCATGTTATTGGGGGGGATGATAACGGGTATTTTAGTGGCGTTATTAGCAGGATTTATTGCACGAATAACCAGTTTAAAAGAAGAATCAAGTTTTGCCGCTTTTTATCTGATTTCATTAGGGTTAGGGGTAATATTGGTTTCATTAAGAGGGACGAATATGGATCTTTTACATGTGCTTTTTGGTTCTGTATTAACACTCGATAATGAAAGCCTATTAATGATTATGGTGATGAGTAGTCTCTCAATTATTGTTCTCACGATGATTTATCGCCCCCTTATTATTGATTGTTTAGATCCTGCTTTTTTACGGGCAGAAGGAGGGGGAGGTAGTATGACACACGTAGTTTTTTTACTCTTACTGGTGGTTAATTTATTAGCAGGATTTCAAGTATTGGGTACGTTAATGGTGGTAGGAATAATGCTTTTACCAGCAATTGCGGCTAAATTTCTAGGAAAAACATTAATGACGCAGATTGTGTTGGCAGTACTGATTGGTATATTGAGTGTTTACTTTGGTCTTGTTTTTTCCTTTCATATTAGTTTACCTGCCTCCGCCTGTATTATCTTGACGGCAGGTGTAATTTATATACTCGCCTTATTATTTGGTCGGTATGGTGGACTATTACATCGAATAAATTTCTAGTCGTTATTCTTCTTTAGCAAAAGGTTTATAGGGCTTATTTAAATGGTTTCCTATTTTCCCTATGTTTAGAGAGTATGCCGTTTATTATTCATTATTGATATAGAGGTTTTATATGAAAAAAAGTTTAATGGCGCTTGGATTAGGCTTATGGTTAAGTGCTTCTGCTTATGCGCATAATATCACGGTAGCAACAAGTTTTTCTATTTTAGAAGATATGGTTAAAAATGTTGGTGGAGAGCATATAACGGTAGTCAATATATTAGGGGCCGATAAAGATGCACATCATTACGAATTTAAACCAAGTGATGTAAAACAATTTGCTTCGGATAAAGGGGTTAAAGTCTTTTTTACGAATGGACTTGGTATGGATCCGTGGGCAGATGCTTTAGTAAAGGCAAGTGGTTTTAAAGGAAAAGTTGTTAAAGTTTCTGATGGTGTTGAGCTTCGTTTATTTGATGCAAATAAGGGAGCAGAGAAAGATTCTCACCAACATAAGGAAACAGTGGATATCCATCATCATCATGATGGAGAGCATCACCATGATCACCACTCACATGATACACATGATCATAGTGAGAAACACGATCATGAACATCATCACCACGGTGCTATTGATCCACACGCTTGGCAAAATTTAAAGAATGCACAAATCTATGTGGATAATATCACTAAAGCATTAAGTGAATTAGATGCTGATCATGCAGAGATTTTCCAAAAAAATGCACAAGACTATAAAGAAAAAATAGCCGAATTAGATAAAACACTTGCTAAGGATTTTGCGCAGTTACCAGAAAATCATCGCTATTTAGTAACATCACATGAAGCACTGGGGTATTTTGCCGATGCATATGGACTAAAAGTATTGACCCCATTAGGGATTTCAAGTGATGCAGAGCCTTCCGCAAAAGAAATGGTTGATGTTATTAATACGATTCGTTCTTTAAAAATACCTACTGTATTTTTAGAAAATGTTAAGAATCCAAAATTATTAGAACAAATTGCAAAAGAAAGTGGTGCTAAGATTGGTGGAGTTCTTTATACAGATGCCTTATCAGCAAAGGGAGAAGGTAGCACTTATTTAGGTATGATAAAAGCGAATGCTAAGACTATTTTGGAGGGATTGAAATAAAAATCCTTTTTAAAATAGTTTAAGGTTAAATAATTATATCCCCTAAGATAAAGTTGCTTAGGGGATATTTTTTTGCGAAAAAGAATAGGGGGTGACATAGTTGAGTGTAGAAGAGTATTTGTTATGATGTGTGGTAAATATAATTCTCTATGAATAGGCTGTTGTTTTAATTTGATTTAAGGGGGAATTATTCGAAAATAGCATTTAATAATTATCCCTTATTTCTTCCTCTTTGCACGAGGGTGTGCTTGATCATAAACTTTGGCTAAATGTTGAAAATCTAACCTTGTATAAATCTGTGTGGTGGCAATATTGCTATGTCCAAGTAGTTCTTGTACGGCTCGCAAATCTTGTGAAGATTGTAAGAGGTGGCTTGCAAAGCTATGACGAAGAATATGAGGGTGGATATTGGCAGGAATATTACTCTTTATCCCTAGTTTTTTGAGCTGTATTTGTACGACACGGGGGCTAATTCTTGCACCTCTTTCGCCCAAAAATAAAGCGTATTGATCTTTGGGAGGGGTCGAGGGTTTAAGTAAAAGGGGGCGTTTGCTGAGCCAGTATTCAATGGCTTGAATGGCTTTTTCACCGAGTGGTAAAAGGCGTGTTTTTTTACCCTTACCAATGACGGTGACTTCTTTTTCGTTTAAATCTAACCACCCTTGTGATTCATATTGTCCCTCTTTATGAAATTGGATATCAACGTTTACTAATTCAGAAAGACGTAATCCACTAGAGTAAAAAAGCTCAAACATGGCTTGATCTCTTGCAGCGATAGGGTTGTGGCTGCTGAGATTAAGTCCTGTATCTAAAAGTGTTTTTGCTTGATCAGCAGATAGTGCCTTTGGCAAAGTACGCGGTACTTTAGGAGCTTTGACATCTACGGTAGGATTGATGGTTAAATGGTGATGAATACTAAACCATTTATAAAAGCTACGCCAAGTAGATAAAATCCTTGCTAATGAACGAGGCGTATAGTCTTGTGAATGTAAACGGGCGATGGCAGAGCGAATTTGAGTGTTTTGTATTTTATCTAGGGGTATGGAGGGGTATAGCCCTAAGAGTATTTGTATATCCCGTTGATAAGCATTTACCGTATGCGTCGAATAGCGTTTTTCAGCAGATAAATAGCGTAACCAATGTGTAACGGCTTCTGGTAATACGGTTATCTTTTCAGTTGTATTCATAGAATGTATAAGGATAAGAGGATATACTGGTATGAATAGTTTTTCATAGGGTGGATAGGTATTAAACCATACCTATCCGATGGATTTCATTAAGCAGGATTAAGCTCAGGGTAATCATCATCCGCTTTTTCTTCTGATGATGTTTTGAGATCTTCTTCGGTAATAGGCTCTTCGCTATCTTGCGTTTCATCGTCAGGATAATCTTCTTCCATTAATGAGGGAGCTAATCGAGAAATTGCTGCACTCGTAAGAAAACCGAGTGTTTCTAAAAAGAGTGTACCCATACCCTCATAAAAATGACTATTATCTTTACTACCAAAGATTAAAGCCCCTACTGTATTATCGTTTACATAAATAGGAATAACCGCAATAGAAGCGGGGGTTTCACTTAACCATGCGGTAATGCCTTGGTGTACCTTTTTACCTGTATAGGGGATAGAGAGTGACTGAATATAGTCTTGTACTTCTTTGTTATCTTCTACTTGATAACTTTCAAGACGTTCTAAGCCCCATAAAATTAACTCAACTTCTAAGTCAGGGAAAGCATCTTGTAATCCTGTCACAATAGCGGCAGGGAGTAGCTCTTCTTCTTTTTGAGCCAGTAATGAGGCACACCAATCGGTAATGGTATCGTTAATTCCTTGGTTTTCATAAGCAATATGACCAAGAGCTTGAAGTTCTGCCTGATTATTTTTGAGTTGCTGGCGTAGTGTAGTGACTTGACGTTCTAAGAGAGAGAGCGTACCAGAACCATTTGGATCGGGTACACGAATTTCTGCAAAAACATCAGCGTGTTCGATAAGAAAATTAGGATTTTGACGTAGAAACTCAGCAATAGACTGAGCATTAAATAGTGTATCTGTCATGGATATATAACCTATTTAGGAAATGTATTGACAAGGGCATCAATATCAACAATGCCTTCAAATACTGTTGTAGCAGGGCCAGTCATTACAATCGATTGACCATCATAATGAATGCGTAAATCCCCCCCTCGAGTATGTACAAGTACAGGACTTTGCAATAAACCTCGGCGAATACCAGCAACAGCAGCGGCACAAGCACCTGTTCCGCAAGCAAGGGTTTCTCCTGCTCCTCGTTCATAAACACGAAGATTAATCTCTTGAGGATTAAGCACTTGCATAAAACCAGCATTGACACGGTTTTTAAAACGAGGGTGTGATTCAATAAGTGGCCCTTGTTCTTCAACAGGGGCTGTTTGAATATCATCAACTATTTGAACAGCATGAGGGTTAGAAATGCCGACAAGTGATAACGCAACGGTATCACCATTATCAAGGGGAAGTGTCCATACGGTATCTTGTGCGATTTGTTTAGAGGATAAACCATTCACATCAAAAGCAACAGCCTCTGGTGAAAAACGAGTTTGCCCCATTTCTACACTGACCGTATGATCATCGTGTTCGGTGAGGGTAATTAAGCCTGTTGCAATTTCTGCTTTAAGGGGATTGTGTCCAGAAAGTTTTTGTTCATGTACAAAACGTACAAAGCAACGCGCCCCATTACCACAATGCTCTACTTCACTACCATCGGCATTAAAAATACGATAGCGAAAGTGTGCTTCTGGGTGACTAGGATCTTCTACCAACAGTATTTGATCTGCGCCAATGCCGAAATGACGATGAGCAAGTGCTCTGGCACGTTCGGGTGTCATTTGAATGGATTGTCGCACACCATCAAGAACGATAAAATCATTCCCAACACCGTGCATTTTGGTAAAGTGCCATTTCATACTGAACCACCTTATGCGAGTTTTTGTTTTAAAAGTTCATTGACTTGAGCAGGATTTGCTTTGCCTTTTGCTGCTTTCATTACTTGTCCCACCAATGAGTTAAAGGCTTTTTCTTTGCCTGAACGGTACTCTTCAACAATGGCAGGGTTAGCAGCAATCACTTCATCAATCATTTGATTAATAGCGCCTGTATCACTGATTTGTTTTAAACCTTTAGCATCAATAATGGCATCAACCTCACCATTATTTTCACCTTGCCATAAGGCTTGGAATACATCACGAGCCATTTTATTTGAAATGGTATTATCGCTAATACGTTGTAATAATTTGGCTAATTGAGTGGGTGAAACAGGGCTTTGATGAATTTCAAGTGCATCACGGTTAAGGCTTGCCATTAGCTCACTCATTACCCAGTTAGCGGCTAATTTAGCTTGTGCTTGTCCTGCTGCTTCTACCACTTGTTCAAAATAATCAGCCGTAGCACGATGAAGCGTCAATTGTGCGGCATGATAGGCGGATAAGCCGAATACTTGTTGATAACGTTCACGGCGTTTAGTAGGTAGCTCAGGCATTTGGGCTTTAACTTCTTGCATCCACTCTGCTGAAATGACCAAAGGCGGTAAGTCTGGGCAAGGGAAATAGCGATAATCATGCGCATCTTCTTTGCTACGCATACTGCGAGTTTCATCTTTGGTTTCATCGTAAAGACGTGTTTCTTGAACAACCGTACCACCATCTTCAAGTAGTTCAATCTGACGGCGAGCCTCAAATAAAATGGCACGCTCTAAGAAACGGAATGAATTCACATTTTTAATTTCAGTGCGTGTACCAAATTCTGTTGCTCCTTTTGGACGAACAGAAACGTTAGCATCTACACGGAAAGAGCCTTCTTGCATATTCCCGTCACAAATACCTAACCACACGACTAAACCATGTAAAGCACGTGCATAAGCAACGGCTTCAGCAGCAGATCGTAGTTCAGGTTCTGAAACGATTTCAAGAAGAGGCGTACCCGTACGGTTTAGGTCAATCCCTGTTGATAATTCACCTAGGGGGCCGATAAAATCATTATGTAAAGATTTACCTGCATCTTCTTCTAAGTGTGCGCGGGTTAGGTTGATGGTTTTTTCTTCTTCACCCACAAAGAAACTTAATTGACCACCAATTACAACAGGATCTTCAAATTGACTGGTTTGGTAGTTTTTAGGTAAATCAGGGTAGAAGTAGTGTTTACGAGCAAAGATAGAAAGAGGGGCAACTTTGGCACCAATGGCAAGACCAAAAGCAATGGCTTTGGCGACTGCTTCACGGTTCATTACGGGTAAACTACCGGGTAATGCCATATCGACAAGATTGGCTTGTGTATTGGGTTCTGCACCAAAAGCGGTGCTACTACCCGAAAAAATTTTGGATTGAGTCGATAACTGAACGTGTGTTTCTAGACCAATAACGATTTCCCAACTCATTATTTCACCTCCGCTTGACGTAGGTGCCAGTCAGTTTGCTGCTGATAGCAATCACCTAACGCTAATAATTGACCTTCATTGAAGTAGTTACCAATAATTTGTAATCCGATAGGACGATTGCCTTTTTCACCACCAAATCCGCATGGAATAGAGAGTGCAGGTAATCCTGCTAAACTAACCCCTAAGGTATAAATATCGGCTAACCAGTCGGCGGTAACATCTTCTTTATTGTCACCAATATTTTTGGCAACGGTTGGTGTAACGGGCCCCATAATGACATCACATTTTGATTGTAATGCTTCTTGGAAATCATTCGCAATCATACGGCGGATACGTTGTGCTTGTAGATAATAAGCATCATAATAGCCTTGAGAAAGCACATAAGTCCCTAGCATAATACGGCGTTGTACTTCTGCTCCAAAACCTTCTGTACGAGAACGGCTCATCATTTGCTCTAGTCCTGTATAGGCTTTACTACGATGACCATAACGGACACCATCATAACGAGAAAGATTACTAGAGGCTTCGGCAGGTGCAATGACATAATAAGCAGGAATAGCTAAAGCCGTACGAGGTAGGGATATATCAACACGTTCTGCCCCTAAACTAACAAATTGAGCAATCGCTTGTTCAACAGCGGCTTTAACCTCTGCGCTAATTCCTTCGGCAAAGTATTCTTGAGGGACACCAATGCGTAAACCTTTGAGGGGGGTACTACCATTGGTTTGATAGTGGGCAACGGCTTTTTCAAAAGAGGCTTTGATGCGTCCTTGTTGGTTAGCATTACCATGACACTGCATAACACTTGTTGAGTCTTTAGGATCAAATACACTCATCACATCTAATAATTCAACAAGATCGCGTGCATTGCGAGCAATAGGGCCTGCTTGATCTAAGCTAGAGGCAAAAGCAATCATACCAAAACGAGATACTGTACCATAAGTTGGTTTGATACCCGATACACCGCATAGTGCTGAAGGCTGACGAACTGAACCCCCTGTATCTGTTCCTGTTGTAGCAAGGACAATATCCGCCGCCACTGCAGCTGCTGAACCACCTGATGAACCACCAGGAACGGCATTGGTATCCCAAGGGTTTAAGCAAGCACCAAAAGCAGAGTTTTCATTGCCTGAACCCATGGCAAATTCATCGCAGTTGAGTTTACCAATATTAACGCAACCTGCTTGTTTGAGTAAGCTGACGACAGTCGCATCAAAAGGACTGGTATAGTTAGCTAACATTTTACTGGCAGCTGTTGTTCTCCAACCCTTGGTCACAAAAACATCTTTATGAGCAATAGGGATTCCTGTGAGTATGCTTTGTTCACCTTTAGCGATTTTATTATCAGCGGCTTGTGCTTGAGCAAGGGTCAAGTCGGGATCAATATGTAAAAAAGCATTTAAATATGAAAGGCGTTCGGCTTTAGCCAAAGCCTCTTGTGCAAGTTCTACCGCACTAGTTTGCTTACTATCTAGTGCTTTGCGTGTGTCGAGAATAGTTTGAAAAGACATAATTATTCGATAACTTTAGGAACTAAGAATAGACCATCAGATTCAGCAGGTGCATTTGCCATCAGTGCTTGACGTGCTTCAATAGAAGAAGGCTCTGTTACCTGATCTTCTCTTAAACGTAGGCTTACTTCTTCATGAACAGATAAAGGATGTGCTAATGGTGCAACACCAGTTGTTTCAACAGATTGCAAGGTTTCAAATAAATCTAGCATACTATTGAGTTCTTCTAATGCCTTAGCTTGCATCGTTTCATCTAATTCTAGACGAGCAAGACGGGCAATTCGGCTAACATCGTTGGGTGTAAGAGACATAAAAATAAAAATTAATAATGTTAAAAAATTAAATTTACTCACAAAGCATATATCTTTCTATATGCCAAAAATGATAAAATTACGAAATATGTTCCATTATAAGTTAATATTAAGAGTTATCCAATTTATAACCCCTTAATAAAAAACTCTTTTTGTTCACCCTACACCAAGATAGTAAAAATGTTCGGATTTTTAAGAAATTATTTATCAACAGATATGGCAATTGACTTAGGTACAGCCAATACCTTAATTTATGTACGTGGTAAAGGCATTGTGCTTGATGAGCCTTCAGTCGTTGCTATTCGTCATGATGGTGGCAATGGTCGCCAAGTTATTCAAGCAGTAGGACGTGCTGCTAAACAAATGTTAGGACGTGTGCCAGGCAATATTAATGCTATTCGTCCTATGAAAGATGGTGTGATTGCCGATTTCTCTGTTACAGAGCAAATGATTAAACAATTTATCAAGATTGTTAATCCAAGAAGTTTCTTATCACCCAGTCCTCGTATTATTGTGTGTGTTCCTTGCGGTTCAACGCAAGTCGAACGCCGTGCTATTCGAGAAGCGGCTTTGGGTGCTGGTGCTAGCCAAGTCCACCTCATTGAAGAGCCAATGGCGGCGGCTATTGGTGCTGGGCTTAATGTATCAGATGCTAGCGGTTCGATGGTGGTGGATATTGGCGGTGGTACGACAGAAGTGGCGATTATTTCACTTGGTGGTATGGTGTATAAAGGTTCTGTCCGTGTAGGTGGTGATAAATTTGATGAAGCCATTGTCAATTATATTCGCCGCAGTAAAGGTATGTTGATTGGTGATCAAACGGCTGAGATTATCAAAAAAGAAATTGGATCGGCTTTCCCCGGTACAGAAGTACGTGAAATTGAAGTAAAAGGTCGTAATCTCTCCGAGGGTGTGCCACGTAGTTTTACCGTTACCTCAACAGAAATTTTAGAGTCATTGACTGATCCCCTTAACCAAATCGTCTCTGCCGTTAAGATTGCTTTAGAACAAACACCACCAGAGCTTGGTGCTGATATTACCGAAAAAGGAATTGCCTTAACAGGTGGCGGTGCTTTATTAAGAGACCTTGATCGCCTTATTCAAGAAGAAACAGGTTTGCCCGTCATGGTAGCAGAAGATCCGCTTACTTGCGTAGTACGTGGTTGTGGTGAAGCCTTAGAACATCTTGAATCTTTAGGCCCTGTGTTTATTAACGAATAACGATTATTCACTTTTATCACAAAGTGGTTTAGGTGAGTAAATGCAGCAAGAGAAGTCATTGCGCCTTTTTAAACAAGGTCAGGCAACGGGTGTCAAACTTGTTTTTTTAGGTATCCTTTGTATCGTATTGATGGTAGTAGATTCGAGAACGGATCTACTCGTCTCTTCTCGTCAGTTAATTGCTTCTGCACTGAATCCGTTACAAAGAATGGTGTTATGGCCACGTAATGTTTTTACGCAAGTCTATAATTGGTCAAATGCTGTAGAGCTTGCTCGTATCCAGACAGAAGAAGCAGAACGCCAACGTATTGGTAACACACAGTTATCCGTACAGGCAGCACAGATGGCACAAGAAAATATACAGTTACGGCGATTATTAGGTATTAAAAATGCTGTTGCTACTCCCTCGGTTGCGGTAGAAATCCTTTATAACGCCGCTAATCCATTGCATCAAACACTCGTACTGACCAAGGGATCTAGTGATGGTATTGCTCCCGGAATGCCTTTGATCGGTGAGGGCGGTGTTGTTGGGCAAATTCAGCGTGTTACACGGCATACATCAGAAGCAGCATTGATTACAGATGAAAGAATTTCTTTACCGGCTATTGTGTTAAGAAATGGCTTGCGTGTTGTTGTATTTGGTACAGGGAGACCGGGTTTAGTAGAAGTGCGTTACCTTGCTTCTGGTGCAGATATTCAAGAGGGTGATCAGTTAGTCACCAGTGGTATTGGGGGGATTTATCCTTCTGGTCTTGCTATTGGACGTGTGAGTAAAATAGAGCATAATTCAGCCCAAGGGTTTATTAGTGCTTATGTTGAACCATCGGCTTATCCTGAACGTTATTTACACTTTTTGGTATTATTGACACAAGTTGCTAAACCGGATGAACAACAAGAAACGGTAGAACCATCTAAGGAAGGTGAGCATGAGTCATAAAAATATTAAAAGCCTTCGTCCTATTGATACTGGTGAAGATGTCTTTTTACCGTCCACTAAACTTGCATGGGTAAGTATCTTTATTGTTTTTCTTGCCTCATTACTGCCTTGGCGAAACTGGTCTGCTGCTCCTGATGTGTTGCTAGTTGTCATCGCTTTCTGGTGTATGCATAGTACAAAAGGGGTTGGTCTTATTCTTGCCTTTGTGATGGGTATTCTGATGGATGTACATGATACGAGTGTACTGGGGCGATATGCACTTTACTATGTATTAGTAATCTATAGTGTGATGATGATGCGGCGACACATGATACAATTTTCTGTGCTGGCGCATTTTACGGTAATGTTGCCTGTTTTTGTTTTAGCAGCGATCCCAGGGCGTTTTTTTGAAGCATGGTTGGCTGGTATATGGTCAGGCTGGGGGTGGTTGTGGTCAGGTGTTTTTACCGCATTACTCTGGTTTATTGTCGATCTTTTATTTAAGTTTCTTTCTCGTCCTACCGTAGATAGCAATGGCTTAGAGTAAAAGGATCGGGTATGTTAGCGTTTGGTCAAAAATCCAGTGTAAATCGCCGCCGAATTATTATTCGAGTCGTTGTCGCCAGTTTCTTTATTCTTTTTTGTTTTGGCATCCTTATTTATCGCCTTTGGGATTTACAAGTGGCGAGTTACCAAGGCTTATCTGAACGTGCTGAGCGAAATCGGCTATCATTAGTCCCCATTTCTCCACGGCGAGGGGATATTGTTGATAGGAATGGGGTAGTGTTGGCACGTAGCTACCGTGATTACACTATAGAGATTGTTCCTGCACAGATAAAAGATGTTAATGCTTTAATTGAGCAACTACGAGAAATTATTCCTATATCTGATTTGGAAGTTCGCCGATTTAAGCGTCGTTTAGCGGGAGCGCATCGCTTTGGTTCTGTGATTGTTAGGCATAATATTACCGATGAAGAGGCGGCTTTATTTGCGGCACATTCTTACCGTTTTTCAGGTGTTAGTCTAAAAGCTCGTTGGGTAAGAGAATATCCGCAAGGTGAGTCTGCAGCCCATTTAATTGGTTATATTGGACGTATATCAGATAAGGATAAAGAATACTTAGAAAAAGAGGGTTTAGAGGGTGAGTATCGAGGTACTGATGTTATTGGTAAAAAGGGGATAGAAGCTAGTTATGAGCGTCAGTTACATGGTAAACCAGGGTGGGAAGAAGTAGAGATTTCTGCCTCAGGTCGTCCTGTTCGTGTGCTAAAAAGAACGGATCCTATCCCGGGTGATAATTTACGTTTATCCATTGATTTAGGTTTGCAGAAAATGGCAGAAGGATTATTTAATAATCCTCGCTCTCCTCAGCGCGGTGCACTAGTGGCTATTGAACCAAAGACGGGCGAAGTGCTTGCTTATGTTTCAGCTCCTTCTTTTGACCCTAATTTATTTATCGATGGAATTGATGTTGAGAATTGGCGGCGTTTAGCTGATTCGGAAGATGCGCCTTTATTAGACAGGCCTATTTCTGGTACGTTTCCTATAGGTTCTACTTATAAACCCTTTGTGGCATTAGCCGCTTTAGAGTTAGGTGTGCGTAGTGCAGAGACACGAGTACCTGATCCGGGGTATTTTGAATTTGGAGGGCAGCGGTTCCGTAATGCAGGACGTGCTGTTTATGGCCCAACTAATATGCATAAAGCGATTGTGGTTTCTTCAGATACCTATTTTTTTAGCTTAGGGCCTTTGCTGGGTGTTGATCGATTGCATGATTTTGCCATACAGTTTGGTTTTGGTAAACAAACTGGGGTAGATTTACCCGGTGAAAAACGCGGTATCCTTCCCTCAAAAGAATGGAAACGTAAAGCCTTTAAAGATCCTAAGAAACAGGTCTGGCATACGGGTGAAACGATTTCAGTGGCTGTAGGACAAGGCTATAATGCATTGACAATTATGCAGCTTGCTCAAGCAACAGCGGTATTAGCAGCAAATGGGGTCTATATGCGACCTCATATCGTTAATTGGTTAGAAAATCCCATTACACGTAAGGCAGAACAAGTGGTTAAATCTCCTGAATATACCATTCCTTTAAAGCCAGAGCATTTACGAGTGATTAAATCCGCTATGACGGCAGTGACACGTTCAGGAACGGCAAGATCGGTTTTTGCTGGGGCTAATTATGTCTCTGCAGGTAAGACAGGAACTGCTCAGGTCTTTAGTCTAAAAGGAAGTCGTTATAATGCGGCAGCTTTAAATAAACGTCTTCATGATCATGCACTTTATATGGGATTTGCCCCTGTCGATAATCCTAAAATTGCTGTTGCATTGATTGTTGAAAATGGTGGCTGGGGTGCTAGAGTGGCTGCCCCTATAGCAAGAAAGGTATTTGATTATTGGTTATCACCAACCAGACCAATAACACCAGAATATGTTTCTCCATTTGTTGATGAGGACGCTGAAGCAGAAAGCTCTCCTGATGTAGAAGTCCCTGCTGAAACACCCAAAAACCCAGAGGATAATATGAGTGAAGTTATTCCTGATATTTTAGGCGCAACATCGGATCCCCATCATCGGGATAATACTTCATCAGAGAATAGGTAAAAAATGTTAAATACTGTATGGAATGGTGTTATCCGAGCCTTTAAGGCAATTGATTGGCCTTTAATGATTATTTTATTTCTATTTGCCTGCCTAGGAATGACAGTGATGCATTCAGCCGTTGGGCATATGGAAGGGCGTTTTGAGGGGCAACTACGTAATTTCTTAATTGCTTTTGGGGTGATGTGGTTTGTGGCATTATGGCCGCCTCCTAAGGTAATGAAAATCGTCATTCCTATCTATATCATTGGGTGTGCTTTATTACTAGCAGTGCTGTTATTTGGTTATACCAGTAAGGGGGCGACTCGGTGGTTAGATATTGGTTTTTTACGGATTCAACCCTCAGAGATGATGAAACTTTGTGTCCCTATGATGCTGGCATGGTATTTTGATAAGCACCGTAGTGATCTTAAAGTTTTAGATTTTTTTGTAGCAGGTGTTTTATTACTGATTCCCTTTTTTCTGATTATTAAGCAGCCTGATTTAGGTACGGCATTACTGGTATTTGCCACAGGTTTTTTTGTGATTTATTTTGCGGGTTTATCGTTTAAATTGCTAGCACCTATTTTTATCTTGGGACTGATTGGTATTGGTTTAATTCTTTATTTTGAACCTGTATTATGTGCGCCTGATTTTGATTGGGTGATTCTACATAACTATCAAAAAACCCGTGTATGTACTTTGCTTGATCCCAATCTCGATCCATTAGGTAAAGGGTTTCATACGATTCAAGGTATGATTGCCATTGGGTCTGGTGGTATTTATGGAAAAGGTTATTTACAAGGGACACAAACGCATTTAGATTTTATTCCTGAACAAACAACAGACTTTATTTTTGCGGTATTTGCGGAAGAGTTTGGGCTTTATGGCAGTATTTGCTTATTGATTTTATACACACTATTACTGATTCGTTGCTTTATGATTACCATGAAAGCCAAAACACAATTTGGTGCTTTATTGGCAGGTGCATTGACCATGATGTTCTTTTTCTATGTATTTGTCAATATGGGAATGGTGATGGGTATTTTACCGATTGTGGGTGTGCCCCTTCCTTTTATGAGCTATGGGGGGACGGCATTAGTTACCTTGGGAATTGCTTCTGGTTTGTTGATGAGTATTTCTAAGTATAAGCCGAAGAAGGGTTAATGTGGTTAGGGTGTTTTATTCTATTTCACATCTATTCAATATAACTTGTATAATCATTTGAAAAAATTACTCTAAATAGAGTTGAGTTTCCTGTCGTACTTGTAACTTTTACCCTCTACTCTATTATCGTTTTAACTTTCTTAATTTATCAACTAATTCATGAACTTGAGTTGAAGGATTAAAATTGTTCTCACTATTAGCTTGTTTAAGTACTTGTTGAGCATTGTTTATTGCTATGCCTAATTTACTGAGTAATAATTCGTATGGATTATTCAGATTTTTAGAATATGCTTGTCCGAACTCAGTTTTCCAGTATTGATTTAATATATGCACACAGTTATCACCCGCACTTTTATTGCCTGTTTGTTCAATGGGGGAGCGAGAAAGAACAAAATGACAAATATACCAATATTCAAAACTTGGATAAGAAATAATTAAGTCTATATTATGTTCTTTTGCCTTATTAATAGCTTGCTCAAAATGATGATGCTTATCTCTATCAATAACGCAATACACTTTATCAAAAGCGAGATATTTCTTTTGCTCTTCTAGTTTTTCTATCGCAGTATCTACTACTGAAATAGGATCAGTACCATCACCAGAAATAATAGATATATTCACAGATGATAAATCTTCGACCTTACGTAAGTTGTTAAAATATAAAGGCTCTGTTTTTTTGTCCTCACAAACAATTAAAATTACTTCATAAGGTTCTTTTTTTGCTTTTGAACGATTTAAATCACGACTTTTGCGTTTAGATGCCATTATTGTTCATCCTCCCAGAAATTGCTAGGGAATTGGAACTCTGTTAATAAAGGTTTTGCACCATAACGACCATGTAAATAATATTCTTCGATATTTTCACGACTAATATGTGGTTTAAAATCGGTTAATGGATATAATGTTGTGCTCCTATCCTTATTTTTTTCACAAAACCAAATTTGATCGCGACGTAATAAATCCTTACGCAATACAGAGGTTTCATGTGTTGTAAAAATGAGTTGAGCATTTTTTTGATTAATAGGAGAATTAAATAATTTAACTAAAAACCTTACTAAATCAGGGTGTAAACTTTTATTTAACTCATCAATTACCAAAATATAACCATTTTGTAAAACCTCTAGCATGAGACCAGCAAATTCAAATAGTTTTTGTGTTCCGTCTGATTCATTTCGTAAGTTAATTTTTTGTTTATTTTTCATATCGTCAATATAAACAAAAAAAGTTTCATTTTGAGCAACTATTTGTTCTTCTAAATCATTGAGAATTTCTTTTCTTATAGAATCAGGTAGGTTATCAGGTAGATTTTCAAGTGAAATATTTGGTTTCTCAAAAATAATATTATCTACTTCTATACCAGCTGATTTTAAGAAAGAAATAATAATTAGTTTATCCTTTTCTGAGTTTTTACAAATAGTTTTAGATAACTCATTACTAATTCTATCTGTCTGAATAATACCGATATTATTTGTAAAAAATTCATAAATAGGTTTTAATTGTTCACTATTTCTATGTGTTGCCATAGATAAGAATAATTGGTCAGGGCGAGTTTGATTTTTCCAACTTTCCTTTTCACCTTTTAAATAGTCAGATATTTTCCAATCATATTCTTGTTTGTCTG
Organism: Pelistega ratti; assembly: GCF_009833965.1. Taxonomy (NCBI): domain Bacteria; kingdom Pseudomonadati; phylum Pseudomonadota; class Betaproteobacteria; order Burkholderiales; family Alcaligenaceae; genus Pelistega; species Pelistega ratti. Next base: position 1,782,844 of record NZ_CP047165.1, read on the forward strand.
CTTGATATTCACGGTGAAACCAATTTCTTTCGCGTCCTTTAGGATAAATGCTTAACCACTCTTCATAAATTTTTGAGCTATCTACCACAAAACCATAATCAACACGCATTTCTTGTAATACGCCTTCATCATTTTGAAGGGGCATGATGATAGAAATATCATATACGGTAGGTTGATGTCGAGTAATACTATTGAATAAAAAACTTTCTGTTGGAATAGTATTACCAATCTTTTTATCAGCTGAGTTTTGGATGATATCAAGCATTGCCCCTAATGCTTTAATCATATTTGATTTACCTGAGGCATTTGCACCATAAATCACTGCAGATTTTAATAACGGTGGTGTATTAGGTGCAGAGCTTTCAAAAAAATTATCAGGTTTTTCTGTTCCTGTACTTTTAACTAAAGATAAGGTTTGTTCTTGTTTAATCGAACGATAATTTTCAACAGAAAATTGAATAATCATAGAGTATTTTCCTAATTTAAGCAATTTTTAGGAAATTTTTACTTAAAAATCCTATTAGTTTATTTTAGCATGAAGAGTTTAAAATAAAGTTTTTTCATTTTTATGTTTTGATTATTGTCAATTAATTTTTGTGAATATAAGTGTAGTTTTATTTAAAGTAAAGAAATAAGAAATTCTACCCAATACTATTGATAGTGTTTTTTCCTAATAAAAACATAATTTAGTATATAAGAATTTACTTACTAGTACTGAATAAATTCTTAATGTATAAACTTACTTTATCCTCAAATGTTAAAACAAACGCAATGTCCCCATTCCCTTCAATCCCTCAATAATTTTCATTACAGGGCTAGGTAAGGCTAATTGGTCAGTATTGGCTAATGGATACCATTGACTATTTTCAACTAGAAAACTCTCTTGAACGGTATGTGAACGAGTAAATTGAATAAGAATAGGGTGTATCAATAAACGATAATGCGAAAAGATATGCTCAAAACTTGCCATAGGTGAGGCAGTTGCACTAGGGTGAAGAGCTAGCCATTTTTCCATCTCTGCCGTATTACTTAACTCAGGTAAGGATAATAACCCTCCCCAAATACCTTTTTCTGGACGTTGCTGTAAGAGAATACTGTTCCCTACTTGAAGTACCAGCATAATGGTTTCTTTTTGAGGAATTATTTTTTTAGGTTTTTTTTGTGGCAATTCTGCTTGCTTATGGTGCTTAAAGGCGAAACAGTCTTTTTGCAGAGGACAGGATGTACATATTGGCTTTGTACGAGTACAGATTGTTGAGCCTAAATCCATTAGCCCTTGATTGTATTGTCCAATATTTTTTTCACCAATTACATTTTGATAGGCTTGCTCCCAAAGGCGTTTATTGGTTTGGCTATCATAGCCCTCAATCCCATAAAAACGGGTAAAGATACGTTTAACATTCCCATCCATAATAGGGGTAATCGCATCAAAGCAGAAAGCAGCAATGGCATTTGCTGTCGACTCACCAATACCGGGTAATGCTTGTAAGTCTTTAGGAGAAGAGGGAAATTGCCCCTGATATTGTTGAGCAATGACTTGAGCACATTTATGAAGATTCCTTGCTCTCGCATAGTAACCTAAACCAGCCCAGTATGGCATGACCTCAGCTTGCGAGGCTTGAGCAAGGCTTAATACGGTCGGAAATCGCTCTAAAAATCGGTGGTAGTAATCAATAACTGTACTTACCTGTGTCTGTTGTAGCATGATTTCGGATAGCCATACCTTATAAGGGTCTTTTGTTCCTTGCCAAGGTAGATGATGGCGACCAGAGGTTTGTTGCCATGCCTGAATACGTTTAACAAAACTTGTCATTAGAATTTAGAATGTTTAGTGACAGACCAGATAGCCGATAGTGAGGCAATTATCATCACCAAAATAATCGTCATAATTAACCAAGAGAAAGGGGGTAAAATTAATGAAAAGGATTGCCCATAACTCTCGGATAAAACAAGAATAGCACTATTCATCATACTCAGTGCAAGTATGGTGAGACCAATAGATAAAATACTAGCACATAAACCCGTAATAGCCCCTAGGTATAAGAAAGGACGGCGGACAAAAGCCTCTGTAGCTCCTACTAAACGAGCAACGGCAATTTCATCTCGCTGTACTAAGGCTTGCATCCGTACAGTATTAAAAATGGTAACGATGACAATAGCAATAACCCCCATAGCGAGGATAATTAATAGCATCTCAAAGAAATATAAAATACCTTCCAATTTTTTGGCAAAATCACTATCAAACTGCACCATCTCTACTGCGTTATCTTTACCCCATGCTGCAGCAAGTGAATTAGCATGATCCGTATTGGCTTTTTCAGATAAGGTAATAATAATACTGTGTGGTAAAGGATTGGCTGGCAATACATTAAGTGATTCAGCCCATTCTTTTGATGCTCTTAGGGTATCTAAGGCTTGTTGCTTAGAAATAACGTCAATATGTTGAATATCTTCTGTGTATTCTTGTTGAAGTTGCTGGCTAAGTTCTTGTGTTTGCTCAATAGATATTGTATCTTTCATAAAGAGCGTAACAACAGGATTAAAAGAGACAGATTTAATCGCTGGTGCTAGTGAAGTAACAATAGAACCTACACTAAGCGGAAGCGACAGTACAAAAGCAATCACAATAATATTGGTAACGCTTGAAAAGGGGGTTAGCCAGAGGCGGCGAATCGCTGTTTTTAAAGCATAAATATGATGACGTAACCAAGTTTTCATGCGTGGTATCCTAAATCGGTAAAACGACCGGGTTCAATAAGTAGAGTACGATTAGAATGTTTTTGTAATAAGGGACGATCATGAGAGGCAATTAAGGTTGTCGTTCCCACACGGTTAAAATCACGAAAAACCTCTAAAATAAGCTGTGCGTTTTCTTGGTCTAAGTTAGCGGTAGGCTCATCGGCAATGAGAATCTTAGGGTGATTGACAATTGCTCTAGCAATGGCAAGTCGTTGTTGTTCACCGCCTGATAATTCAATAGGATTTAGTTTTTCTTTGCCACCTAACCCTACTTTAACAATTGCTGCTCTTGCCCGTGAGAGTGAAGTGTGATGATCAAATCCCATTACAGCAAGCGGTAACATCACATTATCAAGGGCACTACGATCATACAAAAGATGGGTATCTTGTAGAATAATCCCTACCGTACGCCGTAGATAAGGAATCGCACGTTTGGTAATATGGTCAATACGTGTATCTTTAACCGTAATTGCCCCTCGACTAGGAGGCTCTAAACCTGCAATAAGTTTGAGTAAGGTAGATTTTCCTGCCCCTGATGGGCCAGAAATAAAGACGAAATCACCACTATTAATTTTAAAATTAATATCGGCAAGGATATTTGCACCTCTACCATAAGATTTAAAAACGTGCTGAAATTCAATCATATAGAAAACAATAAATCTAAGTAATGTAAGCGTATTTTAACATTAGGGTGTTTTAACGTTTTGTTTTTACCTATGATAGCGGACTATTTTTCATTAAATAAGGGAAGAAGTCATGAAATTTAATGTATCTTTAATGTGTTACTTTGAATAGAGATGAGCGTAAAAATTATCCTATCCCTGCAGCTTATGATAAAAATAATCTCATACTGTATCAGGAGGTGTGTTAATGGCTCTACTAACTATTCACACTTTTTTTGAGTATAAAGCTACATTATTATTTTGAATAAATGTTATATTCTCTGTTCTACCGTGGAATAAGTTGATGATGAAAAAATTGCAATTTTCTTGGCATGATACTCGTTTTCGTTCGTTGATCTATCAAATAATTATTTTGGGAATCGTTATTTGTGTTGTTGGCTATTTAATTCATAATACCCTACAAAATCTATCTGCCCGAAATATTCAGACAGGATTTGCTTTTTTAGATAAAGAGGCAGGTTTTGCTATTGGGGAGACACTTATTCCTTACCAATTGACAGATACCTATTGGCAAGCTATTAAAGTCGGATTATTCAATACCTTATTTGTTTCGATTATGGGTATTATTTTTTCTACTCTCTTAGGAACGGTGGTGGGGATTGCCCGTTTATCTAGCAACTGGTTATTAAAAAATGTAGCCTCTATTTATGTTGAGGTAATGCGTAATATACCCTTATTAATTCATTTATTCTTCTGGTACGCCTTATTAACAGAAACATTACCATCACCTCGTCAGGCACTTAATCCGATAGAGGGGGTTTTCCTGTCTAATCGGGGGATTAAAGTTCCTGCACTAGAGGGGAGTGCTTTACCGTGGGTGAGTATGGGTATTTTGATGGCATTGTTAGGTATTTTTATCTTGGCATATTGGGCAAAACATAAGCAAAACCAAACGGGGCAAACAAGCACTTTATGGCGCTGGTATCTTGTTTTATTCATATTGTTTCCTGTATTGAGTTTCTTCTTATCAGGGGGGCAATTAAGCCTTGATTACCCTGTATTAAAAGGATTTAATTTTGTAGGTGGTTGGTCGTTTAGTCCTGAACTAGCGGCTTTAGTGATAGGTCTTGTGCTTTATACAGCAGGTTTTATTGCAGAGATTGTGCGTTCAGGTATTCAAAGTGTGAGTAAAGGGCAATGGGAAGCGGGTGAATCATTAGGTTTGACAAGGCTGCAAACTTTACGCTTAATCATTATGCCTCAAGCCCTAAGAGTAATGATTCCCTCTCTCAGCAATACCTTTATGAACTTAACTAAAAATAGTTCTTTAGCAGTTGCGATTGGTTATCCTGATATTGTATCAATTGTAAATACCATGCTCACACAAACAGGACAAGCTATTGAAGCCGTGATGATTATTATGGCAGCTTATCTAACCATTAGTTTAAGTATTGCCTTATTAATGACTTGGTATAACAAAAAAATGGCATTAGTGGAGAGATAATTTATGGTAAAACCTCAAGCGTTATCCCCATCAAACGGTATATTTTCATGGTTAAAGGCTAATTTATTTGCAACACCTGCTCATGGATTAGCCAGTATATTAATCTTATGGTTTCTGGTTTTTTCAGTTCCTGCTTTGATAGAGTGGGGGATTATTAATGCGAATTTTGTGGCTAATACTGGCAGTGAATGTCAGCAGACAACAGGTGCTTGTTGGTCATTTTTAACGCATAAATACCGTATTATTTTATTTGGTATTTACCCTTTTGATGAGCAATGGCGACCTTTTGTGGTGGTGCTATTACTTATTGCCTTACTGGTCTATAGTGCTATTCCTCGGTTTTGGCATAAATCCCTTATCGCTATTTGGCTAGTGGTGATAATGCTTTGCGGTATGTTAATGATGGGCGGTATTGGGGGATTAAGTTTTGTGGAAACGGCAAAATGGGGCGGTTTACCGATTACATTAATACTGTCTATTTTTGGGATTCTTTTTGCGACACCTATTGGTATCTTATTAGCATTGGGTCGCCGTTCAGAAATGCCTTTAATCCGATCGCTTTGTATCGTTTATATTGAGTTAATTCGGGGTGTTCCTTTTATCAGTTTATTATTTATGGCATCTGTGATGGTTCCTTTGTTTTTCCCTGAAGGAATGTCTATTGATAAATTATTGCGTGCGCAGATAGCGGTTATTATTTATGTATCGGCTTATATTGCTGAAGTCGTACGAGGAGGGCTACAAGCTATTCCTAATGGTCAGTATGATGGTGCTAAATCATTGGGATTAAGTTATTGGCAAATGATGCGTTTAGTGATTTTGCCACAAGCACTTAAAGTTGTTATTCCACCCTTAGTCAGTATTTTTATTTCTATTTTCAAAGATACGTCTTTGGTCGTGATTATTGGTATCTATGATTTAACCTTATCCGCCAAAGTCGCTCTAGCCGATCCTTTGTGGCAGGGATTTAGCGTAGAGGCTTATCTTTTTATTGGGTTTATTTATTTTGTCTTCTGTTATGCAATGTCTAAATATTCTCAGTTTATTGAACAACGTTTAACATTGAACCATCAGCATTAGGAGTGTGTCATGTCTAAAATAATGATTGAACTAAATGATGTGAATAAATGGTATGGTGATTTTCAAGTATTAAAAAATATTAATTTACACGTTAAAGAAGGTGAAAAGATAGTGATTGCAGGGCCTTCTGGTTCAGGTAAATCCACTTTAATCCGATGCATTAATGGGTTGGAACACCATCAGTCAGGGATAATTAGGGTGGATAATACGATCCTTGACCATAATATTAAGCACTTAGAAGCTATTCGCAAAAAAGTAAGTATGGTTTTTCAGCACTTTAATTTATTTCCACATTTAAGTGTGATAGAAAACTTAACTTTAGGGCCTATTTGGGTATTAAAAAAGAGTAAAAAAGAGGCCTATGATATAGCGATGCATTATTTGGAACGTGTCAAAATTGCCGATCAAGCCAATAAGTTTCCGGGGCAGTTATCGGGCGGACAGCAACAAAGGGTAGCCATTGCACGCTCTTTGAGTATGTCGCCATCCGTGATGCTTTTTGATGAACCAACCTCTGCTTTAGATCCAGAGATGGTGAAAGAGGTGCTAGATGTCATGGTAGAGTTAGCGGAAAAAGATAAAATTACGATGCTATGTGTAACGCATGAAATGGGGTTTGCTCAGCGAGTAGCAGATATGGTTATTTTTATGGATCAAGGGGCAATAGTGGAACAATCTTCACCTAAAGAGTTCTTTCATCAACCGAAAACGGAAAGAGGAAGACAATTTTTGGCACAGATTTTGTAGTGAACTTAGGCATAAATTGTCTGCTGTTGCTTTATTAAATTGCTTAGTAGTGCTTCTGCCATATTTTAGAAAGTTTACTTTATTATCAAAGATTTTTAGGTTTTTCTAAGAACCTATTTCTATCAATTGATATAAATCTCTAGCAGAAATTCCAAATAATTTAGTATTTGAGGGTGATATAATAAGCACTTCACTATCTTTTTTAGAGATTCATCATGGCAAACAAAAACTATGAATCAGAAGCAACCTTGTTTTTGAAACAGTACAAAAAAGATCACCCAGAGACAGATACTAAGCAGCTTGAAGGTCGAGCGCGTTTATGGGATAAAAACGTTGATACAGAACAGCAAGAGCAATTTGCGGCTGCTCGTGTTTATCAAAAGCCCTATGTTTATCAAACCAATAAAGAATGAATCCTGTACAGGCTGAATTAGATGCCTTAATGGAACCAAGTGTAGATAGCACTCCCGATGTGGTTGATTCGGTGGCTTTTGCTCGTCTGTACGGAGAACCTTTATTTAATCTTCCCCATGATTTATATATTCCGCCTGATGCCTTAGAGGTTTTTTTAGAAGCCTTTGAAGGACCTTTGGATTTATTGTTATATTTAATCCGCAAGCAGAATTTTAATGTACTCGATATTCCTATGGCAGAGGTAACTGCTCAATATATGCATTATGTAGAGCAAATTCGCCTTAAAAATTTAGAATTAGCCGGTGAGTATCTTCTGATGGCAGCGATGTTGATTGAGATTAAATCACGAATGCTATTGCCTGTTAAAAAGAGTGATACAGGGGAAGAGGTTGAAGACCCAAGGGCAGAGCTTGTTCGCCGATTATTGGCATATGAACAGATGAAGCTGGCGGCAAAACAATTAGATGAAATGCCATTGTTGGGGAGAGATTTTGAACGCGCTAATGCACAGCTAAATATCAATATTCAACAGATGAAACCTGATGTCAATCCAGAAGATTTACGATTGGCATGGTTGGATATCTTAAAACGAGCCAAACTGAATCAGCGCCACCATATCAGCAGAGAGCAGTTATCGGTAAGAGACCATATGACGCATATCTTACGGCGACTATCGAATGTCCGTTTTATGGAGTTTACCGAGCTTTTTATGGAGCGCATTAATGAGGGAGCGCCACCTGCGGTTATCGTGGTGCATTTTATTGCAATGTTAGAACTCAGTCGTGAGTTATTAGTAGAAATTACACAGGTTGAGCCGTATGCGCCGATTTATGTACGCTTAACCTATACCGCCAATACCACTATTTAAAAGGACAGATTGTGAAAGTTGTTCATACTATTGAAGAATTAAGAGACCAATTACGAGGGCAGTTAAGAACGGCTTTTGTACCAACTATGGGAAACTTGCATGAGGGACATTTATCCTTAATGCGTTTAGCACGTCAGCAAGGTGATCCTGTGGTCGCCAGTATTTTTGTCAATCGTTTACAATTTGGGCCGAATGAGGACTTTGATAAATATCCGCGTACGCTACAGGAAGATATTGCTAAGTTAGAGGAGCGTAGAGATGTGTATGTCTTATTTGCCCCCAATGAACAGGAAATGTATCCAGAACCACAAACCTATCGTGTACAACCGCCGACTGGTTTAGGGGATATTTTAGAGGGTGAGTTCCGTCCTGGCTTCTTTGAAGGGGTGAGTACCGTTGTATTAAAACTCTTCTCTTGTGTACAGCCGAAAGTTGCCGTATTTGGTAAAAAAGACTACCAACAGTTAATGATTGTGCGTAGTATGTGCTGTCAATTTCAATTACCCGTACAAATCTATGCCCATGAAACCGTGCGTGAGGCAAATGGTCTTGCTTTGTCTTCTCGTAATCGTTATTTGAATGCGACAGAGTATGCCGAAGCACCTATGCTATATGCCACATTAAATGAGGTCAAAAATCGGTTGTTAGCAGGTGAATTTAATCGAGAGGAGCTAGAGTATCAAGCCACCAAAACCCTTAATGATAGAGGTTGGAAAGTCGATTATGTTGCTTTGCGTAAACAAAGTAATCTGCATATTCCTACACAAGAAGAGATCGCTAATAAAGAACCTTTAGTAGTATTAGCAGCCGCTAAACTGGGGCAAACACGATTGATTGATAATTTGGAAATTTTTTAATCGTATTTTATGGATGATATTTCCGTATAAAAAGTATCTTGTGGTAAATTAATGATCCTTGATTTTACAAGGTAATTACCATTTTTATAAACAAAAGCATTATCCTGTTAGAATGGGATAATGCTTTTTTGTATAGCCTAAACCTAGATGGGAAATAAGTAAAATCAATTCCCCCTCAAATAAATATTCTCTAATAATTTATATACCAATAATACCCTTTTAGCCGTAATCGCTTGCCACGGGCGATATAAGTAATATGCCCATTTTTGGGATTCACTACGTGGAAAAATATTTACCAATTCGCCCGTTTCAATATAAGGCTGACAATCCATATAAGGAATAGGTGCAAAGACTCTACCCGCTAAAACGGCTTGTAGTAACGCTTTATTATCATCTGTAATAACATGGGCTTGATAAATAGGAAATAATTCATCATTGATATATAAAGGGTAAGGACGGTTAGTCTTGGTATTTAGTAAACTCCCAACAGGAAACCGTTCAACTAGCGCATTGATATTTTCTGGTCGCCCTACTTTTTCAATCAGTTTAGGTGATGCCACAATAGGCTCATTAAACATACGAATTTTCTTTACTATCCAGTTTTTATCAGGGGATTGGGTAATTCTTACACCAATATCAATTTGATCCTCCACTGGCTTTAAGACATTAAACCCTGTTCGCCAGTCAATACGGATATTAGGATAAGGGGCTAACTCTATTAATAACTGCTTTAATACCCAATCGCTATACGCGGAAGGAGGGGCTGTAATCCGTACAATACCAGATAGTTCACTATCATTGGTTTTTGATAGCCCAAATAAGGAATGTTCTTGTTGTAAGAATTGTTCTGCTTTAGGTAACCATTGTTCCCCAAAATCAGATAATCGGATAGAACGGGTATTGCGTTTAAATAATAGTTCTCCAAGCTCAGTTTCTAATTCGCTGATAACACGTGTAATCACTTGTGGTGATACAGAGAATCGTTCTGCCGTTGCTCTAAAACTAAGCGTTTCTGCAGCAACAATAAAATATTTTATTGCATCTAATCTATTCATAATCTCATTTTTTGGAATTGTGTTTTCTATATTTATTCATTTTAATGAGATTAAAAGAGTTTTACAATAGAATAAGTTAGTCTAAAAGTAGATAGTTAATTGATATTTTTATTCACTTAATAAGGAAAATACAATGAAGAATATTCAAGGTAAAGTAGTTATTATCACAGGTGCATCTTCAGGTATTGGTGAAGCAACTGCCTACAAATTAGCAGAGCAAGGTGTAAAGCTAGTGTTAGGGGCTCGCCGTGAAGAAAAATTAAAAGTGATTGCTAATAATATTTTAGCCAAAGGTGGTGAGGCGGTTTACCGTGTAACGGATGTCGTAAAAGCAGAAGATAACACCGCATTAGTAGCGTTAGCTAAATCAACTTTTGGTAAAGTAGATGCTATTTTCTTAAATGCAGGGTTGATGCCAAACTCTCCTTTTTCTGCCTTAGAAACAGATAATTGGAATGCGATGGTTGATGTGAATATCAAGGGGGTATTAAATGGTATTGCTGCCGTATTACCTACGTTTGAAGCACAAAAATCAGGTCATATTATTTGCACTTCATCGGTGGCAGGACTAAAAGTCTATCCTGGTGGGGGCGTGTATTGTGGGACTAAATGGGCGGTTAAGGCGATTATGGAGGCTTTACGTATGGAATCTGCTCAAGCAGGTACTCATATCAGAACCGCTACTATTTACCCTGCGGCGGTACAATCGGAATTAGTCGCTGGTATTAGTAATGAAGCGACATCAAGTGCCTATCGCCAACTTTATGATACATATGAAATTCCAGCAGAGCGTGTTGCCAATGTTGTAGCATTTGCACTTGCTCAACCTGATGATACTACTATCAGTGAATTTACTATTGGTCCAACAACACAACCTTGGTAATAATGATGAAGCATTACTTAAAAACTTTTATGATTTTTACCTCTCTTTTGGCATTGAATACAACAGATGTTGTTGCTCACAATACGGATCAGTTATCTACTATCACTCAACAAGGAGTTAAGCAAATGGCTCTTTCAAATAAACAATATCATCTTGCTCAAATAGCTACCTTTACATCAACAGGTGATATGGCAGGTTTGAAGAAGGCAATTGATGAGGCTTTAGATAATGAATTAACCGTCAATGAAGTGCAAGCAGCAATTGTACAACTTTATGCTTATACAGGATTTCCTCGTAGTTTAAATGCACTGACTGCCTTATCAGAGCGAGTGAAAGAAAGGCAGGCTCAAGGTTTAAAAACAGCGCAAGGAAAATCTGCTACTCCTTTAGCAGAAGATACCGATTTGTTGATGTTGGGGACAAAGACACAGACAGCACTTGTTGGGCAGCAGGTTGATCTTTCAGGATTATCGCCCGATATTGACCGCTACCTCAAGACACATTTATTTGGTGATATTTTTGCAAATGATTTACTCAATTGGCAAGAGCGAGAAATTATTACGATCGCTGCATTAAGTGCAATGCAAGGTGTTGGGAATCAGTTAGAGGCACATATTCATATTGGTAAGAAAAATGGTTTAACAGATGAACAAATCAAGGAAATTATTCAATTACCAAAACAAGAAATGAGCCAGTTTCCAATGGGTGATGATAATACAGCGTATGCAAAATATTTTGTCGGTAAAAGTTATTTAAATATGCTTTCTACTGATCAAATACCGATAGGGAATGTTACCTTTGAGCCAGGAACACGCAATAATTGGCATATTCATCATGCCAGTAAGGGTGGCGGACAAATCTTATTAGTAACGGCTGGTCGAGGTTATTATCAAGAGTGGGGTAAACCAGCACAGGAACTTAAAGCGGGAGATGTTGTTCATATTCCTGCTGAGGTTAAACATTGGCATGGTGCAGCACCAACAGAGTGGTTTCAACATTTGTCTATAGAAGTACCCGGTGAAAATACACGAAATGAGTTTTTAGAACCTGTTGCTGATGCAGATTATAATCAATTGAAATAAGGCTCTTTATAAATGGGTTTCTATAACCTTTAATGAGAATATGATTTTAATTTCTTAGGTAATAGCGATATGAAGAAGGAGAAGTAGTGTATGAACCGCCGTCATTTAATCAAAGCGGGTGCAGTGCTTACGGCTTCCGTCTTAGCTAGCCGTTTTATAGAGGCAAGAGAACGTACTATGATTAAAACTTTAGTGATTGTGTCGCACCCTTATCCTGAGCGTTCTACCTTTACCAAAGCACTACAGCAAGCCGCAGAAAGTGTAGAAGGAGTAACGGTACGTAATTTAGAAACGCTTTATGGCTTTGATACTCGTGCTATTGATGATGAGAAAGAACGCCAAATAACGCGTGAGCATGATCGAGTGGTATTTATTTTCCCTACACACTGGTTTAATATCACCCCCATGATGAAAGCCTACATGAATGATGTATGGGGTAATGTGGGGCCTGGGTTATGGGAGGGAAAAGAGTTTTTAGCTGTTACACAGGCAGCTGGCGGGTCAAGTACCTATGGTAAGAATGGGCGAATTGGTGTGGACTTAAAAGATGTGTTTCTACCACTTAAAGCGAGTGCATTACATTGTGGTATGACATATCTTGAGCCTCTTGCTTTTGAGGCAGCAGACAGATCAAAGATTCCTGATTATCAACAAGCGCTAATAGCACGTTTACAGCAATAGAGGAGGTAAAATGTTTAAACAACTTTTACTATCTACTTTACTGACATTAGGTTTAGGAGTGATGCCCTCAAGTGAGGCGCAGACAACTAAACCACAAGCTAAAGCCCCTACGTTTAATTTTGAAAAACGTACTGTTACCTTAAATAATGGTCAAGAAATGCCGATTATTGGACTTGGTGTACTGATGCTGTCAGATGAACAAACAGAGGTCTCTATACTGGCTGCTTTAAAAAATGGCTATCGTCTTATTGATACTGCTCATGCTTATAATAATGAAGTAGCCGTTGGTCGTGCTATTAAAAAATCAGGTGTACCACGAGAAGAAATCTTTTTAACTTCTAAGCTATGGATGGATGATTTTCCAAATGCAGCAACAGAAATTGATCATATGTTAGAGCGATTAGATACCCCTTATATCGACTTATTATTACTGCATCACCCTGCTGCACATGATAAAGAAGCATATAAAGCTATGGAGCAAGCGGTAAGAGATGGTAAGGTAAAGTCTATTGGTTTATCTAACTATTATGAGAAAGAGTTTGCAGAGATTATGCAGATTGCAACCATCACACCAGCGGTCGTGCAAAATGAAACGCATCCATATAATCAATGGATTTCACTTAAACCTTATTTTGATAAATATGGTACGGTGATTGAGTCTTGGTATCCGCTTGGAGGACGTAACCGTTGGGGGCGTGGTGGTAAAGAAGATTTATTTCATGATCCTGTTATTGTAGATATAGCGAAAGCGTACCATAAAACACCGGCACAGGTTATTCTAAGATGGCATTTGCAGTCAGGTTATATTGCGATTCCTGGTTCTAGTAATCCAGCACATATTAAAGAAAATATTGATATTTTTGATTTTGCACTCAGTGACAAAGATATGATGGAAATGCGTAAATTAGATAAAGCACGTCGTTTTTCAACCTTTTAAATAAAATAGTGTCCTAGGGTGATTGTAAAAGGATACGTACCATCCCTAGGACAAAATTATCATATTGAATACCTGTATATCCTTTGATATAGTAAATCTCTATCCCTATTAATTAAAAATAATATTTAGTTTTCCATACATATTCTAAGATAAATGGGGGTGCTTATTAAAAAAGGGAGGTTTTATGTCGTGGTATTGGTATTTCTTAGTCGTTATGATGGGTATTGCTGTAAGTGTGGTATACCGATACACGGTTTTAAGTTTTTATCGGGCTTACCCTAAAGACCCACATTTTTACCAAAATAAAACCTATCAGCGTTCGTACCATCACTTATTTTGCAGTGCTTTATTCTTTCTTTATATATTGGTCTATATTATTTTTGCTTATCTATCCATTATTCCTAATATCGGCATAAAGCACTATATAGCATTACCATTCGCTTTTTTCCTAACCATTATTGCCTGTGTTGATTGTAAGCTTTACCTTATTCCCTTTTGGTGTTTAGTAGGGGTATTAATAATAGGTGGTTTATATCATTTAGGGCAGGTACTATTTATTGATACGGAAGTATCGCTGATAGACTTAATGTATATAGGGTTTCAAGAAAAAATCCCTTTTTTTATCGGTATAGGTGTGCTTTATTGGCTTGTTCTCAGAAATCGTATCGGTTTGGGCGATATTTATTTTTTAATGATTTTATTAATTCTTTTCTCGGTAGAAGTTTGGTTATATGCAGTCCTTCTTGCTTGTCTGTTAGGCATACTCTTTGCGTGTATACTAAAGATAGTTAAAAAATCCATAGGGTATATTGCTTTTGGTCCTTGGATAGCGTTATCAACATGGTTGATGTTTTTGGTGGTATTAGATGGAAAAATATAATCAGTTTTGTGTCGGTTTAACAGGGGGAATAGGTTCTGGCAAGTCAACAGTAGCTGGATTACTGGAGCAATGGGGGATTAAAGTTATTGATGCAGACCAAATTTCACGGACATTAACACAGGCAAATGGGCAAGCTATTCCTGCTATTCGTGAAGTATTTGGTGATGGAGTAATTGCTCCTGATCATAGCTTAAATCGAGATGCTATGCGACAGCTTATTTTTTCTGATGTGTCGGTTAAAAAAAAATTAGAAAATATCCTACATCCCATGATAAAACAAGAAATGCAAAAACAATGTCAGCAAGAAAAGCAAAGCCCTTATATTGTCTTTGATATCCCCTTACTAGTGGAATCAATTGATTATTATCGTTCATGGTTAGACCGTATTTGTGTTGTTGATTGCGATGAAGCGACACAAATTAAACGAGTTAGTAAAAGAAATGCACTTTCTCAAGAAACAATTCAGCGGATTATCCAACAGCAAGTACGGCGAGAAGAACGATTATTATATGCAGATGATATTATTTTCAATGGTGAGGGTATAACTTTGGATAATTTACAAGAACAGGCATATAATTTTCATATGAAATGGTCATTGATGGTCAATAAAGGAGTTTGAGTTGATTTTATATGAACATCCTTTCAACGAAAGAATACGCTATATGATTCGTTTGGAATATTTATTCCAGCAATTATTGACATTTAGTAAAAGTCCTTCAGCAGAGGGTTTGCACGTTGCGTTTGCCATTCTTTTTCAGATTATGGATGTTTGTGATCGTGGTGATTGTCGTAACTGGGTACTTCAAGAAATTGAGAAACAAAAAGCAAGTTTAGAAAGCTATCGTACGTTTCCTGATATTGATGAACAGGTATTGAATGCAACAATCCAAAAATTAAATCAAGTATCTCAACAATTAGCGAGTGCTAGAAAACCGGGTAGCCATATCCGAGAGAATGAATGGTTACTTTCTTTAAAAAATCGTTTTTTAACTCCCGGCTCTACCTCTGCTATGGATATTCCTTCTTATACAGCATGGCTAAATGGGAATCATCAAGACTGCTTACATATTTTTCATCAACTGATAGTGCCGTTTATGCCACTTTATAATGCGGTGAGCCAAGCACTTTCTGTGATTAGAGAGGCTGCGATTCCCCATATGGAAAGTAGTAAAACCAATGGTTTTTTTGAGAAAAATATTGGAGGAAGAATTTATCAGATGGCAAGAATTTGGCTCTCTGCCAATCAAAGGATTTATCCCGAAATTAGTGCGAATAAACATGTTGTAATGATTCGTTTTTTTCGGATTAATGATCATTTTAAACAAATTCTTATGACTGAGCCGATTGGTTTTAAAATAGCGCTATGCCAGATTTAGGTTTTATATAAGGAAATGTTTTTGTTTCAATGCATTGCCCCGTCTAGTATCTTTTTCTTGAATAAGGGACAATAGCAGCCAATCATTTATGTGATATTTCATTTGTACACGGTATGCGTAAATATCTTTTATTACTTTTAATAGCCATCTTAGGGTTTGGCTATTATTTTTTTATTGTTTCGTCTCGTGATAATAATACCTCATCATCAGATACGAACACTAGCCCAAATAAACCCTCTACACAGACGAATAATACCGCTAAACCGACTACACAACGCGGAAGGGGAGCAAATAACTTTCAACGTAGCCTTGTTAAGATTGTTTATGCAGAGGAAAAACCAATTCAAGAAGTGGTATCTAGTCTAGGTACTGTTATTCCTTCTCAGTCTGTAATAGTTAATAGTCAGGTAGGCGGTGTTTTACAAGCTATTTTTTTTGAAGAGGGGCAATATGTTAAAAAAGGGGATTTATTAGCTAAGATTGATCCCAGAACCTATCAGGCAGCACTTGACCAAGCAAAAGGTTCTTTAGCAGAAAACCAAGCAAGACTAGTGAATGCTCGTCAAGATTTAAAACGTTATCAAACTCTGTATAAACAAGATTCTATTGCACGCCAGCAAGTAGATACCCAACAAGCATTAGTTCGTCAGTATGAGGGATCTTCTGTCAATTTACAAGCAGCGGTTGAGCAAGCACAAATTAATCTTAACTATACAGATATTGTTGCGCCTATTGATGGAAGAGTTGGTTTACGCAAGGTAGATGTTGGTAATCTTATTGCTGCAAATAGTACAGATGGATTGGTGTTGATTACACAAAATCAACCAATTGATGTGAGTTTTTCCGTCCCAGAAATATATATTGCTAAATTAGCAGCCCCTTTTTATCAAGGTAAGTCATTAGCAGTGAGTATTCTCAATAAAGAAAATGCAACGATTCTAGCAGAGGGAGTGCTGGTTTCTATGGATAACCAAGTTGATACCACAACGGGGAGTGTTAAATTAAAAGCACGTTTTGATAATCATGATTATCAACTTTTTCCCAACCAATTTGTTAATGCCAAAATTATCTTACAACAAGTTGATGATGCCATTGTATTAAGTAATGATGCTATTCAATATAGCGATGCTGGTGCTTATGTGTATATTGTGCAGGAGGATAATACCATCAAAACACAAACGGTACAGACTGGCATTGTAAATGAGGGGTATACACAAATTTTATCGGGACTAAGCCTTACAGATAAAGTAGTCATTGAGGGGCTTGATCGTCTGCGTAGTGGTTCTACCGTAGAGATTGTGCCGTGAATATTTCTCGTCAGTTTATTTTAAGACCTGTAGCAACTGTTTTATTAATGATTGCTATTGTTATGGGTGGTTTATTAGCTTATAAACAATTATCTGTTTCCGCATTACCGCAAGTTGATTACCC